>NZ_CP090975.1:117500-816250 GCF_021513215.1 Suttonella sp. R2A3 | reverse complement strand
CCGTTTAGAAAGTGAGTCAGAAGCACAGATGCAATATCGCCGCGATCAAACTGGCGCGGATAAAGAGTTTGATCCGCTAGAGATGGACCGCTTTACAGAGATGCAGCAACTGTCTCGTCAGCTTTCTGAAACGGTTGATGATCTGAAAAATGTTCAAGATCTTTTACTTGAAGGTCTGTCGCGCGTGCGCATCATGGCGGTGCAACAAGGCGTGTTGCATCGTGGTGTACAGGATCACTTGATGGAAGTGCAATTGGTGCGTTTTGATGCCTACGAAGGACGCTTACGGCGATTGGTTGCTCAAGCGGCAAAATCTGTTGGTAAAGAAGTGCGCTTAAAAATTAGCGGTGGACATCATGAGATTGAGCATAAATTGCTTGATGATCTTCTAGGGCCGCTCGAGCATATTATCCGTAATTCGATAGCTCATGGTATTGAAGCGCCTGATCAGCGACTTGCCGCTAAGAAGCGGCCTTACGGAACGATCACTATTGAAGTGGATATGTTGCTTAATGAGTTGGCGCTTCGTATTGTCGATGATGGGCGTGGTTTTGACTACGATAAGATTCGCCAAAAAGCGCGTAATAAGGGCTGGCTCGATGAGTCACGCGCTGATAATGAGCAATACCTCAATACTTTGTTACTACGCTCAGGAATGAGTACGGCAACGAATCTGACCCAGCTTTCAGGACGCGGTATCGGGCTTGATGTGGTGAGTGATATTGTTCATAAACACCGTGGGCAGATCAGCTTGCGTTCATTCAAAAATAAAGGCGCAGAATTTAATTTAACCCTGTCCTCATCGATGAGCGTCATTGAAGTGCTACAGGTGAGTATTGCCGGACAACCATATGTTATCCCGATGACGTCTTTGGTGGCGGTGGCACAAATTCCGGTTGAAGATCTGCGTCAAGCAATCAGTCAAGAGGAACAATATTTCCATTATCGTGATGACACTTATCGTGTCCGTATGCTTGGTCAATATTTCGGCCATAACTATGAGTTGCAAGCCGATAAGAGCGCGTTGCCTGTATTGCTGGTGCAAAGTAGTGGCGCGCATGAATCTTGCGCGTTTCATATTGACCATGTGATCAGTCGCTTAGAGATTGTCATTAAAAGCGTCCACCCATTGGTCCAGCAAGTTCCAGGGGTTATGGGGGCTACGGTACTGGCTGATGGTGGTGTGGTGCCGGTGCTCGATTTGCAGGATTTGGCGCGACAAATTGATCATTTTAATCGTTTAACCGTTGGTCAGGATAAAGAAGAAGAAACGAAAGTTCTGATTGTCGATGACTCGATTACGATGCGCAAAGTCGGCACACGCTTACTTGAGCGTAACGGGTTTAAAGTAGCGACCGCTAAAGATGGTTTAGATGCGCTCGATGTATTGTTTGCGTTTGAGCCGGATATTGTGTTGCTCGATATTGAAATGCCGCGTATGGATGGTCTGGAATTTGCCAGCCGGATGCGTGATATGGGTGAATTTGATGATGTGCCGATTATTATGATTACCTCGCGTACGGGCCATAAACACCGCGAACGGGCGGCAAAAATCGGTGTACAGGGCTATTTAGGTAAGCCATACAATGAAGACCGACTGCTCGAGAGGATCTATACCTTACTTAGTGTTGGAGTTGGGGTGTAATCATGGCTGGAATTGAAATTATTGTCATACCTAGCCGTAAGGGGCTCACTATACTGCCGACTGCTTTGGTGCGTCAGGTTTTGCCTTATGCGCCGGTGATTACTGAAGGGGACGGGCACTACGTGCGTGGCAGTTTGATTGTTCAGTATGATAAGCTGCCGGTCATTGATTTGGATTATATCTATGATGCGCATCATCAAGCCGATGAGGCTCAACAGAGTCATGATGAAGAGGGATCGAAGCTGATCTGGGTGAAATCCCTCGGCGCTGATGATCATGCGCTCGATTATGTGCTGATTGCGCGTGGTGCGCCACAGATACTCACGTGCACGGCCGATGAATTAGAAACGGTAACACTGTGTGACAAGAGTGTCATTAACCGGCGTGTTCAACTCGATAATATAGACAACCCAAACGATTTACCGATTTTTTTACTAGATTTATTTATTTTGGAAGCCGAACTGGCCAGTGTGTAACGATGCAGTATTTAGATTTTGAGAAACCGATTGCCGATTTGGAATATAAACTGAGCGAATTGCGCCAGTTTAGCGGGCAGTCTAATGTGGATATCGGCGATGAGATTAAACGCTTGGAAGAAAAAGCTAAAAATCTCACCGAATCGATTTTCTCTGATCTTGAGGATTGGCAAGTCGCCCAATTATCACGCCATCCTGAGCGCCCTTATACCCTCGATTATCTGGGTGAGGTTTTTAGCGATTTTCATGAATTGCATGGTGATCGTGCTTACGCTGATGATAAAGCGATTGTTGGTGGGTTAGCGCGCTTAGATGGCCGAGCAGTGATGGTTATTGGTCATGAGAAAGGTCGTGACACCAAAGCAAAAGTGAAGCGTAATTTTGGCATGCCGCGTCCGGAAGGGTATCGCAAAGCACTACGCCTGATGAAACTCGCCGAACGATTCAAGCTGCCGTTAATTACGTTTATTGACACACCTGGCGCTTATCCTGGTGTTGGTGCTGAAGAGCGCGGGCAAAGTGAGGCAATTGCGCATAACCTGTTTGAGATGGCGACGCTCGATATTCCGGTGATTGCTTGTGTGATTGGTGAAGGTGGCTCTGGGGGCGCACTGGCGATTGGGGTTGCTGACCGTGTGTTGATGCTGCAAAACAGTATGTATTCGGTGATCTCACCTGAAGGGTGTGCCTCGATTTTATGGCGCAGCGCTGATAAGGCTTCAGAAGCTGCTGAAGCGATGAATGTGACCTCTGATAAGCTGATTAAACTTGGTTTAGTCGATCGCATTATTGATGAACCGCTCGGTGGCGCGCACCGTCATAAAGCGGAAATGGCGCAGCGCTTGAAAACTACACTGATTGAAGAGCTCGATGCGCTCGCTGATGTTGATCATGAGACCCGACAAAGTCAGCGTATGGCAAAAATCCGCGCCTATGGAAACTTTAGCGAAGAATAAGCGTCGCTTTGAGGCGCTACTGCCTTCGCACGTCGTATTGCTTTAAGGCAGCCACTAAGGCATCGATATCATTTTGACCTAGCCAGGGTTTGAGTACATTGAACTTTTTTTCGTCCCACTGATAAATTTTGAGCGACAGCAGGGTATCGATAACCGCCTGCGGGAAGCGGGTGCGCTTGACCACGGCAGGATTACCAGCGACCACCGTGTAAGGCGCAACGTCTTTAGTTACGATGGCGCCTGAGGCAATAATTGCGCCTTCGCCAATCGTTACCCCAGGCATGATCATCGCACGCATGCCTATCCAGGCGCCATCACCAATCACCGTATCGCCTTTACCAACATACGATTCCGGCAGCCATTCTGGAAAGGGGTAGAGGCTAAACCAATCCATGCGATGGGTATGGTTGCCGCCCATTAAAATGATCGCCTCAGCAGCAATGCACACATAATCGCCGATATAAAGCTGGTCGTTTTCCCATTGCGGCTCCCAACTCGCGAGGCTAATTTCATCGCCGTACAAATAGCGCACCACGCTTTCTTCAAATGAACCAGTCCAAGTATCGCTGTAATAGCTGTGGGTGCCGCGAATATGGATGTTGGGGTTTTTCACCGTCTCCGAGAGATATTCAACACGAGACCAATGTTTTACAGGTTGTTCTGCCATCATTTGTCCTAAAATTCTGTGGTTATGCTTTAAGAATACTAGCGCCTGTGAGGCAAGCTGACAATCTTATTACTGCATGATAACGGCAATGGTAGACTGTGTGGCTATGTGAAGGGACCTAACGTGACGGTGTGATGCAGTTAGATGAAGATTTTTGGCGCTGGCAGGTGGACTATCAACCATCGCAATACCTGCTGGGATTAAGCGGTGGGGTGGATTCGGTTGTCCTGTTGCATCTGTTGGTAGCGCAGCGTGCGCGCTTAGGCGCGCCGCTGGTGGCGTGCTTTCTTGACCATGGTTGGCATGAAGACGCACCAAAATGGGCGGCACTCTGCGAACGGTTTTGTGCGGCATTGAACGTCCCCTTTTTTTGTGAGCGTTTAGCCTATCACGCTAATGATGGTCGCGGGCCGGAGGCGCAGGCACGCGCAGCGCGTTACCGTACGTTTGCTGCACATTTACCAGCAAAAGGGGCATTGCTCACCGCGCACCATCAAGACGATCAAGCCGAAACCTTACTGTTGCAGCTTCTGCGTGGTGCCGGTTTGGCAGGACTTTCTGCGATGCCGGTGCGTAAAACCTTTGCCGATGGTGAACATTGGCGACCACTACTTCATGTACGACGCGAAGAGATTATGGTCTATGCTAAAGAGCATGCGCTCGATTATGTGGATGATCCAAGCAATACAGATACACGTTATGCACGTAACCGCTTACGTCATGATTGTTTGCCAGCGTTAGAGGCGTCTTTTCCGGGAGCCACGCAACAGATTGCGCGCAGTGCGCAGTGGCTTGGTGAAAGCCAAATGGTTCTTGATGAGGCGCTGGACGCTTATCTACCGACGGATCTTAATGCGCCACTGCCTTGGTGTTTGCTTAGGGAGCGGGATGAAGCATGGCAAAAAGCGTTACTGCGTCGCTGGCTCGCGCGCGTTGAGGATGGGCCACCGCCGAGTCAACGCTTACAGGAGTTTTTGCGCCAACTACGCAGTGGCGCCGAGCAGGCTGAGCTGCGCTATGGTAAGCGGTTACTGCTCGCCTATCGTGGCGAGATTTATCGCTACCACATTAGCGAACCTGCACCCCCACCGGCTTTTGCGCCGCATACGCAATGGCCAGGTGTCGGGGATATTGACCTAAATGAAGGCCATGCGCTTCTTGCCGGGCGGCACTGTCGCTGGACGCTTTGCCCGCCGGGGGCACGTTTTCAAGCGGCAAGTATGACGCATGCTAAATCGTTAAAAGAAGCGTTTCAGCAAGCGGGTGTGCCACCTTATATTCGTCGGCGAACGCCGCTGCTTTGGGCAGATGATCGCTTGGTTTGGGTCGGTGGGTTAGGCGCTGCGAAAGACTGGTCAGCGCTGTTGTTTTGCTGGCAAAATCGGGCATATTCTGCTAACATCTCAAGCGATTTATAGCCAGTTTTCGGACGCTCCATGACCAAATTTGTATTTGTTACCGGCGGTGTGGTTTCCTCATTAGGGAAAGGCATCGCCGCTGCTTCTTTAGGCTCAATTTTAGAATCACGCGGTTTGCGTGTGACGATGATTAAGCTCGATCCGTATATTAACGTTGACCCCGGCACGATGAGTCCGTTTCAGCATGGTGAGGTTTTTGTGACTCACGATGGTGCGGAAACTGACCTCGATTTGGGTCATTATGAGCGCTTTGTGCGCATGCGCGCCACGCAGTTTAATAACTGTACCACCGGACGGATTTATTCGGAAGTGATCCGTAAAGAACGCCGTGGCGATTATTTAGGTGCCACTGTGCAAGTTATCCCGCATATCACCGATGCGATTAAATCCTATGTGTTACGCGCTGCTGAAGGGTTTGATATTGCAATGGTGGAGATTGGCGGGACGGTGGGTGATATTGAATCGCTGCCGTTTATGGAAGCGATCCGTCAGTTAGGCACGCAATTAGGGCGTAAACGCTGTATGTATATTCACCTCACCTTATTGCCTTATATTCCGGCGGCTGGTGAGCTGAAAACCAAGCCTACCCAGCATTCGGTTAAAGAATTGCGCTCGATTGGTATCCAGCCGGATATGCTGATTTGTCGCGCTGATCGTGATATTCCTGAAGATGAGCGCCGCAAGATTGCTTTATTTACCAACGTTCCAGCCGAAGCAGTGGTTGCCGGGCTTGATGTGAATAATATTTACGAAATCCCCTTGCTTTATCACCAACAGGGCGTTGATCAGTTAGTGATTGATCACTTTGATATTGACGCAGAAGAGGCAGATTTGTCGCAATGGGAGCGTGTGGTCCAGTCGATTGAGCAGTTCGATGGTGAAGTCACCATTGCGATGGTCGGTAAATACGTGGATCTCACCGATGCGTATAAGTCGCTCAATGAAGCGCTGTATCATGCGGCGATTCACACTGGTAAAAAAGTGAATATTCGCTTTGTGGATTCTGAGGATATCTTACAACAAGGTGCGGCGAGCTTGCTCGACGGCGTTGATGGGATTGTTGTGCCGGGTGGTTTTGGTAACCGCGGAATTGAAGGGAAAATCCTCGCCGTTAAACACGCACGCGAACAGCGTATTCCTTATTTGGGTATTTGCTTAGGCATGCAGGTTGCGGTGGTTGAATTTGCCCGTCATGTTGCCGGTATTGACGGCGCTGGCAGCACAGAATGGGATGATGATGTAAACGCACCGGTGATTGCGCTGGTCAATGAATGGGTTAACGAGCGCGGCGAAACCGAAGCACGTGATAAAGACAGCGACCTTGGCGGCACCATGCGTTTGGGCGCGTTGCCGGCACGCTTGAAATCCGGTAGTAAAGTGGCAGAAATTTATGGTGCACAAATCATTAATGAGCGCCATCGTCACCGTTATGAAGTCAACAGCAATTATGAAAAATGTCCAGAGTCAGCGGGCTTGCGTATTTCTGGGCGCTCGGAAGACAATGGCCTGGTTGAGATTGTCGAATTGCCGGATCATCCGTGGTTTATCGCCTGCCAGTCGCACCCAGAGTTTACCTCGACCCCGCGCAAAGGGCATCCGCTATTCACCTCGTTTATCCTTGCCGCACTGGATTATCAAAAACAACACACCGCTTAAAACGTCATTGGTTTGATGTTTAACACTTTAGGAGTATTTTATGAGCACCACGATTGAGCGTATTCACGCGTTGGAGATTCTAGATTCGCGCGGCAACCCGACGCTGCAAGTTAGCGTCACGCTTGCTGATGGCAGCAAGGGTGTGGCAGGTGTGCCGTCTGGTGCATCAACCGGTTCACGCGAAGCGTTAGAGCTGCGTGACGGCGATAAAAGCCGCTATGGCGGTAAAGGCGTGCAAAAAGCGGTGGCACACGTCAATACGCAAATCGCTGATCAGCTGGTCGGACAAAGTATAGATAACCTCAAAGCGCTTGATGAGATGATGATTGAGCTCGATGGCAGCGATAATAAAGATGTGCTCGGGGCGAATGCGATTCTTGGCGTATCGTTAGCGCTGGCACACGCTAAAGCAAACTATCAAGGCAAAGGTTTGTATACGTTGCTCGGCTCAACCTATCAACTGCCGGTACCGATGATGAACATTATCAACGGCGGTGAGCACGCGGATAATTCAGTCGATATTCAAGAATTTATGATCATGCCGGCCGGTTTTGATTCTTTTAAAGAAGCGTTGCGTGCTGGCGCTGAAATTTTCCATGCGCTCAAAGGTGTGCTCAATGCACGAGGTCTTGCGACTGCAGTTGGTGATGAAGGCGGTTTTGCACCAGATTTGCCGTCTAATGAAGCGGCGCTGGAAGTGATTATGGAAGCGATCAGCAAAGCGGGTTATACCGCAGGCGAACAAATTTACCTCGCTTTGGATGCCGCAGCGTCTGAATTCTATCAAGATGGGCAATACGTGCTCGCTTCAGAAGGTAAATCGTACTCCAGTGCAGAATTTGTTGATTATTTGGCCGATTTGGTCGCGCGTTATCCGATTGTTTCGATCGAAGATGGCTTGGATGAAAGTGATTGGGCTGGCTGGAAGATCATGACCGATAAACTCGGCGATAAAGTGCAACTGGTCGGCGATGATTTGTATGTGACCAACACCAAAATCTTCAAAGAAGGGATTGATAAAGGTATTGCTAACGCGATTTTAATCAAGCCTAACCAGATTGGCTCTTTGAGCGAGACGCTGGATGCGATCAATATGGCCGCTGATGCCGGTTACGCCGCGGTGGTTTCTCACCGTTCTGGGGAAACCGAAGACACCACGATTGCCGATATCGCAGTCGCTACCAGTGCCACACAAATTAAAACCGGTTCGCTGTGTCGTTCGGATCGTGTCGCGAAATACAATCGCCTGCTCACTATTGAAGCTGAGCTGGGTGAGCAAGCGGTTTATGGTGGCAAAGCAGCGTTGCTCGGTAAAATTAAACACTAATGAAACGCACGCTGTTCTATTCAATTTTACTGGTGTTGATTGCCCTATTGGTGGGCGTCAATATGTATTTGATGCGTCAACAAGACACCCAAGAACAGCGTATTGAAGGGTTAAAAACGCAAATTGGTTACCATAGCGAAGAAAACCAGGCGCTGAGTGACCGTAATGAAGCGTTATTAGTCGATATTGAAAGCCTGCGTTCGCCCGATGCCTACCACGCTTACGAAGAAAAAGCGCGCGAAGACTATGGCATGATTGGTCAAAACGAAACCTATTTTGTGTTACCTGATAGCGAGTTAGCCTCGCTGCCTGATGTGCCAGGTCTAGCGCCCGATCCGGTTGTAGTGGTTAATCCCGATGAAAGCAGCCTGCGTTTAGAATCGATCGAAGAGCCGACAGGGGCAGCGGTACAAGCTGAAACCATTCCGGTCACACCACTGCCGCTACAGCTCGAATCGTTACAGGAATAGGCTATGTTGCGATTGGTTGAACGCTTAACCCAGCCGTTTCCGCATGCCGATGCTGAGCAGCCCCCACAAGGGCTGCTTCGTTTTTGTTGGTACTATGTGCGCGGTTTTCGCTTGCCGGTGGTGTTTTTAACCTTCACCAGCGCAATCCAGGCGATCTTAGAAGTGATGCTGTTTGCCTTCCTTGGTAAAATAGTTGATTGGCTCTCCGGCCATGATCGCGCCACGTTTTTACACGATGAAGCCAGCACCTTATGGATGATGGGCGCGGTGGTATTGGTGGCGCTGCCTTTGATGACTTTATCAAATGCTTTGATGCGCCATCAGGCGCTAATGGGTAATTTCCCCATGGCTGTTCGCTGGCGCATGCACCGTCATTTACTCGATCAAAGCCTTGGGTTTTATCAGGACGAATTTGCTGGACGTGTGGCAACAAAAGTGATGCAAACGGCGCTAGCGACCCGTGAATTGGTGCTAAAAACCACCAATTTATTCGTCTATATGAGCGTGTATTTTGTTTCGATGGTGGTGTTGCTCGGACAAATTAACCTGTGGTTGATGCTGCCCATTGTGGTGTGGTTTGTGCTTTATGTGGCGATGCAGATGTATTTTGTACCGCGTTTGAAAGCGGTCTCACAGCGCCAGGCCGATGCGCGCTCAACGATGACCGGGCGGATTGTTGATGCCTATACCAATATTGCCACGGTAAAACTCTTTGCCCACACCAACCGCGAAGCAGGCTATGCACGCGATTCGATGCAAGGCTTTTTGCACACCGTTTATAAGCAATTTCGCTTGGTCACCGGGTTGGATTTTTGTATCAATACGCTCAATTATGTGTTGATCTTTGCCGTCTCCGCACTGGGGATCATTTTATGGTTGAATGAAATCATGAGCGCCGGTGCTTTAGCAGTGGCGGTGGCGATGGCGCTGCGGGTGAATAGTATGTCGCATTGGGTGCTGTGGGAAATCAGCGGTCTATTTGAGAATCTCGGCACAGTCACTGACGGCATGAGTATGCTTGCTTTACCCAAGTATGTGCAGGATGCGCCTGATGCCAGGCCGCTAGAAGTGTCTGCCGGTGCGGTAGCGTTTGATGATGTGCGTTTTCATTACCATAATCATCGCGGTGATGATGAACGTGCCCCGATTGTCTTTGACGGGTTGAATTTATCGATTGCAGCGGGTGAGAAAATCGGTTTAGTCGGGCGCAGCGGCGCTGGCAAATCCACACTGGTGAATTTATTGCTGCGCTTTTATGATCTCCAGGGTGGAAGAATTACGATTGATGGGCAAGACATCGCCAAAGTGCGTCAGGATAGCTTGCGCCACCATATTGCGATGGTGACCCAAGATACTTCCTTGCTCCACCGCAGTGTGCGCGAGAATATCTTATACGGCAAGCCCGATGCGGATGAAGCAGCGCTGGCAAAAGCGATTAAAGGTGCGCAAGCCGATGAATTTATTGCTGAGTTGAATGACCCTGATGGTAATATTGGTTTGGATGCGCAAGTGGGTGAGCGAGGGGTAAAGCTCTCCGGCGGGCAACGTCAGCGGATCGCCATTGCCCGTGTGTTACTCAAAGATGCGCCTATTTTGCTGCTCGATGAAGCCACTTCTGCGCTTGATAGTGAGGTGGAAGCGGCGATTCAATCGAGCTTGAACCGTTTGATGGACGGCAAAACGGTGATCGCGATTGCTCATCGCCTATCAACCATCGCCGCGATGGATCGTTTGGTAGTGATGGATAAAGGGGCAATTGTCGAGATGGGCAGCCATGATGAATTGTTGGCGCATGGTGGTATTTACGCGCGGCTTTGGGCAAGACAAACCGGTGGGTATTTAGGTCATGAAGAAGGATAGCTTAAGTGTTTCGTAGCTTTTTCCTCAATAAAAAATGGTGGGTGTGGTCGATTGGCGGCACACTTCTCATCGCGCTCACCACTTGGTATAAAGTCGAGATCGACGTTAAGATCAATGAATGGTTTGGTGAGTTCTATAACGCGGTGCAAGACATGCTCAGCGAACCCGGTTCCGTCACCTTCGAGACTTTTCTCGGCTACCTGTGGACGTTTGGCAAGTTGGCGGGCGTGTATATTCTGATTGTCGTGCTGGTGGAGTTCTTCGCCCGTCACTATATTTTCCGTTGGCGCACGGCGATGAACGAATATTACACCGAAAATTGGCAGAAACTGCGCCATATCGAGGGCGCCTCACAACGTATTCAGGAAGATACGATGCGTTTTGCGCGGATTATGGAAGGCTTGGGGTTAAGCCTGTTACGCGCTTTGATGACGTTGTTCGCTTTTTTGCCGCTGCTGTGGGTGCTTTCAGAAAATATTACCGAATTACCGTGGATTGGCAACGTGCCACATGCCCTGGTGTGGGTGGTGTTGATCACCACTGCGATGGGTACCGCGCTGTTGATGCTCGCAGGCATTCGTTTGCCTGGATTGGAATTTAATAATCAGATGGTTGAGGCGGCGTATCGTAAGGAATTGGTTTATGGCGAAGACCACATCGAACGCGCCGATCTACCGACGCTCAACATGCTCTATGCCGATGTGCGTCATAATTATTTCCGATTGTATATCAACTACCTCTATTTTGATTTAGTTAAATGGACGTATCTACAAGCCAGCGTGTTGTTTCCTTATCTCGCGCTCGGCCCAACCTTGATCACCGGCGCGATCACCCTGGGGTTGATGCAGCAGGTGGTGCGCGCCTTTAGCAAGGTTGAAGCGTCGTTTCAGTTTCTGGTTCATTCGTGGTCAACGATTGTTGAGTTGATATCGATCCACAAACGTTTAAAAGCATTTGAACAGCAAATGCACGCTTAATACTTTCAGTCTGTGTGATCTAAGCCCATCTGCCAAAAGGCAATCTCCATATTGGTGGCGGTGTTGAAAATATGCTGCGCGCGTTTGAGTTGTGCGGGGGTAAACTCTGCACAGAGTTCATCAAGTAAATCGCTTTCTGCCTGCGCCGCTCTCTGAAATTCCTCACTGGCGTAAAGCGCTATCCATGGTTGGTATGGGTTGTCTTTATATTCTGTCCACGGTTGCTCGCTTAACCAACGGCCGATTTCCGCATAGCCAAGCATACAAGGGGCGAGCGCGATATGCAGCTCGGCTAAAGAACCATTCATGCCACTATCTAATACATAACGCGTATAGGCGACCGTTGCCGGATGTTCGTCGAGAGTGTATAGCGATTGTTCACTAATGCCCCATTGCTGGCAATACTCAATGTGCAAGCCAATTTCGGTGTCTAACATCGCGTTGATACCTGCTTGTGCGGCACGCATGTGAGGCAGGGTGGCGCTTTTATAAATGGCAAGTCCCCAGGCGCGGGTGAAATGAATGAGAAAGAGAAAGTCTTGCTGTAAATACATGCGAAAGGCGGCAGCAGGCAGGCTGCCATCGCCTAGTTGACGCACAAAACCATGCTCAATGTACTCACGGTAGTTTGGGCAAGTGTGGCTGAGTTGCTGGTAGGTATTCATGGTTATTCCTCATCATAAGCGGCGGTGAAAAAGGCTTCTTCAAGGTCGAGTAAAGCACCAAAACGGGTGCTAAACGCGTTGTGTTGTTCGGGGTGGCCTGCGCCAATATGGTCCATTTCTAATAGCAGCCAATCAACAAAGTCATTAAATGTTGCATGGTTGTGTATGCTGATCCATTCGCGCAAATAAAAACGCTCAGGGTGCTTTGTGCCTTGAAGGTGTGCCCATGTTCGATAGGTCCATTCTGCAACACTTAATGCAATGATGCATTCTGCGTATCCGGTTGCCGCAGCGTCGTTAAGCTGTGTTGCAAAGGCTTGTGCTGCAGGGCTCAGTTTGGGATTGCTATAATCCGCTTCGGGTATATTGAGTGCATGAAAGCTGCGGATAAAGTAGGTATTTTCTTCGCTGGTGACGTTGGCAAGAAAGACGGCTAACCTGTGTTTACTTGTCATTTCAGGTGCATATGCGATCGCGTAGGCAATCAGCTTGGTTAATGTCTGTACAAATGCATAGTCTTGCACCAAATAACGAGCAAATACGGTATCAGGTAAGCAATCTTCTCCTAATTCAATGGTGAAGCGATGGTGGACGACTTGATCCCATTGTTCTTGGTGATAGGTGCATAGCTGTTCGCTAAAACGTTGCTGAGGGTGCTGTTGTTGAAAGGCTAAGAAGGACATGGGTTTCTCCTGATGATTATGGTGTGATGATGTAGCGATTTAACGCTGGGATGGGCTTGCTGATTAGGCCGTATTCGTGCATGAATTCCGCAAAGCGTTGGTAGCGTTGTGCATCGTAGGCAGCGGGACGTAATGCTAAGCGCGGTAAGGTATCGCGCCAGGCGCGGCGGTTGAGCTCATCATCCAGCTCGGGTTTGTTTTCGATAAACAGTTGCCATGCTTCATCGGGGTGGTTAATGATAAATTGCGTGGCCTCCTCAAGCGCGGTATTAAAGCGGCGGTAAGCGTCGCGTTCTCGGGTATCATTATTTGCGACAACAATCAGCTCGTCATAAGGGGGACGCCATGTTCTTCAACGTAAAATGCGCGGCCGGGATAACCTTCAATATCCAATGCGTTCAATTCAAAATTACGATAGCCGCCGATGACCGCATCTACTTGATCGCTGATTAAAGAGGGTGCTAACGACCAATTGACGTTAACGGTTTGGATGTCATCCAGGGTTAATCCGTCACTGGCGAGCATGGCACTTAGTAGTGCGTCTTCAAATCCTGAGACTGAATAACCAATTTTTTTGCCTTTAAGGTCAGCGATGCGTTGGTAATTGCTCTTTTCCAGAACCAATAAGGTGTTTAGCGGGGTGGCGATGAGTGTACTGATTCGCGAAAGCGGTAGTCCTTGATCAACTTGTACGTGTAACTGCGGTTGGTAAGTGATTGCCAGATCGGCTTTGCCGGCAGCAACCAGCTTGGGTGGTAGCGATGGATCGGATGGTTCGATGAAGGTCACATCCAAATCCTGTGCGGCAAAAAGGCCTTTGTTTTGTGCTACGACCAAAGCGGCATGGTCAGGGTTAATAAACCAGTCAAGGGCGATGGTTAGCGATTCTTTGCTATATGCGGCTAAACTGCTGAATGCAAGGAGTACGCCGATAAGGGTGGTGCGGATATTGAACATAATAAGCTCCTATGGGGTAGATGACCAGAAAATCCAGCGACTGAGTAGGCGGTCGGTGGTGAAATACAGTATTAAGGTACATGTGGTGAGTACGGCGAGGGCGGCAAACATTAAATCGGTATTCATGCGTGCGTTGGCATAAAGCATGAGATAGCCCAGGCCTTGGCTGCCACCAACCCATTCACCAATAACTGCACCAATCGGGGCAATCGCTGCTGCGATACGCATGCCTGAGGCAAACGCAGGTAGCGCAGCAGGGATGCGGATGAATAAGAGTTGTTGTAGGCGTGTAGCGCCAAGTGTGTGTGCTAAGGCAAGGTGGCTTGGTGGTGTGCGGCGCAATCCGTCGTAAGTGGCGGTAGCGATAGGGAAGAAAATAATCAGCAAACTCATGACGATTTTTGCGCTCATACCGTAACCTAACCACAACATCAGTAGTGGTGCGAGTGCAAATACGGGGATCGCTTGTGAGGCAATTAACAACGGTAATATCCAATCACGCAGCCCCACCGAGAGTTGTAAGATCAGTGCGCATAGCACGCCAAGCAGGGTGCCGAGCGCCAAGCCAAGCAGGATTTCTACGATAGTGATTGCGCTGTGGGCTGCGAGTAGATCAATGTTCGTGACAATACTGCGTGCCACCATCCACGGTGAAGGTAAGATATATACTGGCACACCGCTTAGCCATACCAATAGCTGCCACAGGCCGAGCAGGCCGAGCAACAATAGCAATGGGCGAGTGCTACGTTTTAGCATGGCGTCTCTGCCAATGCGTGATAGAGTGCTTCGCTGTGTGTACTAAGTTCAGGTTGACTGAGCGCACGCGGTGGTTCGGTATCAGGTAGGGGGAGTGGTGTAAGCGTGGCGGGGCTATGCGCCATCACATACAGTCGATCAGCTAAGCGCAATGCTTCGCTGGGGTCATGGGTAATCATCAGCACGGTTTTTCCTTTGAGTAGGCGTGCGGCGAGGGTTTGTAATTGATGACGTGTGAGGGCGTCAAGGGCGGAGAACGGTTCATCAAGCAAGATGATATGGCGTTGTTCCAGGAGTGTTCGTGCTAAGGCCACACGCTGGCGTTGTCCCCCAGAAAGTTGGTGTGGGTAACGCTTGCTGAGTGTGCGGATGTCTAATTCATCAAGTAATGGGGCTATATCGGGGGCGGCTTGATGACGTAGGCGATAGCCCAAGCGGATATTTTCCACGACATTCAGCCACGGTAATAGCTGGTCTTGCTGGCCTATCCATGCCAGTTGATCGGTTAGCGCTTTGCCTTGCCCATTGTGGATGTGTCCTTGATGGGGCGTCAATCCGGCAATGGCGTTGAGTAATGTGGTTTTACCACAACCCGAACGTCCAACAATCACATGCCATAGACCGCCGGTGAATGACTGATTGAGGCCGGAAAAAATGGTGTTGTGCGCGTGATGGATGTGTAAATCTTCAATAACGATAGTGTGCATCTACCACCAGCGGTGAAAATGGTGTACAGGGCCATGACCGCTACCAATATTGAGCGAATCAGCAGCGCGAATCGCGGCATCAATATAGGCTTTGGCTTCAGTAATCGCCTCAACTAATGGCAACCCTTTGCTTAGTCCGGCG
This sequence comes from Suttonella sp. R2A3, assembly GCF_021513215.1. Classification (NCBI taxonomy): domain Bacteria; kingdom Pseudomonadati; phylum Pseudomonadota; class Gammaproteobacteria; order Cardiobacteriales; family Cardiobacteriaceae; genus Suttonella; species Suttonella sp. R2A3. The sequence goes on along the minus strand of NZ_CP090975.1, from coordinate 800,888 downwards.
GCAATCGCGGCGGAAAGGGTGCAGCCTGTGCCGTGGGTGTTGCGTGTGGGGTGACGCTCGCTGCTAAACCATTGTTGCGTTAAGGTATCAGTCAAATAATCACGGCTTTGTGCATCCTTGAGGTGCCCACCTTTAAGTAGAACTGCTTGGCAACCCATATCCAGCAACGCTTGCGCAGCGGATTGCATGTCTGCTTCATTATCGATGTTTTGCTTAAGTAGTACCGCGGCTTCGGGGATGTTGGGCGTGATGATTGAAGCCAGTGGGATAAGCTGTTTTTTCAGGGCGGTGATGGCGCTTTGTTCGAGCAGGGCATCGCCGCTTTTCGCGATCATGACCGGGTCGAGCACAATGTATTTGGGTTGATGCTCACGCAATGCCTCGGCAACGGTGTTAATCGTTTCTGCATTACCAAGCATGCCAATTTTTACCGCTTGCGGACGAATATCGGCAAAAACAGCATCAATTTGTGCGCGGATCGTGGCTTGGCTGATGCCTTCGATGGCGGTTACCGCCAGGGTGTTTTGTGCGGTAATCGCAGTGATGGCGCTGGTGCCAAATACGCCAAGCGCAGAAAACGTTTTTAAATCGGCTTGAATGCCAGCGCCACCACCAGAATCAGAACCGGCAATGGTTAAAGCAATAGCTGTGGACATAGTTGCTCCCTGTTCAAAAATGAACCGGTCGCACGGAGGGAAGAAAGTTAGCGAGATAGCGTTTGTTTCCTACGCCGGTACGAGCCGGATCAGGTTCACGGGTATTTCTCAGCGCCAGTGGCGCACCCCGACAAATCAGCGCTTAGGATAATCGCTTAGCTCGATGATGTCCAGATGAAAAAAAGCCCGACAGATTGCCGGGCTTAGTGTGGTTGTAATAAGGGCTAAAGTGATTGATTGGGTGTGTCATCATCTTCTTCTTGCGCTTTTTCCTCACGCATCTCTGCCCATTCAGCTTCTTGGTGGAGCACAGAGCCTTCTGGGGCATCCGAGGTTTCGCCAGCTTCCCAAGGAGCATTATCAGCAAGGTCTTCAATATGAATGGTGCTCAATTCATAATCTGGCTGGTAGCGCAAATCATATTTTGCCGCACGAATGCACGAGAGCATCATCATCCCTAAGATGATAATTAGTGGTGCACCGGCAAAAATTGAAGCGGTTTGCAGGGTGGATAAGTCGCCCATAAACATTAAGATTGCTGGTAAGAAACAGAGGGTGAATGCCCAGAATAGGCGGTTCCAGCGGTGTGGTTCATCATCCACTTCGTGTTGTACCACCGAGGCGAGAATATAAGAAATACTGTCAAAGGTGGTTGCGGTGAAAATAACCGCCAAGAAGGTAAAGACCGCAATCACTAAATAATGCATCGGCAGATAAGACAAAATACCGAAAATCGCCGCTGTCGCACCTTGGTCATTCAAGATATTGATGACATCTAAATCGCCGTTGATTTGTAAATAGAGCCCGTAGTTACCCAAAATGGTGAAGAAAATGGCGCAGCCCAGCGAGCCAAAGAAAATTGCCCCAACCACCATTTGACGAATCGTGCGTCCTTTTGAAATACGCGCGATAAACAGGCCAACGGTTGGTGCAAACACAATCCACCAGGCCCAATAAAATACAGTCCAATCTTGCGCGAACGTACTGGTCGAAAAACCAAGCTCGGCATGATCACGAAATGGGTTGATGGTGGTCATCATCGTAAATAGGTTGCCCAATGAGCGCCCGAGGCCTTCTAAACCGGTATTGAGAATAAACACCGTAGGTCCGACCACTAAGACAAATAGCAGCAACGCCATCGCGAGATAAAAGTTAATGTTGGATAAGCGCTGGATGCCGCTCTTCAAGCCTTGATAGGCGCTATAGGCAAATATCGCAGTAGTTCCGAGCAGCACGAAAAGACGCATCCAATTGCCAGCGGTGCCAGCACCAGTTGGTGTGCCGATCAGTTCGTGTAGGCCTTCTGTGATCAGCGGCGAGGCTAAGCCAAGTGTGGTTGCGCCACCGCCAACCATGCCGAAGACGAAGAACACATCAAACATTTTCCCCCACTTACTCAGGGCAAATTTTTCACCAACCAGCGGCATTAAGCTCTGGCTGACTTTGAGTACCGGAGTTTGGCGTACATAATAAAAGTAAGCAATCGGAATCGCAGGGACTAAATAAATCGACCAGGCAATTGGTCCCCAGTGGAACATACCGTAGGTACTTGCCCATTGGATCGCTTCTGCTGAACCAGGCTCGATACCAAACGGAGGGCCCTGATAGTAGTAAGCCCATTCAATCAAACCCCAGTAGAGGATACTGGCGCCGATCCCGCCACAGAACATCATTGCCGCCCATGAGGCGTTAGAGAATTCTTTGTCGTCTTCAGGCTTGCCGAGTTTGATGTTGCCGATATCAGAAAAGGAAATATAGGTCACAAACAGCAGGGCGGTGGCACCAAAGGCTAAATAGGCAACGCCAAAATTATCAGTCACAAAACTACGTGCCGCTGATACCCAGGCTTTGCCTTGATCCGGGAATAAAATAAGCGGTATGGATACGGAAAGTAGAATCACCAAAACCATGGTGAAGGTGAATTTATCGATGCGGGTATCTGGTATGTGTTCGGGGTTTTTATTATGGAGCTCCATATCGGCATCAAATTTACCGAGGTGAAGATGTTTGGTGCGTTCACTCGTCATAACAATTCCTTCGAACATGGAACAAAAGCATGTTCTTTGACATTGAGTTGTTTAGATGATGCTGAAGTGCATCTGCGCGATTGCGCGAAAAGGGTGATGAGAGGGTATCACCCCGATGAGGACTATTTTTCGCGGAAAATAATGCGACCTTTGCTAAGGTCATAAGGGGTCATTTCTACTTTGACTTTATCGCCGGTTAAAATACGAATATAGTGTTTACGCATGCGCCCAGAGATGTGCGCGTTGATTTGATGGCCGTTTTCTAACTCTACACGAAACATCGTGTTTGGTAAGGTTTCAATCACCGTACCCATCATCTCAATATTTTCTTCTTTAGACATAAATTCCTTAAAACAACTGTTAAGCGCTGGAATTCTAGCAATATGAACACATGAATTCAAGTTAATCCGTTATTTTCTCATCCGGCTAACGACTAAAGCATGATACGCTATGCAAGTTTATTAGCACTGTTTTATGAGGAGTAGAGATGGCTGAGGGAAAACAAACCGCGTTATATGACTGGCATATTGCTCAAGGGGCAAAAATGGTCCCATTTGCGGGCTATATGATGCCGGTGCAATATACAGATGGGATTGTTAAAGAACATCTATGGACACGCGAACACGCAGGCTTGTTTGATGTGTCACATATGGGACAGATTTTGGTGCAAGGTGCGGATGTAGCAAGCGCCTTAGAGCGCCTGTTGCCAGTCGATGCGCAAATTTTAGCAGAAGGCCAGCAACGCTACGGGCTACTGACCAACGAACAAGGTACGATTGATGATGATTTAATGCTCACCAAGCGTGCTGATGATTTTTATGTGGTGGTTAATGCGGCGTGTAAAGACGCGGATTTTGCTAAATTGCAAGCGGGTTTACCAGAGTGTACGGTCAGCTGGTGGCCAGAGCGCGCGTTATTCGCCTTACAAGGCCCTGAAGCGGTGGATGCTTTGGCAGAGTTAAACCCAGCGGTACGTGAATTAAGCTTTATGCGCGGTGGGGAATACGAATTATTAGGTGTATCTTGCTGGGTAAGCCGTTCTGGTTATACCGGTGAAGATGGGTTTGAGTTATCCGTGCCTAACGAGATCGCGGTGGCACTCGCTGATAAATTGCTTGCTGATGAACGCGTGCGACCAGTGGGGTTAGGTGCGCGCGATAGTCTGCGTTTAGAAGCAGGGCTGTGTTTATACGGTAATGATATTGATACCACCACCACGCCGGTTGAAGCGAACCTGACTTGGGCGATTCAGAAAGTGCGTCGTCCTGGTGGCGAGCGCGCAGGGGATTACCCAGGTGCTGCGATTATTGGAGAACAAATCGAGCAAGGTGCCGCACGTAAGCGTGTTGGGCTAGCCATCGATGGCCGTGCGCCAGTGCGCGCTGGGGCGCCGATTGAAGACCTGGACGGTCGGACGGTTGGTGAGGTGACCAGTGGCGGTTTTGGAGCCAGCGTGGGTGCGCCGATTGCGATGGGTTATGTTGCCAGCGATGTCGCCGAGGCGAAACCCGAACTGTTTGCTATGGTGCGCAACAAAGCAATTAAAGTACAGATTGTCCCGCTTCCATTTGTTAAAAAGGATTATAAAAACAACGCATGATTTGGTTTCAACGAGTTAAAGAAGATTTTGCTGTCGTCAAAGAGCGCGATCCGGCGACAAAAAGCAGTTTTGCGGTACTCACGCTACACACCGGTTTTTGGGCGGTAGCGAGTTATCGCTTGCAACACGCGCTTTGGGTATCCGGCTGGCGCTGGCTGGCGCGTTTGCTCGCAAATATGTCACGTTGGGTCACTGGCGTGGAAATCCACCCAGCAGTAGAAGCCGGGCATCGCTTATTCATCGATCATGGTATGGGTATTGTGATTGGTGAGACGGCTGAGCTTGGTGATGATGTGAGCATTTATCAGGGCGTGACGCTTGGCGGTACCTCATGGGCACAACACAAACGTCATCCAACCATTGGTAGTGATGTGATCATTGGTGCGGGTGCGAAAGTCCTCGGTGCGATTACCGTGGCCGATCATGCGCGCATTGGTTCTAATGCAGTGGTGGTAAAAGATGTACCCACGCGCACCACGGTGGTGGGTATCCCGGCCAAAGCGGTTAGTGCCGCGAATGAGCACCGTGAACCGTCTCATCGTCACGAAGATTGCGATCGCTTTGAGGCTTATGCGCAGAGCAACGATATTGCTGACCCAGTAATGACCGCGCTGAGCAAACTAAACGATCGAATTTGTGTTTTAGAAGAAGAAAACGAACGCCTGAAACGGCAACAGCGTAATGACTGAGATGGCGTATTTTGATTATGCTGCGATGACCCCGATCGATCCTCGGGTGCTCGCGGCGCTGAATGCTGAATTCAATCAGGTGGTAGGTAATGCCGGTGCGTTACACTCGAGTGCGCTTGCGGCGCGTGCACGCGTGGAAAATGCGCGAAAGCGCGTTGCGCAGACGATTAACGCTGATCCGCGCGAGGTTGTTTTTACCAGTGGCGCTACCGAAGCCGATAATTTAGCGATTAAAGGCGCGCTGACTTATCACGGCGCGAAAAATCCACGCCTGATTACCGTGCAAAGCGAGCACAAAGCGGTGCTAGATTCAGCGGCGGTGATGGCGAAACAAGGCGTCGATGTGGTGGTGTTATCGGTGCGTCGAGATGGCTTGATCGATTTAGACGCGCTGGAAGCCGCGCTCGCTGGTGCACCAACGACTTTAGTGAGCGTGATGGCGGTTAATAACGAAACGGGCGTTATTCAGCCGTTGTCTGAGATCGCTGAACGTGTGCACGCAGCTGGTGCTAAATTTCATGTTGATGCGGCGCAAGCGCCGGGACGAATGGCGGTCGATATGGCGGAATGGGGGGCAGATTTAGCGAGCTTTTCCGGACAAAAAATCTATGGGCCGCAAGGGATTGGCGCGCTGTTTGTCCGCCGTCTACCGAAAGTACGTTTGCAAGCGCAGCTCCATGGTGGTGGGCAAGAACGCGGACGCCGCTCGGGCACGCTGCCTCAGGCATTAATCGCGGCGTTTGCTGAAGCCATGGTAATCGCGGATAGCGAGCGAGCGAGGCATAATGCGACTGTATCAGCGCTCCGTGAGCGCCTGTTGGCTTCGCTACCGGCAACCATGAACCTCAACACCGACGCGCCGAGTGTGGCGCATATCATTAATATCGATAGCGGCGTGCCTTCAAATGAGGCCTTAGCGCGCGCTGATGCTGCTGGTGTGGCGCTATCGGCCGGATCAGCGTGCTCATCGAGTCGTGAAGGCTCGCATGTGTTACAGGCGATGGGGTTAGACGACCAAGCGCGTCGCTGTTTGCGTATTAGCTTGTCGCATCTAACCACCGAACTCGAGCTTGATCGTCTGATCGCTTTTTTACAGACTTTGGAGGCAGCAAAATGATTGAATTAAGCCCACAAGTAGTTACCCGTATTCAACAGCAGCTTGCCAAACGCGGCAGCGGCATTGGTGTGCATATTGATGTAATTCGCTCGGGCTGCTCTGGTTATTCTTATCGTATCGATTTTGTTGATGAAGTTGGCGAAGCTCAGCAGCAGTTTGCCCACGACGGTTTTGTGGTGGTGGTTGATGATGAGGATGTCGCTTTACTCGATGGCTTAGAGCTGCGTTTAGAGCAAAAAGGCTTGAACAGTGCGTTTGCCTTTAATAACCCGCAAGCTAACGGGACATGTGGCTGCGGCACCAGCTTTAGCGTCTAGCGTGAGCTGGTCATAAGCCTGTGCTGATTCGCGCATAGAGACCTTAGTGTTTGTATAATAGAATGGTTTTTTAAGAATGAGTCGTCATCTACGGCGTAAAGGAGCAAATAATGTCAGTAGCCTCTCGATCAATGCAGGGCGCGAAAACGGTGGTCCATTGGTATAAACCGAGCACATGGAAAGCACGCGGTTGGTTATGGCGCATTGGCCTGATTGTCGCGACCTTAGCTGTGATTATTGGCTTGCTGATGTTTTGGTGGAGTCGTGAACCGGGTCAGTTTGATGTGCAAGAAACGCGTAGTGCCTATCTTGCAGAAGGTCAGGAGCCGGTAGTTGGCTCAACAGTAACCGGCACGACGATTAAAATCATCGATACGTTGCTTGGTAAGTCGGGTGGTTTTCTGATGAATGATGTCACACCACCAGGCTTTTTGATGGATAACATTCCTTCGTGGGAAATAGGTGTGCTGCGTCAGTTGCGTGAGGTGACGCTCTCCTTGCGCACCGAGTTCAGTCGCTCGCAATCGCAGTCTGCGCAAGTGCCAGGTTTGGAAGAAGCCGATAGTTTGCTGCGTAATGACCCGAAAAAATGGATTTTCCCCAGCCCTGAAAACAAATACGGCGAAGCACGCGATAACTTGGTCAACTACGGGCAAGCGATTGCCGATGAAGGGCAGTCTAGCGCGCAATTTTACGCCCGTGCTGATAACTTGGTGGTGTACTTGGATCTGGTGTCGAAAAGTTTGGGCGACCTGACACAGCGCTTGAGCGCGAGTGTTGGTGATGTGGTGATGGATATTGATCAACAAAGTGAGGTCAGCGAATCTTCCACCCAGGCACCACTGTCGCAAAATGCGCGCACACCTTGGCTGCAGCTCGATAATATTTTCTATGAGGCACGTGGCTATAGCTGGGCATTGCTTCATGAGTTAAAAGCGATTCGGGTAGATTTTGCGAAAACGCTACAAGACAAAAATGCGCTCGCATCGCTAGATCAGATTATCGCTGAGCTGGAAAAATCACAAAAGCCGGTGTGGAGCCCGATGATTTTAAATGGGCGAGGCTTTGGCTTTAGCGCCAACCACTCGTTGGTCATGGCGTCTTATTTGTCGCGGGCCAATGCAGCGATTATCGACTTACATCAATTACTGAAAAACGGGTAGAACTTATGAACAGTCGTCTTTGGCCTCGGCTAGCACTAAGTGCGCTATTGGTTGTCACACCGTTTAGCCAGGCAGAATCGCAAAACAGCGTCGGCGATATGATTAATATCCTTTTAGGCGCTTATAATGGCGCAGCCACAGCGATGGCAGAAAATACCGATAGCGAAGCGCAGCTGTTAAACAAAGAAGATTTATCCGAGGTCGAAGCGCTGCTTGAGCAATACCAAGGACAGCTTAAGGCGCTGGTTAAAGACGATGGCTCGATTGATGTTCTGCGTTTGGGGCATTTTCTTAACCGCCTGCAAAACGAACAGCAGGGCAATATCAATTACGATTTTGTCCAAGCTTTAAAAGCCCTGCAGGATTACTCGCCAAGCAATGAACCACGCGACATACTCAATACACAAGTTGTGGCGCAGTTGGTTGATGCCGCTAAAAATGAAGAACTGAATCAGCAGATTGGTCAAGTGATACCATTTTTGAGCGCGATGCTGCAAATGAGTGAAACCATGAGCGGAGGTGGCCGGCAAGACGCTGGGTTTGATGCTGAATTGGCTATATTGCGTCATTTGGCTGAGCAAGCGAGCCAACCTAAGCTAAAACACACCGCTGAGGCAACCATTGCTAAATTAAAGATCCTCTATGCGGATCAGCGGTTGGGTGCATACGATGCGGCAGCGGTTGAGCAAAGCAAAAAAGCGCTGAATATTTTATATAAGCAGGCGATTGATAACACCGGTGAATTGTTGCCAGTTGCTACCTACGATCAAATTATTAACCTGCTTGAGGCGTTAGGGGCGGATTTTTCCCATGAACGTGAACAATGGATAAAACAACGCGCTGTCGCACGCAAAGCGCCTACTGCGCTGCAAGGGTTTGATGGTAAAACGCAATCATTGCTGCGTGAGTTAGACTATGAACAATTGCCACCGGAGCTACAACAACAGTTATTAGAAGTGATTGGTCAAAGTAAATCTGAATAAAAACATCAAAGCAGGAAATAATGATTGACGTGGCGCGTTTGTGCCGCTATTATTCCCCGCTTCACACCCGCCCGGGTGGCGAAATTGGTAGACGCAAGGGACTTAAAATCCCTCGGAGCTTAACCTCCGTGCCGGTTCGAGTCCGGCCCCGGGCACCATCTTAATGTTGCGAATACCCTAAAAATATAAACTACCCATCGATAAAGGGTTTATGTGTATTTGTGTTCAATCACAGCCTATACCATCTATTGATATACCAATAGATTGTCGGTATTTTTGACAGCATATACATCACTCTGGATTAGAGTAAAGATCAACGAATGGGTGTACTGTTCGCAAGTTTGTTCTTGTGATGACGGCTGATATCGTACTTTATTCCCATCACTCATTAGTGATCGAGAAATAGTTTAAAATTTATCAGAGTGAAAATTTTTCTCACCTTGCGTACGGGCTTTTTTTGCCAATTGTAAAAATAGTCTTGGCCAGACGTTACTTAATTTCCCTAACCAACCATCACTTTTTGGCAGGAAGTATTCAAGCGGTTTGTGGTGTAACACCGGGCCCAAAATAGCTTGAGCGACTTCTTCTGAGGTAAGCGCGCGTTTTCCAGAAAAGGTAAGCGCAGCATTCTTATCGCCTCTTTGCTGCTCAAGCATATCGGTTTTCACCGCACAGGGATTCATTAAAGAGACGCTGATACCATAAGGCTTTAAATCGCCCGCCGCGGCAAGGCTAAATCCGCGCACAGCAAACTTACTTGCGGCATAAACCGGTGTGCCCGGGGTGGGGAATAGGGCGGCCGTTGAGCCGATATTGATGATATGCCCGGATTCTTGTTGTTTCATGGATGCTGCTGCAGCGTTAGTGCCAAAAATAGTCCCTTTAACATTGACATCGAGCATCGCAGAGACTTCTTCTACTTTAAGCTCACCGGTGACACCGCTAAATAAAACACCAGCAACGTTGATCAGCACATCAAAAGGTGTGTGACGCTCGATTACTTTACGCCACTGGGCGGTATCGCAGACATCGAGTTGATCGCAGCTAACCTTGGGATTATTGGCATATTGCTGTTTAAGCGCTGTTAAATCGCGCCCTAGGGCAATGATCTCATGGCCTTGCTCGCTAGCAAGCGTGACAAGCGACGCCCCTATGCCGCGATTAGCGCCGGTAATGAGGATCTTCATACCATCACACCTGTAGTTTATTCAGGTTTGCGCGCGAGCATGGTGGCAAATTGAATTGCATGCCATTATGCATGGTGCCTAAGTCTTCGTTGTATTTAACCATCTCCCAGCCAGCGTAGGTATCGCGCAATTCGCCTTCGTCCAAAACAAATGGAAAGCCAACCGGACAAGGGTAAGCCTCTGTGCTCATCGCGCAAACGATCAAGTTATACCCGCCAGGTAAGGTGCGCTCCTGCATATTGGCAAGGATCGCTGGGACGCGTTCCGGGTTGAGAAACATCAGGGTGACTGTGCAGGCAATAAAGCCATAATCATCGCTGATCGCCGCTTCGTTTAGGTCATAAATCTTAGGGTGAATGTTGTCGATCCCTTCAGCTTCTATAATCGATTGCAGTGAATCGATCGCGCCAGGGTTGTGGTCAACAGCGGTCACATTGAATCCATGCTGACTTAAAAACAGCGCGTTACGGCCATTTGAGCAGCCCATATCGAGTGCATCACAAGCTGATACATGCTCCATTGCCTCAATCACTTCGCTGTGTGCTGGGTTCAAGCCATACCGGCTATTCACATCGTTCATACCTGCCTCATTATATCCGACTAATAAGGTACTAATTATAGCGTGCATCAAGGGCTACAGTCGAGAGGCAAAATTGGTCTTGCTTGAAGTATAGGGCTTAGCGCATTAAGTTACGCCCAATCACAGCACGCATAAATCGTCCAAGAAGATTGCAAAAGATAAGATAACGCGCTTTAATGCGAGAAAGCGCTTCACTGGCGGAGTGCACCACATAACAATGAGGAGTTTATCTATGGATCAGTTTGAGCGTCCTGCTGAGATTCGCGCGCGGTTTTCTAAGGCAATGTCGGATATGTATCAACAGGAAGTGCCGCTATATGGTGATTTAATGGATCTGGTCGCTGAAGTGAATACGCAGGCGATGACCGAGCACCCTGAGCTGCGCAGCCAGCTTGAGCATACTGGTGAGCTGACGCGTTTGGATATGGAGCGTCATGGTGCCATTCGTGTGGGTACGGCAGAAGAGTTGGCTACGATCCGTCGTTTGTTTGCTGTGATGGGGATGGAGCCGGTTGGTTACTACGATTTGGCTCCTGCCGGGGTACCGGTACATTCCACAGCGTTTCGCGCACTTGATAGCGAGGCGCTTAATATCAGCCCATTTCGTGTATTTACCTCATTATTGCGTTTAGAGCTGATTGAAGATAAAGCGTTGCGCGATAAAGCAGCAGCGACCTTAGCCGAACGTGATATTTTTACGCCACGAGTGCGCGAGCTGATTGCACAATGTGAACATGACGGTGGGTTAAGTAGCGAGGATAGTGAAGCGTTTGTCCGCGAAGCATTGGAAACATTCCGCTGGCATCAGCAGAGTCAGGTGAGTGCGGCACTCTATCAAGAATTACATGATCAACACCGCTTAATTGCCGATGTAGTGGCGTTTAAAGGGCCACACATTAATCATTTGACCCCACGTACGCTCGATATCGATGCAGTACAAAGTGGGATGAGTGCACGGGGTATTACACCAAAAGCGGTTGTTGAAGGCCCACCACGTCGTAAATGCCCGATTTTATTGCGCCAAACCAGCTTCAAAGCGTTGGAAGAATCGGTGCATTTTACCGATGCCGCCGGCAGTCATACCGCGCGTTTTGGTGAAATTGAGCAGCGCGGGGTAGCGTTGAGCGCAAAAGGCCGCGCGCTTTATGATCAGCTGCTTAATGCGGCACGCGAAGAGGCCGGTGGTGCACCCACTGAGGCGAACGCACAAGAATACCAAGCGATTTTAAGCCGACATTTTGCCGCATTCCCTGATGAGTATCAGACGTTACGCGAGCAAGGTCTGGCGTTTTTCCACTACTTTGTCACTGATACCGGTCGCGCAGCAGGTGCACAATCCGGTAAGACACTCGATGCCTTATTAGAGGCAGGTTTGGTTGCTTATGAGCCGCTGGTTTATGAAGATTTCTTGCCAGTGAGTGCGGCGGGAATCTTCCAGTCGAACCTGGGCGATGATGGCCAGAAAAATTATGATGGGGCGTCTAATCAAGCGGTTTTTGAACAAGCGCTTGGTGCGAACGTGCATGATGAAATGGCGATGTATGCTGCCAACCAACAGCGCAGTATTGATGCGTGCTTGCAGGCCCTTAATGCCTAGTAGCTGCCAATGAAACACCTCTCGCGATGGCATGCCTGGTTAGCGCGGCTGATGACGCGACTTTATTTTTCGCGTATTACTGTGCGTGGTGTGCCTCGTGATCCTCGCCCAACGCTGTTTATCGGTAGTCATCGCAATGGCGCAACCGATGGCCAAGTCTATGTGCATGCGCTAGGACGAACACCATCGCTGATTTCCATCCAGTTATTACGTAAAGCATTTTTACGCGTGCTTTTTGATGGAATTGCTGTGGTGCGTGAAAAAGACTGCCAGCGTTATGGATTGAAGCGCAGTGCAGTCGCCTCACCTGTTGCCGCTGCAGTGGCGCAAATTCACGCCGGTGGTGATGTGTGTATTTTGCCGGAGGGGACGAGCGAATGGTCGTTCGCCCCGCAAGACTACCAGGCTGGGATGGCGGTGATTGCTGCGAAATGCCGTGCAGCAGGTGTGGATTTTGTCGTGCAGCCGATGGGGGTGTTTTATACCAAACCTGATGGATTTCGCTCACGGGTATCGGTGGTGCGAGGGAAGCCGTTTGTGCCACTGGCGGATGACGTTAAAGCGTTACAGACAGAATGTGCTGCAGCGCTTGATGCTGTGTCGGTGGACTGTCGTGACGTACGACAATTTAATGCGGTACAACGCTCGGCTTGGCGACAAGCACAACAAGGAGCTGATTTTGGCGAAGCATTTTTGCGCGCGCAACGCGCTGAGGAGAAACCGGCAGAGTTCCATGCTACAGGTGAATCTTCTTGGAGAAAATATTTAGCAACGGTCGCGCTAATCCTAGGGTTTCCTATGGTGATGCTGGCTGCTCGCTTAGCGCAACGTGGCGCTGATGGACGTAATAATGTGACGTTTTTTCGCTTGCTCGGCGGATTCTATGGTGCGTGGTTACAAATCGTTTGCTATCTGTTGCTGCTTATCTACCTACCGTGGTTGGCTGTGCTCGGTTTAAGCGTTGGTTTGGCGGGCTGGTGGCTGTATCCCGAGCCACAACCGCTCGATTTGGAGGATTGATGAAAGCATGGATTACTTGGCCGTTTCTAGTCATCATCGCGTGCATTGTGCTGTTGGCTGTACTGGCGCTAAAGGTTATTGCTGCTGATTTTGCGACCTATCCAGAAGTTAGTTTCATCGAAGGTAATCTGAATCCTATTTTGCTCTGTGCTTTTGCGGTGTTGTTGTGGCTGTGGGCGGCGGTTAAAGCATGGCGAACGCCGGATTGGCCGTGGCTTGGTTCATTGTTATTTGCGCTATCCTGGCTGGTTTTTCCATTGCTCAAACTGGTTAATCTTTATTGGATTAACTGGTCTGCGGATACTTTTTTAGAGCACGTGGATGGTTTGATCTGGGGTGGAAGATCGCTGGCAGCTTATGTTCGTTATGAGGATTATCCATGGTTGGCGGATGTGTTGGCGGCGTGTTATTTCGCATTTTATTTTATCGTATTGGCTGGCGTGGCGGTTTATACGTGGCGGCGGCATAGCACAGCAGCAAAGGCGTTTTTTAACGGTTTAATGTTCGTCTATCTGTTGGGTTTTATCGGCTATTTTGCGCTGCCGGCGGCAGGTCCTGTGTTCTATCATCTACCAGATCAAGGCGGTGGCGGTGTGGTGGCGCGCTTTGTCATCGAGACGGTTAAACAAGGCGTGACCGGTATGGATGTCTTTCCCAGCTTACATACCGCGATAACGGTGTTTATCGTCGCGTTCTTTTATCTTGATGGGTACCGTAAAACGGCGTGGTGTTTATTGCCGGTGATGCTGGGATTGATCGCAGCGACGATCTTTTTGCGTTATCACTACGGGGTGGATGTATTAGCAGGTCTATTGTTAGCAGCGGTGGCTTTATGGTGGTTTTCACCGAAACGATTGCTTGATTAAGCGAGGTGTGTGATGTTTGTGCGATTTTCTGATCCAGCGGCGCTTGATGTCGCTTTAGTCGGCGGTAAAGGTTATGGACTGGCGAAAGCAGCACAAAATCATCTACCGGTTCCCGATGGTGTGATCCTTACGACGGATGCGTATTACCAGTGGTTTGCACCACATCGTGATCATGTGATGGCGCTGATGGTAACTCATGGCGATGCACAAGCGCAAAGTGCGGCTGTGAGTGCTTATTTGGCTGAACAGCCGTTACCTGAACCTGTGATTAACGCACTAACTGAGCTACAAAACCAACAACATGAGCGATTTTACGCAGTGCGCTCTTCCGGTAGCGCGGAAGATTTGCCCGGTGCAGCCTTTGCTGGATTACACGACACTTTGTTGAATGTGCGCGGTGTAACAGCACTTGCTGAGGCAGTGAAGCGTTGTTGGCTGAGTTTGTGGAATGCGGCGGTGCTGCCTTATCGTGAACGCCTCGGGGTAGCGCATGATTCGGCGGCGATGGCGGTGGTCATTCAGCAGATGGTTGATGTAGGGGTTGATGAAGCCGCCGGTGTGGCGTTCTCGATTGATCCGGTCGGTGGTGACGTCAATGTTGTATTGATTAATGCAGCTTTTGGATTGGGGGAAACGGTGGTTGCTGGTGAAGCGCCGGTGGATGAATACCGCGTTGATCGTGACGGAGGGATTCATTCGCGCACGATTGCGTGTAAAAAAGAGGCGTTGGTACGCAGCGCAGAAGGCAATCAAACCGTTGCTATCGACCCTAAATCGCAAAACCAAGCAGCAATTACTCCCAAGCAGGCCGCGCAGATTGCCCGTTTAGCGCGTCAGGCTGAAGCACGGTTTGGCTTTCCGCAAGATATTGAATGGGCGATTGAGCGTGGGACGGTGTATTTGTTGCAATCGCGCCCGGTGACACGTTTTGCCCCACGCTGGACCCGCGATGAATCGGCAGAACGTTTTCCCAATCCAGTGACGCCGCTAACCTGGCAACTCTGCGAAAAAGGGTTTCATGCCTCACTTAATTATTCATTTGAGCTGATGGGCTTGCCGCCTTTCCATGATAAGTGGTTTGCGCTCAAAGATGGCTATGTCTACGGCAACCAAAATGCGGTGGCGGTTTATGCGGGGCGAATGCCGTTTGCGGCTTTTCAAGATACCGGCAGTTTGGCAGCGTTTATTGAAGCCGGTGGTCTGTGGCAATTTGCGTGGATCAGTGAATTACCGTTACGTTGGTTAAACGACTTGGACGCTTATTTATTGGCATTAGGACGTTTTAACGCCTTGGATTATGAAGGCAAAACGTTGGCGCAATGCTGGCAGCATTTGCTCGAGATTAACGATTTGGGTACGCGTTATTTCTTGCCCAATATCGCAATTTCACTCACGCAAACCTTGCTCTATCGCGTGCTGCGCAAGGTGTTAGAGCGTTTTGTGGGGGATAAAGCGCAAACCGTATTTGATCAATTGATTGCCGTAACCGATACCAAGACAGGCGCGGTAAATCAGGCGATGTGGCGTTTGTCACGACTGTTGCGTCAGTATCCGGCGTTAATGGCTGAGCGGTTTTATGATCAAGCCTCGTTGGAGCAGGCCTTGGCTGACTACGATGAGCTGGCACAATCTTTTACGGATTTTTTAGCGCGTCATGGTCACCGCGAAGTGGATTTTGATGCCTATCATCCAACCTGGTTGGAAGCGCCACAAACGGTGTTCACGCAAATTCAGATGATGGCAGAGCAAGAAGACGATGATCATGAGCGCACGTATTGGCGTAAAAAAGACGTGATGCTGGCTACCGAGTTGCAACTACTCAAAGACACCCCGGAATCATTTCGCTTTTTCTTACAGGAATTGATTCGCTTGGCGCGCAGCTATACCGCGCTTGATGATATTGAGCATTATCAAACCACGCGTCTGAGTATTCCATTTCGCGTCGCCGCTCGTGAAATCGGCAAGCGTTTGGTTAATTTAGGCGCACTCGATCAGGCGATGGATGTGTTTTTTGTGCCGCCGGATGTGTTAGAACAAGCGATTAACAGCGAAGATTACGCTGAGATTCGCCAGCAAGCTGAAGCGAATAAGCAAGCGTATCAAGAAGCGCAGCAGCGTGCGCCAGATTGGGTGTACGGTGAAACAGCGATGGTGACTGATGAAGGTGATCAATGGCAGGGGCTGGCTGGAAGCCCTGGGGTGGTCGAAGGGGAAGTGTTTGTGATTACTGATCCTGCGCAATTTGCCGATTTCCCGCAAGGTGCTATCTTGGTGGCTCGCACCACCAATCCAGCCTGGACGCCGCTGTTTTATCACGCTAAAGGTGTGATCACAGAAAGCGGCGGGCCGTTGTCGCATGGTGCGGTTACCGCGCGCGAATTAGGCATTGCGGCGGTGATGAGTATTCGCGATGCGTGCACGAGGCTTAGCAATGGGCAACGCGTGCGTTTAGATGGACAGCGTGGCGTGGTTTCGGTACTCGATTGATTTGGGTCATGTGAATGAGTCGTGCTTAGATGCTAAGCTAGATACAAATTTTTTGAGTGAGTGTCATGAGATCCGCTATTTTTAATTTAGGCTTCCGCCTATTTTTTGCCAGTGCCGCCGTTTTTGCCGTCTTCACCATGGTGCGCTGGTTGTTTCTGTATAGTTTGCATATCGGCAGCAGCACGATGGCGGCGATGAACCCATTTTATTGGCATGGTCATGAGATGGTATTTGGCTATAGTTTTGCGGTGGTTGCTGGATTCTTGTTGACCGCAACTGGTGTGTGGACACAACAGAAGATGCCACATGGTTATACGCTGTTCTTTATTTGGTTGCCTTGGCTGCTCGCTAGGGTACTCTTTTTCTTCGGCGCGTTATTACCGCTCGCAATGGTTCTTGATACCATTTTTGCCCTAGCCTTACTGTACTTTTTTGCGAAACCGGTGTTTGCGGTTAAGCAATGGCGGCAGATGGGTATTTTCTCCAAGTTGGTATTGATGGTTATTGCTAACTTGCTGTTTATGGCGGGTTCTTTTGGCCCTCTGGCTAGAGGGCAGCATTGGGGCTTATATTTAGCTTTGTTTATAATCATCGCACTGGTACTGACGATCGGCCGACGGGTGATGCCGTTTTTTATCAAAAGCGCGACAGGCTTTGCGGTGCGTCATTATCCCTGGACAGACCGCACCAGTTTGCTTGGCTTTTTTGGCTTTGTGGTGCTTGATATTTTTACGCCTTGGCATAGTGCTGCAGCTTTATTTGCGCTGGTGGCGGCGATTGCGATGGGTTGGCGGTTAATCGGCTGGCATACGCCGAGTCTCTGGAAAAAGCCACTGCTGTGGAGTATGTATTTATCGATGTGGTGCATTGTCATCGGCTTCTTAATGCTCGCTGTTCGCCTGTGGTTGCCTGTCCCGATTTCTTTATCGATTGCCATGCATATGCTCGCCCTTGGCGGGATCGGTATTATGACGTTTTCGATGATTGGTCGAGTGAGCCTGGGGCACACAGGGCGCAATATCCATGCACCACCGAAGCGATTATTGATTGGCTTTTATTTGCTCTTTGCTGCGTTGATTTTTCGTGTGATTATGCCAATTATCCTGCCTGAGCACTATGTGGTGTGGATGATCCACGCACAAGTCGCGTGGACCGTTGCCTTTGTGTTACTGGTGAGCGCGTACTGGCTAATTTGGATCAGCGCGCGCCCTGATGGCAAGTTTGGTTAAAAGATTCGCTGGCCATAAAAGAGCACAATAATCGCGGCCATGGCGAGGGTAATCCCTAGCGCATTGATCGCGCGGATTTTCTCGCCAAAGGCTGCAGCGCCAATGAGCGTTCCTAAGGAAATAACGCCCAAATTCATTCCCGCGAAGACCAGCGATGGGTTATCACTCATCGCTTGGTGGGCACGGATATAGAATAAGATATTGGCGAAATTGAGTACGCCAAGCAGCAGTCCGGCGAGCACGTCACGCATTGACCAACGACTGCCTTTAGCGAGCAAATAAGCAAACATCACCACGCCTGCGAGGATAAAGCTGACCAGTAAAATGCTGGAAAAAGCCGCACCGCTCTTGGCGATATGTTTGAACAAGATATCGATTACCCCATAACCTGCCCACACGCCCAAAAGCAGCAGGGCGGTTTGGGCAATACCTTGTTGGCGTTTTGTGTTCCCTTTACCGCCATAAATAAGCGCACATAGCGCGATAAACGCCAAAATAATCCCGCTCAATTTAATCGGGCTTAACGACTCGCCAAAGAGGGTGAAGGCGGCTAAGATCGGTAAAAATAACGACAGGCGTTGTGCGGCATCGGATTTAACAATTCCCACTTCAGCGACGGCTTTGCCCATGATAATAAACACAGTTGGCAGCAATAGACCGAGGGCAGCAAAGATTGGCCATTGTGAGATTAATGCATCGGTTGCGCTGAGATCAGGTTTTAAGACAAACCAGCATAGCGCCGTGGCGATCAGATAATTAACCGCGATCGCATGGCTGATAGCGAAGTTTTGCCGACGGGCGATTTTTAACAACACCGACACACTGACGCTCGCAGCAATACTTAGCAATAGGTAGATCATTGGTGATCCTTAAAAAAGCGGGCAATATGACGTATTTCTCGCACTACAGCAATCAGAGTTTGCCTACGCACAAAAAATCGTCTCATGAGCGCCTATTATGCAAAGAAATTTTCTGATAGCGTAATATTAAAATTATGTTAATCTTAATCAGCTAAGGGTTGAGCCCTTTAATAACACGAGAATAAAAGGTGAGATATGGAGAAAACAGCTTCTGAGAAAAAGCGTCCATCGATAGGGCTATCGTTGGTGCCGATTGTGTTTTTGATTGTGATGATGACGATTAACGTCATTGTTTTTAGCGATGATGCGACCTACGGCCCGAACCAATTCGCGCTGATTTTTGCCGCAGTACTCGCCGGGGTGCTCGGTGTATGGCGTTTGGGTGTGCGTTATAAAGACATTGAGAACTCAGCGATTGAATCGATTGGTATGTCGATGCAGGCGATGCTGATTTTATTGGTGGTTGGCGCTTTGATTGCCAGTTGGATTATGTCCGGGGTGGTGCCGCTACTGATTTTATATGGGCTGAAAGTGATTAGCCCGAGTATCTTTTTGTTTACCGCCTGTGTGTTGAGTGCGGTGGTTTCTTTGTGTACTGGAAGTAGTTGGTCAACCGCCGGCACAGTAGGGGTAGCGTTGATTGCGATTGCAGACACACTCAATATCCCATTGGGCATGGCGGCAGGCGCGGTGGTTTCCGGTGCCTATTTTGGCGATAAAATGTCACCCTTATCGGAAACAACCAACCTGGCACCAGCGATGGTTGGCACTGATTTATTTACTCACATTCGCCATATGGTTTATACCTCTGGGCCAGCGATGATTATCGCTTTACTACTATTTTTGCTGATCGGTTTCTTCTACCAGGGAGACACGCTGGATGCGGGACAGATTGATGATGTTATCGCGATTATCGGCGAACACTTCAATACGTCACCGTTGTTGCTGATTGTGCCGATCGCTACGATTGCTTTGGTGGCACGCCGCTTTCCGGCATTACCATCGCTGATTTTTGGCGTGTTGCTTGGGGTGCTGTTCACTTTGATTTTCCAGCAAGACTTATTACAAGAATTGGCAGGTCCTAAAGGCATCGGTGGGATGTACGCTTTAGTGATTAGTACGCTCGCTAATGGCTT
Organism: Suttonella sp. R2A3; assembly: GCF_021513215.1. Lineage (NCBI taxonomy): Bacteria > Pseudomonadati > Pseudomonadota > Gammaproteobacteria > Cardiobacteriales > Cardiobacteriaceae > Suttonella > Suttonella sp. R2A3. The sequence goes on along the minus strand of NZ_CP090975.1, from coordinate 781,374 downwards.
TAGTATCGAAACCGGTAATCAGGTGATCGATGATCTGTTTAGTCGCGGCGGCATGTTTGGCATGATGAATACCATTTGGCTGATTTTCTGTGCGATGGTTTTTGGTGGTTCACTAGAAGCTACCGGCATGCTGCAACGTTTGGCGGACGCTATTTTATCGATGGTACGTGGCACAGGCTCGTTGATTGGTGCGACGGTCGCCACGTGTTTATTCACCAATATTACCGCTTCTGATCAATATATCGCGATCGTTATTCCGGCGAGAATGTTCAAAACCGCCTATGCTAAAGCCAAACTGCTGCCAAAAAACCTCTCCCGTGCGGTAGAAGACTCAGGCACAGTGACTTCCGTGTTGGTGCCGTGGAATACCTGTGGGGCGTTTTTCTCAGGCGTGCTAGGGGTGCAAACCATGGCGTATGCGCCGTTTGCGTTTTTTAACCTGTTAAGCCCGATTATCTCGGTGTTCCTAGGCGCGATGAATTGGACGATTGAACGGGTTAAGGAAGAAAATGGCTATCATATAAAAACTGCTGAATCGACGACTGTCTAAGGAGCATCTATGAATATCTTATTACCGATTGATTTGATTGATGCAGCACGTGAAGAACGTGCCGTTGTAGAGGCGCTTAAGCAAGCTAAGGCGTTTGCTGGTGAGATCCATATTATTAGCGTGATTCCTGAATTTAACAGCCATTTATTCCGCAATTTTTATGATGAGAGTGTGGGTAAAGAGGCGCTGCAGCTAACTAAAGCCAAAATGACCGCATTTTGCGAGAGCCATTTGCCCGAAGATGCGCCTTATACCACGCATATTGCCCAGGGTAATATCTACAAAGAAATCCTCAATAAAGCTGAGGAAATTGGTGCCGACTTGATTGTTATGTCAGCGAGTCGACCGGAGCTTGCTGATTATCTGCTAGGCCCGAATACCGCAAAAGTGGTGCGTCATGCGCGGCAATCTGTGTTGGTGGTTCGCGCTGAAGGTTAGGTGAGTTATACACTTGGGATGTGCGCAGTATTTGGGATAAGCTGTGGACAAAGGTGCTAACTTTGGCTGTGTACATCATTTTTTTCCGCTGCTTTTTTTTAAGCAACAGGCGTTATTAATCCATAGTGCGGTGTTTAACAAACCTCACTATGGATTTAATCGGCGTGATCTTCCCAGCGTGCAGACGCTGCTTCGATCTCTTCCATAACCTCCAGCCACGTAGCCTCTAAATCGCTATGTTCACGGGTTGCTGCGGTTTGTGCAGCAAGCACCTCGTTAAGCTGGGCTTTATTTTCAGCCTCGTAGAGTGCGCTATCAGCCAGCTGCTGTTCTAAGGCAGTTAGCTTTTGCTGCACGCTTGCGAGCTTGTCCTCGGTGCGCTTTAGTTGTTGGTTAAGCGGTTGTAGGGCGCGCCGTTTCTCTGCCTCGTGGCGTTTTTGCGCTTGGCGGGCCGCTGCTGTATGGCTGCCACTCGATGTTTCTGACTGGTGAGTCTCAGTTTTTTGCTCGTTAAGTAGCGCATCGCGATAATCGTCTAAGCTGCCGTCAAAGGGATCTAATCGTCGATCACGCACCCAGTAAAATGTGTCACAGGTCGAGCGCAGCATCGCGCGATCGTGCGAGATAATGAGCATCGCACCTTGAAAGCTTTGCAGGCCATAAGTGAGCGCGTCACGCATGGCGATATCCAAATGGTTGGTTGGCTCATCAAGGAGTAATAGGTTGGGTTGGTGTGCGATCACCAGCGCTAGCGCTAAACGTGCTTTTTCGCCGCCAGAGAAGCGCTTAATTGGTGCATGAACATCATCACCTTGAAAGCCATAGCCACCCAAAAAGTTGCGCAGCGCTTGTTCGCTGCTCTCTGGCCATAACCGTTGTAAATGACTCAGTGGATTGCCATCGGGGTCGAGCGCATCAAGCGAGTGTTGGGTGAAATAACCAATCTGGGTAAAGCGGTGTGCCGCGCGTGCGCCTTGTTTTGGTGCTAACGTGCCGGCAAGGAGCTTCATCAGCGTGGATTTACCCGCGCCATTACGTCCCAACAGGCCAATCCGTGCGTCGTGCTCAATCGATAGGTTGATGTGTTCGATAATCAGCGTGTCATCATCGTAACCGACGCTGGCGTTCTCGAGCTGCAATAAAGGGTTGGGTTGACGTTCGGGTGCGGGGAAGACAATATCATAAGACGATGGGGTGGGCGGTGGTGGTGCAGCGCTTAATTTTTCCAAAGCCTTGAGCCGGCTTTGCGCCTGCTTGGCTTTGGTGGCTTTAGCGCGAAAACGGTCAACAAACGATTGCAGGTGGGCGCGTTTGGCGCTTTCAGCGCGATACAGCGCCTCAGCTTGAGTGCGGCGCTCGTGGTGTTGGCGTTCAAATTCGCTGTAATTGCCACGGTAATGGTACAAACTGCCATGCTCAATGAATAAGATTTGCTGGCATAAGCTGTCTAAGAAATCGCGATCGTGGGCGATGATGATTTGCGTGGCGTGATGGGTTTTTAGAAAATCCTGTAGCCAGATAATTGCATCGAGATCAAGGTGGTTGGTTGGCTCATCAAGCAATAACAGTTCTGCCGGGGCAATCAGCGCCTGGGCAAGGTTTAAGCGCATGCGCCAGCCGCCAGAAAAGCTTTTTACTGCGTGATGGTGGGTATCGGGATGAAATCCGAGACCGCTTAATAACGTTGCCGCACGAGCCGGTTGCGCGTAGGCATCAATGGTGCTGAGCATTTCATGGGCGTGCGCAATCGCCATACCTTCACCGCTCGCCTCAGCTTGGCTCAACGCCTTTTGGGCAGCAATATAGCTGTGATGGCCGCTTAACACATAATCGAGCGCCGACTGATCAAGGGCAGGGGTTTCCTGGCGCACGCTGGCAATCTGCCAACCTTGGGGCAGTGACAAATCGCCTTCGTCTTGTTCTAGCTCACCCCGCAGTAAGGCCAATAAGCTCGATTTGCCACTGCCATTTTGCCCGACCAGGCCCACGCGTTGCCCATCATGAATGCGCGCATTTGCGCCGCTAAGTAGCCTGTCGCTGCCACGGCTTAGCCGTATATTATTGAGTTCAATCATCCGCGCATCATACCGTTAATACGTTTAAAAATCGCTGTGAGCATAAAAAAGACCAGCAAGCGCTGGCCTTTGTTTTATTGAAGTGAGTCAATGGCTTCGAATTTGCCATTTACTTGGTTTAACCACGATATGCTCAATCAGCGCGCATCGTGGAAGCTTTTTTCTTTGCGCTCGGCAATCTCTTTACAATCAATGCACAGCTCAGCAGTAGGGCGCGCTTCAAGGCGACGAATGCCGATTTCTTCACCGCATTTTTCGCACCAACCAAACTCATCGCGCACCAAGCGGTCTAAGGCTTTGTCGATTTTGTGCAGTAATTTTCGTTCACGATCACGGGTGCGTAGTTCGAGCGAGAATTCTTCTTCTAAGCTGGCGCGGTCATTAAGATCAGCAGTTTGGGTGCGTTCATCTTTGAGGTGCGCACGGGTGCGTTCGCTTTCTTCATAGATGTTGGCTTTCCAAGTTTCCAGGATTCCGGTGAAATGCTCGCGTTGCGCGTCATTCATGTACTCTTCTTGTTCCTCGAGTACGTATTCCTGGGCATTTTTTTTCTGTTTCATTGCTGACATGTCCGCCTCCAGTGCGAAAAAATGGCGCAATAGTATCCGAATAAATCGGGTTAGTCAAAAGCATTATTCGTTTTATTGGATTTTTTTATATTGGCGAGTCCTTTCATTAAACGCGCAAGAAAATATAAACACCCAGCGCTAACCACGATCGCTGGCGCTACCGGTAGATCGAATTGCCAGGCGGCTGCGATACCAAACGTTGTGGCTGCGCCAGCAATCAGTGTGGCAAACAGGGCGCTCTGCTCTGGGGTGCGCGCAAAGCGGTTGGCGGTATTCGCCGGAATAATTAACATCGCGATCACCAGCAATAAGCCAAAATACTGTACCATGACACCGACAAAACCGCCTAGGATGAGTAAAAAAACCAATTCTATCCAATCGCTGCGCGGTAGCTCGCAGGCACCAAGATCCGGGTTAAGGGTGAGCAAAAGCAGAGATTGCCAGAGCAGACGTAAGACGATGATGGTGATTGCGCCGCTTAATAGAATCAGCCACAAGTCGCTGCTCGTGGTGGCTAAAATATCGCCAAACAGATAGCCCATAAGATCGGTGCGGATATTTTCCATCGCAGCAATCAAAACTAAGCCTAGCGCGAGGGCAAAATGCGAGAGCACACCAAGAATGTTGTTGCCATCCTCACGACCACGGCGTTTTAAGATAAATAGCAGCAATACCAAAACCAGTGTGATGCTCCATATGCCGAGTGAGAGCGGCAGATCAAAATACAACGCTAACGCGATGCCGAGCAAAGAACTATGCGCGAGCGCTTCACCAAAATAAATCAGCCGCCGCCAACTGACCATGCATCCTAATGGCGCGCAGACACACGCGGCGCTCAATGCACATAACCAGGGAATTAAAACAAAGTGAATAAACATTAGAGGTGGGTATGGTTGTGTTGGTGGGTGTAAATGCCGATGTCATCGGGGTGCTGCTGCTTGAGTAAATGACGAAACTCAGGGTGTTCGTGAATATCTTCGGGTTTGCCCGCACAGCACATATGGCCGTTAAGGCACAACACTCGATCGCTACCAGCCATCACGAGATGCAAGTCGTGTGAGACCATCACAATACCGGCGTGGCTTTCTTGCTGCCAAGCGCGAATCAGATGGTAAAATTCACCGAGGCTTGCCGGATCGATACCAGAGGCGGGTTCGTCAAGCACCAATAAATCGGGCTGACGCAAGATGGCGCGTGCGAGTAATACCCGCTGGGTTTCCCCACCAGAAAGGCTTTGTAACGGAGCGTCGCGTAATTGATCGATGTTGAGTCGCTTAAGCCAAGGATTATCGATGTTATCGCTAACGTCTTTGAGAAAACGTTCAGTGGACATCGGCAGGTCAGCAGGAACGCTCCATTGCTGGGGAACCAAGCCGATACGCAGTTTTTTATGGCGGGTAATATGGCCGTGGGTCGGGTGCAGTAGCCCTAGGATCAGGCGCAATAAGGTGCTTTTGCCGCCACCGTTGGGCCCCACAATGGTGAGAATTTCATCACTGAGAATCTCAAGGTTGATGTTGTGTACAATAGCGCGATCGTGCGGTTGAAAGGCAATATCGCGTAAGCTAATCAGCGCTGCAGACATAAGGGTGAGGCTTTGGAAAAATTCTATTGTAACGATTTTTACGGGGAACAAAAAGGATGAGCGTGCAGCGTATTGAGGTGGCGCTGAATCGTCCGTTGCACGGCAGCTTTTCCTATTTGAGCGATCAGCCACTAGCAGTCGGTGTGCGCGTACGTGTCCCGTTTGCGCGACAAAAATTAGTTGGGGTGGTGCTGGCTTGCCAGGATGAGGCGCAAGCGCCGGCTGTTGACTATGCGTTGAAATCGGTTGATAGCGTGCTCGACGATGCCCCGGTGATTGGTCCCGAATTAATGGCCTTGCTGACTTATGCTGCGCGTTATTACCAGCACCCACTCGGTGAAGTCATTCATGCAGCATTGCCGAAATTATTACGTGATGGTGCGGATAACGCACGCGAGTTGTCGGTTTCTTATACGTTGACTGAAGAAGGTCAGTTGGCGCTCGAGCAACGCTTGGGCGCGAAACAACAAGCGGTGTTGCAGGCGTTAGAGCAAGGTTCGCAAACTATGGAAGCATTGCAGCAAAGCCATAGCGTGAGCGCGGCGTGGCTACGCGATCTAGCCGAGCGAGGGTGGTTAAGCGCGCAAACCTATTGGCAGGTGCCAGAAAAGCTAGCATCAGCAGACGCACCAGAGTTGAGTGCCGCACAGCAGCATGTGTTAGAGGCTATTTCACAGACAGAAAACTTTGCCGTGCATTTGCTTGATGGCGTCACCGGATCGGGGAAAACGGAAATCTATATCCGCTTACTTGCCGAGCGTTTGGCAGATGGCGGCCAAGCTTTGGTGTTGGTGCCAGAGATTGGTTTGGTGCAAGCGATGAGCGAGGCGCTGCGTCGTCGTCTGCCTTTTGCGGTGGTCACCCATCATTCTGGGCTTAGCGATAAAGCGCGGCTGGATAGCTGGCAGGCAGTGGCTGCTGGTGAAGCGCAGATTGTCGTTGGAACGCGTTCTGCGTTGTTTAGTCCGTTTAGAGATTTGCGCGTGTTGATTGTTGATGAAGAACACGATCAGGCGTATAAACAGCAAGATGGTTTTCGCTACCACGCACGCGATATGGCGATTGTTCGTGGGCAGAAAAATCAGGCGTTGGTGCTGCTTGGTTCGGCAACGCCATCGTTAGAAAGTTATCACCAGGTCTGGCAGGGTAAGTGGCGCTATCATCAGCTCAGTGAGCGTATTCGTGCACAGGCACCGGCCGAGATTGTCTTACTCGATGGGCAAAGCGAAGCGTCTGTGGGTGGTTTGCATCCGCGTTTACTCACCCGCATTCGCCGTACGCTGCAAGACGGCAAACAAGTGATGTTATTTCTCAATCGGCGCGGGTATGCACCGCTGCTGTATTGTGGAGAGTGCGGCTGGAAAAGCGATTGCAGTGCCTGTGATGCCACAATGACCGCGCACACACGCAGTCACCGCCTGCAATGTCATCATTGTGGCAGACAGGCGCCATTGCCGCTGCAATGTCCTAATTGCGGTACTTCAGATCTGGTGTTGCTGGGTATGGGGACGCAGCGCTTGGAGCAAACCATCACCCAGCAAATTCCGCAGGCACGCGTGTTGCGTATGGACAGCGATGCGTTTACCACCGCCAAGCAGTTCAATGAAGCGGTGGGGCAAATTCACCGTGGTGAAGTGGATATTGTGTTGGGGACACAGTGGTTGTCAAAAGGACATCATTTCGCGAACTTGCATTTGGTCGCGGTGGTGGATGTCGATCAAGGGCTGTTTAGTCCGGATTTTCGTGGTGAAGAACGTTTGGCTCAGCTGCTAGTGCAAGTTGGCGGGCGAGCTGGGCGTGAGGATCAAGGGGAGGTCTGGTTGCAAACCAGCCAACCGCAGCATCCATTATTTACGGTGCTGCATCAACCTTATCAAAAAACCGCCAAACGCCTTTATGAACAACGTCAAGTTATGGGCTTACCGCCGACTCAAGCACAGGCGCTATTGCTCGCCACGCATCGCGATGCAGCGCGCGCCATGCAAGCGCTACAATGGACGCGCCAAGGCGCGGCGCAAGCAATCGATGATGATCGATTGCTCTGGCTGGGGCCGGCGCCGGCTGTGATGGCGCGTAAAGACGGTCGTCACCGTGCGCAATTGCTCATCCAGGCTGCTGATAAAGCGATGCTCCAGCGCTATTTGCCCACCATCAGTGCGTGGTTAACTGCTCAAGGTGAGGCGCTGCACGTGCGGGTGCAAATCGATGTGGATCCGCAAGGGATGGAATAGTTGCGTTGATTGAGCGCAAACGATATTATTGATTTGTCTCATGATATAAGGATGTGCATGATGAAACAAGAACAATCGCAGCTGGATATCGAAGCGTGTCTTACTGACGAAGAATTGTCGCATTTGCGCGATCTTTACCTCAAGTTTAAAAAGCAAATAAACATTACGACCATCTTAGCTGTTGTGATGATGGGTTCTTTTCCGCTCATGCGGCAATTTATGTTTGAGCAAGGGGAGTTGGTGCTTTTTCTTGGTTTTATGCTCGCAGGGTGTACGCTTTATTTTGTGTATATGAACTTTGTTAGCCAGCGTGCGCTCAAAGAGGCTTTACGCGAGAGCGCCGCCAAATATCAGCTCGATAAAAAAGTGTTTGGGCAGGCTTTTGAGCGCACCATGCGGCGTGAAGTTGGCGGACCTAAAGTCGGTAAGCTTTAAGCGATTAGGCGTGCGAGTTCGGCTGCTTCGATGTTACCAAGATAATGCTGAAGATCGAGCGTATTTAGGGTGGCTTCGATCGCTTCTGCTTGATAAGCATGGCCAATAAGTGCGTCTTCTAATTCACTTAAATTACCTAAACCGAAGAAATCGCCATAAATTTTCAGCGCGGTGACTTTGCCTTTTTCAACATCTAAGCGCACATCAACCAGTCCGGCTGGGAATTTGTGGCGGCGTTGTAGGGCAAATTTGGGTGAATGACCGTAGTTCCAATCCCAATTCGCAAAGCGCTCGGCGCGGATGCGTTCAACCTCCGCCCAATCCTGGTCGGTTAAATGGTACTCACGGACATCTTCGCGATGCTCGACATCAAAAATCTCCAGCAACAGGCGATCACGGAACGCTTCGGTGCTTAAGTCTTGCCACTGCTCGTCCATATGCGGCAGGATATTGGTCACCCGACTGCGGATTGATTTAATCCCTTTGGATTCGATTTTTTCTTTGGCCGGTTTGAGTGCTTGTGTAACGACGTCGAGATCGCTGTTATAGAGGATTGTGCCGTGCGCGGTCATGCGGCCGCGCTGCATATACATCGCGTTACCGGAAAATTTACGCTCTCCGATGACCAGATCGTTGCGGCCACGTAGTTCAGCGTCTTTAACCCCCATATTATGCAGCGCTTTAATCACCGGTTTGGTGAAGGTGTTGAAATCGCGAAAGGTGTTGTCGTCGTCTTTGATAAAGCAGAACGAGAGGTTGCCGCGATCATGATACACCGCGCCACCGCCAGACATCCGTCGCACGACATTAATTCCATGCTCTGCTACATAATCACGATTGATCTCTTCGATGGTGTTTTGGTTGCGACCGATGATAATCGAGGGATCATTGATGTAAAACAATAAAATAGGCTCGTCGACCAGGCGGTTTTCCACCAAATACGTTTCTAAGGCAATGTTGGTGGAGGCGTCGTAGTGATTTTGATTGTCGACGAAATACATACTGATCATCCTCTAATATTTTTGAAAGACGAATGATAATCTATTTTTATTGATCGGTCATTGTAGGTTTGTTCATCAGGGTGGGTGATTAACAAACAAAAATGGGGCGATTTTTGACCTTTTTCACTATATAATTGGCAACGAAATATTGAATAAATTGGAGCGTTAATGACCCCGGAACAACTGAAATTGTTGGTAGAAGAAAGCCTGGCAGAAATGAAAGGCGTTGATGTGCAGGCTATTGAGCTTGCGGGTAAAACCGATATTGCTGATTTTATGGTCATTGTCAGCGGGACTTCTGACCGCCATTTGCACGCTATGGCCAATAAGGTGGTTGAAGATAGCAAAGCCAGTGGTGTGCCGCCAGTGGGTGTTGAAGGCGAAGACAGTCGCGATTGGGTGCTGGTCGATTTAGGCGATGTGATTGTGCATTTGATGCGCCCGGAAACGCGCCAACTCTACGCACTCGATAAACTCTGGTCGTTGCCGCCAACCCGTGAGCATTGATTGAATTTCTTGTGCGCTGTGACGCGAGGAATGAGCGACTAAGCACTGCTATTTTCTTTTGATTGTGATAATATTTACCTAACTTATGAATTTCATGATGGCAGGAGTCAGGCGATGAAGAAAATTAAGCGGTATAGCGCTTTTTTGTTAATGAGTTTAATCGCACTCACTGCTTGGGCACAGGATGAAACGCCCACCACACCCCCACAAAATTCTCTTGAAAACCTCGAGTTGTTTAGCGTTGGCAGTGGCTATAACAATGGGGTGTATTTTTTATTGGCGACCGTGTTGGGTGGGGTGATTTCTGATCCCTATGGCGATCTTTCTTGTGAACATGGTGGGAATTGTGGCGTGGAAGGGTTGCTGCTGGTGAATGTTTCTACCCCTGGATCAGTGGCCAATATTGAGCAATTAAGCACTAAAACGCTAGATTCTGCGTTTGTGCAATCCAATATCGCCTATTGGGCGTATACCGCCAGTGGCTTGTATGAAAACAAAAAACCTTTTGAAGAATTGCGTGCGCTGGCAAGCCTTTATCCGGAAATGCTCCATTTGGTGGTGCGTGCTGACAGCGATATCGAGAGTATCACCGATTTGGTGGGTAAACGGGTTGCGGTTGGCGCGAAGAACACCGGTACATTTTTAAACGTTTCTGATGTACTCAAGGCTCATGGCGTTGACGTGTCTGAATTACAGGCCAACCATGATGATGCTCCACAAGCCGTAGAACAGTTTCTCGCCGGCGATTTGGATGCGATATTTTTTGTTGCGGGCGCGCCGATGCCGCAAGTGCAATACTTAGCGGAAGAAACCGATATTCGTTTGATCCCGACTTCTTCAGCGATGATTGATTCATTGCTTACTCGTAATCAATATTACACCGCGACCACTATCCCGGCAGGAACGTATCCAGGGGTCGATGAGGCTGTGCCTAGCGTTGCGGTTCGTGCGCTGTGGCTGGCTCGCGCTGATGTGGTTGATGATGAGATGGCGTACCAGTTGACTAAAGCCTTATGGCGTAAAGAACACGCGCATTGGTTGGAACAAGTGCTGCCGAATTCTGCGCTCAGTGTGAAGCAATCGCTTGATGGGATAGGTATTCCGCTGCATCCAGGGGCAAAACGTTATTACAATGAAATTGGTAAACGATTTTAAGCAGAGGAGTGTTTGAGTAATCTCCTGCGCACGCGTATCATAGCGCACAAATTAACGGCACGCTTGTCGCGCCACCTTATTATTAAATGGCTCGGAAACTACTATGTCTGAACGGTATCAATCACAAATCGCCAGCTCAGGATTATACGGCGGAAATGCGGAATATATTGAGGTGCTCTATGAGCAATATCTTGATGATCCGCAAAGTGTTAACGAACAGTGGCAAAACTATTTTGCTGAATTAAAGCAAGACAGCGATGAGAAGTCGCGTCTGGATGTGCAGGAACGCTTTGAAGTGCTCGGGCAGATGCCACCAATGGCTTCAGGGGGTGGCGGTGATGTTAATAAGCAAATTGGGGTGCGTAAGCTGATCCATGCTTATCGTCTGCGCGCCTTCCATAAGGCCAATACGGATCCGATTAACTTGCGTCCTAAACACATCGTGGAAGAATGCGACTTAGCGTATAACAATCTCGGTAAGGACGACCTTGAAACGATTTTTGATGTCGATGGCGCGTTTAATCAGAGCGAAATGAAGCTCAAAGATCTGGTTGCAAACCTCGAGAATACTTACGCAAACCATCTAGGCGTTGAATTAGCGCATGTATGGGAAGTGGCTGAGCGTCGTTGGTTCTTTAAGCATTTTGAAGACAGCGCCGGCGATTATGGCTTTAGTGATGAAGACAAAAAGATTTTCTTAACCCGCTTGGTTGCTGCTGATGGGATGGAAAAATACCTGCATAAGCGCTACGTGGGCCAAAAACGCTTCTCGCTTGAAGGCGGTGATGCGTTAATTCCGCTTACCCAGATGCTTATCGATCATTTAGGCGTCAATGAAGTGGAAGAAATCGGGATCGCTATGGCGCACCGTGGTCGCTTGAATATGTTGATTAACGTGTTCGGTAAGAACCCACAAATGCTCTTTGACGAGTTCGACGGCAAAATGCAGCCAGCGGCGAATCGTAGTGGTGACGTTAAATACCATATGGGCTTTTCTTCACGCATCGATATCGATGGTCATAAAGTCGATTTGTCGATGGCGTACAACCCGTCGCATTTGGAATTTGTTAACGCGGTACAAATGGGCTCAACCCGTGCGCGCCTTGAGCGTCGCCGCCAAGCAATACCGGGCGACGATGGGGTGATCTTGGATATCGCCAATAAAGCGGTGCCTATTTTGATCCACGGTGACGCAGCGCTTGCTGGTCAGGGGATCAACCAGGAAGCGCTTCAGTTGTCGCAGTTGCGCGGTTATCAAACCGGTGGTTCGATTCATATCGCGGTCAACAACCAGATTGGTTTTACCACCTCAAATCTGCAGGATTCGCGCTCATCGATGTATTGCACCGATATCGCTAAATCGATTCAAGCGCCAGTGCTGCATGTTAATGGTGATGATCCTGAAGCGGTGGCATTCGCGGGTCGTTTGGCTGCTGATTATTTGCTCGAATTCCAAAAAGATATCTTTATTGATTTGGTGTGTTATCGCCGTTTGGGTCATAACGAAGCGGATGAACCTTCAGCAACTCAGCCTATGATGTACCGCAAAATTCGTCAGCATCCGGTACCTGCCGAAGTGTATGCGAAAAAATTGCTCAACGAAGGGGTCATTGAAGAAAATACCCTTGCTGACCTGCAAGAACAATACAAAGAGCGTTTGGAACAGGGCGAGCGCGTTGCACCGGCTAAAGAGATTGATAGCTCGGTACATGATGGGCTTTACCACGAATGGATGGCGATGCGTGATCAAGACTGGGATAAGCCGGTTGATACCACCTATCCCGTGGAAAAAATCCAGGCGCTAGGCGAGAAAATTTTCGCGATTCCAGATAATTTTAATGTGCATACGATTGTTAAACGCTTGCTAACAACCCGACAAAAAATGGTCGCTGGTGAGCAAGAGTTTGATTGGGGGACCGCGGAGAATTTAGCCTACGCCACCTTGCTCGATCAAGATTACCAAGTGCGCGTTTCAGGTGAAGATTGTGGTCGTGGGACGTTCTCGCACCGTCATGCTGTGCTGCATGATCAAGAGACCGGCGAGAGTTATTTACCCTTAGCGTATATCAAAGAAGGCCAACCGTCGATTCGTGTGATTGATTCACTGCTCTCCGAAGCGGGCGTATTAGGGTTTGAATATGGCTATGCCACCGCTGAGCCAAAAGGTTTGGTGATTTGGGAAGCCCAATTTGGTGATTTCGCCAACGGTGCACAAGTCATTATCGACCAGTTTATCGCTTCTGGCGAAACCAAATGGGGACGCTATTGTGGCTTGGTGATGCTCTTACCGCATGGCTATGAAGGCCAAGGCCCAGAGCACTCATCAGCGCGCTTAGAGCGTTATCTGCAGCTGTGTGCGAAAGACAATATGCAAGTGTGTGTCCCTTCAACCCCAGCCCAGGTTTATCATATGTTGCGTCGCCAAGTGTTGCGTACCTTCCGTAAGCCGCTGATTGTGATGTCGCCAAAATCGTTGCTGCGTCATAAGCTGGCGGTGAGTACCATGCAAGATCTTGCCGAAGGTCAGTTCCATGAAGTGATTGACGAAATTGATGATCTCGCGAAAGACAAGGTCAAGCGTGTGGTGCTGTGTTCGGGTAAGGTTTATTACGACTTATTGCAAAAGCGTCGTGATGAAAACATCGATGATATTGCTCTAATTCGCGTTGAACAGCTCTACCCATTCCCAGGTAAAGCGCTTAGCGCCTTATTTGCAACCTATAAGAACGCTCAAGACTTTGTTTGGGCGCAGGAAGAACCGCGCAATCAAGGGGCTTGGCTGCAAATTAGCGAATCGCTTAACGACGCGCTGCCTGAAGGTAAGCAAGCGTATTATATTGGCCGTGAAGAATCGGCATCCACCGCCGCCGGCTACGCGAAAGTACACGCTGCCGAGCAAGCTGCGCTGGTTGAACAAGCATTGAATATTGCTCAGTAATTTATAGATAGAGGTATCCCATGAGTACAGAAGTAAAAGTTCCAGAATTACCCGAATCGGTCGCTGATGCGACGTTGGTTAACTGGCACAAACAAGTTGGCGATTTTGTTGAAGAAGGTGAAAACTTAGTTGATCTGGAGACTGATAAAGTCGTGCTGGAAATGCCAGCCCCTGTTGCTGGCGTGTTAAAAGAAATCACTGAAGAAGACGGCGCGACTGTCACCAGCGGTGATGTGGTGGCGATGATCGAAGCAGGTGAGAAACCAGCGGGTGATGAAAGCGCTAGTGAGAAAGCAGCTGATTCATCAGAAAGCGCTGCCAAAGCACAAGATGCGCAAAAAACAGCGTCTAAAAAACCAGCTGATGTGGATAAAAATGCCAGCCCGGCAGCACGTAAAATGGGCGCCGAAAATAATGTAGATACCAAAGATGTTTCTGGTTCAGGACGTGGTGGTCGTGTGACTAAAGGCGATATGAAGCAGCATCTCTCTGGTGGCGGTGTACGTCATGAAGAGCGTGTGCCGATGACGCGGATGCGTAAGCGTATCGCTGAGCGTTTGATGGATGCCCAACAAAGCACCGCGATGTTGACGACGTTTAACGAAGTCAATATGAAGCCAATTATGGATTTGCGTAAGAAGTACCAAGACCAGTTTGTGAAGAAAAATGACATCAAGCTTGGCTTTATGTCGTTCTTTGTTAAAGCAGCAGTCGATGCACTTAAGCAGTTCCCAGCAGTTAATGCTTCGATTGATGGTGACGATATTATCTATCATAACTACTGCGATATCGGGATTGCGGTATCTGGCCCACGTGGCTTGGTTGTGCCGATTCTGCGCAACAGCGAATTGCTCGGGTTTGCTGATATTGAGTTGGGCATTAAAGAATTTGCTGAGAAAACCAAGAGTGGCAAACTCAGTTTAGAAGAAATGACCGGCGGTACGTTCTCGATCACCAACGGCGGTACGTTTGGCTCGATGCTCTCTACACCAATTCTTAACCCACCACAGAGTGCGATTTTAGGGATGCACAACATCGTAGAACGCGCTGTGGTTGAAAATGGCGAGATTGTGATCCGTCCGATGATGTATTTGGCGCTTTCTTACGATCACCGGATTATCGATGGTCGTGAAGCGGTGAGCTTCTTAGTCGCGATTAAAAACGCGCTCGAAGATCCTGCACGCATGCTGCTTAATATTTAAGGTCGTTTAAGGAAGGGTGTTGTGAAACATCCTTCCGTTGCTCCGATAATAGGCACGCTGCGTTGTGCCTGTCTTTTGAACTATATCGAATATATCGGGGCGGCAAAGCCCCGCTTACTTTCTAAATTCGAGGAATATTTATGAGTCAACAATATGATGTAATCGTCGTCGGCGGTGGTCCTGGCGGCTATGTGGCGGCTATTCGCGCCGCTCAACTGGGTTTTAAAACCGCTTGTGTGGAAATGTGGCAAGACGATGCGGGCAAAGACCGCTTGGGCGGCACGTGCTTGAACGTTGGCTGTATCCCATCAAAAGCGCTTTTAGAGTCTAGTGAACTGTTCCATAAAAGCCAACACGAACTCGCCACCCACGGGATTAGCGCAGAGAACGTATCGATTGATATCGCAAAAATGATTTCACGCAAAAACGAAATTGTTGATCAGTTAACTGGCGGTATCGCACAGCTTTTCCAGGCCAACGGTATCGAGTGGATTAAAGGTCGTGGTCGTTACCTGGGCGATAAAGTGGTCGAAGTGACCGCGCACGATGACAAAGTGAGTGAATATAAAGCCACTAAAGGTGTGATCCTCGCTTTTGGTTCACTGCCGATTGATATTCCAGTGGCAAAAATGGACGGTGAGCATATTGTCAGCTCAACCGGTGCACTCGATTTTGCTGAAGTACCTAAGCGTTTAGGTGTGATTGGTGCTGGCGTGATCGGCTTGGAAATGGGTAGTGTGTGGCAAGCGGTGGGTTCGGAAGTGACCGTGCTTGAAGCAATGCCGGATTTCCTGCCTTTTGCTGATAAGCAATTGGCGAAAGAAGCGCAACGTACCTTCAAAAAACAAGGCCTGGACATCAAGCTTGGCGCGAAAGTGACTAACGCTGAAGTCAAAGATGGCGAAGTGGTTGTCAGCTATGAAGACAAAAATGGCGAGCAAAGCGCACACTTTGATAAGTTGTTGGTTGCGGTTGGCCGTAAGCCGAATACCCAGGACGTGCTTGGTGAGAACACTAAAGTGGTGATTGGCGATCGTGGCTTTATTGAAGTCGATGAGCATTGCCAAACCGCGGAACAAGGCGTTTTTGCGATCGGTGATTGTGTTCGTGGACCAATGCTTGCCCATAAAGCCAGCGAAGAAGGCGTGATGGCGGCGGAAATCCTGGCTGGACAAGCTGGACACGTGCGCTATGACGTCATTCCTTCGGTGATCTACACCCATCCGGAAATGGCATGGGTTGGTCAGAGCGAAGAACAGCTTAAAGAAGCTAGCGTTGATTATGTGAAAGGTGATTTTCCATTCGCCGCTAATGGACGCGCGAAGGCGATGAATGCCGCAGGAGGGTTTGTGAAAATCCTTGCTGATGCTGAAAGTGACGAGATCTTAGGCGCGCATATTATCGGCCCTAATGCCTCAGAGATGATTCATGAGCTGATTGTCGCGATGGAGTTTTATGCGGCCAGTGAAGATGTGGCGCGTATTATTCATGCCCATCCAACGCTGTCAGAATCGATTCATGAAGCAGCGCTTGCCATCAGTGGCGGAGCGATTCATAAAGTGAATCCGAAGAAAAAATAATCAGCGCAGCTGATAGATAACAATGGCACGAAAGACAGAGCGCTTTCGTGCCATTTTTTTGATCATATACAGGTTAGGGTTGTGGGCTACGGTTAAAAACTGAGCGCAGTTCAAAACTTGAGTGTACGTTATGTACCCCGGGCAGGCGATTGAGCTTGCCGAGTAAAAACGCTTCATAAGAAGCCATATCTTTTACCACTACATGTAATAAAAAATCCTCGACCCGTCCGGTGACAATGCTCATGCTGATCACTTCGGGAAAATCCTTAACCGCTGCCTCAAAATGCTCAAAGCGCTCAGGCGTGTGCGCATCCATGGTGACTGCGATAAAAATGCTCAAATGATAACCCAGTGCTTCTGGGTCGAGTTCTGCACGATAACCTTGAATGATGCCTAAGTTTTCTAAACGCTTAACCCGTCGCGCACAGGGCGTTGGTGATAGGTTAACCGCCTCGGCAAGCGCGAGGTTATTGATACGTCCATCATGGGCGAGGATGCGCAATATATGACGGTCGGTGTTATCGAGTTGTTGGTGATTTTCACTCATATTTTACCTTAAATCGGGGTTTATCACTTTATAAAACCCATTTATACAGGAAATTTAGTGAGAATGTCGGTTTTTCTTGGTTTATAATGTGATCATTGATTTTAGGAGAAGCATCATGTCGCAGTTTACTCATAATAAATATCCTACCTTTGCCTTTGCTCCCGAGTTACCTAATCGGCAGTGGCCAAATCGAGTGATGAGTAAAGCGCCGGTTTGGGCAAGTGTCGATCTGCGTGATGGGAATCAGGCGTTGATTGATCCGATGACGATTAAGCAGAAATTACGCTTTTTTGAGTTGTTGGTCGATTGTGGGTTTAAGGAAATTGAAATCGGTTTTCCTTCCGCCTCACAGATTGAATTCGACTTCACCCGCCTGCTCATCGAAGAAGGCCATATTCCTGATGATGTAACGATCCAAGTTCTGGTACAAGCGCGTGAACATTTAATCGAACGTACTTTTGAAGCGCTTAAAGGTGTGCGGCGCGCGATTGTGCATGTTTATAACTCGACGTCTAAGGTACAGCGCGAGAAGGTGTTTGCTAAATCGCAAGAAGAAATCACTGAGATCGCGATTAATGGCGCGCAGATGGTTAAAGACCATGCGGCTAAGCATCCTGATAGTGAATGGGTGTTCCAATATTCGCCGGAGAGTTTCTCGCAAACCGAGCCCGAGTACGCGGTAGCGGTAGTCGATACGGTATGTGAGGTTTGGCGACCACAAGACGGCCAGCAGGTGATTATTAACTTACCAGCTACGGTAGAATCGTCGATGCCGAACATCTTTGCCGATCAAGTAGAGTATTTCTGTACCCATCTAGGCTGTCGTGAGCATGTGGTGGTGAGCGTCCATACCCATAACGATCGTGGTTGCGCAGTGGCGGCTTCTGAGCTGGCAGTGCTCGCTGGTGCTGATCGAGTGGAAGGTACCTTGCTCGGTAATGGTGAGCGCACCGGGAATATGGATATCATGGTGATGGCGATGAACCTCTATAGCACCGGGATTGACCCAGAGTTAGATTTTGCCAAGATGAATGAAATCGTTCATGTGGTGAGTGAGTGCAACAATTTACCGGTGCACCCACGCCATCCGTATATTGGTGAGCTGGTCTTCACCGCCTTTTCCGGCAGCCATCAGGATGCGATTAAGAAATCGCTGGATCGTGGTGAAGCGGTGCAGTGGGAGGTTGCTTATTTGCCGATTGATCCGCTGGATATCGGTCGCAGCTATCAAGACGTGGTGCGGATTAATAGCCAATCCGGTAAAGGCGGGGTGGCGTATATCTTGGCGCGTGATCATGGGCTCAACTTGCCGCGTTGGTTGCAAGTTGATTTCGCGCAAAAAGTGCAAAAAGAATCAGAGCGCACCCAAAAAGAACTGTCTTCACAAGACATTATCGCCTTATTTGAGGCGCAATATTTACCTGATGGCGATCTGCAGTTAGCCGATTACAGTATTCGCCGGCAGGCAAAACAAGACAGTATGAATGCTGTGCTGACTCAAGAAGGGCGACGGATTGAGATTGGCGGTAGTGGCAGTGGGGTGCTGAGCTCGTTTATTGATGGCTTGCAAAAAGAAACTGGGCTGGAGATCAGTGTCACCAACTATGCCGAACACGCGATGACCCAGTCAACCGATTCACAAGCGGTGGCGTATGTGCAGCTGATTATCAATGGTGCTTTGTATACGGGTATTGCTTACAGCTCTGATACAGTGACAGCGATGCTACGCGCAACCTTGGTTGGCGTATCATTAGCGCTTGAAGATCAAGCGAAAGCTGCTTAAGTTTGACTATAAAAAAGCAATCAGAAATGGTTGCTTTTTTATTGCTCATTTCTTACTTAGTTTTCATTCAGGACGAAATTTGTTATGATTAAGGATAGCTTATTTTAAGGAGTACTTATGTTTGTGCGCAGTTTGCGTGAGGTTGAAGAAAGCGATTGTTATGTTGATTGGGGCAATGGCACCAGTCACCGTTTACTGACTGAGCGCGATGGTATGGGTTATACCGTTTGTCATACTGTGGTACACAAAGGGTCTGAATCTTTGTTGGAATATAAGAACCACCTCGAGGCGTGCTATTGCATTGCGGGCAGTGGGGAAGTTGAAGACATGCAAGGCCAGGTCTATCCGATTAAAGTGGGCGATATCTATGTTTTGGATCAGCATGATAAACACTATCTTCGCGCCTCAGTGGATGAAGATATGGTTTTAGTCAGTGTGTTCAATCCGCCGCTCAAAGGCACAGAACGCCACAATTTAAATGATCCTGAGGCCTCTTCGGCTTATTAAGAACGCAAAAGGAAGATAATATGATTATGCAATATTCTGCCTTCGGGCTCTATATGATTGTGATGTTCGCGATCGGGCTTCACTTCTATTTCCGAACGGACAGTATTTCTGATTTCGTTTTAGGTGGGCGTACGCTCGGCCCGATCCCTTCAGCCATTAGTTCGGTCGCTTCCGACTTTAGTGGTTGGTTATTGATGGGGCTGCCTGCTTTTGCGATGACTGGTGGTATGGGCGCATTCTGGATTGCCTTGGGCTTATTGCTCGGGACATTCGCCAACTGGACGTTTGTCGCGCCCAAATTGCGTCAGGAAAGTTTTGATCTTGATGATGCGGTCACCGTACCAACCTTCTTAGAGCGCAAACTCAAAGACCCAACCAACTTTCTACGTGTGGTCTTATCTCTCGCCATTCTATTCTTCTTCGCGTTTTATACCGCGAGTGGTTTTGTTGCTGGCGGTAAGCTCTTTGAAGTACTGTTTGGTTTGGATTATCACATCGCGATCACAGTCGGCGCGCTGGTTGTGCTGAGTTATACCTTCCTGGGTGGTTATTTGGCGGTAAGCTGGACAGACGTGATTCAGGGGATGCTGATGATCGCCGCGTTGATCTTTATTCCGGTCGTCGCTATTCAATTCATGGGCGGCTGGGATGAAACGTTTGCGACCCTAAAAGAACTGAGCCCACATCAACTTGGATTTTTCCACGGGCCGGTTAATAAAGTGGTCGAAGGCAGTTTGAATATCAATGTTGAAACAGCCGGCAAAGCGATTTCTATCCTCACCATCGTCTCGTTGATGGCATGGGGTCTGGGTTATTTCGGTCAGCCACACATCTTGGTGCGTATGATGGGGATTAACTCGGTAACCGAAGTGAAAAAAGCACGCTGGATTGCCACGGGTTGGTCATTCATTGCGATGAGTATGGCGTTACTGGTAGGTTTTATCGGTGTAGTGTATTTCCAAGACCATCAAATTGCCGATGCTGAATATGTCTTTATCTTGATGGTGCAAGGGCTGACTCATCCATTGGTGGGTGGCTTGTTACTCGCAGCGATCATGGCAGCAATCATGTCAACGGCTGATAGTCAGTTACTCGTTGCCAGTTCGGCGCTGACCAGTGACTTGGTTCGTGACAAGATCAGCGAAAAACAATCACTGCAATTAGGCCGTTTAACAGTAGTTGTTGTCGCACTAGCCGCACTATTCCTCGCTTGGGATGAGAACAGCAAAGTACTTGATATCGTATCTTATGCATGGGCTGGCCTGGGTTCATCGATTGGTGCGGTCATGCTCGTGTCACTCACTTGGCCAAAAGCGACCTATCAAGGCGGCATCGCCGGGGTGTTGGTTGGTGCGTTTGTCACCGTTGGTTGGAACTACTTAAGCGGTGGCTGGATGAATATGTTCGATCTTTACGAACTGCTTCCAGCGTTTGTCTTGGCAGCTCTTGCGGTATTCGTCGTCAGCTCAATGACACAACCTAAAGAGGTCGCGTAAGCTGCGCTAACTTCAACGAGACACTCTGAAATTAAACGGGGTGTCGCTTAAGAAGATCGGGTCAGATGGTTCTGGCCCGATTTTTTATCTCTATTAACCACCAATCAGTGGCGGCCGACAATAAGTCTTTAGCGCTATCGTGATGATTCACTCGATAACCCAAGAATGCTAACGCTTCACGCAGGGCTGGTAAAGGATCGTTAAGATCAATCGCTTGTGCATGGTTTTGTTTACTTAATTTGCGCTGCGTATGATCGAGCACCAATGGGTGGTGTAAATACTGTGGATGAGGGTAGTTGAGTAGATTTTGCAGGTGATACTGAATCGCGGTTGCTGCGGTAAGGTCTTGGCCACGTACCACATGGGTGATCCCTTGGATTGCATCATCGGCAGTGACTGCTAGCGCATAAGCGATATCGCCATCACGACGTTTCACGATCGGATCGCCAATATGTGCACAATCAAAGAATAATTCGCCTAACCAACGATCGGTAAAGTGAATGGTTTTATTGGGCAAATACAGGCGAATGGCTGCGTCGTTATGCTCGAAATCAACCGTGTTTTTGCGACAAAAACCGGGGTAGATGGGCCCTAAATCACCAGGGCGAGCATGAGGATGCCAATCCTTACGGCTACAAGTACAGGTGTAGAGTTCGTCTTTGAGGGTGTGTAACAGATCGTGATAATGCGCTAAATGCTCACTTTGCACGCGTATTTCCCCATCACAGTTCAAGCCATAAGTGGCTAAGCCCCGTAAGATAGCGTCCTGATATTGCTGTTTTGAGCGACTGCGATCGACATCTTCAATACGCAGTAGCCAAGTGCCATGATGGGCACGTGCGTCTAAATAGCTCGCAACGGCCGCAACTAATGAGCCAAAATGTAGTGGTCCACTGGGCGTTGGCGCAAAACGCCCGACATAAGAAATAGACATTATTGTGTTTGTTGTGTGAATAATACTTGCTTTACGTTAATGAATAATGGTAAAACAAAAGCCGTTGACTGTGAATAGTTCATTGGTCATCGTGAGTAAAGCTTAAAAGGAGAACTTTATGCGTCAATTATTCAAAGCAAGTATGTTAGCTTCAGCTATGGCAGTGAGCTATGGCGCGCTAGCAGAAGGACAGATTGTGACGATCGGTACTGGTGGACAAACTGGTGTGTATTATGTCGTGGGTCAGTCTGTTTGTAAGTTGGTTAACCGCAATACCGCTGAAACGGGCGTCAAATGTAATGCGCCATCAACTGGTGGTTCTGTGGATAACCTGAATGCATTGGCAGCTGGTGAGCGTCAAATGGGTATCGTGCAATCAGACTCACAATACCGCGCCTACAAAGGCGAAGGTGAGTTCGATGGCAAGAAAAACGAGAACCTGCGTTCAATTTTCTCTGTACACCCTGAACCATTCACCGTCGTTGCTCGTACCGATGCTGGGATAAATGATTTTGCTGACCTGAAAGGCAAGCGTGTCAATATCGGTAACCCAGGCTCTGGTACGCGTACTACTATGGAAGTATTGCTTGAAGCTGAAGGTTGGGGCGAAGCCCCATTTGCTGTGGCTTCTGAGTTAAAACCAGCAGAAATGGCATCAGCATTGTGTGATAACAACCTTGATGCGATCTCTTACACCGTTGGTCACCCATCTGGAGCGATTAAAGAAGCGGCTGCTTCTTGTGAATCACACTTAGTGAATGTGACCGGTGAAGCGGTAGACAAATTGGTTGATGAGAACTCCTATTTTGCTAAAGTCACCATCCCTGGTGGGATGTACGATGGTACACCAGATGACACCGAAACCTTTGGTGTGTATGCGACCTTAGTCACCTCTAGCGATGTTGATGAAGATACGGTCTATGAAATCACCAAGACTGTCTTTGACAACTTCGATCGCTTCAAGAGCTTACACCCAGCATTTGAGAATCTGAAGCAAGAAGACATGATCACTAATGCCTTGACTGCCCCATTACACGCGGGTGCAGAGCGTTATTATCGCGAACAAGGTTGGATCGAATAAACATCTGCTGACACCAGTAGTCGGGGCTTTGCGCCTCGGCTGCTTACGCAAGGGCTTTTTGCACGAGCCTTTGCGCAAGCAGCACAACAATTTACCTGGGAGCAAAGATGGCAGAACAACAATCTACAAATGCATCAGCAATCGATCTGGAGGATATGGTTGCTTCTAGCGATACTGGCGGACGTGCACCTTCAGGTATTACGAAACAAATCATCGTTTGGACAGCGATTATTTGGTCTTTATTCCAAATTTATTATGCCTCGCCACTGCCTTTTGCGTTTCAAGGTTGGCTGAATGATCTTGGCTTGAAGCAGCTGAATGTGGTGGTTGATGATACGCGTGCGCGCTCGATTCATTTAGCCTTTGCGCTATTTTTGGCGTTTTTATCCTATCCAGCGCGTAAGAACTCACCGAAGCATCATGTTCCTGTACAGGATTGGATTTTTGGCGTTGTTGGTGCTTTTTTAGCCTCTTATTACCTGTTTTTCTACGATGGGATTGTTCAGCGTGTGGGTGCGCCGAATATGCAAGACATTATCGTTGGCTGTATGGGTATTTTATTGTTGCTCGAAGCGACCCGACGCAGCTTAGGTCTGCCCTTGGTGATTATTGCCTCGGTCTTTTTAATTTATAACTATGTCGGGCAGTTTTTCCCCATTTCGTGGATGGTCTCACACCGTAGTGGTTCACTCAACCAAATCATCAACCAGCAATGGATCACCACCGAAGGGGTCTTTGGGGTTGCCTTAGGGGTCTCGACGAAGTACGTGTTCTTGTTTGTATTATTTGGTGCCTTGCTCGATAAAGCTGGCGCGGGTAATTATTTTATCAAAACAGCGTTCGCCTATTTAGGGCATTTCCGTGGTGGTCCCGCTAAAGCAGCGGTGGTCGCTTCTGGTTTGACCGGGCTTATTTCGGGTTCATCGATTGCTAACGTGGTGACAACTGGTACTTTCACCATCCCGATGATGAAACGGGTGGGCTTTAGTTCTGAAAAAGCCGGGGCTGTGGAAGTCGCTTCATCAGTAAACGGGCAAATTATGCCGCCGGTTATGGGTGCTGCAGCGTTCTTGATGATCGAATACGTGTCTATGCCGTATAACCAGCTAATTACCCATGCCTTTTTGCCAGCGGTGATTTCATATATCGCACTGGTGTACATCGTGCACTTAGAGGCGTGTAAACAGAATTTAGATGGGCTACCACGCACTGATCCAGCGAATCCTATTTTAATTTCGCTGCTGCGTGCGCTTGGCACATTTATCGCCATTTGCTTGATTTATTTTGCGGTGAAATATGGCCTTGGGTGGATCAAAACTGCCGCGCCTAACCAGGCCTTTTTAATTGTTTGTGGTTTTTTGGCTGTCGTGTATTTAGCGCTCATTTGGCGCGTGGCGCAATTCCCAGATTTGCAAATGGACGATCCTAACGAGGCGATCGTTAAGTTGCCTTCAGTGAAACCAACAGTTAACGCTGGGCTGCATTTCTTATTGCCAGTGGTTGTGCTGATTTGGTGTTTGATGGTGGAGCGATTCTCGCCAGGGCTGTCAGCCTTCTGGGGTACGATGGCGCTGATCTTTATCCAGCTGACACAACGTTTGTTGCTCAGTTTCTTCCGCGGTGCGGGCGAATACGTAAGTAACTTTAAGTTGGGTTTGTGCGATCTTAAGCAAGGCCTGGAGATGGGTGCGCGTAATATGATCGGGATCGGCATTGCAACCGCAACAGCCGGGATCATCGTAGGGGTGGTCGCGCTCACCGGTTTTGGTGTGCAATTATCGAACATCATCGAAACCAT
Source organism: Suttonella sp. R2A3 (assembly GCF_021513215.1). Classification (NCBI taxonomy): domain Bacteria; kingdom Pseudomonadati; phylum Pseudomonadota; class Gammaproteobacteria; order Cardiobacteriales; family Cardiobacteriaceae; genus Suttonella; species Suttonella sp. R2A3. The sequence continues at coordinate 756,962 of NZ_CP090975.1, read as the reverse complement.
TTCTGGCGGCAACTTGTTGATCATGCTGGCGATGGTAGCCGTATTCAGTTTGATTTTGGGTATGGGGCTGCCAACGACAGCGAACTATATTGTTGTGTCGTCGCTGATGGCTGTGGTGATTGTTGAAGTTGGCCGACAAAATGGTTTGGTTGTCCCACTGATTGCGGTGCATTTGTTTGTGTTCTACTTCGGAATTATGGCGGATGTGACACCTCCAGTTGGGCTGGCTTCGTTTGCTGCTGCTGCAGTGTCGGGTGGTGACCCGATAAAAACCGGTTTGGTTGCGTTCTTTTACAGCTTGCGTACTGCGCTATTACCATTCCTGTTTATTTTTAACACCGATTTACTATTGCTTGGGGTGGATTTCTTCCACGGACTGCTCATATTTGTGGTGTCGACAATCGCGATGCTCGCCTTTACCGCGGCAACGATGGGCTGGTATTTTGCGAAGAATAAAATCTGGGAAACGGCGCTGTTATTGTTGGCAACCTTTGTGTTGTTCCGTCCGGGCTTCTTTATGGATTATGTTTCACCGAGCACACAAGAAGTCTCTCCGCCTCGGTTGGTTGAAGAGCTTGCAAAAGCGCCAGTGGGAGATGATTTGATGCTGCATGTGAAAGGGATTAATGCCTACGGTAAGAAAATCACCTTCTACGCCAAGCTGGATGTGCCCGAAGGCGCAACGGGTAAAGAGCGGTTAGAAAAACTCGGTTTTGTGTTGTCACAAGATCCGCAGCGTATTGAATTTGATGGTGATACGTATAACAATACACTGCTTATCGATAATGTGATTTTTGATTCGCCAGCAGCTGATGTTGGGCTTGAATGGGATCAGAATCTACTTGGTGCTACGTTGCCTGTTAAAGGGAACTTGGCAAAAGAATGGATGTATATTCCGGGCATCTTGCTTCTGATGGCTTTGGCGTGGTTGCAGAAAGGGCGCCTGCGTCGTCAGGAAAAGGTGTGAGTGAGTAAAAGCTGTGCGTAGCATGCTTTGTTATTCCGCTTCGGTGAGTTGTTGAGACTCCCTTCGTTGGAACGCCATGTTTGCCACTTAACAGTATCGAATACTCGTTAATACGAAGGAGAAAAAATGTTTGCAAAAATTATGGTCGCGATCGATCTTAATCATGAAGAACAGGCGGTGCGGATTATTAATCACGCCTTGGCTGTAGGTAATAATGATACGGTTTATCAATTGGTTCATGTGATTCCGCCGTTAGGCGCTGGGTTTGTCTCTTCTTTCTTGCCGAAAGACTACGACACCCAGCTGATCAAAAAAGGTCAGGAGGAGTTGCACGCCTTTAGCAAAAAGCATTTTCCACAAGGTGTGAAAGTGCAGCATATGGTGGCGCACGGCAGCATCTATGAAGAAATCAACCGCTTAGCCACTGAGCAAGGCAGTGAATTGGTGATCTTAAGCGCATCAAAACCAGGCGCTAAAGGCTTAGGCCCTAATGCGGCACGAGTCTCACGCTACAGCGATAAATCTGTGATGGTTATTCGCTAAAGACTTTGTGCGCCGTGCTTTTTTACGGTAAAGTACACAGTTAGTTTTATTTGTCATTCTGTTGTATCTGGAGAAATCATACATGATGAAACGTAGTTCCTTGGCGGTTGTCATTGCCGCTTCATTAACAGGGTTGGTTCAAGCACAAGAAGCTAGCGGAACAGCGAGCGTTGGTACCTCTCTGACTGTGCCTCAAGCAAAAGCGGGCGAATGTCAGGCGTTGATTATTGTTCCGGCTAAATTTGAGCCCAAAGTGGAACAAGTCATAGTGAAAGAAGCCTCAGAGACCATCGAAATTGTGCCAGCAGAATACGAATGGGTCGAAAAAGAAGTGATGGTTAAGCCAGCGGGTGAGCGTTTAGAAATCATCCCTGCGACGTATAAAACGGTTGAAGAAGAAATCGAAGTTGAGCCAAAAACGGTAGAAAAAGAAGTGATTGAGCCACAGTTTGCGGAAATCAACGAAGAAATTGTGTCTAAGCCTGCGTATATGTCGGCGTTTTCTGAAGGGTCTAATAGAGAATTTGCTTCGGTGAGTGAGGTTATGCGTTTGGCCGAAGTCCCACAGGCAAACACTACAATCACTAAGAAAGTGGTTCAAGAAGCGGTACAAGTTAAAGAAACCCCGGTTGAAAGCCAGTTTGTGACGATTGAAACACAAGTTATCGACCAGCCAGCGGAAGTTAAAAAAGTTCCGTTCGAAGCAGAATACGAAACAGTACGTGTGAAGCAGTTGGTTAAAGAGGCGGAAGAAGTGCGCCGTGAAATCCCTGCAGAATACGCGGAAGTGACGGTATACGATAAAATCGCTGACGCGCAAATGCGTTGGGAAAGCGTTTTGTGTGAGAATTCGGTTAACCAGTCAACCATTGAAGAAGTGCAAAAAGCGCTCAATGAAGCAGGTTATAACGCTGGTGGGATCGACGGCGCGTTAGGGCCATCAACCACACGTGCTTTAGAGCAATATCAGCGTGATAATGGTCTAGGCGTTGGCGGCGTTACCATGGAAACATTGGAAGCTTTAGGCATTAGCCAATAATAAGATCTTCCAAATGTGTTTAAAGGGAAGGTCTGGCCTTCCCTTTTTTAATGCGCACAAGTTTTTAAGCAGTTTTTATCAACCATCCACCATCTTTTATGCACTATACATTACTTAAAAAAAGCGGCGAAGCACGTCGTGGCACGATCACATTTAATAACGGCATGACCGTGCAGACGCCCATTTTTATGCCGGTCGGCACCCTTGGTACGGTCAAAGGCTTGTCTCCAGAAGAGCTTAATACGTTGGGCGCTGAAATCATCCTCGGCAATACCTTTCATTTAATGCTGCGTCCGGGTGAGGATATTGTTAAAGCACATGGTGGACTGCATCAATTTATGCACTGGGATAAGCCTATTCTGACCGATTCTGGCGGCTTTCAAGTGTTTAGTTTGGCGAAAATTCGCAAAATCAGCGAAGAAGGCGTGCGCTTTCGTTCACCGATTGACGGTAGCGATGTATTCCTCACGCCAGAGCGCTCGATGCAGGTGCAGCGTGATCTCAACAGCAATATTGTCATGCAATTTGATGAGTGCACGCCGTATCCGGCAACCCATGAGCAAGCTGCTGATTCCATGCGTCTGTCGTTGCGCTGGGCGAAGCGTTGTGTGGCAGCGCATGGTGATAGTCCAAACAGTTTGTTTGGGATTGTGCAAGGAGGCGTATATGAAGATCTGCGCCGTGAATCAGCACAAGCACTCGCTGATCTTGATTTGCCGGGTTATGCGGTGGGTGGGCTCGCAGTCGGTGAACCCGCAGAAGAGCGCAATGATACTTTAGCATACACTTTACCCCTGATGCCGGCAGATAAACCACGCTATTTAATGGGGGTTGGACGCCCTGAAGATATTGTTGAGGCGGTGTTGCGCGGGGTGGATATGTTTGATTGTGTGATGCCTTCGCGCAATGCACGCAACGGTTATTTATTTACCCAATACGGCACGCTGAAAATTCGCAATGCGCGTTATAAGCAGGACACAACACCGATTGAAGAGGGGTGTGATTGCTATACTTGTCAACATTATTCGCGCGCTTATTTACATCATTTGGATAAATGTAATGAAATGCTCGGTTCGCGCCTCAATACCATCCATAATCTACGCTATTATCTGCGCTTGATTCATGGGCTACGTGAGGCGATTGAGCACGATACGCTTGATATGTTCGTACGTGAATTTTACGCGCTTCGTGCTGCGTAATGGCTCGATACTGCTATAATGATAAAGAATCAATGTATTGATTGATAAATACTGTAGTTATGATGCTAACTTTTGTTCATTTTTTTTAGGCAGTTGTTTATCTTGTTATCCATGCTAATTTTTAAAGCGGCATATTATTTGCTTTACGAAAAGATGGTAGTCTATCGATAGCACCCGAGGTGTTTTATGAGTGGTCAAAATAATTATTATGTGTTCAAACACAGCGCATTAGCGTTATCTATCGCGCTTGCCTGTTCGCTAAGTACCATAGCGAGCGCTGCCGATGAGCCAAAGAACGCAGGTGTAGAGTTGCCACGTTCACCGTTTGCCTCGGTACCACTGCATTTACAAGAAACCACGACCACAGTTACCGGTAACCGCCCTAAGCCGAATGTCATGCTAGTGCTCGATGATTCGGGGAGTATGGGCTATGGTGTGCCTGGATCATGGAAAGATCGTATTACTGTATTGAAAGATACGCTAACTAAATTGATTGATGGTGGGGTTGATAGTAGCGGTAATCCTGTAGAAGGCTTTGGCGATAAAATTAATTGGGCGGTGTTTCCTATTAATATTGATTATAGATATTGGGGATCTAAATATTGGTCTTGGGATAGTAGTTTCGGAAATGCAGCCAAGGCACTAAATAATATTGATCGAATAACCGCTGATGGTGGAACGCCAGGTACAACAGGCTATGTTCGAGGTTTGATCAAAACGATGGATGCTTTGCAGTACCGTTGTCAAAAAAGTTACGTAATTGTGGTTTCTGATGGTGACTCTAATGCGAGCGAGAGTTCTAGCAGGGGGTATAAACCTATAGCTAATTATCTAACAGGCTATAAAAGTTATTTTGATGATTTACCAGCCAGTCACCCTTTTCCGAAAAAATATGTTTTTCCTTGGTTTAATGTTTCAGGAAAAGACTTTCCAGATACAAATGAACGATCCGCCTATGTGAATAGTATTGGTGCCAGATCTGGAGCAGGGTTAAGTTATTATAGCTATACGGCTGCCCGTTTAGATATTAGGTCAAGCGGCACGGATGTTGAAGGAAAAGGTTGGAATGAACCTTATGGTGATCCTGATGATCCAGGATATGAAGACAGTAAAAAACAAACCGTACAAACCTTTACGATTGGGTTTGGTGATGGTGTGAGTGCTTATGGGACGCGTTATCTCAAGCATGGTGCGCAGCCTAACCCCGTTTTGCCCGATGATGTTCCTACTAGTACTTATCCAAATGGCTATTTTGTTGCTAATAGCGAAGATGGGTTGTATAACAGTTTGCGCTCGGCGTTATCACAAGTAGAAACATCCTCAGCCTATGTGGGTGGAGATAGTGTGTCGATTTCCACACCGACAACCAGCGGTTCAACAGTGACTGACCTGGCAGCGTATCTAACCCTGGATTCAACCATTTGGGGATCGCAATTACTGTTTAACAAAGTCAATCCTGACGGTACGATTGATAACAGTAGCCAGAGTTCACCAATTTTTCCAAATTCTCGCTGGGTGATGATTAATAATGGCAGCACAACAAAATGGTTGCGTGATTATCAGGATTCGGGTGCTGAAAGCTTCTTTGGCTTAAAAAGCCAAGCGGAATTTAAGCAAGGACTTATGCCTTGGTTACTGCGTGATCCGAACAAAACTGATGCACAAATTGAAAACGCCATTGCGAGCGTGTTACCTAATCCTGAAAACCGATCGGTGCAAAAATACCGTAAACGTACTGATAGCGCGGCTGATGTTGCGCGGATGATGGGCGATGTTCTGGGCGCGCCAATCCTCACCATGATGAAGCCTAACGATGGTGGGCGTGAGCGCTATGTGGTCACCGCCGCTAACGATGGCATGGTCTATTTTTTCAAAGCTAATGGTAATGAGACCAGCCCTTATACTTTATTGGGTAATTATATCCCGGGGGCAATGCAACGTGAGGCTGCTGATGGTGGTGATACGGTTGCAAAAAGCCTCAAAGCAATTGCTGAGACTGGCTATGGGCGTTCTGTGGATCAACCACACCTATACTTAAACAATGGTGGGATGGTATACCGCACTACGCCATTGGTTAAAAATAGCGCCGGAACAGTTGTCGAAAATCAACAAACCTTGGTTGTTGGTGCGATGGGACAAGGTGGCCGCGGCGTGTACGCGCTGAATATTGGTGGGCATAATCGCGTTGATGGTTCTTCAACAGGGCTTGATTCAAGCACAGATTCTGAATTATTAGCCAATGTGCCACTTTGGGAAACGCAAAAAGGGTCGACCAACAAGCTTGGCTATACGGTTGGTACACCGCAAATTGGCCAGGTTGCGACACAATGGTTTGCAGGCGGTCAACCTAACGTTGAGACTGGCGTGCGACTTTATGCCTTCTTTGGTAATGGCTATAACATCAATCCAGCTAACGTCATCAGCCCTTCACCTGCGCTTGAATCATTGCCTACATTATATGTCTACGATGTGTTAGGTCAGGAAATGGGGACTTCTGGTGCAGCATCTGATGGTCATGCCAAAGGGACAGAGGTGACAAAAATCTCAGCCACTGGTGGGATTGGTGGATTAGCCTCGCCAACTTTGGTAGATGTCGATTTTGATGGGGTAGTGGATGTCGCTTATGCTGGGGACTATGGCGGTAATATGTATCGCTTTGACCTGCGTGGTGCGCCATCGACATGGAGCGCGTCGAAAATCTATCAAGGCGCCGGTGGTCAACCGATTACCGCAGCACCTGCAGTGTTCCGTCAAGATAAAGATAATTATATCGTGATCTTTGGTACCGGTAGTGATATCTACCAGGCTGATTTGCATAATAAACACCAACAGGCGCTGATGGGCGTGTTTGATGATCTCAGCACGGCACCATCTAATGCAGTTACTCAAGATAAACTCCTTGAACAAAACTTGACCGAGACCACAGTTAACGGCAAAAAGTTACGTTTCATCTCAAAAAATGAGGTAGCTGATGATCATAAGGGTTGGATCGTGAAGCTACCTGAAGGGACGGGTGAGCGGATTGTTGTTAAACCTGAAGTGCTCACTACCACTGCATTCTTTACCACGCGCAGCTATAGCGTTGAACAAGAGGGCGATGATAGTGCAAATAATGAAATCAGTTGTGATGCGACAAGTGTTTCAACCACAAAAAGTAGTGGTCAAAGTTGGCTGATGGGGGTTGATGTGCGCACAGGTGGCGCGTTAACCATGGGTAAAAGTGCTTATTTCACCAACCAAACACGCGGTGAAGGCGATGAGCAAGAAGCTGCAGCCGGCTTCCAGTTAGAAGGGATGTCCACAGCCGTTGTCCTCTTTGGTAGAAGCTCAGAGAAAGCGCTTGCGACCACTCCTAATGGAGATGCTGGTGGCAGCGGTGAAGGAGCGATCTTAAGTAGTACTGCCGTTGATGCACCAGATAATACCTGTATGCCAAGCGCTGAATACTGGGCATTGGTTGGCGATCAGGCAGGTTTGGGATCGCAGAATATTTCTGTTAAGAAATGTGAACATGATGAGGGTGTTACGGGTATGAGATCTAGAGGCTTGTATCGCCTAAATCTGCGTGATATCACTTTTTAAATATAGTCCTGACGACTGCTGATAGGTTAACGCTATGAATCATCACAACGTATCTCTTAAAGCTGGCTCGACTTCGCATACACGGCGCGAGTGGGGGATGACGATACTTGAAGTGTTGGTTGCGTTGCTAGTGGTCGGTTTGGGGATGACGATGGCGATTTCGATGCTGCAAAGCAGTGTACGTTATAACCAGACTGCGGAATACCGCTCGATTGCTTTGGGAGAAATAGAGCAAATAACCGATCGCATGCGCACAAATCGCATGGCTGCGAATAACGATGACTATCTTTATCCAGCAAGTGCGAGCGAGCGGAGTAACCCTGATCCGGAAAATACGGCTTGGACGCCACCATCAGCAGCGAGCGCTTGTTCTGCATCTTGTACCATCGAGCAGTTAGCCAAAGCTGCTGCTGAACGAGATCTGCATGATTGGGGGGCTGATGTGGCAGCGAGCTTACCTGAAGGTGCGGGCTATATTGATAAAGTTGGTGATCAATACCGCGTCTCTGTCTTTTGGCGACATATCGCAGAAAGTGATAAAGGTTCAGCAGGTGAGGCTTTTCGCAGCGTAAGTATGTTGGTGACGCTATAGGCATCATGATGAATAACGTGAAACAACAAGGCTTTACCCTAATCGAATTAATGGTTGCGCTATCGTTAGGGCTGGTTATTTTGCTCGCGCTGACTTCTGTGTATGTTACCGCCAATAATGTGGCGAAACAGCAAAGCGTGACCGCACAACTCGATGAGACCGCAAGACAAGTGTTTCGTCGTCTGTCGAATGATTTTCGTCAAGCTGGGTTTGTCGATATTATGGATGCGCCTACCAAAGATGGTAGCGCAGGTAATGGTAGTGGTGGTGTGAATAGTCCAATCGGTACGCGTTATGCCGCAGGGCTTTTAAGTAACGCTAACCAAAGAATTGATAAAATCTATGGTAAATCCGATGATTTTACTGCTCCTTTGTTAGTGGATCCTAATCAATATTCAGCAATTGGCTATATCAGTAATAGCCGTATGATGCCGGTGCAAGGCTGTGATACAGCTTTTCCTACGTCTGTTGCATTTCCTGCAGGCTGTTCAGGTGCTGATGCGAGCAGTACCAGTCAAGGGATTCGTATTGCCTACCAGGCGGTGAGTGTGAGTGGTAAATCGGGTTTGAGTTTACGAAGTGCTACACAAGAGGTTTTGGATAATACGGGCATTGCCAGTGATAAAGGTGCGTTGGATTGTACCGGATCGGCGATTCCTGATACAGCAAATGGTTTTGTGGTTAATCAGTATGAGCTTAACGATGGCAATTTTCGTTGTGCAGGTAACGGTGGAAATACAGAACCGGTTGTCCAGGGCGTTGAGGAACTAACGTTTCGTTATTTGCTAACCGCCGCCATCCCGGTCGATAAAGGGGTGTCTAGTAGCGAGAGTGGACGCTATGTCGCCGATATTCGTCCAGCAGGTGAAATAACTAAAGCTAATGTGCCGCTGTTGTGGTCAGCAGTAGTCGGCGTTGAGGTGTGCTTGATCGTTGCGGCTGATCCACCGGATGGGACGCAAATGGCGTCACTACGTCAGGCACAAAATAATCAACGCCCAACCTGTGCGCGCAAAAATGATGACACTTTTGAAGATAATGTGGCGATGGCTGCAGGCGATAATCGCTTGTATCGCCGCGCGGTTCGGGTGTTTAGTATTCCTAACTCACTCAATGTGACACGTTGAGGAGGCGATAATGTTAATGGTATCTGCTCATTCTTCAAACCATTCAAAGCAACGCGGTGTTGTGTTAATTAGTGCGCTTATTTTCTTGCTGTTAATCTTGCTATTGCTGCGTTTTACGCTCACAGGTAGTGAGCTACAAGAGCGCAAAGCCGGTATCGATCAAGAGCTCAGTATGGCAGTCGAAGGCGCCGAAGTCGCATTGCGCAGCGCAGAAGGCTTTATTTTATCTCAGCAAACCCCAGGATTTACACCACCACCTTGCCCAACAGGTGCGTCACAGGCTGCGTGTGAAGCCGATCAAGCTGATGCGGTGGCGGCCGATAATTTGGCCTATTGGCAAAGCACAGCGGCGATAGATCTTGGGTTTGTGGTCGAAGGTGATCCAGGGCCATGTCTATCACCAGATCCATCCTCGCCGGCCTGGACATGTGCTAACTGGGGTAATCAGTTCCGTGCCGGCGGCAATACTTTTACTGCTAATAAATTGGCAGACAGCGTGTATGTAACCGAGCTTAAGCAAACCCTAGCAGAAGGTGCGGCTGTGATCTCACCACGCTATATTATTGAGCGTTTTGCGCCAGATGAATTAGACCTAAACGTTGCTGATCCACGAACAAAAAAGAGCGTGGTCTTGCGCGTGACGGCAGTTGGCTTTGGCGTGGATGATGGTAGTGGGGATAATGTGACCAATCACATGGCTCAAGCAACCTATATCCTTACCCCTTAAGGTGAAGTGTATGAATAAATCCCATAAACATAAAGGTTTTACCTTGGTCGAGTTGATGGTGACTATTGCCATTGTGGGTATTTTACTTGCCTTAGCTGCGCCAAATTTTAGTGAAATGGTGGCGCGCTCTAAACTAAAAAGTGCGCTGAATGAATGGCAAAGCTCTTTTTATTTTGCGCAAGCTGAAGCGATGCGCTTAAAAGAAAAAATTCATTTTTGTGCTAGTAGTGACGGGGAGAGTTGCAGCAATAGCGGTAACTATAACCAAGGTTGGATTGTTTTATATCAAAGTGGCAAACCTGATCGCGTTTTACGCGATGTACCACCACCCGATATGTCGAATAATATTGATATAACATTTAATGGTACGACCCATACTTCGACAAGAGCGCATATTATATTCGCACCCACCGGCCGCATTGATGGTGGATTTGGTGGCGCTACTGTGAGCTTCGCTTATAATGATGGAAAAACAACCGCTATTAAACTGGTGGTGAGTAATGAAGGGCGCTTGCATATAGAGTAGATCTAATGAGAATGAGTGGTAGTTAGTGAAAAAAGGTGATCAGTGATTAAACAAAGATACACAACAAATAAAGGCTTTACCTTGGTCGAGCTGATGATTGTCGTGGCAATCATCGGCATCATCGCAGCGATTGCTTACCCGAGCTACCAAGAATATGTCTTACGTAGTCATCGGGTTGATGCGCGTAATGTATTGCAGGAAGCGGCGCAAAAGCTGCAGCAAACTTATACTGTGACGCGTCGTTATAATAAAACCGCAGCCGATGAAGATATTGATAATGCGATGCTCACCACATGGGGGCTTGATCGCTCACCAGCTAGTGGCACAAAACGCTATGACATCAGTTTTTCAGCCGGACCAGATGCGTCAACTTATACCCTACAAGCTGTGCCAACCGGTGTTCAGGCTAAAGATGATTGCGGTACATTTACCCTCAATCAATCAAATGCGAAAACAGCTAACGGCAAGGGTGTTCGTGACCCCCAGTCGATCGAGTGCTGGAGTCGCTAACTAAACTGGCTCGAGCTTACTTATAAACGCTATTTGCTGGCGACAACGATCACCCGTTTGGGTGGTGGATGACCTTCTACGGTAGCGCGATAATCTGCGCGCATAAACTGATCGAGCGAGTGGCGATCCATCCAAGGGGTGCGGCGTTGCTCTTCTGCTGTGGTCGGAACGGCCTCGCTGCAATACTCAATGCGTAGCTTGAGGCGCTCCAGCCAATGACACAACGCCTCTGCGCTCGGTAAAAACCACACATTCTTCATCCCCGCATAGCGATCATCAGGCATAAACACCGTATTCTGGTCGCCATCAACAACCAACGTTTCCACCACCATCTGCCCACCGCTACGTAAGGTCTCACGTAGTTGCCATAGGTGCTGTAACGGGTCACGACGGTGATAAAGCACGCCCATCGATAGAGTAAGGTCGAACTCATTGAGCAGAGCATCATCTAGCGTCAGCGGTAAGTACGCCATGCGTGTGGCCTGATAGAGCTTTTGTAGGGCAAGAAATTGTGCAAAATAATGCCAGGAAGGATCAACGCCAACGCAAAGCGAAGTACCTTCACCCAGCATGCGTAGCATAAAATAGCCATTGCCACAGCCGACATCAAGAATATGCTTGTCGGTAAAATCCAGTCCAGCCTCTTGCAAGCGTGCAAATTTCCAATCGCTGCGCCACTCGCTATCTAAATCAATCCCACACGGCGCGAAAGGTCCTTTACGCCACGGCATCAGTGTGTGTAATGCTGCATTTAAGTCTGCTTGCTCACGATTGCTTAGCGCTTTATCGAGGCGAGGCGCTGCGCTGCGTAGGTCGATGTGCCCACCGGCACCATCTGGCATGGCGGTTACTGCTTCAAGCCATGCATCAAACTGACTATGGCGTTGCTGCCAAAGCTGGTCAAGTTTGTATTGAAGTGGTCCGTCAAAGCGCTGCAAGGCAGTTTTATACGCGAGGAGGTTTTGCCATTGTGCTTGGGCAAGATTCATTTAACTGCCACCCAAGCGATAAACTGCAGCGCCTGCATATAACGCGCCACATGAGAAAAACCTGCACGCTGTAGGCGCGCTTCAACTTCATCAGCGGCGTCAGTTTGCATGATGTGTTCTAGCGATTCACGTTTTTGCGCGATCGCGAGATCTGAATACCCCTGTGCGCGTTTAAATGATTCATGCCAACAGCGCATCGTATCGGCTTCTGGTCGAGTCTTTTCGCTGATCAATAAAGCGCCACCTGGACGCAGAGCACTATAAATCCGCGCTAGCACCGCATCACGCGCATCAGGCGCGACAAATTGCAGCGTCAAATTAAGAATGACCAGTTCACAAGGTTCAAGTGCTACCTTGGTCACATCACCTTCGCTGACAGTAATATGGTTTAACTCATTGCCCTCAACATAAGCGCGAAAGCGTGAGGCCATCGAAGGCGAAAGATCAATTGCGTGGATGGTTGCTTTGTCTGGCAAATGTTGGCTTAGCGCAATACTCGCGCCACCTAGAGAACAGCCCAAGTCGTAGGCTAATCCCTTTTCTGGCACAAAGCTGGCCCCGACAATACCGAGCAGTTGCAAAAGGGTGGCATAGCCTGGTACAGAACGATGAATCATATCAGGGAATACCGCGCTAACTCGCTCATCAAAGCGAAAATCAACGACGTCTTGCGCCTGATCATAAAGTTCATCGCGCTGAAAACGATTCATTACAGTACGGCCTTCGCTGACATGTCTGCATGATACGATGAGCGCACCATCGGACCAGAGGCCACATGGCTAAAGCCCATCACCATTCCTTCACGCTGAAACATCTCAAACTCTTCAGGCGTATAATAGCGCTTGACCGGTAAATGATGCACACTTGGCTGTAAATATTGGCCAATCGTCAGCATATTGACGTCATAGCGGCGTAAATCGCGCATCACTTCAAGGATCTCTTCGGGTTCTTCGCCGAGACCCACCATCAGCCCAGATTTTGAAAGCACTTTTGTACCACAGGCCTGCTTATAATCACGCAACAATTCTAGCGATTGTTGATAATTTGCCCCAGGTCGTGCCTCTGCATAAAGGCGCGGAATTGTTTCCATATTGTGGTTAAACACATCGGGTGGGGTATCGACTAAAATCTCAATCGCCTTATCAACCCGGCCACGAAAATCTGGGGTGAGGATCTCTACGGTCATTTTAGGCGCTGCGGCGCGAATTTCGCGAATACACGCGGCGAAATGCGCGGCACCCCCATCGAGTAAATCATCGCGATCAACCGAGGTGATTACCACATGATGTAATCCCATCGCGGCCACGGTTTCGGCAAGATGCTTGGGCTCATTGTTGTCTAAGGGATTAGGGCGCCCGTGTCCGACATCACAAAAAGGGCAGCGTCGCGTACAAATATCGCCCATAATCATAAATGAGGCTGTGCCGTGACGAAAGCATTCGCCCAAATTTGGACAAGACGCCTCTTCGCATACGCTATGGAGCTTTTGCTCACGCATAATGCCTTTTAAGCGCGTCACTTCTGGGCCACCAGGGAATTTCGCGCGAATCCAGTTAGGCTTGCGTAAACGCTCTTGCCCAACATGCTCAACATTCACCGCAATTTGGCGAATTTTATCGGCGCCTTTTTTCTTTATCCCCATTGATTTGGGTTTATTAGGCGTCTCTCTTACCTCACTCATCCTCACCTCGTGATGTTTTTTTAGGTTTTAATTCATTGAGCAGGGCGTTGAGCTCGCCAGCGCTTAAGTTGCGGTAACGGCCTGCTGCTAATTCTTTAGGGAGCTCAACTGTGCCAAAGCGTGTACGTTTTAAACGGCTTACTTGGCAGCCGACGGCTTCCCATAATCGGCGCACTTCGCGGTTGCGGCCTTCGCGTAAGGTGACCGAATAATAGCGGTTATATTGGGTATCATCATCGTGTGGTGCCATCAGTGGTGAGACATCATCAAAGCGGGCAAAGCCATCATCAAGCATCATCCCCTGACGCAGGGCAGTAAGCGTTTCTTCGTTGACTTCCCCAGCCACGCGTACCCAATACTCGCGCTCAATTTCAGCGCTTGGATGCATGAGTTTGTGCGCTAATTGTCCATCGTTGGTAAATAACAACAACCCAGCGGTGTTTAAATCCAAACGTCCAACGCTTACCCAGCGGCCTTGGCGGAGTTTTGGCAGCGATCGAAACACGCTACGTCGGCCTTCAGGATCTTTACGTGTACAGATTTCACCGGCCGGTTTGTGATACATCAGCACTTGGCGTGGTGCGTCTTTTTCTGGTGATACGCGTAGCGGTCGCCCATCGAGAGACAGGCGCTCATGGCCATTAATTTTTTGCCCCAATTCAGCCGGTTTGCCATTAATCCGCAGGCGACCTTCGCTGATCCAGCGCTCAATCTCGCGACGCGAACCTAATCCGCGTGCTGCTAACCATTTTTGAATGCGTTCGTATTCGTTTTTCATCTTGCGCTCCGACAGTCGCTATGCGTCTGTATTGATGTTTTGACAGTGTGTATTTTTATGACGGCTAGGGCAGGTACTGCGCTTGCCATACTGTGAGACCAGCTCGTTTTTCTAAAGCGGCATTATATAGCGCCTCCTTGGCTAACGCTATCATTCAACGAGCCGATAATTTGTCATTACAGATCAAAGTTTGCCTAAACGAGTTCAAACAATTGTTCGTTTTTGTCGATCCAATATGGAAAATATGCACTAATTTGGTGCGTAAAAATAGTGCGCATCCACTCACAAAAAATAATTCCTTTACAAAACAACGACTAAAATTAATTTTAACTTGGCACGTTGTGTGAATAAAAAGTCATGAAACGTAGGAATCTGCGATTCAGTTTTTAGTTAACGCAAGGAGTCTGTATGAAACTCATCACTGCCATAATCAAACCGTTCAAGCTTGATGATGTGCGAGATGCACTCAGCGAGCTCGGCATTGCCGGGATGACGGTGAGCGAAGTTAAGGGGTTTGGTCGCCAAAAAGGGCACACCGAGCTGTATCGTGGCGCGGAATATGTGGTCGATTTTCTACCAAAAATTAAATTAGAAATCGCGCTGGCCGCAGACCAGGCAGAAGCTGCTATCGCGGCTATTCAAAGTGCGGCTTGTAACCAAAAGGTCGGCGATGGCAAGATTTTTGTGCAACCGCTTGAGCAAGTCGTGCGTATCCGCACCGGCGAACTCGACCAAGACGCACTATAAGGAGGCGAAGATGAGCGATATTATTAATTTAAGTTACGCGTTAGATACCTTTTATATTCTAATGAGTGGTGCGTTGGTGCTGTGGATGGCTGCAGGCTTTGCTATGCTGGAAAGCGGCCTGGTGCGCAGTAAAAATACGGTTGAGATCCTTACCAAAAACGTTGGCTTGTTCTGTATAGCTTGCTTAATGTATTACCTGAGCGGTTATGCGATGATGTATCCAGGAGAGGCGGTTGCGGCTAATAATGCCTATTGGCCGGGCTTTAATTTCTTTGTGGGCGACGATAACGTGGCTAAAGAAATTGTTAGCGGCGCGAACGAGTCAACTTACTCTGGTATGGCAGATTTCTTCTTCCAGATCGTGTTTGTTGCTACAGCGATGTCGGTCGTTTCAGGAGCAGTCGCAGAGCGCATGAAGCTGTGGGCATTCTTTGTGTTTGCGATTGTTATGTGTGGCTTCTTGTATCCAATCCAAGGTTATTGGAAGTGGGGCGGTGGCTTCTTGGATCAAGCTGGGTTCGTTGATTTTGCTGGTTCTGGTGTGGTGCATTTGACTGGTGCGACCGCCGCGTTCGCTGGTGTCTTAGTGCTTGGTCCTCGTATGGGTAAATACGGCAAAGATGGACGTATTAATGCGATCCCTGGCGCTAACTTACCGCTGGCCGCGCTTGGTGCGATGATCCTATGGTTGGGCTGGTTAGGCTTTAACGGCGGCTCTGAGCTGGCGATTGCTAATATCGATGAAGCCAATATTGTTGCGTTGATTTTTGTCAACACCACGCTTGCAGCAGCAGCTGGTGGTTTGGCAGCGATCCTTAGTGCACAAGTTATCCTGAGAAAGCCTGATTTGACCATGTTGCTCAACGGTATTCTCGGTGGTTTGGTCGCAATTACCGCTGCACCAGAAACCCCAACACCAGGCCTTGCGCTGATTATTGGTGCCGTTGGTGGTGTGTTGGTTGTGTTGGCTGTGCTCTCGATTGACCGTTTGAAAATTGATGATCCGGTTGGTGCGATCTCTGTGCACGGTATCTGTGGTATCTGGGGCTTGTTGGCCGTACCGCTTAGCCAGGAAAGCGCGTCATTTAGCACCCAGCTGCTTGGTGTTGGCTCAATCTTCGCCTTCATCTTTATCACCAGCCTGGTTGTCTGGTTTATCATCAAAGCAGTGATCGGTATTCGCGTTGATCCTCAAGTCGAATACGACGGTGTTGATCGTCATGAATGTGGCATCTATGCCTACCCTGAGTTCATCGTGAACAACTAATCGTAAATCTTAAGGAAATTAGCCCGGCATTGCCGGGCTTCTTTATGTTAAAATAACCAGTTCACTTGGGGGCGTTTCTGGATTCGACGGGGATTACAAAGCTCTAGGTGCATGCCGAGAATGAAAGACTCTCGTAAACTCCTTTCAAACTTATAGTTGCAAACGACGACAACTACGCTTTAGCGGCTTAAATACCGCTTAACGCTCACTTAAATTTGTCTGTGGATTTAAACTGAGCGACATATACACAGAACCGCTGTTACTGGTGTCTGCCGAGTAGCAGTCAGACTTTGCAGACTCGCGCACGTTTAGCCTGACCGTTGGCGAGGCGATGCGTCAGTACAAATAACGGCTCTAAGCATGTAGTACCGACAGTGGCGAATTCGCGGACGGGGGTTCAAGTCCCCCCGCCTCCACCACTCATTTTTACGATAGCATCCAATACCATCCAAAGTTCGCTGAATTTATTGAGATTTTTCTTGTTTGGGTTCCGATAGTATCGGATGCAATCCACTTACATTCGAGAACGATTGTGGGGCAGAATGTGGGGCCACCCCTAAAAACCAATCCTGTCCCACAAAATGTTATCAGATTCCATGGCATGCACAGCCAGATCACGCGTTCTTCAATGGTGACGCTTGGCAAAATACTCAGGTCTTTGCTTAGAAAAGCACCAGAACATTCAAATTGAGCGATGTAGCGCTGAAATTTTCATCGGCGATAATAATTAATTTCTTTTTGGGTTTGAATAAGCGGTAATATAGTTTCCACACTGAGTCATTCGTTCGGGTTCCTTTCCGTTGTAATCGATTCAGGTGATACTTTTGTTGGATCATTGCAATTTAAGGATAAATGTATGAACAAGTATGCTGCAGAGTATTTTGGAACTTTTTGGTTGGTTTTGGGTGGTTGTGGTAGCGCTGTTTTAGCGGCTGCTTTCCCGGATCTTGGTATAGGTTTGCTTGGTGTGGCTCTCGCATTTGGCCTTACCGTCCTTACCATGGCTTTTGCTATCGGACATATATCAGGCTGTCATCTGAATCCAGCCGTGTCTTTTGGTCTGTGGGCTGGAGGGCGTTTTCCAGCAAAAGAACTACTGCCTTATATTATTGCGCAGGTCTTGGGCGGCATAACAGCAGGTGGTGTTTTATATCTGATTGCCACTGGCAAGGCAGGATTTGATCTTTCTGCAGGTTTTGCTTCAAATGGCTATGGCGACCATTCACCGGGTGGATATAGTTTGCAAGCTGCTTTGATCACTGAAGTTGTGATGACTATGATGTTTCTTGTCGTCATTCTTGGCGCTACGGATAAACGTGCACCACAGGGTTTTGCACCTATTGCCATTGGTTTGTGCTTAACATTGATCCATTTAATTAGCATCCCGGTTACAAATACATCTGTAAACCCTGCACGTAGCACAGGTGTTGCTATTTTTGTTGGTGACTGGGCAGTTGCACAGCTTTGGCTTTTCTGGGTAGCTCCGATCGTTGGCGGTGTGCTTGGTGCCGTCGTCTATCGTTTTATCGGTAGTGAGAAAGAATAACTTCAGAAATCGTCATAACTTGCTGGTAGGGACGCAGCAAAGCTGCACGCCTTTTGCGACATTAGACTTTGCTGACATCGCTGATGTTTAGCGTTGGCGAGGCGATGAGTCAGCACAAATAACGGCGCTAAGCATGCGCTACCGTAGTGGCGAATTCGCAGACGGGGGTTCAAATTCCCCATCTCCACCAATTGTTTTTCTGATTAAGTTCAAAGACCGCTGTTCTATCAGCGGTTTTTCTTTTCTTGATGATTGTGTTTTCTATAAATCCGGTAGCACTGCAACAATACTTGTGTATATTCGGCGAATAAAATAACGCTTCTTTACTTAAACATCACACCACTCTATATGCCTCTTATCTGGGGTTAAGATCGAAAAAATACACATTTTTTCTGCAAATGGATCTCTCTATTCTGCGGATAACTAATCATAAATAACTAGGTAAATTAATCATTTTTAGCTAATGATTATCGTTATCATTGCTATTAAAATATATTAATTAATCTTACTTTATAGGGAATCACTATGAATAATAACGTCTTTAGAGGTAGCACATTGGTTATGTTGATTACCGGTTCAGGCTGTCTCATGGTTTTTCCTGCAGCAGCTCAAAATACCAACGATACAGAACAGCTAGTTAAAGAGTCGTTGTCTGAAATTGAAGTCATGGGTAGAAAACTGACCCAAGATGAAAAAGGTGCGGAGCAGGTATACAGCAAAAACGTATCCAATGTTTATGTTGGTCAAGAATACTTGGAGCGTTATCGTGTTGATTCGGCGGGTGATGTGCTCAAAGGCCTTAATGGTGTGTACAACATGAATAGCCGTACTGCAGGTAGCGCGATTACCCCCAATATTCGTGGTATTGCTGGCAAAGGGCGTATTCCAGTGACCATAGACGGCACCGAACAGACTGTGGATGTGTGGTTGAATAACTATGGTGTAGGGGATCGCAATTATGTTGACCCGGCGCTGTTTCGTAGTATCGCGGTGGAAAAAAGCCCAGCGATGACGCGTGGCGTAAAATCTGGGGTTGGCGGCTCCATGACGATCCGTACCATAGAAGCGGAAGATGTCATCCCAGAAGGCGATAAATGGGGCTTTGAAATTAAAACCTCTTTTTCCGGCAACAGTACCGAAAATCAAAATGATTTGCGCAAATATCTTGGCTGGGAAGACTATCGCACCTTACCCGGTGGCGCAACGGCCGATGGTCCGGGTGGTGGGATTGATCCTTTTTTATACACCAAAAGCCCGCATTCATTAATTTTAGATAGCGCTGAACCGCCCAAACAAAAAAACGGTTCCGATAATTTTAAATTTGGTGGTGATCAGTCTTACCTCTTATCAGCCGCCTTTAAAACGGATGTGGTCGATGGCTTGGCCGCCTACAGCTACCGCAGTAAAGGCAATTACTTTGCCGGTAAGCACGGCGCGGATGCCTATATGAATAATCCGATTTTTGGTTCGATAACATGTTCTGAAAATGGCGGCACACATGACGATTGCCGAACTTCGGCTTCTTTTGTACCCAATATGGCAAAAATGTACAGCCCGGGCGAAGAAGTATTTAACAGCAATACTGAAACCAACACCCTGCTATTGAAAAACAACTGGTATTTGCCGAATGAACAGAAAATCGGTCTGCAATATATGAATACCAATATCCTGTTTGGTGAGGTTAATCCGTTTGTTACCAGCTATATTTTAAATTATAGCGAAGGCTCGCGTTACTCCAAGATACCTCCACCACCACAAGTACCGAATATCAGCAGTAAAATTCAAACTGGCACTTATAAAATCGACTATGAATGGCAGCCGGAAAACAACAAATGGATTAACTTGCAAGCCAATGCCTGGCATGTACGTACCGACAGTGAACGCCATCAAAGTGGCGCTATGCCACTGGTTGTTAATAAACCGGATCAGCTTTATGATGCCTGGCGTTGGTGTAATGTACGCGGTAAACCGTCTCCGGAACGAGCCAGTATTGGTCAAACCTGTGCTGATATCCGTAATCAGTACAAAACCTTTTATGGTATAGATTGGGACGAAAATACTACCGAAGCCGAAATAATTAAACTATCCGATGCCAATAAGCCAGCACCGCAATATATACCAACCGATCCCGCCAGCATCAAACAAATGCTGGAAGGTATGGGTCTTCCCGCTACTCCATCGGATATTGAAAGAACCATTAAAATGGCACAGGCACACAATCAGGATCAGTACAATAAACTCAGCCCCAACCGCTATGAGGTGATTTCTGGTGCCCAGCAAAGCACAAATGTTACTCGCAGCGGCTTTGATATTAGTAACCGTTTTCTCTTGCACGATAATTTAGCCATGACGATATCGGCGGATTACCAACGTGAAAAACTAGAAGAAAGCACAAAAATCATCAATTCCAATGATCTGTTTAATATGTATGGCATTGTCACCGGTATGGCGGCGGCGGCCGGACCGCGCAGTGCTGAACGGTATGAATGGGGCACTAATATCAGTTTTGACTGGCAGCCTACCGATCGTTTAGAGATTCAAGCAGGCGTGCGTTATCAAAGCTTTCAAGGCGAAGATGTCGCACTGGCCGCAGCACGCAAAAGCCGCAACCCACGCTACGGTGGCGGCGGCAATGGCGAAACCACTTATATAGACGGCTACAATATGGGCTATAAAGAATTGCTCAGTGATGCTGAATTAAAAGATTGGAGAAAAGTAGAAGAAGCTGAAAGAGTGTTTAGTGCGTCTACTCCTGGCACACCAGAATGGACTGCTTCCGCCAAAGCATTGACCGAATCAAAGCAAGCTCACGGCAAAAAATGGGGTTATGGCACCTATTATAATTCAGATACCTATCGGATCAACATTACCACTGCCGACAGCTATGGGGATGGCGGCCGTACGAACCCTAACCCGAAGGCCTATTACCGTAGCCGTGCCATTTATGTGCCCTATCATAATAAGCGACTGGATATTTCTGAGGTGGAAAAAACCTTTACTCCCGGGTTTTTTGATGAGAAAGTCAGCAATGTCCAAGGGTTGAGTGGTTCTTATTACAAGCACCTTATACCAACTGGCAGTAATCCGAACAGTTATGAGACAAATAAATTACGCTACACCAACGGTGCTTCTGCGTCTGCGTACGCAGGGGATGCCAGAAAGCCCGGACATGGTTATATACAAGATATTGGTGGACCTGAATACCAATACATCGTTAAAGGTCTTACTGAAGAGCAAAAATGGGCGATCCCACCCAAACTCAATCACCAAGCCTGGTCGCCTATGCTGGCGGTTACCTACCACCTTAGCGATAACCAGCGCATTTTTGCCCGCTATGCACAGTTAACCCGCTTCCCTAGCGTTTATGAAATTGCCAGTTCCAGTGAAGGTGTGGCTAAGTTTGATGTACCAATCAAGCCTGGTTTTGTGCTCAAACCTGAGCGCAGCACCAATTGGGAAATAGGCTATGGCTTTACCTTTACCCCCTATTGGCCACAGCTGCGCTATGGTGATGTACGCCTGACCTATTACAGCAATACGATAAAAAATGTGATTGATACTTCTAATGACTGGGCGATTTATCAGTACGATAAAAAAACCAGCAAAGGGTTGGAGCTGCAAAGCCGCATTGACACTGGTAATTACTTTGCTTCGTTCGGCGCCACCTATCGTTTGTCACAAAAAATGTGTGACCGCCAAGTAGCTTTTTTGCACGATATGTATTTGCGTCGTGCACCACAATGTGTGGAAGGCAGCTTTGGCAAAACCCGCTCTTACCAAGCTCTGCAGCCTAAATATTCACTCAATCTGGATGTGGGTACGCGCTTGCTGGATGAGAAACTGGAGCTGGGTATGCGTGGGGTTTATCACAGCAAGGTGGACAATTCCGGCTATGACCGCTTGCTCAAAGAAGGTTTTGGTTCGATGTATGATACGACCGGCAAACCTTATAGCTGGGATTCTTCTTTGGTAATAGATGCCTATGGCCGCTATCAAATCAATAAGAACTTCGCCGTGAATTTTGGGATTACTAATCTAACCGACCGCTATTATCTTGACCCTATGTCCAGTGTCGCCGTACCCGGACCAGGACGTACCTTTAGCGTCGGGTTTAAAGGCAGGTTCTGATTTTAAGCTTGACTACGCATAAACATAAAATAACGCCAGATTGTTATAATCTGGCAAACAACCTACCTCTTTTTTTACCGGTTTTTTCATCTTGCAAAAAAACGGCGGTAGTTTTTTTTAACTTGTGATAAGGAGATTTTTATCTCTAAGCAATCTATAAGAAACTTGTTTGTAAGGATACATGGCACAGATAAGGTGGCTTTTGCGAAGAATAGTGATTCTTCTTTTCCCATGACAGAAAAAGAATGACGAAAGTCGCTACGTAAGCTTCTCAGGGCTTCCTTAAACAAACTATATTGATGGCTAAGGTAGGTGTTCGGCAATGGTGGTCTAAGGTATTTATCCCAAGCTGCGCTTTAAACGTACAATACAGTACAGTAATTCTGCATTTTATCGTTATCAACAAAGTGAGATCATACTGAATTTAAAATATTTATTTTAAAGAATTATTTTTATGGAAGCCTATTACCCTGTTTTTCTAACCATACATCTATTTGCCGCAGTAATTTTTGCTGGCGCTGTATTTTTTGAGGTGTTGATTTTAGAAGGCATCCGCAAACAATTTCCAGCGGAGTTTATGAATGCACTGGAAATTTCTATTGGATCCCGCGCGCGTAAAATTATGCCATGGGTGCTGCTGATGCTCTATGGCGGAGGGCTGGGGATGATATGGGGGCGTTATTTACCGATGCTGGAACACCCATTGCAAACAGGATTCGCCAGCTTGCTACTACTTAAAATCATTCTAGCAATAAGCGTACTGTGTCATTTTTTTACGGCCATGTTTCTGCTGATTAGCAAAAGAATGAAAAGCGCATACTTCAAAATCATCCATCTTAGTGTATTTACCCATATGATTTTAATTATTTTTCTGGCAAAGGCGATATTTTATTGGGCTTGGTAATAAGGGACAGGTTGATATTCGTGGTGCGTGGGCACACTCGTCCAAATGCTTCTGAAGGTGACAAGGTGGCTGACAGATATTCTGGATACTGCTAAAATAAATAATAACTATTTTTATTTAACGCCACACTCGTTTATGACATCGTTGCACGCTCCTTCGATTATCCCGGTAGCGGGCTTCAAAAGTTTATCGTATAAACTGTTGTCGACGATTTTTATCTGGGCGTTATGCATTTTGGTATTTGTCAGTCAAACGGTGTTGATTACTTGGCGCTTGGAAGATCGCGGTGTGGTAATCAACCAAATGGGAAACTTGAATAAACAGATTTATCGCCTGTTGTTAACCAGTAGTCGAGAGGAATCATCCAAGCAATTCACTAAACAGATTACTCTCACTCGTGAGGCTTTAGCTCGGCTTAGCGAAAATGTCGATTCGGTGACAACATATCGTGCTGATAATACTACTGTGCAACACACGTTAGTGGATATTGAACAAGGAGTAGATCATTTCATCGTTGCTGCTACAAAAGCTTATCAAGGAACAGATAATCTCTCGGAGTTAATGCAGCAGGCCGATATCCTAACTACAAATATTAATCTGCACGCGCAAGCCATCGAACGAGATAATACCGACAATATTCATCTGTTACGCATTATTCGTCTGTGTTTGATTGCACTGATTTTGTGTTCGGTGGCCGCTAGTTTTTGGATGTTGCGCCGCTGGGTAATCAATCCGCTGACCTTACTCAATCAAACCATTGATAGGCTCACACAAGGACAGCTATCGGCACGTCTGCATCTGCATTCGCATGACGAATTCGAAGAAGTAGCGAAAAAATTCAACCTGATGGCGCATCATCTACAAGATATGTACGCGCATATGGAAGATAAAATTGCGATAAAGACCCACGCCTTGCTGCGCCAAAAACAGGATTGGGAATTATTGTATCAAGTTACCTCCTATCTGCATGCCAATACTTTTGGCCAGGAAACGTTACAGATATTTCTGGAGAAGATTCTGTCACCACAAGCGGTGGATGGTGGCTATCTCTCGCTAACGGATGCGACACAGCAAAAATTAAACGCCGCGTATCAGCTTTCCGAACCGCTTTTGGCAAAGTTACACAATATCTCACTGGATGAATATTTCGCATCCCACTGTGATGATGACGATACCGCATTATTGCGGATACGTGGTGATGGGAAATCGGAGGTATCATTATGGTTATTACCGGTTCGGTATGTAAACACTATTAAAGGCTTCTTAGTGCTGTACTTAGGCGCCGATAAAACCTTATCCGAAGAAAATGTGCGGTTATTAAAACTCTTAAACGCACAATTGGCCATCACCCATGAGAACGCTTACTTAAACAGCCTGCACAAACAATACGCTGTACTGGAAGAGCGTAATTTGATTGCGCGCGGGTTGCATGACAGCATCGCTCAATCTTTGTCTTTTCTCAATATGCAGTTCCAGATTTTGTGTCGTCATCCGAACCTAAGTAAGGAGATATCCCTGCAAGAAAATATTACGCTGATTCAAAATGGTATCCATCATTGTTACGAAGATGTGCGCGAATTATTGAATAATTTCCGCACACGTATCCAATACCAAAGTGTTCATGAATCGATTGAGGCGGTGATTGTCCACTATCAGAAACAGGTCGGACTACCGACGCGCTTGTATATTCTCAGTGATGAAATTTATCTGGATGCAGCGCAACAAACCCAAGTAATCTTTATTCTGCAAGAAGCTTTATCCAATATCCGCAAACACTCTGGGGCACAAAATATCAGCGTGGTCATCGATAATGACGGTGATTTCTGCATGAATATTGAGGACGATGGATGTGGGTTTGATTACGACGAAGTACAACGCTTGTCAGAAGCGGAAGAAGCGCACATTGGCTTGTTTATCATGCGTGAACGTGCTGATCAAATCAATGCCACGCTGTATATTGATTCTTCCCCCGGATGTGGCACCAGAATCCGGCTCATTATCCCTCGCCTACTGCCAGAAGGTAATTCATGAACAAGCCACTCGTCAAAATTGTATTGATTGATGACCATGCGCTCTTCCGGCAAGGCTTGCGCTTTTTGTTGATACAAGAACCAGAATTTACTGTCATAGGAGAAGCTGCGAATGGAGTGGATGGTGTGGCACTCATCACAACCTGCCAACCCGATATTGTCCTATTGGATTTGGACATGCCGGATATCAACGGTTTGCAAACCTTAATCCGTATTAGTGAAGTTTGCCCAGAATTACCGGTACTGATTCTGACGATTTCTGAGAACGCGGCTGATTTACAGAAGTGTCTATCCCTAGGTGCGAAAGGTTATGTTCTGAAAAATGCAGATACTTCATTTCTCATCAATGCTATTCGGAGAATCATGGCGGGAGACAAAGTTTTGTCACCGGATATGGTCAGTCATTTAGTGGAAGAATTGCATCCGGCAGAGAGTGTAGACCGTCTTAACGCGTTGTCTGCTCTGACGCGAAGAGAAGTAGAAGTCCTGCATTACATCGCTCGCGGCATCAGCAATAAAGCGATCGCCGCCAAACTGTCGTTGTCGGAAAATACGATCAAAGTACATGTGCAAAATATTCTAAAAAAACTGAATTTACGCAGCCGTGTGCAAGCGGCAGTTTTCGCTAATCAATACAGCCAAGAACTACCAAATAAACTCTAAAAAATAACTCTACCTTGGTTTTCATGCTATACAGTATTTAAACTATTGGCGTGATGCAATCTATGGTGTTCAGACAGATATAATTCTTTTTGAAGTTACCACCTGATTAACTACAGTAAAAATTTGCGGTCTGGTTATTTTATGCTGAAGACTAAAAAAGAACATATTAAAAATCAGAGACGTTTTTCGCTTGGGAAGTCGAGGGCGTCTATTGTATCGGCTACTTTTCTGATTTTTCCAGTTTCGTGAGACCAGACATAGAGTTTTTCGCCTAATTGTTTACTGCTTTTTGCACTTGGTAAGAGGATCAATAAATCCCCAAAACCATTTGCGGCAATAGCGATGGCTTCATGCGGAAACCCAATCCATTTTTTGGCTTGTTCAGTTTCTATAATAATATGGTTAGCTGTTCTGCTGATATGTTTCTTGCTGGATTTATCCCAAAAAGGAAACAGCTGCCAAACTGCTTTCTTTGTACACAACTCCCCGCCGTTGCTAAGGCACATTCTTGCTTTAAAGCGCGGTGGGAACGTCAACCCTAAGGTCTGTTCGGTCTCAGCAATAACTGTGATATCGATTGGAAAGGGCATAACGGGCTATAGGTTGTTCATTCTGCACAGGCTTGTAACCACTGATCAACAACCCCACCATTGGGATTGAGTCGCTTTGCGCGTGCACTATTTGAGTCATCTGCTGGATTGATTTCAAGGTTGACCATAATCTTTTGTCTTTACGCATTAACGCCAAAAAGACCTTCTTCATCGAGCTCTATGAGCGCTTGAGTCATTTCAGAGATTCTAAATTGATATTCTTTTTCCCACGCCTCATCGCTCATGGTATAGGTCAATTCTGGCCGAGCGAGGAATAATTGTGTCACGGGTTCGAAATATTGCGCTCCAAAACAAAAAAGAGGCGAATCTGAATACGACCATCTTAAGTCGTCTTTTAATGCTTCGTAGTTATCAAGATATAAGCCGAGGCTTTGTTGTGTTTTTTCCTCTAACAACTGTTCTGTCCAAGCAGATTGTCCGGGAGATAAGGCCTCCCCAACTGTGGTTAGTACAAAATAATAGATTTGCTCATCGCCAACATATGCAAGCATCGCTTGATAAGTTTTTCGTGTAGCCGTTTTGATGGCTTCTTTTAATAATGGGTAAGTCATTCGATAAAACAGGGTTGTAAGAAAACAGGTTCAAATTCTCCTCTTCTCAGCGCGATACGTGTTTTATACGCTCTGATTTTGGCCTTGCGTTCATTCTCTGGGTGTAGGTGCTCGCCATAGAAACCCGTGTCATATTCATTAACGGCTTTTTTAAATGCCTGTGTTCTGATGCCATCAACAATCACTTTACAAAAATTAAGCTCGTACAACCTCCCTTCGTGATTACTCGCCGATGTATTCAGCCAATATTTATCAGGATTAAAATAATATAACTGCACAATAGCCTCTTCCCAAAAGAGCATCAGTGCTAAACCTAGATCACACTGTTCGTGGGTCACTACGGCGTAAGGTAATTCAAACCCATCATCCCAATTGTATTGACACAGCAGGGTAAATAAATCAGCAGGATTATCTAACGCCTTAACCAGCGCGATCCGTTTCTCGTTAGGACAGCGATTAAGGATGTTATCTATCGCTTGTTGGCTCATGCTATAGCCTCTGGAGCAGATTCTAGAAATACTAAATATCGACACGCGCTTTGAGAAAAGCGAGATATTTTGGATCTTCTTCCGCAAAAATATCATCACCTTCTAGAGCGAAAGCGCGCAGTAATTCGTCTGTCGCTCTATCGAGATTGCCAATCTCTAACTGACATTGCCCCAAGCGCATATGAATAAACGGATTACCAATCGCGTCAGGGCAGTGCATCGCCTGAGATAAGTGTTCAACGCCTGCTTGAAAATCTTTATCCAAAAAATTCGTGTCGCCAATGGCCGCTAAAATCCATGTGGCGGTATCCCAATCTGTTTTGGGTTCAGGGACTAAATCAAAGGCCTGCCAGAAATGGGCTAGGGCGTTATGATAATCGCCGTTATCTGCAAAATCGTCGCCTTTATCGCATAAGTCTTGAATCTCTGCATAGGTTTTATCGTCGATCTCGTTCATGATGGGCTCTCATTGGTTGGTAAAGAAATTTCTACGCTGAATCAACTGTGTGTTGGGCCAGGCCATAGCAATCCGCTATATTGAAAATTCCAATATTTTGCTGCGCAATGAAGGCAGCGAAAAAGCCGCATGGTAAAAAACGGCTCAATATTTTCTAAGGGATAAAAATCTTGTAACGCATAATCAGCAACCGATGGCGACATGGGTCGCCAGCAGGTGAAGGTCGCATAATCTTCATCGGCTTCGGGTGTTTCACCGATATATTCGGTCAAATCATGGCAGCAAAACGGCCAATCGTTATGGTGTAGAAACTGGATATACGGTTGATGTGCAAACTGAGGGTTTTCAATGCGGTTATGAAGGCCTTTGGGCAAGCTGGCTTTTAAATCATTGAGATAATCTTCGTCTAAGGCGAGATTGCCAGATTTAATGCAGCTTTCACAGGCATAGTTAAGCTGAGGTTCTTCTTCTGCAAGCTCAGGGTCAGCGCTTAATGAAGGATCTAAGATAGTCGCTCGGACCGCATACGCCTTGATGCCTTCTTGCTCGCAGTGCTGACACACCTCTTCTTCTTCGAGTGAAGGGAGCGCCTGATCGGCAATATAGCTAAAGTGTGTCCCCATAAGCTTATCTCAGTATTTAAGTGCTCAGGTCGGTATCTTCCCAGCTAATACCTGGAGATAAACACCAAGTCAGGCTGTGTCTGCGTTCATGGATAGCGCCACCATCGCTGATGGGGTGGTAGCCTTCAGGGAGCGTGTCGTGGCCGAGTTGTGCGCTTCTTACAGCGTTGTGTGCGCAATAATAAAGGTCTTCGAGTTTGACCACTTCTTCCAGGCTGCGCGGTTGGTTGGCAGACAGTATGTCGTCAACACTGGCCTCTAAGCCCGGTAAAAAATCATACATCAACGCGCTGGTGATGTCGTTGGGCAGTTGTCCGATGCTAACCTCAGGTTCAATAGTAAATCCTAATACCCAGGCTAAGGCCCAGACGTTTTCCAAATACCAGCCAATGTTATCAATATAGGTTTGATTGGCTTTGCTGCGCGTTAGTGAGAATATTGCTAACTCGTCATCAGTCATAAACGCAGATAAATGATTATTATCCATATAGCGCTTAATACGCTGTGAGGCAGTTTGCTCTTCGCTAAAAACTACCCAGCAAATGAGGGCATCGAGGGCATAAAGGCGAGCGGCGATTTCCTCATAAGGACGTAGCGTTTGCTGCTCAGAAAGCGGTAGCCATTGTGCGGGCTTAAACCCGAGTGACATGAGTTTGTCGACATTCTTATCTCTGATTTCTTGGGGGCGCATCGCGTCCTCTTTGGCTAAGATAACGAGCACTTATAGTGCAATACTATCGTCAAGATCACAATAAAAACTTGTTTTTTGGGGAACAGGGTAGAAATGCCAACTATGGTGAGTGGGCTGAACGAAAAAGCCTGCCATAGCGTAAATGGATATTGCTATGGCAGGCTGGCGTTTTACTGTGCTTCTAACGCCGCTTTGGCTTTGTCTAAATAGTCAGGGTCTTTCAGTGAATCACGTTGTGCTTCAGAAAGCGGTCCTGAACGTTCGAAGTGTGGTCCAACAGCCATCTGTTGGTTGCCGTCTTGATCCAAGATCGTCATATAGTCACCATTGTTCAAGTTTTTGATGGACTCGATTTGAGGTGCTGTATTTTGCTTGGCTATCGGCTGGCCGTCGTCATCTTTTAGACCCAGATAGAACTGACTTTGTGGATCAGCGCTCACATCACCGCCGCTCATGCCATACCCCATGGTTTTTTCATTGAGGTGACAATCGCTACAGCCTCGGGCTTGTCTGGTCGTGGTGTGTGGGTTCAATGGCTGCATATCGATGGTTAGCATGCCATCTTCTTCGCGTTTAGCCACATTATTCAACAACACGACCTTACCTTCTTCGTCAACAACCGTACCGGTGGTTTGGATTACCCCAACCAGTGGTGTGACGCGACCTTCGCCGTTAATACCCAATACAGGTTCTTCCCAGCGCGCATGCGAGTAGTCACCAGACGGTGCGCCTTTTTGCATCACCATGCTCTCACCATCAGTATCTGAGGTTGTACCATCAGGATTGATTTTCGCCGAAGATTCAACCCAATCAACCATTTCGTTACCTTCAGAATAGTCGAGTTTATAGGTGTAACCGAGATATGAAGGCGCCCAAGTGGCGTGGCAGGCGTAGCATTCCATGGTTTCTAAATGTTTCGGTGCACCGACCATCGCTAGACGACCTTCAGGGTTTTGCCAGAGGTTGTTGTCTTCGATATCTTTCAAGATAGGCACTTCAAGGGTTTTGCCGGTGGCTGAATGCAGGATAACTTTATCCCCGTCTTTAACCACGTTACCAAAAGCATTACCACGTGAAGAGATTAAATAGCCATCTTTCTTATCGTAAGTGGTGGCGTAGGTTTGGGTAATCGTCATCGAATTTTCTGCTAAACCTCTAGGCTCGTCGAGCAGGCTCAACACAGCGCTATCTTCGCTGAGTTTCGCGCGATCGATGAGCTCATCACCAACGCCCAATGGGAGATCCCAAGGGTAGTCAGTTGGTGTGCCGTGGCAGTCTTGACACTCTGGCTCAACGTTGGCCAATGCGACTGTGCCAATATTGCCGTTACCGTGTAAGTCTGGCGAGGTGTGGCAATCCTGACAGATCATGCCAGCGTCGAAGTGTACATCGGCTCTGAGGTGTTTGTATAAATACGTTGAGCTAGGGCCTTGCATATTCCCTTCAGCGTCAAACGGTGCATAAGTGGTTGTTCTATCGGCCGCGAACAAACCTTGGAAGGAGAGGCTAACGCGACGACCTGAGCTATGACAGGCATTACAGGTGGCAATCTGAATACCGGAATATTCCGTGTCATGCACTTGCACTTTCGATTTTTCAGTCCCTTGCATTGAGTGGACTAACATTTTCCCTTTTGCTTCAGGGTCAATAGATGGGTCGTTGCCTTCATATTGACCTTCTAAACCATAAGGAATATGACAGCCAGCGCAGCCTAGGCCACGGTAATGACCTTTTTTCGGTTTGCCTTTGCCTGGTAAGTGACAGGCGTTACAGTTGCGCAGGAAGCTATAAGCGGCTTGCTCAGGAAACTCTTCCAGTGAAGACATATCGGCTTGAGGGATCTTCTTGAGTTCGCTCGGGATGCGGTCAGCATGTTGCGCGACAATCTCTGTTACATACGCTTTATATTCCGGCGAACCGTAAATAGGGGTTGGTCCGTCGCTGTCTTGCATGTCCTGGTTGCCATAGCGGTGGAGATAATCATCGTTGTTAACGCCCCAGCCATAAGTGATGACTTTGATCTTGCCAGACTCATTGGACATGATCGATTTACGGATACTTTGCGTTTGCTGGTAATGGCACATGCCACAGGTTTTATCCATCACAGCAAATGAGGCAGGAACCGGGGTGAAGTTTTCAAGTGGACTGCCTTTTGGTGTCCCGCTATGGGCGAGGTCGGCGTCTTCTGTTTCTTCTGGGGTACCACCATGACAGACCACACAGCCATTAGGGTCGCCCATACCATTACTCATGGCATAGATTTGCTGCATCATCAACGAATCATGATCTCTAATCGGTTCAATGCCTTGGTGACAAGTGAGACAACCCTCGCTAGGAGCAGGGAAGTCTTCTGCTGCGATTGCCGGACTAAAAAACAGCTCTATAACCATAAGAGCGCTTAGACAGATAAACTGGTTTATTCGTGTTTTCATACTACTCTCCGTTTCGACATGCCTCATCGAGCGTTATAATCATGCGAACGCAATCGTCGTCATTTGTTTCTTTAATCATACGCCTTCTTAACGCATTTTTCATCCCTAAGATATTGTTTTTGCTAATATTAAAGTTAATGACAATCATTTATATTCTCTTTTTTTGTTAAAATCAGGAGAGGGGTGGCTTGTGAATAATTAACTTATTTTTAATGTTAACAGTGTGTTGGGGGTTAAGTTGTGTTGAGTGGTTGGCCTATAATGAGGTGTTGTGCTGGTGCATAGTTGGTCTGCGCAACTTTTGGTTATATGATGCTTGGGTTTTGATTTTAGGACTTTGGGTTATGCAATATCCTGCTTGGTTGGAGGTTGATTGTGCGCAATTAGCGGACAATATTGGTGCTGTGAAGGACGTGATTGGGCGTAGTGAGCTCTGTGTGGTCATGAAGGCGGATGCCTACGGCATGGGGATTGCTAATGTGTTACCGACGGTTATTGCAGAAAATATTTCTTGTGTTGCTATTGCTGATAATAGTGAGCTGTTCGCGATAGTTGCCCAGCAGCAGCCTCGCTACGAGGGCGAAATTATCCGCCTTCGCAGCGCTACAGAGCAGGAAGTGATTGAAGCGGCGCCATATGGGGTGACTGAGCTTATTGGTCATCTTGATAATGCCGCGCAGATGAGCACTCATGCGCAAGCTGCTGGGATCAAAATCCCATATCATTTTGAACTCAATTCTGCCGGTATGGGCCGTAATGGTCTCGATTTGCGCCATGGCGATGGTCGCGAACAGGCGCGCGCGATTCTACAGTTGCCAGGTTTGACCCCACGCGGCATCATGACGCACTTTCCGAAAGAGCACCGCGATGATATCAGCCAAAGTCTGGCACGATTTAGAGAGGAATGTGATTGGTTGATCGAAGTGGGGGGCTAAATCGTGAAAAAATCTGTTGTCATGCGGCGAATTCGTATGCGCTGTTGAGTGATGCCAACACCCATTTAGATAGGGTGCGCGCAGGCGAGGCGCTGTATGGCGAGATGGCGATACCCGGGGTGTCGCTCGGTGGCAGTATTATGCGCTTTAAAACGCGTATTGCCAGCATCAATGAATATCCTAAAGGCAGCAGCGTGAGTTATGAGCGTGAGCATGTGTTGCGTCGGGATAGTCGGGTCGCAACCGTGCTGGTTGGTTATGCTAACGGTTATCGGCGCGCGTTTAGTCATCGTGGTGAGATGTTGGTGCGCGGGCAGCGTGCGCCGGTAATTGGACGGGTGTCGATGAATGTCACCACCATTGATATCAGCGATATCCCAGAGGCACGTTTAGGCGATGAAGTGGTGATTTTTGGCCGCCAAGGACAAGAATGCATCAGCGAATCGGAAATTGAGACAATTAACCAAGCGCTGATGGAAGATCTCTATACGGTGTGGGGGCGGTGCAATCCACGCGTGGTTGTCTAAAAAAGCCCGCTGAGGCGAGCGGGCAAACCCGCACCTGATGATGCGGGGGAGGGCAACCACCAAGCCTCTTAATCTGCTAAGGCATTAGCCAAACCAGCCAATACCCAAGGTAATTAACAGCGCAATGATCGCGATGGCGTAGAACGTTAAGCGGGTTTTATTGCCCACATGAATGTGTAAGTCGTGCAGGATGTAATAAAAACGGTGCATGCCGTGCCACAAAAAAGTAAAAATCAGTCCTGCAGCAATTAGGAAAATAAACCAATTGCTTAGCCAAGGATGCGCGTTTTCGTAGAAGGTTTGTGGATCGCCGAGGACGCCCAGCGGCAATAAAATACACAGCACCAGCACAATTGGCGCAAGGAATAAGGCAGCAGTGGTGCCGCCAACCGAGAAGAGTCCCCAGTATAAGGGTTTGAGGTGTTTGTGAGACATATTTGCTCCTTAAGCCATGAGGATGACGAGGGCGAGTAGGACGATGGTGATCGCTGCGAATACCACCCAGTTACCGAGAATCATTTTTTTGTCTTCGACAAATTTTTCACCAATTTGTACGCGAATCGCCTTTGGCATCGCCTCAAACCATTTGATGGTGTTAAACAGCGCAGCAACAATGGCAAATAAGTTAAAGATAATCATCAGCGGATGGGCCTGTACAGCCAGCCATTTTGTCCACGCTTCAGGAGAAGCTAGCGCGAGTG
The DNA here is from genome assembly GCF_021513215.1 of Suttonella sp. R2A3. Classification (NCBI taxonomy): domain Bacteria; kingdom Pseudomonadati; phylum Pseudomonadota; class Gammaproteobacteria; order Cardiobacteriales; family Cardiobacteriaceae; genus Suttonella; species Suttonella sp. R2A3. The sequence goes on along the minus strand of NZ_CP090975.1, from coordinate 723,401 downwards.
CGGCGATGCCCCAGAATAGATTGAACGAGGCAATGGCAACCGGTACGCTGGTCAGTTCGCGCAACATATAGAGCTTGTAAAAATTACTCGCCATATACCAGTTAGCGGGCTGTTGGTGTTGATAAGGTTTTCGACTCATGATGCGCTCTCCTCACTTTCTTTACTGAACCATGACAGCGCCCAATATGGAACACCTTGTGCTTTAGCCTGCTGAATAGCGCCGGCTGGGTCAACGTGTTTCGGGCAGACTTCAGAGCAGTAGCCGACGAAGGTGCACGGCCACACACCATCTTCTTTGTTCAGCGTTTTGAAGCGTTCTTTACTGCCAGCATCACGGTTATCAAGGTTATAACGGTGTGCTAAAGAAATTGCTGCCGGGCCTAAAAAATCTGCATTGATGCCGATTTGCGGGCAAGCTTGATAACACAGCATGCAATTAATACACATCGTATATTGCTTGAATTTAGCGAGTTGCTTGGGCGTTTGTTTATATTCTTTCTCGGTAATGCTGCGTGCTTTTTTCGGCACGATATAGGGGGTTACGGAGGCGAGTTTTTCCACAAAAGGATTCACATCAACCACCAGATCTTTTTCTACCGGCATTTGATCGAGCGGTGCAATGGTGATTTTGCCTTCGTCCGCATAGTCACGCACAAAAGTGGAACACGCCAGTTTGGGTACGCCATTGACCACCATACCGCAGGAACCACACACTTCCATGCGGCACGACCAGCGATACGCTAATTCTGGTGCAAAATCGTCTTTAATGATCCCAAGGGCATCGAGAATTGACATATCCTGGGTCCATTCGATATCAAAGGTTTGCGCCCATGGGGTATCGTCCTGATCAGGTCGATAGCGCATGACCTCAAGTGTAATCGTATTGCTCATGATGATAGGCCCTCTTATTTTTTATCCCCAGCCGCGCCATAGACACGTTGTGCTGGTTGGGATTTAGTAATCAATACATCGCTATAGACGATGCTCGGTGCGTCATTGCCTTGATAAAACGCCAAAGAATGTTTGAGGAACTGCTCGTCGTTACGTTCAGGATAATCAAGGCGCTGATGTGAGCCGCGTGATTCAGTGCGCTTTGCGGCGCTGTAAATCATCGTTTCAGCGACATCTAGTAAATAGCCTAATTCGATGGTGGTTAGCCAATCGGTGTTAAAGATATCGCTGTGATCGGTAACCCGCACATTTTGATAACGGGTTTTTAGCTCGCCAATGGCTTTAATCGCGTCTTCGCTGTTTTCCGCACTACGATAAATGCCGACATCTTTCTCCATCATCTCGCCTAAGGCGTTGCGGATGTCAGAAGGTTTTTCGGTGCCATTACTGCGGTTGAGTAATTCGCCGTGTGGGGTGAAGGCTGTTTCAGCTAGGCGTGTAAACTGCTCTTTACTCATGTTGAAATCACGACCGGAGGCGTGTTTTAGCGCTTCTTCGCCAGCCACTTTGCCAAACACACACAGCTCAGCTAGTGAGTTTGAACCAAGACGGTTCGCGCCGTGCAAACCCACTGAAGAGCATTCACCCACAGCGTATAAGCCGCTAATGCGTGTGGCGCAACGTTGATCGGTTTCGATGCCGCCCATCGTGTAGTGAGCGGTAGGGCGCACAGGAATCGGCTCAAGCACTGGATCGACGCCAACAAATTTTTTCGACAAAGAGCAAATAAATGGCAGGCGTTCTTCTAAATAGGTTTTACCTAAATGGCGCAGGTCAAGATTCACTACATCGCCGCGGGAGGTTTCAATCGTGCGGCCTTTTTTCCATTCATGGTAAAACGCTTGCGAGAGTCGGTCGCGAGGGCCTAATTCCATATATTTATTTTTCGGTTCACCGACCGGCGTTTCAGGCCCTAAACCGTAGTCTTGTAGATAACGGTAGCCGTCTTTATTGGTCAGAATACCGCCTTCACCACGACAACCTTCGGTCATCAAAATGCCCGATCCAGGCAGGCCGGTGGGGTGGTATTGAACAAATTCCATGTCACGTAAGGGGACACCATGGCGATACGCCAGCGCCATCCCATCCCCAGTGACAATGCCACCGTTGGTATTAAAGGCATAGACACGACCTGCGCCGCCAGTAGCGATGATCACGCTTTTTGCTTGCACAGCGCGTTTAACCCCATTTTGCACGTCATAGCACAGCACGCCTTCAACCGCCTCATCAGCAACGATTAAATCGAGCGCAAAATGCTCATCGAGTCGCTTAATATTGTCAAACTGCATTGAGGTTTGGAATAAGGTGTGCAGCATATGAAAGCCGGTTTTGTCTGCGGCAAACCAGGTGCGTGGAATTTTCATCCCACCAAAGCGGCGCACGTTTGCGCGGCCATTAGGCAGGCGTGACCAAGGGCAACCCCAATGCTCCATCTGGATCATTTCTTCAGTGGCGTGTTCGACGAAATACTGCACCACATCCTGCTCACACAACCAATCACCACCAGAAACCGTGTCGTTGAAATGATTATCGAGGGAATCATCATCGCGCACCACGCCTGCAGAACCGCCCTCTGCGGCCACTGTATGGCTGCGCATTGGATAAACTTTGGAAATAAGGGTCACGGTTTTGTGACTGGCGCCGCGCGCAATCTCAATCGCTGCGCGTAAACCGGCACCGCCGCCGCCGATAATCGCGACATCTGTTTGGATGATATCCATATTTTGCCTCAGTGTTGTAGTTTTCGATGATTATATCAAAAATAGAATAAATAATGTATAAAAATCCGAGTATATATGAACAATCATAAGCACCATTTTGCTGGTTAAGCCATCTGTTATATCGCACTTGAGTTGATGAGATTTTTCTTAGAAAAAATTATCGAACTAGTCTATTTATTATTGAGAAACTTTGTTATTCTAGTGTACTAGTTTACTGAAACAGGAACCTCAAATGAATGAAACCGAACGTGCGTTGCTTGAGTTATTTCACGATGCAGATAGCTTATTAGCGACACAACAACTATTTGCTATTTTTCTCACCGATACGGAATGGCGCGAGCTGATGAACCGTTTACGCATTTTTGTGATGCTCGCACAAGGCCATACTCAGCGCGATATCGCGGATCGTTTAGGCGTTGGGGTTGCTACCGTTTCTCGTGGCGCGCGTGCCTACCAACAGTATCAACTAGAGCAACGCCTGCCCCAGTTAAAACAATTGTCTTTGGATAACCTATGATGACCAATCGCCCAGACTTATTCAATATTCCTGCTAAGCCTAAACTGGTTAAAATCAGCCAGGATATCGACTTTTTCTCGCTATTCTGTCGTGTGGAAGCACGTTTTGATACCTGTTTTTTGCAAGAATCGCTAGGTCGCGAAAGCCATATGTCGCGCTACCATGGGATCGGTTTCGACCCAGCGGCGGTGGTATTCGCTGATAATCCACATACGCTGTCGATTATTGAGCGTGATAGTGGGACGCGTCATGATTATTCGTGTGACAATCCTTATCAGCTGTTGCGTGAGATGACGCCCAATCATGTGATTGCGAGACAACATAGTGGCGGTTTATTTGGTTATATTGGTTATGATGCGATTAACTTTTTTGAACCGAGCGTAGGGGCGAAAGCGAGCGAGCATTTCCAAGCGTTTAAGTTTGGCCTTTATTTAGATGGGCTGACCTACGACAAGATGACCGGAGAGCTATTTTATTTTTATTATCACGACAGCCGGATTGAGCTGATTGAAGCCTTGCTTGCTGCGCCCATGCCAGAATATAGGCCGCCAGAAGTCCGTTATTTGGGCGATGGCATGAGTCGTGAGCAACATGCGCTTGCGGTTGATGAAGTCAAAGAAGACATTAAAGCGGGGTTCGTGTTTCAGTGCGAAGTGGGCTTTAAATCGCATTACCAAATTTCCGGCAACAAAGTGCCAATTTATGCCCGCTTGCGCGAAGTGAACCCATCGCCGCATATGTTTTACGTTAAATTTGCTAATCAGCATATTATTGGTGCTTCCCCGGAGTTGCTTTTGCGTTTGCGTCAGGGTGAGTTAGAAACGTTTCCATTGGCGGGCACAGCCAAACGAGGTGAGACCGAAGAAGAAGACCGCCAGCTCGCTCGTGCCTTACTCAATGACCCAAAAGAGATTGCCGAGCACAATATGCTGGTCGATTTACACCGTAACGATATTGGGCGCGTCGCGCGATTCGGCACAGTTAAAGTGCGTAATTTAATGGACATCAAACGCTTTTCACATGTCCAGCATATTTCATCAGAAATCGTTGGTATTTTGGCCAGCGATGAAGATATGTTTAGCGCCTTAGCGGCGAATTTTCCGGCTGGGACATTGTCTGGCGCACCAAAGGTTGAGGCGATGAAAATCATCAACCGTTTAGAACCTGATGGACGAGGACCGTATGGTGGCGCGGTTGGGCAGTTTTCGTTTAATGGCGATTGTATTTTTGCGATTCCGATTCGCAGTGTGTTTATCAGTGGTGACACTGCCTACGCGCAGACCTGTGGCGGTAATGTCTATGACTCCAACGCGGCCGATGAATACTTAGAAATCGAGCGTAAACTGATGGCGATGCGACGCGTACTCGATGAATTTAGGGTAGCGGAGGGCGAATAATGAAGGTGCTATTGATCGATAACTATGATTCTTTTGTGTTTAACCTCTACCAGTATATTGGTGAACTGCTTGAAGAACAGGGCGGTGGAGAGGTCTTGGTGCGACGTAATGACGCGCTGAGTTTAGATGATGTGGCCTCGCTTGCGCCCGATCGGATTGTGATTTCTCCGGGGCCGGGTTCGCCCGATGATCCAGCGTATTTTGGCATTTGCGCTTCAGTCATCCGTGAATTTGCGCCAACGATTCCGATGCTTGGGGTGTGTTTGGGCATGCAGGGTATGGTGCATGTTTATGGTGGACAGATTGTGCGCGATGAGCGCCCCATGCACGGCAAGACTTCAGCGATTGTGCATAATGGCGAGGGGGTGTTTCAAGGCTTGCCGCAAGGGGTGGAGATTATGCGTTATCACTCATTATGCGCCGCACGACCGTTACCGGATTGCCTGGAAATTACTGCGGTTGTGGGCGATGGTGAACAAGGCTTTGCTGCGGCTGCCCGTGGAAATAGTTCGATTATGGGCCTGCGTCATCGCGACTATCCGATGCAAGGGGTGCAATTTCATCCAGAGTCGTTTGCTACCGAAGGTGCTAAGGTGATGTTGGGGCATTTTTTGACGCAAAATCGTTAAAAAAATTCCCGAATAGGGCAAATAATGCTAAGGTAAACACTGGTTAACACAATGAAAGGATAGCACGATGAAAAAATGGATGGCTTTGAGTATGGCTGCGGTATTGGGTTTAGCAGCGTGTGGCAGTAATGATGAGTTGCCTAAGGCGTGTACGGATCTCGCTGATTCGGTCAAAGAAATGGCAGGAGATATGCCAGAGGCTAAAGACATGCTGAAACAGCTGGATGCGGATATGGAAAAAGCGCGCGAAGAATGGAAAAATATGAGCGATGATGATCGCAAAAAAGCGGAACAAGAGTGTGTTAGCGCTCAAGCAGAAATGGAAAAAATGAAAGGAATGATGGAAGAAATGAAAGAGTTGCAGAATGCTCAATAATTAAGAGCACACCTCTTTCGTTCATTAAAAAACCAGCGTCATGCTGGTTTTTTAATGTCTACACGATTTAAACACCGTATTAACTGCTTAATCGAGCTTTAATTGTGCATTTTGTCTGTTTAACCAATCTAAAATATCGTCGTTAACACTAAACTGACGATCATTGAAGCGTTGTTCACTACTTCTTCTTTCCTCGCGACGTTCGTGCGAACGAACAAAGCGGCGCACGTCTTCATTATTACGCAAAATCAGGCCAGGGACGCGTTGTGGATGGCCGTCATTATCTTTTGCGACCATCGTAAAGTAGCTCGAGTTACTGTGGCGTACCGTGCCTTGAATGAGGTTTTCCGCCTCAACACGCAGTCCGATCACCATTGAAGTGGCGCCTGTGTAGTTCACACGGGCTTTGATAGAGATGAGATCGCCGACATGAATCGGGGTGCGAAAATTAACCGTATTGACCGAAGCGGTTACACAATAAGCCTGAGCGTGTTTACTGGCACAAGCATACGCTGCTTGGTCCATGAGTGAGAGTAAATAGCCGCCGTGGATATTGCCACCAAAATTGGCGTATTCAGGCTGCATCAACAGCGCCATGAGGATTTCGCTATCGTTTGGGCATTTAAATTCGTGCATGATGACCTCGTCTGACAGATAGAACCATTATCAGTATGATCGTGTGCCAGCGCAAGCGATTAGTTTTGCGTAAGGACTTCGCGCATGATCCGGCAATACTCAGCTATTTGTGTTTCGCTGATGCCACCACCATAGGCGAGAAAAGGGGGGTTAAGTGTGTCATCCTTACAGCCGTAGCGCGGGACAGTGTTGTCAAATAAAACGATGCCACCGCCGGTTTCGGACAAAAGTAAATCGCCGGCGGCAATATCCCATTCGCTGGTCGTATAAGACAGCTTTGGATAAATATCCGCACCACCTTCAGCGATCACACAAAACTTCAAGGCGCTGCCACGCGTGGTGCGGGTATAGTCGCCAAAAAGATTGCGCAGATAACCATTCATACGCCTAGAAAGCTTGATGCGTGCGGTAATAATCGTAGCCGGGTCTGCAATGCTGCGCCCGTAAAGACGTTTGACTTCAGGTGAAGTGCTATCACCCTTATAAGTGCCTTTGCCGTGCAGCGCAAACCAATACTTACCAGTGGTTGGTGCGTAGATATAGGCTAGCGTAGGGCGGTGGTTCTCGATGCGCGCGATAGCGATACAGAATTCATCGGTGTGTTCGATGAATTCTCGTGTGCCATCAATCGGGTCAATCAACCAATAGTCGCTATGGCGCTGCTGATGCACTTCTGGGCTGGATTCTTCACTGATAATCGGTAGCTTAAGAATCTTGGGTAAGCCATTGAGTAAGGCATCATGTGCGGCAAGGTCGGCTTCAGTAAGCGGGGTGTTATTGTCTTTCTGAGTGATGTTCAGCGTGGACTGATCACGGTAATAAGACAAAATCACCGCGCTGGTTTCATGACACAGCGCGGTGAGTTGCGCAACCAGTTGCTGATCGCGAGATGTTAACATGCGCTTAGGCAGGCTTTTTGCTAGCCAGCTTCTCTTTAATACGCGCTGCTTTACCTTCCAAGCCACGTAAGTAGTACAACTTAGCACGACGAACATCGCCACGACGCTTGACTGTAATAGAGTCAACTAACGGGCTGTGGGTTTGGAATACACGCTCAACACCTTCACCGTGTGAGATTTTACGCACGGTAAATGATGAACCGATGCCACGGTTGCGTTTCGCGATGCAGACGCCTTCAAACGCCTGTAGACGCTCACGGTTACCTTCACGAACTTTAACCTGCACAACAACCGTGTCGCCAGGGTTAAATTCAGGCAGATCGCTCTTGAACTGCTCTTGTTCTAATGTATCAATGATGTTGCTCATCACAGCTCTCCGATATGATATTCTTGCAAAAATTCAGCTAACAACGCTTCCTGCTCTGTTGTGAGCACCAGCCGGGTGATTAAATCGGGGCGTTGTAAAAATGTTCGACCCAGCGCTTCTTTCAGGCGCCATTTAGCAATGTGCGCATGATTGCCACTGAGTAGGATTTCAGGGGCGGGGATTCTACCAGCAATTTCCGGTCTTGTATAGTGCGGATGATCAAATATTGCTTGTTGAAACGAATCTTCAGCTGCAGAATTTGCATCTCCTAGCACGCCAGGGATTAATCGGCTGACCGTATCGATGAGCACGGCCGCTGCCAATTCGCCTCCGGAGAGGACAAAATCGCCGATAGAGATTTCTAAATCAATATGTTGATCAATAAAGCGCTGGTCAACGCCTTCATAACGACCACACCATAATGCTAAGCGCGGCTGTTCAGCCAGTTTACCTGCTAAGGCTTGGGTTAAAGGCTCACCTTGAGGGCTGAGATAAACATGAAAAGGCTTTGGTTCGCTGGCATTAATCGCGTTTGCGGTTTCAGCCAATGGTGCGTATTGCATCACCATCCCAGGACCACCACCAAAAGGACGATCATCAACGCGTTGGTGACGGTCTTCGCTGTATTCGCGTGGATTCCATGTGTTGATTGTAATCAACTCTTTGGCCACAGCGCGTCCGACCACCCCTTGCTCAAACCACTGGGTGATCATTTCCGGGAAAATGGAGACAAGATCAAATTGCATGAGATTAGTCGCTTAACCAATCATCTGACCAGTCAACGATGATCCTGGATGATGAAAAATCAATCTCACGAACATAATCAGGCTGAACGAATGGGATGAGCTGCTCTTTGTTGTGTGCGTTTTTGACCACCATCACATCGTTAGCGCCGGTTTCAAATAAATCTGCTACCGTGCCAAGCGGCTGATTGTCTAAATTAACCACTTCCAGGCCTTTAAGATCGGCCCAATAATATTCATTATCAGCAGTTGTGGGCAGGTCAGCTCGATCGACAAGCAGGGTAAGGCCATGTAAGGCATAAGCGCTATCACGGTCATTACACTCGCTAAACTTGGCAATCAGGCCCTTGCCTTGCATTTTGCCACATTCGAGCTTGAGGGTTGTTGGCGGTTGATTGCCACGCTGTGCGTAGAGGTTCGCGTAAGAAAAAATGGCTTCTCGCGGCCGACAGTCAGAATAGACTTTGACCCAGCCGCGGACACCATGCACGCCGACAATCCGCCCGAGCACAATGAGATTGGGCGGGGTATTCATGGCGGTATGAAAAAATTAAGCGGTTTGTGCTTTTTTGTATTGTTTGATCAGGCTGTTAACGCGATCGCTAAGTTTGCCACCTTGGCTAACCCAGTATTCGATGCGCTCGATGTCTAAGCGAAGTTCTTCTTCCTGACCGCGCGCGATTGGGTTGAAAAAGCCCAGGCGTTCGATAAAGCGACCATCACGAGCGTTGCGGCTGTCAGTGGCAACTACATGATAAAATGGACGTTTTTTGGAGCCACCACGGGCGAGACGAATAGCTAACATAGGTTCCTCGTAAATGAAACGGTGTAAAAAAGAGGGATATTGTACGGATTTTTTTAGAAAAAGAAAGCGTTTTGCTGGTTTTTTATTGTCTTGCAAGTATAAAACTTACGCCATCATCAACTATTGCGTTCAATGATGGCGTTGATTCGAGATCGCGCTTGATCTGGATTTTTTAATAGTACCACTCGCGAACAGGGCCGCTATCAACGTGGATAAAGCTTGATCCACGGTATAGACCGATGCCGCCAGCGTTAAGGCGTTTAGCGATGCTCTTTAGTTCGCGGGAACCGATGCCTTTGACCGAAATATCAGCAGCTTGTGCGCGCATATGATAGCTTTTTTTGCCAACGTTATTGGAGCGGCTTGCCAGCATATTATTGGTCGCTGGTGAACGGTAACCGCTGTGTAATTCTAACGTGCGGCTTTGCCCGATGTTGCTTTGCACATAATGCAAGATATTTAACAAATCAATATCGATGGGTACGACTTTATTCTGACGGAAATCGCGGAAAAAGGTGTTGATTTGATTCATTGATGGCTGAATGTAGCCATAATCTGGCGTCCAAAACACGGTACGAAGATTTTCGCCAGTGTGCGGATTGTGCATTTTGATCAGGCGCTCACGGCTACTAGCCGCTTTTACCCATTCGCTGGGCAGTAAAATCCCGGCGCTCGCAACCGCTAAGGTTTTAATAAATGTACGTCGGTGTTGATGTGTGCAACACGGGCAATCATCGCCATGTTCAAAATCGGTAAAAGAAATAGGGCGCTTAGAGGCATTTCTTTGCATCATAAAAGTTACCGTTTTATTAGATCACAATTGATAATAAACCAATGCTTATCTTTATTCAAGCTTATTTTATAAAAATGTGGTATTGGTGGCTACGCCCTGATTCGAACAGGGGACCCCATCATTATGAGTGATGTGCTCTAACCAGCTGAGCTACGTAGCCAAAAATGAGAAGCGCGGCATTATGCCGAGCAGCGAAGGCGATGTCAAGTGTTGCGCGATTTTTCTAGTGCGTTTTTTATTACGATGCTGTGTTTTGTGGTTTCGCTTGTCGCGTATCGGCATAAATTAATAGCGCAACCATGCGTGCGTGTTCTTCGAGGGTATTGAGCAGGCGGCGGTTTTTTTCATTATCCTTGATATCCGGATCAAGTTGACTCATCGCTTCTAAATCTTCCAATGCGTCACGGGCATCATCGCTCGGGGTAAAAAGCGTTTTTTCGCGCAGGTATTGTACGGCCAGATGAAAGCCTTGTGCCCAAAAGCCCAGCGCTTCTGCACGAGCGCTTAAGTCTTTATCTTCAGGAAGCAGTAGTTGAAAACGTAGCTCTCGGCCAGCCAATTTACTTTGGATATGCGTGCTCAGCGCTTCTAAGGTTTGTTCGCCTAGCTCAGTTTCGCCCTCTGGGAAGAGCAGCGTATTGCGTTGGTTTTCATGATCAGCACAAATGAGTCCGCTCAAAATGCCATGTGCTTCACTGGGATGAAACCACCAACCTTGATGTTCAATCAGTTCAGCAAATGCGTTGTAGTGTAAAAAATCTGACATTCGATGCCCTATAAATATGAAAAATGATAGTATAGCTAAAGATAACCTAGGGAGTAAGTTCTATGCCTGAACGTTTACATCTTGACGAATTAAAACGTGTAGAGCAAGGCGTTAATGCATTATTGAAAGCGTGGCGTAAGCTCAATCAACAATACAGTCAATTAGAAAAAGACCATCAGCAGCTGTTAGACAAGCATGAACAGCAGAAAAATACGCATGAACGCTCGCTGGATGAGCTGCGTAAAGAAAGTGATGGGCAAAAACAGCAGCAGAATGAGGCGTACCAAGCGAAAGTCGCTGGTGTCGAGCAGCATTGGCAGCAACAATATGCAGCGCTCGAAGCGCAAACGAGCGAGCGAGTCCAACAGCTCGAGCAAGCCCATCATAATGAGTTAAAAGAATTACAAGCTACCTTAGCGCAACAAAAAGCGCAATTTACTGAACAATTAGAAGCAGCGAATTGTGTTAAGGATGCCTTGATTGATCGTGTGCGAGGAGTTGAAGTATGAGTAAAGAGAAAATTAAAGTCTCGCTCAGCGTATTAGAAAATCCCTATCAGCTGATGTGTGAACCACATGACCGTAACTTGTTGATCGAATCGGCTGAATTGCTCAATACCCATTTACAAGATCTACGCAATGCCAACCCTAAGCTCTCACACGAACGACTATTGGTTATGGGCGCGCTACAAATGACCTTTGATTTATTACAAGAACGCCAAACGTTAGCACATGAGGTCAGTAGCGTGAATCAGTTGAGTGCGCGGTTAATCAGCGCACTCGATATGGCTAATGGTGAATTACCACTAAATAAATAAGCATCATTTGCTGGGAATAGACATGAAAGGGCAGCTCTGGATTATCGCCGCACCTTCTGGTGGCGGGAAAACCTCACTGATTGCAGAAATGGTCGCTACTTTAGACCATGTGGTTGAATCAGTGTCGCATACCACGCGTGCTCGCCGGCCGGGCGAACAAGATGGTGTGCACTATCATTTTATCGACCAAGAAGCGTTTGACGGACTCGCGCAAGCGGGTGATTTTCTTGAGTGGGCGCAAGTATTTAATCATGCTTATGCGACCTCTGGTGCTCAGGTGGATGCGCTGCTTGACGCCGGACAAGATGTGATTTTGAGCATCGACTGGCAGGGCGCAGAACAAGTGATGCAAAAGCGTCCTGACACAAAAAGCGTCTTTTTATTGCCACCTTCTTTGCAAGCGTTGCATGAGCGCTTAACGCGACGCGGGCAAGATGATGTAGCGGTGGTTGAACAACGTATGGATGAAGCGGTTGAGCAAATCAGCCATTACCGTCATTTTGAGTATGTGATTGTCAATGATGATTTTGCGCGTGCGGCAAATGATTTGCGGTGCTTGTTGCGTTCAGCACGTTTGGAGCGTGAGCGTCGTCAGGTTGATTTAGAACCGTTGTTGCGTAAATTGGGTCAATAAGTGAAACAAAATATCCTACCGCATCCGTATGTGATGCTTGTCTTAGCGCCGATTATTTGGGCGAGTAGTAATGTGATTGGTAAACTAGCACGTGGTGTAATTACGCCGTTTGAGCTGACCTGTTATCGCTGGTTACTGGCGGTGCTTGTGCTTAGTTGGTTTGGTCGAAAAGTGATTCGCACCGATTGGTCAGTACTTAAAAAACGCTGGCTCTATTTATTGCTGATGGGTGGGTTTTCTTTTGGCCTGTTTAACATCATTCTTTATAGCGCTTTTCAAATAGGCGCGCAGGTGATTAATGTATCGATTATTACGGCGTTGATTCCGGTTGGGGTGTTACTGATTAATGTGCTGGTGTTCCGCGAACGCGCGCATTTCGCTCAATGGCTTGGGGTGTTGTGTGCGTTTATTGGCGTGTGTGTGGTGCTTAGTCGTGGTGATTTGAGCCAACTACTGCAGCTGAATTTTGCCCGTGGGGACTCTTTAGCGCTGCTCAGCACAGCGATTTATATTGTGTATTCTGTAGCGTTGCGTTATGCGCCTAAAGTGCATTGGTTAAGTCTTTTATGGGCGATGTGCGTGGGGGGCTTGCTCGCTTCGCTACCTTTTTATGCTTATGGCGTTAACCAAGGAGCGCTATCAAATTTCTCTTGGCAGAGCGTGGCTATGGTGGCTTATGCTGCGGTGGTGATTTCGATTATCTCTAAGCTGTTTTATATGGAAAGTGTGCTGCAGATTGGTGCGAGTCGTGCTGCGCTGACGATGAATTTCTTACCTGTTTTTGGCGCCTTGATGGGGGTGGCTGTTTTTGCTGATGAACAGCTCGCAAACTATCATGTCTTATCGCTGCTGTTGGTCTTTAGTGGTATTGCGACATCAGAATACGGCGCGTATCGTCAACAACGACGCTTGAGCATAGCTTGATTGTTCTATGCTTTGCTCGTACAATCCGCAAAAAATTAATGTAACAACCTAACAAATATGAGTAAAGCATCCAAACCGTCGAGTATGGCGGACGCTAACCAGTCGCTTAATCGCAGTTTAATTATCTTATTCTTACTCACAACGGCCGCCTTTCTCTATTGGGGGCTCAACTACACCCAATTTAACCATATTACGCTCTTTTTTCTTGCTGCTGTATTTGGCCTGTTCATGGCGTTTAATATCGGCGGTAATGATGTGGCGAACTCATTCGGCACATCGGTAGGTGCTGGGACGCTAACTATCCCGCAAGCGCTAGCGGTTGCCGCAGTTTTTGAAGTCAGTGGGGCGGTGCTCGCTGGTGGGCATGTCACCGATACGATTCGTAAAGGGATTGTTGATTTGTCGGTGATTGATGTTGAGCCGTTAGCGTTTGTGTTGATTATGATGGCCGCGCTGATTTCCGCAGCTTTATGGCTACTGTTCGCGACACGGCGCGGTTGGCCAGTCTCGACCACGCATTCTATTATCGGCGGGATTGTTGGCGCGTCGATTGCCTTGGCTTTTGTGTTACCGGATGCTGATGCGCTGGCGTTGGTCCAGTGGTCAAAAATTGGACAAATTGTTGCTTCTTGGGTGCTCTCTCCGCTACTTGGTGGCTTGATGTCGTTTACTGTGTTCCGTTTGATTCGTAAATATATTCTGATTTATAAACCGGGTAAGCACGATCACGATGACTACGCACGCCGGGTAAAAAATATCCGCCCGAGTTTTCACCGTAATATGAGCAAACAAATTGTCGCAATGCGCAATATGTTGCAAGTTGAACCTGTTGAAACTCCGCTGGATAAAGAAGAGAAGAAGCATCAAGACGAGCAGGCGTTTGCTGCCATGCAGCGTTGGGCGCCGGTGCTGGCCGCGCTCGGGGGCATGATGATCGTGGCGATGTTGTTGCTCAAAGGGCTAAAGAACCTGCAATTAGGCTTTAGCGGCTTTGAAAAAACGATGTTGATTCTGATGTTTGGTATGGTTATTTGGATGCTGGTTTATAGCTTTATCAAGCGTATGAAGCGCAAAAAATTACGTCGTCAGGTCTATATTTTATTTAGCTGGATGCAAGTGTTTACCGCCTCTGCCTTCGCTTTTAGTCATGGTTCGAACGATATCGCTAACGCGATTGGTCCGTTTGTCGCGATTTTGGATGCGCTTCGTAACAATGCTATCTCCACGGCTGCGCCAGTGCCGACGATGGCAATGGTCGCTTTTGGTATGGCGATGGTGGCCGGACTGTGGTTTATCGGTAAAGAAGTGATTGCCACGGTTGGTACGCATTTAGCGGAAATGAACCCGGCTTCTGGGTTTACCGCTGAGTTATCGGCAGCGATCGTAGTACTGCTCGCGTCAGTCTTTGGTTTGCCGGTTTCAAGTACGCATATTTTGGTTGGCGCGGTGCTGGGTATTGGTTTGGCTAACCGCAACGCCAATTGGGCGTTAATGAAGCCGATTGCTGCTGCTTGGGTCATTACGGTGCCAGCGGCGGCACTGATTGCTGCATTGTGCTTCTTATTCGGCTATCAGTTCATCTGAATAATATAAAGCCGCACAGAGATTCTCTTGTGCGGCTTAACGCTACAATACCTTGGTAAGATATCAAGAAGGCTTATTCGCCAATATCACGGCGGTAGGTAATCCCTTTAAAGGCAATTTTATCGATACTGCTGTAAGCGGTGCTACGCGCTTGCTCGAGTGAGTCACCCAAACCGACCACATTCAGCACACGTCCACCGTTGGTGAGGTATTCATCATTGTGGTGTTTGACGCCAGCTAAAAAGACTTGGCTGAAGAAACGCGCTTGTTCGATATATTCAATCGTTTCCCCGGTTTGGTAGTCGCCAGGGTATCCTTCAGCCGCGGCAACCACACAAACGGCATGTTTATCTCGCCAGTCGAGGGTGATTTCGTCTAAGCGCTGTTCAATCGCCGCCATCACCGGATCGAGCAGTGGGCTGCGTAACAAGGGTAAAATGGCCTGAGTTTCAGGGTCGCCCATACGCATATTGTATTCAAGCAAAAAGACGCCGTCATCGTTGATCATTAACCCGAAGAAGATCACGCCGGCAAAAGCCATACCTTCAGCTTGCAGGCCGGCCAAGGTCGGCGCAACAATGTCTTGTTGAAAAGCGGCTTCGTGTTCTGCGCTAAACGCGGGATGTGGGCAAACTACCCCCATGCCACCGGTGTTTTCGCCGGTATTGCCTTCGCCAATCGTTTTATGGTCTTTAGCGGCTGGCATGGTGAGGATGGTTTTACCGTCAGTAAAGCTCAAAATGGAGGCTTCAAAACCGGTTAAAAAAGCTTCAATGACAATTTCTTCTCCAGCTTCACCAAAGCGTTTATCAACCATCATCTCGTGTAATGCTGTCTCGGCCTCATCCTGGTTTTGGCAAATAATCACCCCTTTACCGGCCGCAAGACCGCTGGCTTTAATCACCAAAGGATAATCAGCGTTTGCAACATATTCTTTAGCGGCATCAAGGTTGATGAAACGCTCATAAGCGGCGGTTTTTACGCCGTATTTTTTCATGAACGATTTAGCATACGCTTTACTGCCTTCAAGTTGCGCGGCTTGTTGGTCAGGGCCAAAAATGGTCAGGCCGGCGCTTTGAAAGCGGTCAACAATCCCTTCAACTAACAGCGCTTCTGAGCCGACAAAAGTCAGGTCGATATCGCGGTCTTTGGCAAATTCGAATAATTCATCAACCCCGGTTAAGGCAATATTTTCCGTGCGTTCAAGTTCATCGATGCCGCCGTTACCTGGTGCAACATAAATCGTTCCGATGCGTGGGTCTTGTGAGAGTTTCCAGGCGATGGCGTGTTCGCGACCACCGCCGCCAATAATCAGCACATGAATCATGATGGGGTATCCTGTTGGTTGGTTTTATGGGTAAAAGTGTGGCATAAATCAGCAACGGTGCGCGTAAGCAGGGCGTGTTCTTGCTGTTGTACGCGTTGTTGTAAGCGTTGTGCATCATCATCAGGGTGAACAGGAACTTCAGCTTGGGCGATGACTTCACCGGTATCAATACCATGATCGACATAATGTACGCTGCAGCCACTTTGGGTCTCACCAGCATCTAACACGGCTTGATGAACACGTAAGCCATACATACCGGCACCGCCAAATTTTGGCAGTAAAGAAGGGTGTAGGTTGATGATCCGCTGTGGGTAGGCATCAATGAGCGCAGCAGGAATAATGCTTAAATAACCGGCGAGAATAATCAGATCCGTTTGTTCAGGAATTGTGCGTTGCAAGCTATCGATAAATTGCTCGCGGGGCAGTTTGCGGTCGATCTGATAAAAGGGAATGTGGGCGCTAACGGCATGGTTGAGACCAGCGCATTCACGATCGGCCATGACAGCAATAATTTCTGCATCGATGGTGTGATTAGCGCAAGCGTCAATCAACGCCTTTAAATTGCTGCCACCACCTGAAATCATCACCGTGAGCTTTGCGCCCATACGTATTCCTTAACTTGTTCGAGAAAGCCGACAGTATAACGAAATTCAGGGCAGTTTGACCAATTCAGCAGTGAGAAAATGCTCGACAGGTCAGGTTGTGCTGAATGCAGGGTGTTTGTTGAGTTCGCTAAGCTGCTGTTTATATTGTTCGGGGTCAATCGCGCGGGTCGCTGCGCGGTGTAAGGTGACGTTGAATCCTTCTGCGAGGGCGTCTTTAATCGTAAAATACACGCAGTAATCGGCAGCGAGTCCTGCGATATGGATCGTGCTAATTTGATGGGCGCGCAGATAATCGGCAAGGCCGGTGTGCTGGCGATGACCGTTATCATAAAAGGCGCTATAGCTGTCAATATCCGGGTTCATCCCTTTACGGAAAACAGCGGCTATTTGGCGTTCGTCTAAATCCGGATGAAACGCTGCGCTATGCGAGCCAGCCACGCAATGAATCGGCCAGAGTACCTGCTCCAGGCCATGCAAATTAATTTGTTCAAAAGGGTGTTTGCCTGGATGATTAGCGGCAAAACTACTGTGATTGCTCGGGTGCCAGTCTTGGCTCGCGACCACTAAGGGGTAATCTGGGATCAGTGCATTGACGATCGGTACAATCTGATCACCTTCTGCTACCGGGAGTTCACCCTCAGGCATAAAGCCATTTTGGATATCAACGAGCAGTAAGGTGGTGTTTTTTAGCATAGAGTTCTCACAACGTTTTAGCGCAGGGTTACTAATTCCTCAGCGCTGGTTGGGTGAATGGCAACCGTGTCATCAAAATCCGCTTTCGCCGCCCCCATCTTGACCGCAACAGCAAAGCCTTGCAGCATTTCATCAACCCCATCACCAATCATTTGAATACCAATCACGCGCTCAGCCTTACCTTGGCAGATTAATTTCATCAGCGTTTTCGGTTTATGCGCGGCAAAGGTGCGCGCCATCGGGGTAAATTTGGCACGATAGACGGTAATCTCATCTTCACCATAGGTTTTAATCGCCTCTTCTGCGCCCAAGCCCACAGTGCCGATCGGTGGGTGGGTAAACATCACTGTAGGGATGTTCTCATAATCAAGCTTGGACTCAGGTTGGTCGTCAAACAGGCGTGCGGCAAGTTTACGTCCGGCCGCAATCGCGACAGGGGTAAGGTCCATCTGACCGGTGACATCGCCTAAGGCGTAAATGCCGGGAATATTGGTGTTTTGATAGTCATCTACCGTAATGGTAGTGTCATCATTTTGCGCCACTTCAGTGGCCGCTAAGTTCAACGCATCAACATTCGGCGTACGCCCGGTTGCCCACAGCAAACAATCGCTTTGTAGCGTATCGCCGTTGTTTAATTTAACCAATAAATGGCCATTTTCCTGTTTACTGACGCTGCTGATTTCGCTTTCCAGGCGTAAATTGATGCCTTGCTCTCTCATCGCTTCTTCGAGGCTCTCGCTGATATCGCTATCTAATTCGCGCAAGATACGCGGCTTGCGCACAACCAGAGTGCATTGCGTGCCGAGCGCTTGTAAAACACCGGCTAACTCACAGGCGATATAACCAGCGCCGACGATGATGGCTTGTTTGGGTTGCTCGGCCAGGGCAAAAAAATCATCGGATGTGATGCCGTGTTCAGCGCCTTCGATATTCGGGATAAAGGGTTTGCCACCCGTAGCAATCACGATATGTTTGGCTTGATAGATTTCGCCGTTAACCTCAATGCTCTGTTCATCGACAAATTGTGCAAACCCTTCGATGCGTGTGATCCCATCTTTTTCAAGATTGTTGGCATAAATACCGTTGAGGCGCGTGATGTAAGCGTCACGGTCTTTTTTAAACGCGCGCCAGTTAAAGCTCGCCGCATTGCCAACATCGTTAAAACCATAAATTGGCGCATTTTCTAATGCTTCAGCGGTATTGGCGGCATACCAAAAGATCTTTTTCGGCACACAACCGACGTTGACACAGGTGCCGCCTAGGCGTGAATTCTCGATAACCGCTACTTTAGCGCCATATTCAGCCGCGCGTCGCGCAGTGGCAATGCCGCCGCTGCCACCGCCAATACAGATTAAATCAAAGGTATTACTCATTATTCCTCTCTATGGTGCTTTATCGCACGAATATTACGTCTATCACGTTTATCGGGGCGGCGGTTTGGAAAATCAACCATAGCTTTTGCAGCGCTCATTTGTTCTTGCAATGCTTCACGGCGCGCAATACTTTCCTCGGTTTCACGATAAAAGGTTTGTGCGATGCTCGCTGAGACACGTTTATCGGCTGCCTCTAAGACCACAACATCAAATTCGAGTCCAGCTTGTTTGCAAATATAGAGGGTATCACCTTCGCTAATCTGGCGCGCTGGTTTGGCGCGTTGACCGTTAACCTGCACACGACCATTTTTGATCGCGTTAACCGCTAATGGGCGGCTTTTGTAAAATCTTGCCGCCCATAGCCATTGGTCTAACCGCGCCGAAGTGCTCATGTTTGTTAGCTTTCTTGCTGCTCAACCTTTTCATGATCTTGGAGGTTGATATTGAGCGCAAGGACATCGGTATCGCCTTCTTTAGAAATATTGGCTTCCACGTCTTGTTCTCCAATATCGACATATTTTTTGACGACTTCGAGAATTTCACGTTTCATATCGGCCATAAACGCTGGCTCGTTACGCTTATTGCTTTCGCGACCATCACGTTGATGGGCGACAATAATCTGCAAACGCTCTTTGGCTTTTTGTGCAGAAGAAGGTGTGCGGCGGAAAAAGCGATCAAAAATACTCATGATCTACCTCCAAACAGTTTAGACATAAAGCCTTTACGTTTGGCTTCTAAAAATCGGTGGGGAAGTTCGTCGCCAAGTAAGCGCTCAACCATATCGGAATACGCTTGTCCGGCGTTGGACTCGCTTTGTAAAATGACTGGTTCACCCTGGTTTGAGGCAGAAAGCACCGCTTCTGATTCTGGAACAACCCCCAGCAATTTTATCGCGAGAATTTCGATCACATCTTCAACGCTCAACATTTCGCCCATGCTAACCCGCTGTGGGTTATAGCGGGTGATGACAAGGTGCTCTTTAACCGGCTCTTCGCCTTCTTCAGCACGTCGGGATTTGCTTGATAAAATGCCTAAAATCCGGTCAGAGTCGCGTACCGAAGAGACTTCCGGGTTGGTCGTGATGATCGCCTCATCAGCAAAATAGAGCGCCATCAATGCGCCACGCTCAATACCGGCTGGTGAGTCACAAATAATATACTCAAAATCCATCGCTTTAAGTTCATCCATGACTTTTGCCACGCCTTCAATAGTGAGCGCATCTTTATCACGGGTTTGTGAGGCTGGCAGAATATACAGATTTTCGACCCGTTTATCGCGAATTAATGCTTGGCTGAGGTTCGCTTCATCATTAATGACATTAACTAAGTCATAAACCACACGGCGTTCAACGCCCATGATCAAATCTAAGTTACGCAGGCCTACATCAAAATCAATAACCACCGTTTTGTGGCCTTTCAGCGCGAGTCCTGTTGAGATATTGGCACTGGTTGTTGTTTTGCCTACGCCACCTTTGCCGGAGGTAACGACGATTATCTTACTCATTTACGGCTATCCTTATTTTAGTAAAAATCATATCGATACGACTTTCATGCTCGCATCGTCGGTTAAGGTTATCAAACAATTCTTTTGCCCTTTATATACCTCAAGCTGCTCCATATTCTGATAGCAACCTGCGATGGAAAGGATCTCAGCAGTTAATTCACTGCAATAGATGAAACACGCATTATCGCCTTTAGCACCAGCAAAAGCGCGGCCACGTAAGGAGCCAAAAACCGAAATATTACCATCAGCGATAATTTCAGCACCAGCACCTACTGTGCCGATGATCACTAAATCGCTACCTTGGGCGTAGATACGCTGTCCTGAGCGAACATGGCGACGAATCACCATCGTTTGCGCAGCACTGTTATTTGGTGCTTTAGCTGGCGATTTTGTTTCAGGCTTTGCTTTGCTCGCTGGTTTGCTTTGTGACTCGCCTGGATTATTAGCAGCGGTTTGTAGGGTAATATCAGCTAATTGAACCGCATGTAAAACGTCTGTGCTGACTTGGTGGTTGCACAGACCAATTAAGGTGAGCTGTTGGTCGGCAAATAATGATTTGAGCGCTTCTAAAGAAGACCGATCAGCGCTCGCTTGCTGCAGGTCAGCGACAATCGGCATGGCCGTAAAAAAATCCGACGGTGCGGATTTTAGCTTTTCTGCTAGGGTGTTGCGGACGCCTTCGGCGCTTAAATCATTAAGCTCAATCGTTGTGATAGGGGTATGACGTGTTTTAAACACAAAAAATCCAAAATAATGATTACGTTAATGCGCTAATGATACGGTTTTATAAGGTCAGGCTCAAGCCCAAGATGTGCATAATCTGCAAATCATTTTATCAGCTTTGGGTGGTATAAAGCACAGCGAGTTCCTTAATGTCGATGTCACGAGCCAGCGCGGTAATGGTACGGGTTTCTAAGGGCATAGTCTGAGGGTCGAATTGTTGACGCAGCGCCATCAGCTCTGCGGCAAGGTTGGCATCTAGCGTGTCGAGCTGCTCTTGGATGATGGTGAGTTTTGCCTCCGCGTTTGCTACATCTTGACGTTGCTGCTGAACGCGTCCGGCACGACGTAAGGCGCTACTTGCCGCGCGCATATTGGTTTTGCTCATCACCTTGCGCCCCATAAACGCGCCGAGCAGGGCGCTACCAATGCTAAGGCCCGCATCAATCATACTTTGGCTGCTTTGACTGCTTTCGCGATCAACGCGAGTCTCTGCGGTAATCAGCTGTCTTTCTAACGTACTCTGTTTGCTCGCGTATTTTTGGCGTAAGGCATTCATCGCGCTGTCGCGCGCCGCGTGCGCCTCAGGAATGATACGTTGACGGAAGCTCTGCTCGTCTTCATCAGCCTCGCTATAGATACCAATTTCTTTGTGGAAGAGCACGCTGAGGGTTTGCTCTTGGCGTAAGTATGTGCCAAGTGCTTTATCCCAGGTTTTCCAGTGATCGGCGTTACTGAGTGTTGATGGCACTCCGTCAAAATTTACCGGGCGTTGTGGGGTATTGCCCAGTTGTGCCTGGGCAAGTTTTAACGGCGTGGCTTTTTGCCAATCTGGCTCAGCGTTGTCATTAAATGGGATACGCAGTTTGAGTAAGGTTTCGTGGCGCGTATCGCTGACTTTATCACTGTAGAAAATTTTAGCATGGGCGAGCAAATGGGCATGATAATGGGTAAGGCCACTGTCATCTGCCACGCTTGGCGCATAATACGCGCGAACCCCTTCAGGGAGAACGGGTGCACTTTCGAGCTTTGACTGGGCTTGAATCGTGTTTGTTTCGGCAAAGTCTTTGGGTTTGAGTTGTTTCAGGCGTTGGCTATCCATCGGGCCGGCTAAATAACTCATCACCCAACGGGTGTGGAATAGACAAGGCGTTTGTTCGTGAATGTTATGCAGTAAAAACACCCGTTTGCCGAGTTTGTCTAAGGCATTGTCGAGATCATCGGCTGAGAATTGAGCGCTACTGGCAGACAGCAGTCCATCGCGCAGACGGGCGCGATCTTGTGCGGTTTGTAAGCGACCGACAAACCATGTACCGGCGTTTGACAGCGCTTTATAATCAAGATCAACCGGGTTTTGCGTGGAAAGGACCAAGCCCAGGCCGTAAGCACGCGCCTGTTTAAGTAGAGTAAGAAATAAGGTTTTGCTCGGTGGATTGGCGGTTGGCGGTAGGTAGCCAAAAATTTCATCCATATAGACAATCGCGCGCAACGAGCCACTGCCGGGTTGCTGACGCATCCATGAGATTAAGTTGGACAGTAACAGGGTGACGAAGAACATCCGCTCACTGTCGCTTAAATGTGCGATATTGAGTACTGCAGTTTGTGGGCGCAATTCGCTATCGTAAAACAGGCGCTGACAATCAAGCGGTTTGCCATTCATCCAGTTGGCAAATGATGGAGAGGCGAGCAGGCTGTTTAAGCTCATCGCCAGTTTACGGCGTTCATTAGCGCTAATCACATCATCGAGCGGCATCACACCAAGGCTGGCAAAGGGCGGCTCGAGAATCGCTTTGATCAGTTCGGCAAGGGTTAGCGAGCGTTCGGCGTCCCAATGGTGGCGTAAAACTTGGGTCAGGAACACATGGGTGGGTGCGAGAGGATCGCCGGCGTTGCCGATGAGTGAGAGTAGCGCGGCGGCTGTGGCATCGAGTGCCTCACTATAGGCGTTGATGTCGCTGCGTATGGTTTGATTGGGTGGTGCAAGATCGGCAAGTAACGATAAGGGGACGCCATCTTGGCTGCCCGGGGTATAAATAGTGACCGGGTTGGCGTCTTTAAGCGCCTGCATGCGCTCAGGACCTTGCCCACTTCCGGCAATGCCTTCACGCCAGGTTTTGGCGGTTTTTTCTGCCCACTCGTCGCGACTCATTCCAGCTTGGGTTAGCATGGCCTCATCCGCCCACGGTGCGAAATCTTGCGCACGGGTTTGGGGGAAATTGAGCGCCAAGTTACCCAAATCGCCTTTAGGATCAATCGCAATCACTGGAATGCTATCCAGTGCGGCTTCTTCAAGCAGGCCGATACCGAGGCCGGTTTTACCCGAACCTGTCATGCCAACGATGACCGCATGGGTGGTTAAATCGGCGGCATCGTAATTGATCGCAGCGTTTTTATCATCAATATCGGTGCCGATATAAAACTGGCCAATCTGTTCTTCGATGTTCATCCCTGTACTCCTAGAAGGGCTAGCAAACCGAGCAAATCACGTTCAGTATAAAACAAGCTCGCGTCATGACGCACATTTTCACGTGCGACCACACCGCCATAACCAATCACTGCATCGGCTGCACCTAATGCGGCAACATCACTCGCGCCATCACCAATCAACACAACGCGCTCCAGTTGATGGTGCTTTTTCCACGCGGCAACTACTTCGTATTTACCCTTTGCGGTTGCTAAGGGCGACGGGATCAGGTTTTCGTAGTATCCGCTATCGTTAAAAGCGATATCAACGGCAAAAACGTCTTCAGGAGCGATGGATAATTCCTCTGCCAGCGGAAGAATGGCTTCGCGCAGTCCACCGCTGACAATACCAACACGAATGCCGGCCGCTTTTAGCGCGGCGATGACTGCTTTTGCGCCCGTGGTCATCGTTTCGCAATACATATTAGCGACATGCTCTATATCGAATCGGTGTGGTCGGATGATGGCTAAGCGTTTGGCGTAAACGTCTTCTAGCAGGACTTCACCGTTCATTGCTTGATTGGTAAGGGTGACAATTTCCTCTTGGCAATCGGTGATTTCTGCGAGTTCGTCGATGCCTTCAATGGTGGAGAGGGTAGAATCACAATCAAAAAGAACGCCATCCGGCGTAAAAGATAAAGCGGTCATAGTTGTCCCAAAGCAGTAGGTAACCGCTAGTGTAATAGATTTGTCGATAAAAATAAAAATGCCCGAGCAAGTCGGGCATTGTGTGCATTATGGTGGCTAACCTTATAGGCTATTAATACCGTTGGTGACACCTTTAAGCGAGAATCCCATAGTTTGCTGTTCGTCAACAATAAACGCGGCAACTTGTAGGACATTCCCGGCTTTGATCTTACCTGCGATTTCATTAGTCAGCGCAACCGCGGCATTACAGCCACCTTCTGTACAAAAGTCATAAGGGGCAACACCTAACTCTTTACCATCAACGGCAAGGGCCATACCGGCACGCAAGTTAACGCCTAAAGGAACGGTGACAAACATCATCAATTGGTTATCCGCTTCAGCAATTTTACGGATGATAATTTGTCCAACTGGTTGGCCGCTGTCGTTGTTAACCGTTTGTGTAATACCACACTCACCGTCTTTACACACACCTTTCCAGTCGCCATAGGCCTGACCTTCGCTTACCTTGGCTTGTGCGCCAAAACTCAGTGCAGCTAAGGCAGCTAGAGATAAGGCTTTAATGCTCTTGTTCATAATGATACTCCTGATTATGATCCACAAAAATAACGCGAGCAGTGTAGCAAGATTGTCTTTAAAGCCCAAGTGTTAAATATGAATGCTTCGCCATTATCCCGTGAGCTGGCGTGTGATTAGCGTTTTGAGTGGCGGTAGGCGGTTGCTCAAACGTAACACCCCATCACGAACGATTTTTGCCGGTCGCGATTCTTGGGTGAAGAGTTTCACGATCGCATTGGTGCCGTGATAAAGCAAGCGGGTGTTTTTTACGTGCTCACGGTGATAACGGGTTAATACTTCAGCCGCGCCAATATCTTTACCTTGACCCGCTTGGCGTAAAATTAACCGACTTAAAATGGCCTGACTTTGTAGACCGAGGTTAAAGCCGTGCGCGGTGACTGGGTGCATACCACAGGCGGCATCACCAACCAATGCGCAGCGGTTCGCGTAAAAGCGGCGAGCATGAACCCCCATAAGTGGGTAGTCGTGAATGGTGCTGGCTAGCTTCATCTCGCCAAAGCGATGATCGACTTGTTCGGCAATGTGGTTGGCAAGCTCTTCGTCGTTCATCGCTTTTAAGGTGTGTAGTTTGCGGGTGTCAATGGTGACCACGCAGTTGGTCATATTATCGGTGAGTGGGAGTAATGCCAGGGTGCTACCGTAGAAAAAACATTCAAAAGCGGTATGATCATTGCTGATGGTGTGCTCTAGGCGGAACACCATCACCGTGCGACCGAAATCGTGCATATCGGTTGGGATGCCCATTTCACGCCGTACGAATGAAAAACGGCTGTCAGCAGCAATCAACAGATCGGCAGAGAGCTGGGTCTCGTCATCAAGAGTGACATACGCGGCATTAGCATCACTTTTAGCGGAGACGACTTTACGTCCCAGGCACCAAGTGATGTTGTCTTGCTCAAGACACGCGGCATAAGCGGCTCGACGAATCAGGTGGTTGGTCACCAGATAACCTAAGGTCTCAATCGGCTGATTCTTGCGGTTGGTCTCAGGTAGTGGGAAATGCAATGAATAGGGTGAATCACCATTAACCACTGAAGCTTCGCGAAGGTTATAAATCTCATTAGAGGGAATATGTTGCCAAATCCCGGTGGCTTCAAGAGTATGTTTTGACGGGTGGGTTAGCGCAATTTCGCGACCATCAAATGGCGCGTTTTCAAGCTCTGCAGCGTCGTGATTATCAACCACAGTAATCGATAGGCCACTACCTGCTAATGAACGACAAAAACTCAAACCGGCAGGTCCACCGCCGACCACAATAATATCGCTATGTCTCATGATGTCACCTTAGTTAAATATCGCTCAAAGTTTAGCATAAACGACGTATTAAGGGGCGTTAACTTCCAGGCATATATTGCTGGTTGAGCGTTGCTGGTTATTTGCTGTGAGGTTGTAAAAACCAAGGGCGTGCCAAAAGTGTTCAAGTGCGTCATTTTTAGCATAACTTGCCCCGAGTGGGGCGCTAAGTTCATGGCTTGCCGCACTAATTAATGCGCGGGCGATGCCTTGACGACGAAAGTCGGGATGTACTGCAATGCGCTGGATGCGATTAAGCGGATTCATGCCGTAAGTGCGCTTGCCTGTGCGACGCAGCAATTGCTGCATCAACAAGCGACCTTGAGGACGCCGCGTGCCATCAATCACCGCTTCGATCAGCTCGGGCGGTAAAGGAGATTCGTGCAGGACATGTAATACACCGATCACTGCACTATCGTGTTCCATCAGCCATAGCTGTTGCGCAGGTAAATCGAGTAAGCGTTTAAGGTCTGCTGGGCTGTGACGGTAATGCGCGTGACGCAGTAGGGCAAAGGTGGCGCGCAATCGTGCTTCATCGTTGGCGAGCTGTTGCGGGTTAATCCGTACTATTTTACCTTTTTACGGATGATAATTTGTCCAACTGGTTGGCCGCTGTCGTTGTTAACCGTTTGTGTAATACCACACTCACCGTCTTTACACACACCTTTCCAGTCGCCATAGGCCTGACCTTCGCTTACCTTGGCTTGTGCGCCAAAACTCAGTGCAGCTAAGGCAGCTAGAGATAAGGCTTTAATGCTCTTGTTCATAATGATACTCCTGATTATGATCCACAAAAATAACGCGAGCAGTGTAGCAAGATTGTCTTTAAAGCCCAAGTGTTAAATATGAATGCTTCGCCATTATCCCGTGAGCTGGCGTGTGATTAGCGTTTTGAGTGGCGGTAGGCGGTTGCTCAAACGTAACACCCCATCACGAACGATTTTTGCCGGTCGCGATTCTTGGGTGAAGAGTTTCACGATCGCATTGGTGCCGTGATAAAGCAAGCGGGTGTTTTTTACGTGCTCACGGTGATAACGGGTTAATACTTCAGCCGCGCCAATATCTTTACCTTGACCCGCTTGGCGTAAAATTAACCGACTTAAAATGGCCTGACTTTGTAGACCGAGGTTAAAGCCGTGCGCGGTGACTGGGTGCATACCACAGGCGGCATCACCAACCAATGCGCAGCGGTTCGCGTAAAAGCGGCGAGCATGAACCCCCATAAGTGGGTAGTCGTGAATGGTGCTGGCTAGCTTCATCTCGCCAAAGCGATGATCGACTTGTTCGGCAATGTGGTTGGCAAGCTCTTCGTCGTTCATCGCTTTTAAGGTGTGTAGTTTGCGGGTGTCAATGGTGACCACGCAGTTGGTCATATTATCGGTGAGTGGGAGTAATGCCAGGGTGCTACCGTAGAAAAAACATTCAAAAGCGGTATGATCATTGCTGATGGTGTGCTCTAGGCGGAACACCATCACCGTGCGACCGAAATCGTGCATATCGGTTGGGATGCCCATTTCACGCCGTACGAATGAAAAACGGCTGTCAGCAGCAATCAACAGATCGGCAGAGAGCTGGGTCTCGTCATCAAGAGTGACATACGCGGCATTAGCATCACTTTTAGCGGAGACGACTTTACGTCCCAGGCACCAAGTGATGTTGTCTTGCTCAAGACACGCGGCATAAGCGGCTCGACGAATCAGGTGGTTGGTCACCAGATAACCTAAGGTCTCAATCGGCTGATTCTTGCGGTTGGTCTCAGGTAGTGGGAAATGCAATGAATAGGGTGAATCACCATTAACCACTGAAGCTTCGCGAAGGTTATAAATCTCATTAGAGGGAATATGTTGCCAAATCCCGGTGGCTTCAAGAGTATGTTTTGACGGGTGGGTTAGCGCAATTTCGCGACCATCAAATGGCGCGTTTTCAAGCTCTGCAGCGTCGTGATTATCAACCACAGTAATCGATAGGCCACTACCTGCTAATGAACGACAAAAACTCAAACCGGCAGGTCCACCGCCGACCACAATAATATCGCTATGTCTCATGATGTCACCTTAGTTAAATATCGCTCAAAGTTTAGCATAAACGACGTATTAAGGGGCGTTAACTTCCAGGCATATATTGCTGGTTGAGCGTTGCTGGTTATTTGCTGTGAGGTTGTAAAAACCAAGGGCGTGCCAAAAGTGTTCAAGTGCGTCATTTTTAGCATAACTTGCCCCGAGTGGGGCGCTAAGTTCATGGCTTGCCGCACTAATTAATGCGCGGGCGATGCCTTGACGACGAAAGTCGGGATGTACTGCAATGCGCTGGATGCGATTAAGCGGATTCATGCCGTAAGTGCGCTTGCCTGTGCGACGCAGCAATTGCTGCATCAACAAGCGACCTTGAGGACGCCGCGTGCCATCAATCACCGCTTCGATCAGCTCGGGCGGTAAAGGAGATTCGTGCAGGACATGTAATACACCGATCACTGCACTATCGTGTTCCATCAGCCATAGCTGTTGCGCAGGTAAATCGAGTAAGCGTTTAAGGTCTGCTGGGCTGTGACGGTAATGCGCGTGACGCAGTAGGGCAAAGGTGGCGCGCAATCGTGCTTCATCGTTGGCGAGCTGTTGCGGGTTAATCCGTACTATTTTACCTTTAGCCTGCTTGTGGGTAGGTTCGCTTAATGGTTCATGGAGTAAAAACGCGTGTTCGATGATGCGCTCGAGCGGGTCGTTTGCTGGATAACGGTAAGCCTGGGTAAAGGTAAGCCACTGCGTCTCGCAAGGTAGACGCAGTTTATGGCGGAATTGCTGCGCTTGACCTTCGTAGCCATCAAGGGTTGCCGCCATGGAAAATTGTGGGTAGTGCGCAAGCAACGCGTGAAGTTGATGTAGCGGGATGCTGCTGGCTTCGTCAACAATCAGGTAATCGGCGCTCGGCAGGCGGTTGAGCGCGTCATCGGGTGGCAGGATGGTCACTGCCGTAGGATTTTTGAGCACAGCAAGTAGTGAGTCAAGGTTATGACGAAATGGGGCAACAAGGAGTATCTGTTTAAACCCTTGCTCGGCTAACCAATTAATTTTTTCACCTAACCAATACGATTTACCCCGTCCACGACGACCAACGACAATTTGTGCCTGCCGTGTAAAATCCGCGGGTTGATTGGTGCTAGTGTTGGTTTGCTGCGCTGGTGGATTGAGAATGAAATGACGCAGGCGGGCGTTAAAATGATTCGTGCAAGTGCTCACATCGCCACCATAGTCAATCATTCGCTGATGGTCGGGATCACCTTCAGCAGGGTAAGTTTCGGGTAAATGAAGATATAGGGTGCCGCCCGCGCTGAGTGTTCCAGCGAGTGCGGCAAATGCGTTTGGGTGTAGCCCGTGTTCGGCGTCGTAAAAAAGCTCGTGATGCGTGCGACCTAGCTGTTGCCGGTATTGGCGAATATCTAGGTCGCGGCCAAAAACGCTATTTTTTGGTAACGCTTCTGAAGAAATCAGCTCAATGCGGCGCGGGGTCACATGCGACCAGTTTGTCCGCGCTGACGCAGGAAGTGATCACACAGGGTTAACGCCGCCATGGCTTCGACAATTGGGCAGGCGCGCAACGCGACACAGGGGTCGTGGCGACCTTTAGTCACAACCGATACGTCTTCACCGTGAATATTGGTGCTTTGTCCAGGAATTAAGATGCTTGAGGTGGGTTTGAAGGCGATTTTTGCGGTAATTGGCTGTCCGCTACTGATCCCGCCAAGGATGCCGCCAGCACGGTTGGTCAGAAATCCTTCATTAGCGTTGCGCTCATCGCGATGTTCGCTGCCTTTTTGGGTAATGACATCAAAACCATCACCGATTGACACGCCTTTAACCGCGTTGATGCTCATCAAGGCTTTTGCCAACTCGGCATCCAGGCGATCAAAAACTGGTTCGCCTAAGCCCACTGGAACCGATTCTGCAACTAAGGTGATTTCCGCACCAATCGAATCGCCGGATTTTCGAATATCGTAAAGATAGCGTTCAAGGGTCGGGACTTGTTCAGCATTCGGGCATTGGAATGGGTTATTCGTCACATGAGCCCAATCGTCAAAATGCAGCTTGTGTTCGCCAATTTGTGAGACATAACTGCGGATGCGTGTGTTGCACAGCGTGGCGAGAACCACTTTGGCAATCGCACCACCAGCCACGCGGATTGCAGTCTCACGCGCTGAAGCGCGACCGCCACCACGATAGTCGCGCAGACCGTATTTGTGTTGATAGGTAAAATCCGCGTGCCCCGGGCGAAATTGCTCTTTAATTTGTCCGTAATCTTGTGAGCGTTGGTCGGCGTTACGAATCAATAAACCAATCGGTGTGCCAGTCGTTTTGCCTTCAAAAACCCCAGATAGTAACTCAACTTCATCGCTTTCACGGCGTGGGGTAACGTGGCGTGATGTTCCCGGTTTGCGGCGGTCTAAGTCTTGTTGAATCATCGCGGCATCTAGCGCAATGCCTGGCGGGCAGCCATCGAGTGTGCCACCAATAGCGACACCATGGCTTTCGCCAAAGGTGGAGAGAATCAAGCTGCGCCCGATGCTGTTACCGCTCATGATCAGGCATCGATGGCGTTGATGATGCGCGCGCTAATCGCTTCAATATCGCCTGTGCCATCTACGCCATGCAGTTTGCCTTGACCTTCATAATAGGCAATCAACGGCTGGGTTTGTTCGGCAAATACATTCAAGCGATTGCGGATGGTCGCTTCGTTATCATCCGCGCGTCCACGCTCAAGCATCCGGCTGATAATTTCTTCATCATTCACTTCTAAGGAGATGACGTGATCAATCGCCTCATCGCGTTCGTTTAAGAGCTTATCTAAGGCTTCGGCTTGGGCAAGGGTGCGCGGAAAGCCGTCAAATAAATTACCTTGTTCACCGAGGCGGTTTGCGATCATGCCGATCACAATCTCATCGCTGACCAACTGTCCGGCATCCATGACTTTCTTAGCTGCTTTACCTAACTCGGTTTGCTGGGCAATTTCTCTGCGTAGCATGTCGCCAGTTGACAGATGCTGCAAATCGTAGCGATCAATCAAAAGCGCAGATTGTGTGCCTTTACCAGAGCCAGGGGCGCCAAGAATGATGATATTCATAGGGATTCCTTTAAGTTAAATCAATTGGGTTGTACCAAGCAATCGTTAAGCCTACCACGCAATACGTTCGCTCTCAATACAATAAGCTGATGATATAGATAATCTGTGTGCTAACAGACGCTTTAGTATCCAAGCAGGGTAAGCTATGAGTTATTAAGGTGAGTGAGCGCTGCGCTATGCAGTTCACCAGTGGCGCTGGCAAGTACTTCTCCCGAACTGTTTAGCGTTAACGGCTTGCCTTGCCAGTCGCTAATCACTCCTCCGGCTTGCTCAACAATCAGCATCAACGGTAGAAAGTCATAAGGCTTTAGATCGGCCTCACAGACTAGATCAATCCAACCAGCTGCGAGCATCGCGTATAAATATCCATCGCCATTAAAGCGGTTGAGTGCAACCTGCTTGGCGAGCTGTTGACGCTTTTGCCATTGTACAGATGTGAACATATCCGGATCGGTACTTTGTAGTTTGGCTTTGGCTAATTCGTGGGTTTGCTGGCAGCGTATGACTGCGCCATTTAAGGTTGTTGGTTGTTCGCGTGTGGCGATAAAGCGCTCACCAAGTATTGGCATGTCAATGATGCTTAACACCGGTGCACCGTCGTGCAATAAGGCCAATAAGGTGGCGTAGGTTGGAAAACCGCTGATAAAACTGCGCGTGCCATCAATCGGGTCAATCACCCATTGCCAGGCAGATTGACCACTTATGCCGTATTCTTCGCCGATAATCGCGTGATCGGGGAAGCGTTCGTTAATGTGCTCACGTAGCAGCGCTTCTGTTTCACGATCCGCAATAGTCACCGGCGAATCGTCGCTTTTATTTATCACATCGATCGAGGCGCGGAAGTATGATCGGGTGATGGTGGCGGCTTGGTCGCAAAGCTGGTTGGCAAAGGGTAAAATATTGGCGAGGTTCATAATCTGGCCCAAATAACACAATTCGTTAAATTATAAGGAGCAAATGATGGATTGCCAACAAAACACAGACGCTAAATGGTTATTGCTGGCTGCAATCAGCGGTTTTTTGTGGGTGAGTTTGGGTGCCGCAACCGGGCACGGTATGTTGCAAGGCCAGTCTGCGATCTATTTTGAAAAAGCGCAGCGTTATCATATCATCCATACGCTATTTATTGGGTTGTTGGCTGTGATCCCGGCGCTTAAATGGCGCGTCTGGATTGCAGGGTTTTGGCTGCTCGGTATGATGATTTTTAGCGGTTGCTTATATCTCATGGCAGTGTGGGATTTACCCTTAAACGCGTTAGTGCCGATTGGTGGGGTATCCTTTTTGTTAGGTTGGGCAACATTGATTTATAGCGCTTATTGCTTAGGAAAAAATCATGGTGATTGAGGTGGTGGTATTAACCGGTGCGGGGATTTCTGCCGAGTCCGGTTTGGCAACTTTTCGTGGCGATGATGGGCTATGGGAAAACCACCGTGTTGAAGATGTGGCAACCCCTGAAGCGTTTGTACGCGATCCTGAACTGGTGCAACGATTTTACAATCAGCGCCGCCAACAACTGCTTAACCCAGAGATAGCGCCAAATCCGGCACATGTTGCACTT
The DNA here is from genome assembly GCF_021513215.1 of Suttonella sp. R2A3. Lineage (NCBI taxonomy): Bacteria > Pseudomonadati > Pseudomonadota > Gammaproteobacteria > Cardiobacteriales > Cardiobacteriaceae > Suttonella > Suttonella sp. R2A3. Next base: position 690,971 of record NZ_CP090975.1, on the reverse strand, counting down.
GCTGAATTACAGCGAGCCAAGCCGGGGAAAGTGTTCATCGTTACGCAAAATATTGATGATTTACATGAACGCGCTGGTGCTGAAGTGCGGCATATGCATGGTGAGTTACTGAATATACGTTGTATGGCCTGCGTGCAGATTCAGCGTACTTCACACGACGTTGATGAGACAACACAGTGCAGCTATTGTGGTGTTCAAGGACAGATGCGACCCGATATTGTCTGGTTTGGTGAAATGCCGTATTTTATGGGCGAGATTGAACACGCCTTAGCGCAAGCAGAGCAATTTGTGGCGATTGGTACGTCAGGTTTGGTTTATCCGGCAGCAGGGTTTGTTGCCCAAGCCAAAGATTATGGTGCACGCTGTGTGGAAATTAATCTTGAGCCAACCGCAGTCAGTAGCATTTTTGATCAGGGCTATTATGGGGCGGCGAGCGAAGAAGTCCCGCGCTGGGTAGAAACGCTGTTATAAAAACTACGCCTTGTCATTGTGCAGGCCGCGGTGAGGGCATATGTTGTTGAACCAAAGTGACTAGAGATAAACGGCGTGATGTTTTAATATTTGTTGAAATATTGGATTAATAGAGTTAATATGCGGCCATGGATAAAACACAAGCCAGTGAACTTTTTGCTACCTTAGGGACGCAAGTACGTCTTGATATTTTTCGTCTGTTGGTGCGCAAAGGGGGCGAAGGGATGGTGGCTGGCGATATTGCTGCAATGCTTGCGATTGCGCCCTCGAATTTATCATTTCACCTTAAAACGCTCACTTATGCAGGTTTGGTTCATGGTACACAAGAAGGGCGTTTCCAGCGTTATCACGCCAATACGGATTTGATGATGCGCTTGCTGCATTTTTTGGGTGATGAATGCTGCGTTGATGCGTCTGCACCTTCGGATTGTCAACCAACTTCTAACCTCTAGTTCGCTGTAACTCACTTGTATGTAAGAAGGTTTTCTTGGGTTTATAATTCAATAGTTATTGAAAGGTAATAATATGGAACACATTACGATCTACCATAATCCTGAATGCGGCACGTCACGCAATGTGTTGGGGCTCATTCGTAATGCAGGTATTGAGCCTGAGATTATCTATTATCTAGATAATCCGCCCGATGAGCAGAGGTTGCGCAGCCTGCTAAAAGACAGTGGCCTAAGTGCGCGTGACGCGTTACGCAAGAATGTTGCGGCCTATGAGGTGTGCCAACTCGATGATCTTTCACTCAGTGAAGATGCGTTAATTGAGGCGATGCTCACGCATCCTATTTTGATTAATCGACCTTTTGTAGTGACTTCTCTCGGCACAAAATTATGCCGTCCCAGTGAGGTGGTACTCAGTATCTTAAACGCACCACAACAAGGGGCTTTTTATAAAGAAGATGGTGAACTGTTGGTTGATGCGCAAGGCCAGTATGTGGGGGATCAATAATGGGCTTTTTTGAACGCTGGCTAAGTGTTTGGGTTGGTTTGAGCATTATTGCGGGGTTGATAGTCGGTTCTGTTATGCCTCAGGCGATTCAAGGGGTTGCGCGCTTTGAATTTGCGCAAGTGAACCTGTTGATTGCGCTGTTAATCTGGCTGATGATTTATCCGATGATGCTACAGATTAACTGGTCGGAGATACGCGCCATCGGTACCAGGCCTCGTGGGTTGATGCTCACTATAGTCGTTAACTGGTTGATTAAGCCGTTCACCATGGCGCTCATTGCCTGGCTGTTTTTTTATGTGTTCTACACAAACTGGGTGAGTCCTGAATCGGCGCAAGAATATATTGCCGGGATGATTTTGTTGGGCGTCGCGCCTTGTACGGCGATGGTGTTTGTGTGGAGTCATTTGGTGAAAGGCGATGCCAATTACACCCTGGTTCAGGTGGCAGTTAATGATGTGATTATGGTGGTGGCTTTTGTGCCAATCGCTGGGTTGTTACTTGGCATAAGCGACATCAGTATTCCTTGGATGACGCTGCTGCTATCGGTGGTGCTCTATGTTGTCCTGCCATTAGTGGCTGGTATTTTGACCCAACGTTATTACCACCTGCGTCAAAAGAATTTACCGGGGCTCATTGCAAAGCTGAAACCTTTATCTATTTTGGGGCTGATCTTCACTGTTGTTTTACTGTTTGCCTTTCAAGCACAAACGATCCTCGATCAACCGCTGATCATGCTCCTTATCGCGATTCCCTTACTCCTGCAAACCTACTTTATTTTCTTCATTGCCTGGTTTGGTGCAAAAGTGCTGCGTATTCCGCTAAATATTGCCGCACCGGCGTGTTTGATTGGTACAAGTAATTTCTTTGAGCTCGCCGTCGCTGTCGCGATTGCCTTATTTGGTTTAAATTCTGGTGCAGCGTTGGCCACTGTGGTTGGGGTGTTGGTCGAGGTGCCGGTGATGCTATCACTGGTGTGGTTGATCAATCATCGCTTAAGTCGATCGCTTAGTATGTAGCTGCGGTAATAAATGTTAGTGAGATGTGACTAATCACCAGTCGCGTGCATTGCGTCAAAATTAAAATGGTTTTGCGCCAAGAAGATGTTAATTTGGCAAGGATAGAAATGCCGCATAGCAGCCAAGCTGTGGTAGCATAAGGCGATATTTTTTTCGGATATGGTGATGCTAAGAGCGATTGTGAGTGTGTGGTTGATGGCGTTGATGTTGTCATGTGCCTCAGCAACCGCGCCCAAAGACGCCCCGGTAATCGATGAAATAACGCCAACGTTTGAACCGTTAGTGGTCGAAGAGCGCTATAAACGCGCTTTATTATTGGTTGCTAAGCTGCTTGAAGGCCATCATTACAAAAATGAAGCGCTCAACGGCGTCTCAGAAGATATTTTTGATGATTACCTCGATACCCTTGATCGAGCGAAACTGTATTTTTTACGTGATGATATTGAGCAGTTTACCAACCAGCGTGCGGCTTTTTTAAAGCAACTCGGCGAGCCAACCCTTGATAGCGTATTTGAAATATTTGATCGCTATCGACAACGCGCGCAAGCGATCAATACTTGGACGCTGGAGCGTCTGCAGCAACCCTTTGATTTACAAAGTGAGCAAAGTTTTTACGCACCGCCTTTTCATGTGGAATCCACCCGAGATTGGCTACCGGATTTAGCAGCCGTTCACGCCTATCAAGAAAAACGCCTCACCGATCAGATTATTCGACAAATGTTGGGTGGAAAAAGCGAAGAAGAAGCGATTGAAACGCTCACTAAGCGTTACACCAATGCGCAAAAACAGCTCGCGCAAACCGGCGCAGATGATGTTTTCGATATCTTTATGAATGTGATGACTACGCGCTATGACCCACATTCAAATTACTTATCTCCACGTAGCAGTGAAGACTTTGACATGAATATGCGTCTGTCTTTAGAAGGGATTGGCGCGGTGTTAAGTATTGACGATGAAAAAATCACCATTCGTGAATTGATTGCCGGCGGGCCAGCGGCGAAAAGCGGCAAATTACGCATTCGTGATCAGATTATCGGCGTGGCTCAAGGTGAAGACGGTGAGATGGTTGATGTTGTCGGTTGGCGTCTCGATAAAGCAGTGCGCTTGATTCGTGGTGAGAAGGGCAGTTTGGTGCGTTTGTTAATCGAACCCGCGAATAACAGCGGTGCGCCAAAAGAAATCAGTTTAATTCGCGAAGAAGTGAAACTCGAAGATCAAAGCGCACAGGCGTATGTGGAAGAAGTGACCCGTGATGGCAAAACCCAGCGTATTGGCGTGATCCGTCTGCCGTCGTTTTATATGGACTTTAGCGCAGCGCAGGCTGGCAAGAAACAATACCGCAGCACCAGTCGTGACGTTAAAGCGCTGTTAGAAGAACTTAAAGCCGATGACGTTGCCGGTATTGTGCTTGATCTGCGTGGTAATGGCGGTGGCTCACTTTATGAGGCGGTCCACACGGTAGGACTATTCATTGACCAAGGGCCGGTGGTGATGGTGTCGAATCGTCGTGATAGTCCGCGCGAAGAAGTCGATGATGTGCCGGGTGCAGTATATGACGGACCATTGGCTGTGATGGTGGATCATTATTCAGCGTCTGCATCAGAGATTTTTGCCGGCGCGATTCAAGACTATAAGCGAGGCCTGGTGATTGGCAGCAACAGTTTTGGTAAAGGCACTGTGCAAACGATGGTTGATTTGAACGAATTTGTGCCGCAGGGCCAGAGTGAGTTAGGTAAGCTAAAATTTACGGTAGCGATGTTTCACCGCGTAACTGGCGACAGTACACAACTCAAAGGGGTTGCGCCTGATATCATCATGCCAGAAGGGCTGGGCCTGGATGTGGTTGGTGAACAGGCAGAAAACCACGCGTTGCCTTGGAAGCAGATTGATGCCAGCGACTATCAAGCCGCGCAGAGCATTGAGAAAAACACGATTGCGCAGTTGAAAGAAGCGCATCTCGCGCGCATGCACACCGATCCCGCGCTATTGCGTTATCAGGCATTTATCAAACGGGTCACCGAGGATAATAACCGTGAACAATGGTCGTTGAATCTTGCCGAGCGTCAGGCGACGTTTAAAGATTGGGAAGATTACCGTGATGAGTATGAGTTGGCGCAACGTGAAGCGCTGCCCGCTTTAGCATCTGATGCCAAGCGTCTAAGCGATATTGAAGAGCGCAATCAATACGTCGATAAAGAAGCGGACAAAGAGCATTTTGTCCCTGATGTCGCGCTCTTTGAAGCACTGAATGTGCTCTATGATTATTTAACGCTGATTTCGAATGAACAACAGATCAGCGTCGCCAGTACTAATGATTGATCTAAATTGAGGAAACGATGAACCAACATGAACTGATGGCAGGCGCGATTCGCGCATTGAGTATGGATGCAGTCCAAGCAGCTAATTCAGGCCACCCGGGTGCGCCGATGGGGATGGCCGATATGGCGAGCGTCCTGTGGCAAAAGCATATTACACTCAATCCGGCTAACCCAAAATGGGACAACCGAGACCGTTTTGTGCTCTCAAATGGTCATGCATCGATGCTGCAATACAGCTTACTCCATTTATCCGGTTTTGATTTAAGCCTGGATGATCTCAAAGCATTTCGCCAAATGCACAGCAAAACACCAGGGCATCCAGAAGTTCATGAAACGCCCGGTGTGGAAACGACCACCGGACCACTCGGACAAGGGATTGCCAACGCAGTCGGTTTTGCCTTAGCAGAAGCACATCTTGCCGCACAATATAACCGTGAGGGTTATTCAATCGTTGATCATCATACCTATTGCTTGCTTGGCGATGGTTGTTTGATGGAAGGTATTTCACACGAAGCCTGTTCACTGGCTGGCACGTTGGGTCTGGGCAAGCTGATCGCGCTTTATGACGCGAATGGTATTTCTATCGATGGTGAAGTCGCGCCATGGTTTGGCGAAGACGTTGCTAAGCGTTTTGAAGCCTATGGCTGGCAAGTGATCAGCGATGTCGATGGACATGATCCACAAGCCATCGACGCGGCGATTAATCAAGCCAAAGCAAACACTGATCAACCGTCGCTGATTATCTGTCACACCGTCATCGGCTATGGTTCACCGAATTTAGCCGGTTCAGAAAAAAGCCATGGCGCACCGCTAGGTGAGGAAGAAATTGGTTTAGTGAAAGACATTATGGGCTTGCCGAATAAAGCCTTTGCCTTACCTGAAGGGGTGTATGAGGCAGCCAGCTTAAAAGATCAGGGTGCTGCGGCTGAAAAAAACTGGCAGCAATTATTTGACGATTATGCCGCCGCGCATCCTGCGTTGGCCGCGCAATATCAACGCGTGATGTCGGGTGAGTTACCTGAGCAATTAGATGATGTGGTCGCGAAATCGTTACAAGATTTGCAAGATGGCGGTGATAAAGTTGCCACCCGTAAGGCCTCAGAGCAGGCGCTGAACTTACTTGCCGGTCATTTGCCGGAATTATTTGGCGGTTCGGCGGATTTGAGTGGCTCTAATAACACGTGGAGTAAGCACTCAACCTCGATCAAGCCACACGATTTTGCCGGTAACTACGTGCATTATGGGGTGCGCGAATTTGCGATGGCAGCGATCATGAATGGCCTGTATTTGCACGGTGGTATTCGTCCTTATGGTGGTACATTCTTGGTCTTTTCTGATTATATGCGTAATGCAATGCGCTTATCAGCGCTGATGAAGCTGCCAGTGACTTATGTGCTGACCCATGATTCGATTGGTTTGGGTGAAGACGGTCCAACCCACCAGCCGGTTGAGCATGTGTCATCGCTGCGTTTAATCCCTAATTTAGACGTTTGGCGACCGTGTGATGGGGTTGAGACGTTAGTGGCTTGGCGTGCGGCGCTTAACCCGTCTTCGCCAACTGCGTTAGCTTTATCACGACAAGGTCTGCCGATGCAGGCACGCACGAGTGAGCAATTTGACTCGATTTATAACGGTGCGTATGTGTTAAGCGCTGATGATGCGCCAGAGATCGTATTATTAGCGAGCGGTTCAGAAGTGGAGCTGGTGGTTCAGGCAGCAAAAACGTTGCGTGAACAGAGTCGGCGTGTGCAAGTGGTGTCTGTACCATGCTACGACGTATTTATGCGTCAAAGCGCGGATTATCGTGAAAGCGTTGTGCCAGCACACATTCCAGCATTAGCTGTTGAAGCTGGATCGGGCGCGCTCTGGCGCGCTTTGGTTGGCACGCAAGGTGATGTCATCAGTATGGATGAGTTTGGTGCCTCAGCGCCAGCAGGCGAATTGTTTGCCCATTATGGATTTGATGTTGAGACTGTCGTGCAACGCGCTGACGGTTTGTTAAAATAACGGTTTTGAAGGTATATAAAGGAGTGTTCTTATGGCGATAAAAGTAGCCATTAATGGGTTTGGCCGTATTGGGCGTTGTGTGTTTCGTGCAATTTATGAACAAGGCATGGACGACGAGTTTGAATTGGTAGCGATTAACAGCCTAGATGACCCAGAAATGCGCATTCATTTATTGCGCTATGATTCAACTCATGGCCGTTTCCCTTTTGAAGCGAGCTTGTCGGGTCATGATATTGTTGTCAAAGGGAAAACCATCAAATGCTTTTCTGATAGAGACCCTGCGAATCTGCCTTGGGGCGAGCTTGGGGTGGATATCGTGCTTGAATGCACCGGGTTCTTTAACAGTAAAGAAAAATCGATGGTGCACCTCGAATCAGGCGCTAAAAAAGTCTTACTCTCTGCTCCTGGTGGTAGCGATGTGGATGCCACGGTTGTTTACGGGGTTAACGAAGGTGATTTAACCGCTGATATGCAAGTGGTTTCTAACGCCTCTTGTACCACAAACTGTTTAGCACCGGTCGCTAAAGTGCTCCATGAAAAAATCGGTATTGAAACCGGTTTGATTACCACGATTCATGCCTACACTAACGATCAGCGTATCTTAGATAAATCGCATAAAGATATGCGTCGTGCGCGTACAGCGGGTGTGTCGATGATCCCAACCAAAACTGGTGCTGCTAAAGCGGTTGGTTTGGTTCTCCCAGAGCTTAATGGCCGTTTAGATGGGATGGCGATTCGAGTACCAACCCCTAATGTGTCAATGGTTGATTTAACCTTTACTGCAGCACGGGATGTGACTGTAGAAGAAATTAATCGAGTGTTGAAAAAAGCAGCCGCTGGCGATGATTCATTGGGTCTGGCGTTGGATTATAGCGATGAACCATTAGTGTCTATTGACTACAACCATTGCCCGGCGTCTTCGACGGTAGATTCGTTAGAAACGCGTGTGATTGGTGATCGTTTAGTGAAAGTTTTGGCTTGGTATGACAACGAGTGGGGCTTCTCTTGCCGTATGCTCGATACCGCTAAAGTGATGTATCACGCTTAATTAATGACACGAAAAAACGCCGATAGCATTCGGCGTTTTTTATGGGAGAACACCATGAAAACCTTAAATGATGTAACTTTAGACAAACAACGCGTTTTGATGCGCCTCGATCTCAATGTACCGCTTAAAGATGGTGAAATCACCAGCGATGCGCGCATCCAAGCCGCCTTGCCAACCATTCGAGAAGTCTTAGCGCACGATGCCTCAGTGATGATTATGGCGCATTTAGGACGACCTAAAGAGGGTGAATACGACGAAACACTATCGTTAGCGCCTGTCGCTGCCTATTTGAGTAAAGCGCTTGGCCAAGACGTGCGTTTAGTGAAAGATTATCTTGATAATCCGCCAGAGGTTGGCGCAGGCGAGGTGGTCTTGTTAGAAAATGTGCGCTTCAATGTTGGTGAGAAAAAAGACGATGAAGCGCTTGCTAAAGCTTATGCGGCGCTGTGTGATGTGTTTGTTAGCGATGGTTTTGGGGTGGTGCATCGCGCACAAGCTTCAACCCATGGGGTGGCGAAATTTGCACCACAGGCGTGTGCCGGCTTATTGGTAGAGAAAGAAGTGCGCACCCTCGAAGCACTGCTACACGATCCTAAACGACCGATGTTAGCGATTGTTGGTGGTGCGAAAGTATCGTCTAAACTACTGGTGTTAAAAAGTTTGTTGGAAAAAGTTGATGTACTGATTCCTGGCGGCGGCATTGCTAATACCTTCTTACAAGCCGCTGGTTATGAGGTCGGTAGCTCGCTGTCTGAACCGGATTTGCTCGCTGATGCGAAGGCGATGATTAATAAGGCGAAAGCGCGTGGGGTCACGTTGTTATTACCCGAAGATGTGGTAGTTGCTAAAGCATTTGCTGAAGATGCAGAACATCGCATCTGCGCACTCGATGAAATCCAAAGCAATGAAATGATTTTGGATATTGGGCCAAAGAGTGCCGCACGCTACGAACAAGCGATTGCGAAAGCCGGTACGATTGTTTGGAATGGCCCGGTCGGGGTGTTCGAAATGGCACCGTTCGCCGCTGGGACCAAAGCATTGAGTGAGGCGATTGCCGCAAGTGACGGATTTAGCTTTGCCGGGGGCGGTGATACGATTGCTGCGATTGGCGTATTTGGCGTTGAAAACGGCGTGGATTATGTATCCACCGGTGGGGGCTCGATGCTTGAATATCTTGAGGGTAAAACCTTACCTGGGATCGCTGTATTAAGCTAATACTTTAAAAAAAGCGCTCTTGGCTAGAGCAGTGACGCTTAGAACACAAGAAAGCATGGTCATCAGGCCATGCTTTCTTGTGTAACGCTGTAACAATTTATAACTTGTATTTGTCTGAATTATCTTTAATAATAATTAAACAATGATAGCCTTCTTGTGAGAGCTATCTTGGTGAGATTAAGGACGGCGCTGTGCTTTGTTTGATTCGAAGGAATGTGTCGGATTGAGTGAGAAAGACAGGGATGTTCAGGCTAAGATAGCTCTCGCAATAAGGCTTGGCAGCCTGATCTTATCGTATAAAAAAATCGGGCTAGCATTCACTAACCCGATGGGTTTTCTCTTTATGAGACACGTGATCGGCGGCTCATTTATCCACTTGAATATATTTTGACGGCCAATGATTCATCACATTGCCGGCATAGCCGCTGACATACGGTTTCACTAAGTGCTTCGATACATAGAAATAAATCGGAATTAAGCTGTAATTATCCAGTAAGCGCTGTTCGGCCTGACTCAGTAATTGTGCGCGCTTATCCATATCTTGTTCAGAAGCAGCGGCTTGAATGAGCTTGTCATATTCAGGATCGTTAAAACCGATACTGTTTGAGGTTGAGGCGCTTTGCCACAGCTCTAAAAAGGTATTGGGATCATCGTAATCACCAATCCAAGACGCGCGGAATACTTGAGTGTTTTTCTCGCGGCGGTCATTCAAATAAGCTTTCCATTCTTTATTGACCAAATTGGTTTCTACACCAAGCGACTCTTTCCACATCGAAGCGATGGCGATGGCAATACGGCGGTTATTGTCGCTGTTGCTATAAAGCAATTCAATCTCCAGCGGATTTTCTTTGCTATAGCCAGCTTCTGCGTATAATTCTTTCGCACGTACGATGCGCTCTTCATTAGTTAGCGAAGTATAAGGCGGCTGATAACCCTCAAAATAGTGACTTACGCCTGGCACAACAAAACTATAGGCGGCGGTTTCCCCTGCAGCGGTAATCTTATCGACAATAAGCTCACGGTTAATCGCTAGCGTCAATGCTTCACGCAGTTCGATATTGTCTTTGAATGGCGCTTTGGTTAAGTTAAAGCCGTAATAATAGGTACCGAGGTAGTTGTTGATGTGCAGTTCATCGCTAAGATGTTCATTCATCCATTGCATCTGATCGCTAGGCACATCAGATGTCCAATCTAGCTCACCTGCGCGGTAGCGACGCAGTTCGGCATTCTTATCTTCGGTGACATGAAAGACCACCTTATCTAAGCTAACGTTGTCTTTATCCCAATATTGATCAGATTTAGCCAAAGTGATGGTGGCTTGTGGCAGCCAATCCTGCATTACAAATGGACCATTGCTCACCACATGCTCTAAGCGCGTCCATTGATCGCCATATTGTTCAACCACATGCTTGGGTACAGGATAGGCGACGGCATTGGTCAGCATGCCGATAAAATATGGGGTTGGGTTTTCCAGTTGCACTTCTAGAGTTTGTGGATTGATTGCTGTCACTCCTAAGCTGCTGAGCTCAGCCTCACCTTTGGCAATCGCTTGCGCGTTTTTAATCGGATAGAGCATAAAGCTGTAATTGCTGCCAATGGTAGGATCAACACCGCGTTGCCAGGCATAAACAAAATCTTCAGCGGTGACTGGTTGACCATCCGACCAAGTGGCTTCGCGTAAGTGGAAGGTGTAGGTCAGGCCATCACTTGATACATCCCAAGAATGCGCCATCCCGGGAATGGTTTCCGCGGCGGCATTTTCGCTCACCAGCCCTTCGTACATATCGCGTAAAATGTGCATTTCAGGGATCCCTTGCGCGAGCTGTGGGTCCATACTTGACGGTTCGGCATCGTTGCTGCGGTTAAAAACCATTTCAGCTTGGGCAAAATTGGCCATCATCAAGCAGCAGGCGGCCAGACTGAATAACAAACGTTGCATAATAGTTCCTTAAAAAGTGGCAAAAAATAGCTGGCGACAAGGTGTCTCCATGTGTGCTCAGCGTATCATAAGTTTTGATCCATCGATAACTCCAGTGATATATTGCTGAGGTTATTTTGAGTTATTGATTTTATTATGCTCCGCTACGTCTTGAAACGGCTGCTGATTGCCGTTCCTACCCTATTGATTATCATCACCTTGGCTTTTTTTCTGATCCGTATCGCCCCAGGAGGCCCGTTCGATCAAGAGCGGACTTTACCCGCAGAAATTCAGGCTAACCTTAATGTGATATATCATCTTGATGAGCCGCTGCCCAAACAATACGTGCGTTATCTCGGTAATATTATCCAAGGTGATTTTGGTCCATCTTTTCAATATAAAGACCGCACAGTAACCGAGCTGATTGGTTATGGGCTTCCTGTGTCGCTCAAGTTGGGTGGGATGGCGATGTTGATTGCCGTGTTGGTGGGATGCGTACTCGGCTCTATCGCGGCCATTCGCCAAAATAGCGCCACGGATTATTCGGTCATGAGTTCGGCGATGATTGGGATTGTCATCCCAAATTTTGTCATGGCACCGATACTTACTTTATTGTTAGCGATTTATGCGAAATGGTTACCGGTTGGGGGGTGGGGGCAAAGTTGGCAGCAAATGGTGTTACCAGTTATCACTCTGGCGTTACCGCAAATAGCCTATATTTCGCGACTAATGCGTGGTTCGATGATTGAAGTGTTGCATGCCAACCATGTACGTACCGCACGCGCTAAAGGACTCTCGGAAATTAATGTGGTTCTGCGACATTGTTTGAAGCCGGCGTTGATGCCGGTAGTGAGTTATTTAGGGCCAGCATGTGCGACGATTCTTACCGGTTCGGTGGTGATTGAGCAGATTTTTGGCATTCCTGGTATTGGGCGTTATTTTGTGCAAGGCGCGCTTAATCGCGACTATACCTTGGTGATGGGGGTTGTGGTGTTTTATGGCTCACTAATCGTCTTGTTTAATCTGTTGGTTGATTTGGCCTATGCTTTCTTAGATCCAAAAGTGAGGTTAACCGCATGAGTGAGCAAATCCATAGCACAGGTGATATTACTCAGGCACCAAAAGGTGAAAGCTTATGGCATAACGCTTGGCAGCGCCTACGTAGCAATAAAGCGGCACTAACGTCGATTTTTGTCCTGCTCGGTATCAGCGCGATGGCAATATTTGGCCCGATGCTGCGTCCTTTTGCATTCGATCAAATCTTTTGGGACTATTATCAAATGCCGCCGAGTTGGGAAAACGGGCATTGGTTTGGTACAGAGGGCAATGGACGTGATTTGTTTGTGCGCACGATGTATGGCATTCGCATTTCTTTATTGGTTGGGTTGGCGGCTACCAGTGTCAGTTTGTTGATTGGCGTGACTTATGGCGCGGTTGCCGGTTATGTGGGCGGACGTGTGGATAATTTAATGATGCGTTTCGTCGATGTCATGTACTCGATGCCGTTTATGTTCTTTGTGATTTTGTTGATGGCCTTTTTTGGGCGGAATATCGTTTTGATGTTCGCTGCCATTGGTGCGATTGAATGGCTGACGATGGCGCGTATTGTGCGTGGGCAGACGTTGTCCTTGCGACATAAGGAATTTGTTATTGCCGCGCAGGCGATGGGGGTATCAAGTGGCAGCATTATTCGTCGCCATATTATCCCTAATACGCTCGGTACGGTGATTGTTTATGTCACTCTGACCATTCCGGTGGTTATTCTCACAGAAAGCTTTTTGAGTTTTTTAGGTTTGGGTGTACAAGAGCCGATGACCAGTCTAGGCGTGTTGATTTCTGAAGGAGCGAATCAAATGGAGAGTACGCCGTGGACGTTGCTATTTCCCGCTATTTTTCTTGCATTGATTCTGTTGTGTTTTAATTTTATTGGCGATGGCTTGCGCGATGCGCTAGACCCTAAGGACCGTTAATATGGATCAAACGCTATTAGAGGTTGAGCATTTACGCATCGATTTCGCGCTTAACCACGAAACGGTACACGCGGTTAAAGATGTGAGCTTTCGTTTGGCTAAAGGGCAAACGCTGGCTTTAGTCGGTGAGTCTGGATCGGGTAAATCGGTGACAGCAATGTCTTTGGTGCGACTGTTACCTGATAATATTACTCAATATGGTGCTGATGCTCGCGTGCATTTTGATGGACAGTCGTTGTTAGATGCGAGCGAAGGCACTTTGCGTGAGATTCGTGGTAGTCGTATCGGGATGATCTTCCAGGAGCCGATGACTTCTCTTAATCCGTTTATGCGTATCGGTAAGCAGCTCGGCGAGGCCATCCTTGCCCATGATAGTAAACAAAGCCAAGCGGCGGTGCGTAAGCACACGGTATTGTTGTTAGAGAAAGTGGGGATTGATCAAGCAGAGCGCCGTTTATCGGCGTATCCACATGAGTTTTCCGGCGGACAGTTGCAACGCATCATGATTGCGATGGCGTTAATCAATAGCCCTGATTTATTGATTGCTGATGAGCCGACCACCGCGCTCGATGTAACGATTCAAGCAGATATTCTCGATTTATTAAACGAGTTGCAGCAAGAATTAGGGATGGCGATTATTTTCATCACCCATGATCTTGGTCTTGCAGAGCATTACGCCGATACCGTGTGTGTGATGAAAGATGGCGAGATTATCGAGCAGGGCGATATTAAAGAAGTCTTTGCTCGTCCGCAGCAGCCTTATACCCAGATGCTGCTCAATGCGACACCGAAAGGACTGAAAGACGCTGTGGCAGAAGATGCAGACGTGTTGCTAAAGGCGAATAATATCACGGTGGATTTTGTGGTTGAGCGTAGTTTTTTTGGCCAGCCACGCAAAGTCTTTACAGCCGTGGATAATATTTCACTCACCCTGCAAAAAGGACAAACCCTTGGGGTGGTTGGTGAATCAGGTTCGGGTAAATCAACCCTGGGTAAAGCGATTATGCAAATGTTGCCTTATCAAGGAGAAGTGTTTTTTGAAGGGCAGCAGCTACACACCACGCATGACAAACAGAGCCAAAAGCTCAAAGCTGACCGTCAAATCGTCTTTCAAGATCCGTTTGGCTCACTCTCACCGCGGATGACTATTGGTGAGATCATTGGCGAAGGTTTACAGGTTCATCAGCCGCAATTGAGCAAAAAAGCGCGTTTAGAAAAGGTAGCGGCGATGCTTGAGGAAGTCTCTTTGAGCCCGAGTATGATTAACCGCTATCCGCATGAATTCTCTGGTGGGCAACGTCAGCGTATTGCTATTGCCCGCGCGGTGATTTTAGAGCCTAAATTTGTTTTGCTTGATGAGCCAACTTCAGCGCTGGATCGCTCAATCCAGGTCAAAGTGGTGGAATTATTACGCCATTTACAACAAAAATTTTCACTCTCTTATATCTTTATTAGTCATGATTTGGCAGTTGTGCGTGCGATGAGTGATGAAGTGATCGTCATGCAGCGCGGACAAGTGATGGAGCGTGGCAGCGCAGACCAAATTTTCCATCACCCACAAACCCCATACACCCAAACATTAATTAAGGCGGCATTTGATTTATGAACCAAGAAGAGAGAAAAGCAATTGTACAGGCTACATTGGCATTAATTGCCTTAGTCGTAACCCTGTTGCTGTTGGTTTGGGTGAATTACCCAAAGGATAACGATGTTGAAGTAGAAGGACCTGTGGTTACACCAGCTGAAATGACGTTCAAGCCCGAACTGACTTTCCCACGTCGGGTAGCAAGTAGAGCCAATAGTGGAGACATTTGGAAGGTTAAGCTGAAGTTTGAAATAAATCATTTAGGGGAAGTCACTAATGTTTCTATCATAGAGTCTTCAGGCAATAAAACCATTGATCGTTCAGCACTGGAAACGTCGAAAGAAGCGCGCTTTTCGCCCACACTTCATGACGGTGAAGGAGTTGATAGTGAAGCAGTATGGACGATTGTCTATAAAATGGAATAACCATCTTATAAGTTGGCTCTCTCATCGCTGGCACACTTTTTTATCGGTTTTTAGATTGCTTTTCTTGAGATGGGTGATTTGTTACCGCCTAAGGATGCTTGTGTCCTGGGGGTGGGGCGTTGGCTAAGGCTTCTTCACTGCCATGATCTAATTCGCGCAAGATGCCACATTCTCGAGTGCTGTGAGCGTGCAGGCATTGCGCGCGTAACTCGGCAAGCTCTGCTTCAAGTGCGCTAAGCTCTGCCATCCGTTGCTGAACATGCACTAAATGCGCATCAATTAACTCATTGATCGTTGCGCAGCTCGCATCAGGGTCAGCGCGCGCATAGAGTAGTTCGCGAATCTCGTCTTGAGTCATTTCTAAGGTTCGACAGCGACGAATAAACATCAATCGCTCTAAATGGTTTTGGTCATAGCGACGGTAATTATTTTCCGGGTCGCGATCGGCGGCCGGTAATAAACCTTCGCGTTCATAGTAGCGAATGGTCTCAGACGGGCAGCCGGCTTTTTTTGCGAGTTCGCCAATTTTCATCAAACACACCGTGATTGTTAAGGGTTGACCTTGTAGTTACTACAAGGTGTTTAATACTCAGTATACGTTAAACAAGGATCAAAACAATGTCTCATCAAGATTATGAATCGATATCTGATCAAAGAGTTAATGAACATACTCATGAACACGATCATGGACACGACCATGAATATGGTAATAATCATAGCTGTGGCGTGGCATCTGCTGCTACGCCTGCGGGTGAATTGCCTAAACAAAAGACGCTTGATGATGGCGTGCAGACCGCTATCGGCATTAAGCAGATGGATTGCCCGACTGAGGAACAGCTCATTCGTAAAAAGCTCGGCACTATGGTAGGGGTTAAAAGTTTAGAATTTAACCTGATGCAGCGTGTGCTGACAGTAGTGCATGATGAAAACGCGTTACAGAATATCCTCTCGGCCATTCGCAGTCTTGGTTTTGAACCAGAGTGCTTTGGTGAGGGGTCGGGAATATCAGCGCATGAATCGCCTGCCAAACCTTGGTGGCCTTTAGCGCTCGCGGGTGTGGCTGCGGCAGCCTCAGAAGCAGTCCACTGGATGGGGATGCCGTCGTGGTTGGCGGCCGGCCTGGCTTTACTGGCAATCGCTTTGTGTGGCCTAGAAACTTACAAAAAAGGCTGGATTTCACTGCGCAGTGGTAGCTTAAATATTAATGCCTTGATGAGCATCGCGGTCACAGGAGCGATGATTATTGGCCAGTGGCCTGAAGCGGCGATGGTGATGACCTTATTTAGCTTGGCTGAGTTGATTGAAGCCAAATCACTCGATCGAGCGCGCAATGCGATTGCCGGTTTGATGGCATTAACGCCTGATGAGGCGACCGTTCGTCAGCAAGATGGTTCGTGGCTTGAAGTCAGAGCAGAAGAGGTTAAAGAGGGCAGTATCGTGCGTATTCGCCCTGGGGAGCGGATTGCTTTAGATGGTGAGATAACCGAAGGACGCTCTACGCTCAATCAAGCACCGATTACTGGGGAGAGTTTGCCAGTTGATAAAACAGTCGGTGATTCAGTCTTTGCGGGAACGATTAACGAAGAAGGTTCTTTTGAATATCGCGTAACCGCTGCGGCATCGAATACCACGCTCGCGCGTATTATCCAGGCGGTTGAAGACGCCCAGGGTAGCAAAGCGCCGATTCAGCGCTTTGTCGATCAATTTGCGCGCGTTTATACTCCAGTGGTGCTGGTTATTGCCGTATTGGTTGGTTTTGTGCCGCCGCTATTTGATGGCGCGTGGATGGAGTGGGTCTACAAAGCGTTGGTGCTGTTGGTCATTGCTTGCCCATGTGCATTGGTCATTTCCACACCGGTGACCTTGGTGAGTGGTCTGACTGCGGCGGCGCGCAGAGGGATTTTAATTAAAGGCGGGATTTATTTAGAGCAAGGGCGCAGCTTGCGTTGGTTGGCGCTCGATAAAACAGGGACCATCACTCATGGTAAACCGGTGCAAACCGATAGTGTTTCGCTATCTGAACGCACTGATGGACCAAATCTTGCTGCCTCGCTTGCCTCACGTTCTGATCATCCTGTCTCGCAAGCGATTGCGCGTGCGGCTGAAGAAAATAGCGTTGAAACGCAAGAAGTGCGTGATTTTTCTGCTCTGTCGGGGCGTGGCGTGGAAGGGACGATTGATGGTGTGCGCTATATGTTAGGCAATCATCGTCTGATTCATGAGCGTGGCTTGTGTGACGCTGCGCTTGAGACGCAGTTAGAAGGGCTAGAGCGCCAAGGGAAAACGGTGGTTTTGCTCGCTAATGAGAGCGAAGTGCTTTTGTTGCTCGCTGTGGCAGATACGGTGAAAGACAGTAGCCGCGAAGCGATTGCTGATCTGCATCAATTAGGCGTTAAAACGATGATGATTAGTGGTGATAATCCGCATACTGTTGCTGCAATTGCCGAACAAGTTGCGATCGATAGTGCGCATGGTGATCAATTGCCACAAGATAAATTGAACAAAATCGAAGAGCTCGCCGCTTCGGGAACTGTAGGTATGGTTGGCGATGGGATTAACGATGCACCTGCCTTAGCACGCGCTGATATTGGTTTTGCCATGGGCGCGATGGGAACTGATACCGCAATCGAAACCGCGGATGTCGCTTTGATGGATGACAATCTAGGGAAAATTCCAGAGTTTGTGCAGCTTTCGCAAAAAGCCTATGCGGTGCTTTGGCAAAATATCATCTTAGCCTTAGGGATTAAAGCAGTGTTTTTAATCTTAACCCTGATGGGGCTGGGCACGATGTGGATGGCAGTATTTGCTGATGTTGGCGCCAGCCTTTTGGTTATTGCTAATGGCTTACGTTTGCTCAAACGTTAATTATTTTTACAAGACAAAATAAAACCCCGCGTAAAGCGGGGTTGGATTAGGCGGTATGGCAATAGTTATATTGCCAGATTTGGGTTGCTATTATTTTGCAACTTCAACAACACCATCAACAGTGATGTCTACGCGACGGTTTTGTGCGCGACCTTCAGCTGTTTCGTTGGTTGCAACTGGGCTGGTTTCACCCAAACCGTAAGCTTCGATCAACTGTGCTGGTACACCGTTTTCAACTAAGTAGTTGGCAACAGAAGAAGCACGACGCTCAGATAAGCCTTGGTTGTACTTTTCAGTACCTACTGAGTCAGTATTACCAACAACGGTAATTTTCTGAACGCTAGCACCACGGCCATTCAAATCGGTTGCTAAAGCTTCGATGGCTTGTTTGCCTTCTGGCTTCAGGTCTGATTTGTCAAACGCGAAGTAAGTGTCAGCAGCTAAAGTGATAACTTCTTTCTGCATAACCATTTCAGCGCCACACTCAGGTGATTGAATGTTGCCCAGAACTTTCACACAGTTGCCAAAGTTGTCTTTAACAACGATGTCAAAGCCTGAAGTGAGGTCATCTTCTGCAGTTAATGCAAAGGCTGATGATGCGCTCAGAAGAGCGGCAGCAGCAATGATTTTAGTCAGTTTCATATGTTAAGTCTCCGATTAACAAAACTTGCAAGTTTATTGTTAAGTTGGTGGATAGAACACATCTATCCGCTGTGACAGTTTCACGACCATATGGTTAAATATGGATATGAATACCCATCCGCTGTTCATCATAAGCGTTTTGTCGTAAAAATGCAAAGGAAAAGTATTAAAAATGCAACGAACCAGCCGGACATCTGTTGTATAAATGATACAAGCGACACGCTGCGTCTAATCTGATAAAATAGCACATTGATTTTTTTGCCGCCAATGCGTGTGCTTGGTGGCGCTATTTATGCCATAGGTTAACGATAATGAGCGATTTTGCCAAAGAAATTCTTCCGATTAACTTAGTTGACGAGATGCGCAGCTCGTATTTGGATTACGCGATGAGCGTGATCATTGGTCGAGCGCTTCCAGATGCGCGTGATGGGTTGAAGCCTGTTCACCGTCGTGTGTTGTTCTCAATGCATAAAAACGGCAATGCATGGAATAAGAAATATTCGAAATCGGCGGCGATTGTCGGTGATGTGATGGGTAAATATCACCCACATGGTGATAGCGCGATTTACGATACCCTGGTGCGCATGGCGCAGTCGTTTTCGATGCGCTATATGCTCATCGATGGGCAAGGTAACTTTGGTTCGGTTGATGGAGATGCGCCAGCAGCGATGCGTTATACCGAGTCTCGCATGGCAAAAATTGCCCATAGTTTGCTCACCGATATCGAAAAAGAAACGGTTAACTTCATGCCTAACTACGATGGCAGTATTGAAGAACCAACCATTCTCCCAACGCGTATTCCCAACCTGTTGGTTAATGGCGGCACCGGGATCGCTGTTGGTATGGCAACCAATATTCCGCCACACCATCTTGGCGAAACGCTAGATGCAGTCCTGCATTTAATCGACAATCCTCACGCCGATATTGCCTCACTGATGTATTACTTGCCAGGGCCGGATTTCCCGACGGGCGCGATCATCAACGGTGCGAATGGGATTCGTGAGGCGTATGAAACCGGCAAAGGGCGTATTTATATGCGCGCCAAAACCCATATTGAAACCGATGAGAATAACGGTAAACAAACGATTGTCGTTGATGAGCTGCCGTATCAAGTCAATAAGGCGCGTTTATTAGAGAAAATCGGTGAACTGGTTAAAGAGAAGAAAATCGACGGCATTACTGCGCTTCGTGATGAGTCGGATAAAGACGGTATTCGCATGGTCATTGAACTGCGCCGTGGTGAAGTCGGCGAAGTGATTTTAAATAACTTGTTCCAGCTTACCCAGCTACAAACTGTATTCGGCATCAATATGGTGGCGTTGGTCGGTGGTCAGCCTAAGCTGATGAACCTCAAGGATGTGCTGAAAGTCTTTATCGCGCATCGCCGCGAAGTGGTCACCCGCCGTACGATCTATGAACTACGCAAAGCGCGTGAACGTGCACATATTTTGGAAGGGTTGTCGATTGCGCTCGCTAATATTGATGAAGTCATTGCGTTGATTAAAGCATCTTCAGGGCCAGCTGAGGCGAAGCAGGCGTTGTTGGCGCGTGGTTGGTCGCCAGGGCAAGTGGTCGATATGCTGGCGCGTGCAGGTGCGGAAAACTCACGCCCTGAAGGGTTGGCTAAGCAGTACGGTTTGCATGGTGAGCAGTATTTCCTCTCGCCAGAGCAAGCGCAAGCGATTCTAGAATTACGCTTGCACCGCTTAACTGGCCTTGAACAGGACAAAATCATCGATGAATTCCAAGCGATTATTACCGATATCGAAGGGTATCTCGATATTCTGCAAATCCCTGAGCGTTTGATCGAAGTGATTAAAGAAGAGTTGCAGGACATCAAAGCACAGTTTAACGATGTGCGTCGCACGCATATTCTCGACACCCATCTCAATCTTAGTTTGGAAGACTTGATCGCTGAGGAAGACCGTGTGATTACCTTATCGCACGAAGGTTACATCAAAGCACAGCCGCTTAGCGATTACGAGGCGCAGCGTCGTGGTGGTAAAGGCCGTTCTGTGACGGCTGTTAAAGATGAAGATTTTGTTGAGCAGCTCTTTGTGGCGAACACCCACGATACGATGCTGTGTTTTTCCAACAAAGGTAAAGTGTATTGGCTGAAAGTCTATGAATTGCCGCAGGCTGGGCGTAACGCTAAAGGCAAGCCGATGGTTAACTTGCTGCCGTTTGAAGAAGGCGAACGCTTAAACGCGATTCGTACGGTGCGTGAGTATCCAGAGAATCAATACCTGCTCTTTGCCACCCGTAATGGGACGGTTAAGAAAACCTCGTTGGCTGATTATTCACGTCCACGCGCGAACGGCATTATCGCCATCGATTTACGTGGCGATGATGAATTGGTTGGTGTGGCAATCACAGACGGGCGCCAGGATGTGATGCTCTTTTCTGATGCTGGTAAAGCCGTGCGCTTCAAAGAAGAGCTGGTGCGCAGTATGGGCCGAACCGCCGGTGGTGTGCGCGGGATGTCATTAGAAGATGGTCAGCAAGTAATCGCGCTTTGTGTACTCGAAGAGGAAGGCGATATTCTGACCGTGACTGAAAACGGCTACGGCAAACGGACGCGCAGTGATGATTATCCAAGCAAAGGTCGCGGTACAAAAGGCGTTATCTCGATCGCATGTAGCGAACGCAATGGCCAGGCGGTTTATGCGATGCAGGTGACACCGGAAGAAGAAATTATGTTGGTGACTAACCACGGCACGATGATTCGCACTGCTGTTGAAGGGATTTCACTTTCTGGACGCAACACACAAGGTGTACGCCTTATCCGTACCAGCGATGATGAAAAACTCATTGCCTTAGCAAAAGTTGTTAACGAAGATGATGATGAAGACGGCAGCGAAGGTGAGGCGGAAGCGCCGGTCGTTGAAGAATAACACGATATTTTTTGGATAGAAACCGATGAGTCACCCTTGAAACGGGGTGGCTCATTTTTTTATGCGTCAGGCAAGCTGATAAACTCACTATTTTTTGAGAAGGCTATATTATTTAGCATGGATGCTGTACCAGTATTATGGTGTACCATGATAGTTACGTGGTATTTTCATTATTTGCTGAGGTCTTGATTTTGGGGTGACAAAACAGCAGGCGATGTATACTCGCTAGGAAATGAACATTAAACCAGGGAATCTTAAAAATGCGCGCACATTATTTTCAGCATGTACCGTTTGAGGGATTAGGCAGTATAGAGCCTTGGCTAACAAATGCTGGTTATAGCATTTCAAGCACTGCATTTTTTGGCTCAGGTGAATTGCCCAATCTTGAGGATATCGATCTGTTGATCATTATGGGTGGGCCGATGAGCGTCAATGATGAAGCTGAGTATCCATGGCTGATTAAAGAAAAAGCATTTATCAAGCAAGCGATAGCAGCGGGTAAGTCTGTATTAGGCATTTGCCTGGGTGCGCAGTTGATTGCTGATGCGATGGGCGCTGCGGTTTACGCTGGTGAGCATAAGGAAATTGGCTGGTTCCCCATTGAAGCGAGCTCGGCTAACAATCCTTCTGTCGTACAACTTCCCAAACAACTTAACGTGTTCCATTGGCATGGTGAAACCTTTGATCTGCCTAAACGTGCGATCCGTTTAGCAAGTAGTGCAGGGTGTGCGAATCAGGCGTTCCAAATAGGGCGTCATGTGATTGGCCTGCAATGTCATTTAGAAACCACGCCGCTTTCCGCCAAAGCAATAGTCGAGCATTGTCGAGATGAGTTGGTTGAAGGAAGATTTATTCAATCAGCGTCAGAACTATTAGCCGCTGACGAAGAGCGCTACCGTGGGATTAATCGATGGATGGAGCGTATTCTTGAGTATTTACACGCCAATCACGCAAAAGCTGCGAACTCATGACGACCAGTGAAACGCGCTGGAAGGCTTTTGTTAAAGAAGTCGCTCGTGACAAAATCATTTGGACGATTGAAAAAAACGGGCTTTACGTCACATCAAATAATCGTTACGGGACCAAATGTTTTCCGTGGTGGTCGTCAAAAAGGCGTGTTGCACGTCAGATAAAGCAAGTGCCAGCGTATGCCGGATATCGGCCGATTGGGTTCGAATGGTCGGTGTTTATTAACGAATGGGTACCTGATTTAAGGCAGGCAAAGTGCCTTATCGGGGTGAATTATGCACGGGTTGAGAATGTTGGCTTTGACCTGCCGATGATTGAAGTGATTAACGCAGTAGAGCAGGCGATGCGCCAGTCATCGTAAGCGTTAATCCTCAGTTGGTCTGACTTAATGTTAGTATGGCGAGAACGGTCTTTAAACTGAGGTGGCGCTATGGCAGGCGAAGTGCAGTGGTTTTGTGTCAATTTAGGGGATGCGCTGATGGCGCAATCTATGCTCTACGAACTAGAGAAAACCCTCAACGAATGTTATCAAGCATCCGGCCAACCAGAGACTATGTTTGCCGCGTTCAGACATGAATCCCACGACCTGCACTGCCATATTAAGCTTTATCTGACCAATGACCTCCAGCAAGCCGCACAGTTAGATAATGCACGACGTTGCCCGCAGCCAAGTGAAGATGACGTGAGTTATTTGTCGGGGAACCGCAATTTCTGGCTTGATTGATAGCGTTACTCGCAGGGAATCGCAAAATCGACATGGTAGTGTTCATCATGCCTTACCCACGAAGCTCTTTTCGAAAACTCGATATGTTCCTTTAAATAGGACCCATACTCGGTTTGGTATAAATTAGGTTGTAAGTCTGGGTCAAAAATGACTCGCCAAAGACCATAACCATGCGCTCTGGCCTGTTTGTCGAGCGCGACAAGATGCGCTGCTAACGCCTCGTAATCAATACTCATGCCTTCATAATGACCGTTGGCATCAAACTCAATGTCATAGCCAAATTTATTTAATGGGTGTGTTGGTAGGTGCACAGATGTTCCGTGTTGATCGGTAACTGGCGTCATAAAATCAACCGACAAACCATTTTGATGGGTTTTATGTGGCTTGAAAGAGCCACCTTCAGCCAATCCAGTTTCTGCGTATTTATACACTTTATCAGGCTGTTCGCTTGCTAAATCTTTATAGGCGGCAACGATAATATCTCGCACCGCTGAATGAACATACGTCCGCCCAGCCGATATCCCTATGTCGCTGTAGGCAACGTAGTTGTTTCCTTTTGCGGGTAGCTGAACACCATTAGATAAGTGTCCGTTGGCCGTCGTACCAAAGCAAGTGCTAGGTTCAGCCATGGTTATCAATGGACATAAGCAGGTGAGGACGAAAACCATTTTCATGGGACTTGTTGATCTATTAGTATGGTCATATTAAGGGGTTGTTTCTTATAAGCAGTATACACCGCACTCATAGAGTGGAGCGTTAGTTCATGCGTATAATGGCTTGCTCACTTTGCATGGAGGGTTTATCTATGCTTAAACTACACCATTTAAACAACTCTCGCTCAACGCGCATTATTTGGTTGCTTGAAGAATTAGGCGTGGATTATGAGCTGGTGAGTTATCAACGACAGGCCGACAAACTCGCGCCAGCGGCGCTGAAAAAAGCCCATCCACTGGGTAGGGCGCCGATACTGGAAGATGAGCAAGACGGTGAGCACATTTCACTGGCTGAATCTGGGGCGATTATTGAATACCTCATCGAAACCTACGACCACTCGGGGACCCTGCGTCCAAATCCTGGAACAAAAGCCTGGCGAGACACTATTTTTTGGCTGCATTTTGCCGAAGGTAGTGCGATGCCACCGTTGGTGATGCAATTGGTGTTTAGTGAAATCAATAATCGCGCACCGAAGCTGATGCGTTTTATGACCAAGGCAATCAGCAAGCAGGTGCGGCAAAGCTTTATCAAGCCAAATATCCAAAATAACCTCGTGCTCATTGAGCAAACGCTGAGTCATAATGCGTGGTTTGCAGGGGATAAGCTCACAGGCGCCGATATTCAAATGAGCTTTGTGATTGAGGCGTTAGCGGTGCGCGCTGATGAGTTTGATATGCCGCATGCCTTGGCATGGCTGGATAAAGTCCGCGCACGCAAAGCCTATCAAAATGCCTTAGAAAAAGGTGGTGCGCTTAAACTGGGCTAGCTGGAATAATACAAGTTTTGATAAGGGTTTTATGGCTGCTTAGCCTTTTCCCAAACCATGGTGTATTCCAAGTGTCCGGTATGTGCATCCCGTTGTTCGCTAATCACTGAGAACCCTTGAGAGCGATAGAATTGACAACTCGCCTCGTTTTCTTTGTATACCGATAGTGTGAGTGATGGCCTTTGATTTTTGGCATGATTGAGTAATTGTTTGCCGATGCCTTTGCCTTGTAGCTCTGGCGTGACAAAGATGGCGGCTAATGTGTTTTCGTAACATGCATAAAAACCCACTACTTTGGATTCGATCTCGAAGACATAATGTTCAGAGGCAGGAAGATAAATCGTTCGCATGGCTTCAACCTGAGATGTCCAGAACTTGGCTGGCACAAAATCGTGCGCTTTAATGGACGCGCTCAGCCAGATATCAAGCATCGACTCTAGGTCATGTTCGTTGGTTTTTCTAATCATTATTTTATGAATCTTGAGTTAATCAATGATTTTGTTTATTTCAATGTTCGCTGATTGGCGACCGCTGCATAAAAGTTTTCCAAAGCACGTTCGGCTTCTTCATCGCTTAAACGGCGGTGGTAGAGGCTTGCTGGCAGTGCTGTGCGGTGCTGCTGGCGAACCCAGAGTTGTGGGTCAACGCGGATTTTTAATTTTGGCGGAAAGGGGAGTTTATCAGCCAATAGCTGCTCGATTTCCGGCGCTAAGAAGCGGAGTTGATACGCTTCTGCGCTGCTACGCACTAATACGCTCCACAGGCCATTATTAATACTGGTGCTGACTACTCTTGCGCGCCATTGCTCAGGCAGGACGCTGCTTAATAAGCGCTGCAAGCGGTGACGATCTTCGAGTTCATCGTGATGCGGTAACTTGCGCAATACACGATTGAGTTCGTGATCAAAGCGGGTGAATGGAGATTTTTTACGCGTCATGCCTTGAATTTTACCACGAGACGCCGCATATCTCTGTCATTGTTTTATCAATGTGGCTGGCTGTGTGATTAGGTGCGATAACGCACGATTTGGAGTATGATGCAGCACGTTCGCAAAAAACGACCTTAGGAATCATTATGTTTAAAAATGTAGCGGCAAAAATTTTTGGTTCGCGCAATGATCGGCTTATTAAACAATACGGCAAGACGGTTGCGGCAATTAACCGGTTGGAGCCGGAAATACAGGCGCTCGATGATGCGGCGTTACAAGCGAAAACTGATGAATTTAAGCAACGTTTAGACGATGGCGCTTCACTCAATGATTTGCTGCCTGAGGCGTTTGCTGTGGTGCGTGAGGCGAGCCAACGGGTGTTGGGTTTGCGCCATTTTGATGTCCAGCTTATCGGTGGGATGGTGCTCCATCAAGGCAAAATTGCTGAAATGCGTACCGGTGAAGGGAAAACCTTGGTGGCGACGTTAGCGGTTTATCTCAATGCGCTTTCTGGAAAAGGCGTGCATGTGGTGACGGTCAATGATTATTTGGCGCGTCGTGATGGTAAAGATCTTGGCGAACTGTATGGCTTTTTAGGTCTCTCCACCGGGATTATCGTCTCTGGGATGAGCAATGAAGAAAAGCAAGCCGCTTACCAGTCTGACATTACCTATGGAACGAACAACGAATTTGGCTTTGACCACCTGCGCAGTAATATGGCGCTCACGCCACAGGATCGCCTGCAGCGCGAACTGAATTTTGCCATCGTCGATGAGGTGGATTCTATCTTGATCGACGAGGCGAGAACGCCGCTGATTATCTCTGGTGAAGCGGAGATGAATACCGAGCTTTATCGCCAACTCAATAAACTCGTGCCGGAGCTGACCAGGCAGAAAGAAGAAGACGGTCCGGGCGATTTTAGTGTCGATGAAAAAAGCAAACAAGTGGGTTTGACTGATGCCGGGCATGATCATGTTGAGGCGTTATTGCGCTCTACTGGTTTATTGCCGGAAAGTGAAAGCCTGTATAACCCGAAAAATATTGGCCTGTTTCACCATTTGAATGCCTGCTTGCGCGCGCATTATTTATATCAAAATAATGTCGATTATATCGTTCGCAACGATCAAGTGATCATTGTTGATCAGTTTACGGGGCGTACAATGGAAGGTCGCCGCTGGTCGGATGGTCTGCACCAGGCAATTGAGATCAAAGAAGGGGTCACGGTTAAAAAAGAATCGCAGACCCTTGCCTCAGTCACCTATCAAAATTTCTTCCGTATGTATGAGAAGTTGGCTGGGATGACTGGGACAGCAGATACGGAAGCATTTGAGTTCCAAGATATCTATGGTTTGGAAACGGTGGCGATCCCGACCAATAAACCGATCCAGCGCACTGATTATGTCGATCTGATTTACCTCAATCAAAAAGGTAAATTCTCAGCAATTGTTGAAGATATTAAAGTGTGTCAGGAGCAAGGCCAACCGGTGCTGCTTGGTACAGCATCGATTGAGACCTCAGAGCTGCTGTCGCAATTATTAGACAAAGAAGGTATTGCCCATAATGTACTCAACGCCAAACAACACCAACGCGAGGCGGAAGTGGTCGCGCAAGCGGGTCGCCCGGGGATGATCACGATTGCCACGAACATGGCCGGTCGTGGGACAGATATTGTGTTAGGCGGTAGCTTAAAAGCCGAACTAGACCAACTGCCCGAAGATACCTCAAGCGAGGAAATTGAAGCAGTCAAAGCGGCGTGGCAAGAGCGTCACGAACAGGTTATTGAAGCGGGTGGTTTGCATGTGATTGGCGCCGAACGGCATGAATCGCGCCGCATTGATAACCAGTTACGCGGGCGTTCCGGGCGTCAGGGCGATGCTGGATCGAGTCGATTCTATGTCGCGCTCGATGATAACCTGGTGCGTATTTTCGCTGGCGAACGCATGGCGAATATGATGCAGCGCTTTGGGATGAACGAAGAAGAAGCGATTGAATCAAAAATGGTCTCACGACAAATCGAAGGAGCGCAACGTAAGGTCGAAGCGCATAACTTCGATGCGCGTAAAAACCTGCTTGAATACGACGATGTTGCGAACGAACAGCGTAAAGTGATTTACGCCCAGCGCAGCGAAGTTATGGAGCAAGAGAGTATCGAAGATTTGCTCAATGGTATGCGTGAGCAGGTGATTAGTGAGGTGGTCGATCGTTATCTGCCGCCAGATCAAGTGCGTCAAAGCTGGGATATTCGTGGGTTGGAGAGCGCATTATTAAGCGACTTTGCGCTTAAAGTGGATATCGATGGCGATTGGATGAAAGACAATCCAGATATGAGCGCTGAAGAGATCAAACACCGCGTTATTGATCAGCTGAGCGCGATTCACGCACAAAAAGAGGCGCAAGTTGGCGATGAATTGATGCGCCGCGTAGAGAAATATATTGCCCTGCAAACCATTGATGATCAATGGAAGCAGCATTTGAGCACCATGGATATGTTGCGTCAGTCGATTTGGATGCGCTCACGTGCGCAAAAAGATCCAAAACGTGAATACCAGCGTGAAGCGTTTGGGCTATTTAGTGATTTGCTCGGTCAGATTCAATTTGAGATTGTGCGGGTGCTTACCCACATCCAGTTCCAAGAAAAGCCAACCGATCCGGATGAGATGGAGCAAGAGGCGCAGGCCAAACGTCAGCAAGAACTCTCTGAGGCTAAATACGATGATGGGCATGGCGAGAATAACGGCGATGAAGCGTCACGTGGTGAAACCGCCAGTGAGCAGCAAAAGCGTCGTGTGGGTCGTAATCAACCTTGCCCTTGTGGTTCAGGGAAAAAATACAAGCATTGCTGCGGTCGTCTGAGTTGATTCATGTCGTTGTTGCCATCGTGTTTAACCGCGATGGCGAAGTATTGATTGCTGAGCGCCCGGCTGATAAAAGTTATGCCGGCTATTGGGAGTTTCCTGGCGGCAAAGTGGAGCCGGGTGAGACACCGGCACAAGCGTTGGTGCGTGAGTTGAGAGAAGAATTAGCGCTCGATCTTCAAGGCGAGGTGTGTACCCATTACTACCGCGGCCATCGTGATGACTTGCAGCTCGATTTTTATACGCTATACCCACGCCGAGCCAAGCTTGAACCACAAGGTTTAGAAGGGCAGCGCTGGCGTTGGGTGGCTGTGAGCGAACTTAGCGAGTATCGTTTTCCGGAACCCAATAGCCAGGTTTTATCAATGCTAATTCAGGCGTAGGAGAGGTGTTTGCAGAATAACCGCTTAATAAAGGCTGATTGTGTTCTCGTTTTGTTAAAATTTCTGCTATAATTGCCCCAATAACGCCGTGATATTGTCGGTAAACCTTATTTGGTGGCCTGTTGTTGAAATTCGCAATAAACAGGCTTATACTCGCCAAACATTAAAAAAGATAGAAACTTATCCTTACAACCCGTATCGGGTTCTTCTTTTAGGAGTATTCCATGAGTAAACCATTTTCCGCGTCTGAGGCGGATTTTAAAGCCAATGTTCTTGATGCCGATAAACCGGTATTGGTTGATTTTTGGGCGCAATGGTGCGGTCCTTGTCGTGCGATTGCACCGATGTTGGAAGAAGTTGCTGCTGAGCTGGAAGGCAAAGTGGGTGTTGCGAAAATCAACGTTGATGAAAACAATGACCTTGCAGCACAGTACGGTATTCGTTCTATCCCAACATTGATGCTTTTTAAAGGTGGTGAACACGTTGATACGATTATCGGCTTGGCGTCTAAATCACAACTCATGCAATTTCTTGAGCCACACCTCGGCTAATTCTTATGCGCCTGCCTCTGTGCAGGCGCCCACTTAATAACAAAATAACTCTATGAATCTAAGCGATTTAAAAACACAATCGCCCCAAAAAATTCTCGCGCTTGCTGAAGAAATGGGGCTGGAAGATATTTCCCGCAAACGCAAACAAGATCTGATTTTTTCTATATTGAAAGCGCACGCACAAAGTGGCGAAGAAATTACCGGTGATGGCGTATTAGAACTCTTGCCAGATGGTTATGGCTTTTTACGTTCAGAAGCGAATTCTTATCAAGCAGGTCCTGATGATCTCTATGTTTCGCCAAGCCTGATTCGCCGTTGTCATTTGCGCACTGGTGATACGGTTAGCGGAAAAATTCGTCCGCCTAAAGATAATGAGCGCTATTTTGCGATCACCAAAATTGACACCATTAATTTTGATCCGCGCTCTGCCGCGAAGCACAAAATTCCGTTTGAAACGCTAACCCCACTGCATGCTGATTCACAGCTTAAACTAGAGATCGGTAACGGCAGCAGCGAAGACATCACTGCGCGTACGATTGATATGATCTCGCCGATTGGTAAGGGTCAGCGTGGTTTGATTGTTTCCCCACCAAAAGCCGGTAAAACGGTGATGCTGCAAAATATCGCGCAATCGATTACCCACAATCATCCAGAATGCTATTTGATTGTTTTGCTGATCGATGAGCGTCCGGAAGAAGTGACCGAGATGCAGCGTAGCGTGCGTGGTGAAGTGGTTTCCTCAACCTTTGATGAGCCAGCGCAACGCCATGTGCAAGTTGCAGAAATCGTCATGGAAAAAGCCAAGCGCTTGGTTGAGCATAAAAAAGATGTGGTGATTTTATGCGACTCGATTACCCGTTTGGCGCGTGCGTATAATACGGTTGCACCAGCCTCAGGTAAGATTCTGACCGGTGGTGTGGATGCCAACGCGCTGCAACGTCCGAAGCGCTTTTTTGGCGCCGCGCGTAACACCGAAGAAGCAGGCTCTCTGACCATTATCGCGACCGCTTTGGTCGATACCGGTTCGCGTATGGATGAAGTCATCTACGAAGAGTTTAAAGGCACCGGCAATATGGAAGTGCACTTAAGTCGTCGGATTGCTGAAAAACGCATCTTCCCATCGATTGATATTAATCCGTCTGGCACACGTCGCGAAGAGCTGATGATTGAGCCAGATGTACTGCAAAAAACATGGATTTTGCGCAAAATTCTTCACCCAATGGATGAGCTACAAGCGATTGAGTTCTTGCTTGAACGACTGAAGAACACCAAAACCAACGAAGAATTCTTCCAATCAATGAAAAACGGCAAAGGCGGTTAATCGCTTTTGTCGGCGTCTGCTTGAGACGCTTGCAACTAGAGTTTCTGGTTCAGACTAGACCAGTCTGTTAATATATTGCGCTTAAAATACATAAGAGAATGTCCATGCATCCGATGCTAACTATAGCCAAACGTGCCGCCGAAGAAGCAGGGCGCGTGATCCAACAAGGTTATCGCCAATTAGAGCAAATACAGGCGCAGGAAAAATCGCCCGGCGATTTTG
Organism: Suttonella sp. R2A3; assembly: GCF_021513215.1. Classification (NCBI taxonomy): domain Bacteria; kingdom Pseudomonadati; phylum Pseudomonadota; class Gammaproteobacteria; order Cardiobacteriales; family Cardiobacteriaceae; genus Suttonella; species Suttonella sp. R2A3. Next base: position 660,207 of record NZ_CP090975.1, on the reverse strand, counting down.
TCAGCATTGTTGATCAACAAGCCGAACGCGCGATTAAAGCGGTGCTGCACGATAAGTACCCAACACACACCATTATCGGCGAGGAAAGTGGCGAAACCCAGGGTAAGCCGAATAAAGGTGGCGATGACTATCAATGGATTATCGATCCACTCGATGGCACTGCCAACTTCTTACATGGTATCGCGCAATTTGCGGTCTCGATTGCCCTGATGAAAAATGGTCGCTTAGAAGTGGGTCTGGTTTATGACCCGATCAACGATGAACTCTTTACCGCCGCACGCGGACAAGGCGCGCAGCTCAATGGTCGACGTATTCGCACCAACGCACAACGCGATCCAGCACGCAGCATCATCGGTACAGGCTTTCCGTTTAAAAACCCTGAGCTGATGGATCAGCAAGTACGCTATGTTGGGGCGTTACTCCAAGAGTTCTCTGACTTACGTCGTCTCGGTTCGGCTGCATTGGATCTCTGTTATGTCGCCTGTGGACGCTTAGATGCATTTTATGAAATGGCGCTCAATCCATGGGATATTGCCGCAGGGATATTGATCGCCCAGGAAGCCGGTGTGATTGTGACTGACTTGAAAGAAGGCCATGAGATGTTAGATCACGGCGATGTTGTCTGCGCGAATCCTTATTTACATAAAGTATTGGCAGCGACGATTAAAGCGAACACCATCACTGAGACAACCTAAGCCAGCCCCATGAGCAATTTTGCCGCACATACCCCGATGATGCAGCAATATTTACGCATCAAACAAGATTACCCTGATACGCTGGTGCTTTACCGCATGGGCGATTTCTACGAATTGTTTTTTGAAGATGCCCACCGTGGCGCAAAATTGCTTGGGATTAGCGTCACCACGCGCGGCAAATCGGCTGGTGAGCCGATTCCGATGGCTGGGGTGCCAGTACATGCACTAGATAACTACGTCGCTAAACTGATTAAGCAAGGCCAGTCAGCGGTTATTTGTGAGCAAATTGGTGATCCAGCAACGAGTAAGGGGCCGGTAGAACGTGCTGTCACTAGGATTATTACCCCGGGTACCTTAACCGACGACGCGTTACTCGAAGAACACAGCGATAATATCTTGCTGTGTTTTAGCCCAACTGCTGAAGGTTATGTGGCAGCGTATGCCGAGATCAGCAGCGCCCGATTTGTGTTGAGCGAAGTCCTCGATGAATCGGCGTTGCGTGCGTTGATTGAGCGTTTACGCCCCGCAGAAATTCTGATGCCAGAATCGTGTCGCCTGCCACTTCATCACGATCAAAAGCGTCCTCGTCGTCAACCCGATTGGTATTTTGATACCGACAGCGCCTTGGCGCTGTTGTGTGAATATTACGGTGTGCAACATCTCGATGGTTTTGGGCTAAGTGCCACCGATCCTGCGCTTGGTGTGGCAGGGTGTTTGCTGCAATACCTGCGTGATACGCAACGGCAAAGCCTGCCGCCGCTTAATGCGCCACACAAAGAAACGCGCCACGCATATCTTGTGCTCGATGCAGCGACGCGACGAAATTTAGAGCTCGAATACACACTATCTGGGGATAGTCAGCATAGCTTGATTGGGGTGATCAACCGTTGCCAAAGCGCTGCCGGTAGTCGAAATCTGAAACGTTGGATTAACCAGCCACTCACCGATCACCAACAGATTAATGCACGTTTGGATGCCGTGGCGGCTTTGGTTGATGCGCCACAACGCGCAGATATTCGCGCGTTGCTGAGCCATGTTTGTGATATTGGACGCATTACTACCCGAGTGGCGATGGCGAGCGCGCGTCCACGAGAACTGGCACAATTGCGTGATACGCTTGCCCAACTCCCACACTGTGCTGACTTGCTCAGTGAAGCAGCACAAGCGAGTGACTTACTCACACAATCTATCCCAGCATTGAATGCCTTTGCCGACTTGCACGCGCATTTAGCAAGCGCTTTGGTTGAAGCACCACCGCTGCTCACGAAAGATGGGGGGATTTTTGCGCAAGGGTATCATCCGCCGCTTGATGAGCTAAACCGCTTAGAACAAGATGCCAGCGATATTCTTGCTGAGATGGAAGCGCAGGAAAAAGCCGAAAGTGGGCTGGCCAATCTTAAGATGGGCTATAACCGCGTTCATGGCTTTTATATTGAAATCTCACGCCGTGAATCCGAACAAGCCCCGGCTCACTGGATTCGTCGTCAGACGTTAAAAAGCACTGAGCGTTATATCACCGATGCGCTCAAACAACTCGAAGACCGTATTTTATCGGCACGTGATGATGCGCTGGCTTTAGAATACGCGCTTTATGAAGAACTGCTCGGTCGCATCGATCAAGAACGTGACGCACTTTATAGGGCGGCAGAGGCCTTAGCGGCGCTGGACACTCTGGCAGGATTTGCTGAATTGGCAGTGAGCGGGCGCTATTGTCGCCCACGCTTTAGCGACAAAGCGCAATTTACGATACAAGGTGGGCGACACCCGGTGGTCGAGCAGAGCTTAACCACCCCGTTTATTGCTAATGATCTAACGCTTAACAGCAAACGTCGCCTGCTGATGATTACCGGCCCGAATATGGGCGGTAAATCGACCTATATGCGACAAAATGCGCTGATTGCGATTTTGGCGCATGCTGGCTGCTATGTGCCGGCTGATCAAGCAACGATTGGGTCGCTAACCCGAATTTTTACCCGCATTGGTGCCAGTGATGATTTGGCCGGTGGACGTTCCACGTTTATGGTTGAGATGACCGAAACAGCCAATATTTTACATAACGCTGACGCACAAAGTTTGGTGATTATGGACGAGGTAGGGCGCGGCACCAGTACCTATGACGGATTATCGCTTGCCTGGGCGGCAGCCGAACACCTCAACCGTGATAACACGGCTTTTACCTTATTCGCCACCCATTATTTTGAGCTCACCGCATTAGCGGATGAGTATAAAAGCATCGTTAACGTGCATTTGGATGCGGTTGAGCATAATGACGAGATTGTCTTTATGCACCATGTTGCTGAAGGCGCGGCGAGCCGCAGCTATGGTTTGCAGGTGGCTAAGCTCGCTGGGGTGCCAAAATCCGTCATCCATACCGCAACGCAAAAAATGCGCCGTTTAGAAGCGCAACGCGATCATGGCGCGACGCGTATGACACAAGCGATGCTCAGTTTAGCCAGTGAGCCAGAACCTGAAACTAAGGCACCACCAATCAACGAGGCAGAAGCGGCTTTGCTCGATGCACTGCATAAGCTCGACCCTGATGAACTGAGCCCGAAAGCGGCGCATGAATTGCTTTACCAATGGCAGCAAGCGCTTAAAAAATCATGATTACCTTTACGCGTGCCACCGATTTAAATCATTTAGTTAATGCTTTTATCACGCGCTTAAATCAATCAACCAAGGATCCTTTTACCCGTCACAGCGTGATTGTGCCGTCAATGAGCGTGCGCGATTGGTTGCTTGATCGCGTAGCACAGCGCAACGGTATTGCCTCAATGATTGATGCACAATTCTGGGGGATGTTTTTCCATCCGTTGGTTGAACGCGCACAAGGTGAGCGGTTTGTGCAAGAATATGCACCGCTATCGAATACTGCGATGCAGTGGCGTTTGTTTGCAGAATTGAGCGCCGCAGATCACTTATTTGCTGAAGATAGCACAACGAGAAAGTTGCTCACCCAGCTAAGTGCGGATGCTGAAAACGACGAACAGCGCGCGGATCGTCTTTGGCAACTCGCGGTGCATTTTGCACAGGTGTTTACACGCTATTTAACCATGCGCCCGGATTGGTTGGATCAGTGGCAAAAAGGTGAGGTTGCCTTAAGCGATTTGGTTTCATTAGATGAGCCACTGCTGCCATGGCAACAAACGCATTATGAACTGGTCGCGCGTGCGCAATATGAATTGTGGATGCGTTGTTTTGCTGAGGCGTATGCAACGCGCCAGGCACGTCATGAAACATTCTGGCAGCAGCTTGCGAGTGATGCTGAAGCAGTAGCGCGCTTACCAAAGCATGTGATGGTTTTTGGGTTTGAACGCGTGAGCAAAGAACTGATCGAAACCTTAGTACGCTTAGGACAGTATATTACGGTGGATGTGTTCTACCACACACCATCGCTAGGCTATTTTGGCGATATGGTTGATGATCATTATCTGCAAAAACAGCTGCTCTATGGCGCGATTGATGATTCACAACACCGCAGCAGCATACACCCTTTATTTTCACGCTGGGGTAAGCAACAACGCGACCTATTTCGCTTGCTGGAACCGTTGCAAAACGGCAGCCAGGCGCATACTTGCTTTATCGATTTAGACGATCCACCACCACAAGAAAGCTTACTTGGCGTGTTACAACAAGAAATTCGTAACCTTACCCCGGGGTTGCTCGCCGATATTGATCAAGATGATCATTCTTTGCGCATCAATGGCTGTCATGGCTTAATGCGTCAGCTTGAAGCACTGCGTGGGGATATCGTTGAGTGGCTTCATGAAGATGACTCACGAACACTCTCCGATATCTTGGTCGTTCTGCCGGATGTTGAAGACGCGTATGGGGTGATTAGCGCGGTTTTTCCGCTTAATGGACGCTACGATGGTTATTATTTACCCGCACAAATTACCGGGGTGACGCCGCCAGATGCGGCGCGTTTGTGGGACGCAGTGGTTGGATGGTTTGATCTCATTCATGGTCGGTTTGATGCAGAAAGTGTGTTGGGCTGGTTGCTTAACGATGAAGTCTGCGCGATGCTCGATGTGTCGCCTGAGGCGATGGGGCGAATGACTGATGCGCTGGTCGAGGCCGGGTTTCGTCGCGGATTTAATGAGGCGCAGCTCGCACAAACGCTCGATGAACAAGACGATGATTATCGATTCAGTTTTTGTTATGCGCTAGATCGTTTGGTCACTGGGTTATTGATGCCCGATGCGCCGCTTTATCAGCAAACAATTGTGCCACAACCGTCAATCATGATGCCTGACCGTCAGGCGATCAATGCGTTGTGTCGTCTGGTCAATCATTGGCAAGCACAGCAGCAACGCTCTGCTGAGAAAGCGCCACTACTTGATTGGTTAGATGATATTGAGTACTGTCTACACGAACAATTTGCTTTTGCCGCACACACCAGTGCGATGCAAACGATCACCCAAGCGATACACGACCTGCGCCAACATATTCTCGCTTTAGAAGACGCTCAAGACGGCAAAGAAGCCACCGTTCCTGATGTGGCGCTGCGTTTTGTGCTTGATGATCTTGCGCAGCAGTTGAGTAATGAACGCAGCCGTTCAGAACCCTCGGGGGTGATTACGATTGGTAGTTTAACCGCGCTACGCTCTTTGCCGTATAAACTGATTGCCTTGGTGGATGTGGATATCACGCGCTTTCCTTCTAATCCTCCTGAAGATCGTTACGACCTGATGGCTATTGATCAAGCGCGTATTGGCGATCATAAGCCTGAGCAGGATGACCTTGCAGCCTTACTCGATATTGTTTTGAACGCACAAGAAACGTGTTGGATTTATTACAATGCTTACGTTGAGCGCAGTCAGGAAAAACAAATGCTTGCCGCACCGATTGCTGAATTAGCGCAATACTGTCAGGATGTATTGGGTAAACAAGCAGAAACAATCAGTATCGATCATGGTGCTGATCCGTTTCATGCTGATCAGCGTCGCGCGCATCCCGCGCCACTGTGGCATAGCGTATGTGAGATGCTGCAGCACAAAAAAGACCAACCCTCACGTGCCAACACCCCCAGCGCTTTTATGCCTTTAAAGGCTGCGCCGAATTTATCTGAGCTTAGCGAATTAACGCCGCAAAATATCACCCTACGAAGAATCATCAGCGACTTACAGCGTCCTGCAGCAGCTTTAGCGCGTGCGTTGAATATTTATTTGAGCGAAAGCTTGGCGCCGCTACCGATTTTAGAACCTCTGGCGCTTGATGGCCTGCAGCGCTATCAACTGATGCAGCAGCTCATTGAACATCCAGAAGATAAACGACTGTCTTATTTGCCGTTGCTTCCTGCAGGCATCAGTGGGCAGCTGACGTTAGAGCATGAGCGTACTGCGTTAGCGCAACGCCGCAATAAGCTCTTACAGGCTACTCAGGGAAATGATTTAACGTCTTGTGCTGAACAAACCCTAAAAGTCGCGGCGCTTAATATCAGTGCAGTGTTGCCAGAGCCGATTAATCGCGCCGAATGGGGGTTAATTATTCCGGGTAAAGCTAAAGATAAGCATCTATTGAGCGTTTGGCTGCATCATTTATTGTGGCATATTGCCGGTGGGCGTGGTGAGACGTTTTGCGCTTACGATGATCAATTGATACGCTTTAGTGCTCCTGAGGACGCTATGGCGCTACTCACGCCTTGGTTGCAGGTTTGGCAATACAGCCAGCATGATTTGTGGTTATTGCCGATTGAAGTCGGCTACAGCTACGCTGACCCTAAAAAACTGGGTGATAACGCTAAGCTGAAAAGTACCATCAAAAATTGGCGCAAAAACGACTATTTAAGCGATAACCTAGAAGCTTTTGTGCTACTGACCCGAGGGCATGAGCCTGAAACGATTGACCGCCTCATTGAAGCAACCGCAGAGCGCTATACCGAGACACTCTACGCACCTATTTGGGTACATAGCGTAGTTCTTGATTGACTATTTTCTACGGTAGATTCAACTAACAATCACACTGTTGCACTTGCTGGTTGAATCTGCCGAATATTCATTTGTCCTATTTTTTCTTAATATTCTTTCATTTTTATTTTAAAAATCTTCTTAGAAGGAAAGATTTCTTGAGAATATCCTATGGTAAAATAGGGTGAGTAACAAATCTGTTATACACATGCCTGCTGAGATTCATCAGCAGGCTAATTTTTGTCCTTAATATAAATTAGGTAATCCATTTAATGAAGCCATCTGATGATGCCGTAAAAGCTGGTCAAGCTGTTTATACACCTAGAGTATTGTCAATTTATGATATAGTTGTGCTGGGTATTTCAAATAATTATATTTGGAAATGCCCTTCACCAAGAATAGAAGCCCTTTATGATGCCAATATTTCCAATAATCATTTGGAGGTTGGCGTCGGTACGGGGTATTTCCCGGATCGTTGTACATTTCCATCAGATAAACCACGTATTGCGCTGATGGATTTAAATCCAAATACTCTGGATTTTGCTTCTAATCGTCTTGTCAGATATGAACCAGAAACCTACGTGCAAAATGTTCTTGAGTCTATTGATTATGATATAGAACCTTTCGATTCTATTGGGATAAACTATTTGTTTCACTGTGTTCCAGGTGCGATTACAAATAAAATGGTTATCCTTGACCACCTGCAAAAATTGATGAAGCCAGGATGTAAGGTGTTTGGTTCGACCATTCTACAAGGCGGGGTCACGCGTAATTGGGCGGCACGTCGATTAATGAAAATCTACAATAAGAAGGGCATTTTCACGAACGAAAATGATGATCTGCAAGGATTACAGAATTCTTTATCGCAGCGTTTGAACAATGTTCATATACAAGTCATTGGTTGTGTTGCGCTCTTTTCTGGATCATCCCTCTGATTTTGCTAGGGTTATTTTTAAAATAATAGAGAATGCCGTCTGCATGGATGCAGGATATAGGCGTCATAGTTATGAGAGAACGCTAAATGTAGCTGTTTTTTTATGGCATCTGATACACGCACGGCGCATGTCATCTCGCTTTCTGTATTATTTTGTGAGCTAGTCACGATACCAATAATCGTATAGCGCAATGACGCTATCTTGAAGACTGCTTGGGATGACGGATCCGTGTGTTTTTTCGGCATAAATTTTGTTGCTAATTACTGCTTCAGGAAAGCGGTTTTGTAAGCGCTCAGTGAGTACGGTTACCTGATCAACCATTTGTCGCGCCTGCTTTTTCGCCGCTTGTTCGCGACTGTCAGGATGTTGTGGATTTGATGCCTGTTCGTATTCGCCAACGCTCAAGCGGATAAACGCTGGCGCGTTTTGTCGTTTGCCTTCATCGGCCAAAATGCGCTGCTCAGCCCACCAAATTGATGGACTGGCAATCAGATAACTTTGAAACGTCTTGTCGTCGTTAAAAAGGTTATATAAGGCAAATAAGCCACCGAAAGAATGGCCCATGAGCGCGGTTTTATTGCGGTTGATTGGATAGTTCCGACTGATTTCTGTGAATAATTCCTGGGTGATAAATTGCTGAAAATCAGCACCACCACCATATTTTCCGTCTGTGCTGTGGTCTTGAATGGGCGGGGTGTAATCTTTTGCTCGTGCTTCAAGGTCATAGAGATTACCACCGGGATAGCCTACGCCAACCAGTAAAATGCCTTGTTGATAATACGGCTGAAAAGACAGTGATTGCATCATTAGTGCGGCAAGCGGCAGCATTAAATCGCCATCAAGTAAGACCAAAACGGGATAACCTTGTGCCGGTTGTTTGCCAATGGCGGCGATTTGAATACGGTAATCGCGCTCGGTGTGGCTGGAGTGCAGTATGGTTTCATCCACACCAGATAAAGTCGCTGGCCGCCAAGAGGCGGCTGCGATCGTTTGGGTGGTTAGCCACAACATAGCCAAAATAGCGAATAGTCGTAACAACATTAAAAGTCGTAGCGCAGGCTGGTAGTAACGCTGCGTCCTTCACCTGGCATATTAAAGGTGCCTTTTGAACCCACACGCTTGTAGTAGTTGCGATCAAGTAGATTGTTGATGTTTAACTGGACGTGTAGGTTATCATTAACGTTATAGGCAAGCATGGCGTCAACGGTTGCATAACCTGAAGTGCTTACTTTTTGCGAAGATTCGAAGCCACTCATCGCCGTAATACCGCCACCAACAGTCCATTGATCGTTGACTTTATAGGTTGTCCAAAGGTTGCCACTATGTCGCGGCATGAGTAGGAAAAAGCCGTCTTGACGATCACCTTCTAAATCAACTTCGGTTTTCAGGTGGGTATACCCAGCGCTGATGGTCCATTGCGGGGTGATTTCACCATTGATTTCCGCTTCAATCCCTTTAACCGTTCGTTTGCCGATTGCCGCACTATAATTCTCATTGGGTACTGGTGCTTCAGCATGACGGTCGGTGAGTTGGAATAAGGACAGGCGTGTTTGCAGGCGATCACCGGCGTAACTGCCTTTAATACCTACTTCATATTGTTGGCCTTGGCGAGCCTTCATGATATTGCCATTTTTATCCAACGACGTTTGTGGGCTATAAAGCGATGAGTAACTGGCATAGAGACTGTGGTTATCGTTGATATCGAGGACAGCACCACCATAGCCGGTAAAGCGTGCACTCTCGCTGCGGCTCTGTTCGCTCTTTTTGACGTGATCTTGAGCCTCAATATTCCAATGACTTAAGCGTCCACCAACTATGATAGCAAGCGGTTGGATGGGGCGTAAGGTGAGCTTGCCGTACACACCGTAATCGGTAAGCGTTTCTTCCATGTTGCTATAGCCTTTGCCACTGGTACGTGCAATATCTAAGATGTCGCGCTGTGGTAGATTGTGCAGGCTATCAAGGGTCATATTAGGGAATTTTGCTCGTCCTCGTTGGGTTTGGGTGGTCATACGGTTAATATCCGCACCAATCACATATTCGCTGACATTACCCCAGGCAGCAAACGGCTGACTGTAGCTGGTATCAAAAGCAAAGGCTTGTTGTTGCACATCGCCCCCAAAACCGGAACCGGTAAAACTGCCATTGGGCTTAAGATTCGTTCCGCTAAATGCATAATTCATCTCGCTGCTACGATCGGAATAACGCAGGCCAACTTTACCATAGCCACCGTTGTCGAATTCATGCTTAAGATCGGCGAACACATCATGACTGTGCATCGAAAAATCATTCCAATCAGTGCCATAAAAATCATTATTAGGTAGTGGTAATAACCTGCCATTTTTATCAGCCGTTGGTAGGCCGTTATCAGCTCTTAGGTTACGCATTTGATAGAGATAACCCAAACCAAGCGTGGTACGCTCAGCGAGATCAATATCTAGCGCACCATAGAAGACTTCTGTATGGTTACGTCCATCGGAGGCTTCTGGCGTAACGCCATTGGCATTGACTAATGCGCGTCCGCGAACACTACCACTGCTATTGAGTGCGCCCCCCACGTCTGCGCCTAAACGATATTGGCCAAAATTACCGCCCATGGCTTCTACATTGCCGGAGAAATCGTGGGTAGGGCGTTTGCGGACAAAATTAACAATCCCCCCATTTCACCAGCGCTGTTAAATAATCCTGATGGTCCGCGCATAACTTCCACACGGTCAAATGCTGCTAATGAGGGGAGCGTTCCGTTGATACTTTGCATTTGAGCCGGTAAGCCATCGACGTTATATTCATCGTATTCGTAGCCTCGGGCGTACACAGATGAACGACCTTCATCGTTTTCCAAAACGCGCAACCCTGGCGTTTTCGCGGCTAAGCGATCAAAAGTGTTGGCATTGTGGTCGCGAATCGCTTTTTGGGTGATAATACTTACAGATTGTGGGATATCACGAACCGATGCGGGGATTTTTGTGCCCACGGTGGCTGCTTCTAACGTATAAGAATTGCTACCTTCGCTGGGCAAGACGCCATATAAGCTGTTTCCTTCAACAGTAATCGCATCTAAACGAGAGGATTTACTATTGTTTTGTTGGGCTTGTGCGTAGATATTGGCGCTGATAACAGCAGTTAAGGTGATAAGGCTAAGTTTGTGATACACTGCGTGCTCCGGATTAAATGATAACGATTACATTTTACAGAAGCACTCATCTTTCATGCGGCAAATAACATTGCAACCACGACAAAGCATATTGCATGAACGACACAACACCAATAGCCCCTATTTTGAACAAAGATTATCAGTTTAACCAGCTCCACAGTGGCATCCGTATCCATGGTGGTGAGTTCTGCGCGCAGCAGGATTGTAGCTTTCATCAATTGGTTAGTCCTTATATTGCCTTTGTGTTGCTACTGCGTGGCAGCGTGCGATTTAATCTCGGACAAGAAGCCTATCATGTCGAAGCCGGTAAGCAGGGCACAGCTATAATGATCAGCGTGGGTCAAACGCAATTATTTAGCCGTCATCTGTGTTGCGGTGAAGCGGTACGTAAGTTGACACTAAGCGGCTTAGAGCGTTGGTTTGATCCGTATGATCGTACACTGCATCAGCAAACCGTCCGTCAATGGCCACTCGATGAACGGTTGCAACAACGCGCCGATCAGTTGCTCGAACACAATGAACCGCACGCACTCGAGCAAGACATGCAGGCGATTGCTTTGCTTCATGATTGCTGGCAGCGTTATGCTTGTGATTTAGCAGGACAAAGCGCGACTAAATCAACGGACTATCAGCCGCAGCGGGAGCTATTATGCCGGGCACTCGATGAAGTGTTATCCCAAGGCAATGTGGAAGTGCACATGGTGGCGGAACACTTGCATATCTCATCGCGCACCTTGCAGCGTAAGGTGCGAGAATATTTTCAGTGTTCGGCGCAGCAGTGGCTGCAAAATGCGCGTATGCAACGGGCGCTAAGTGCACTTGGCGAGGATCGTCTGAGTATTGGGGAAACCGCTTATCGCTGTGGTTATCGCCATCCTTCAAACTTTATTCAGGCTTTTCGCCGCCATTTTGGGGTGACACCTTCAGCACTGATACATGGGCAATCATCGACTACGAAATAAACAAGCGTTTTAGCAAAGTAGAGAAAGTCGTTGTAGCGATTTATAGGTTAAAGATAGATTAAGCTTCTTCTAAATGCGCGAACATGCCACGGAACATTAAATCGGGTTCGATGCGGTAGGTTGGACGACTACCGAATAGAATCTGCGCATCACCACCAAAAGCGTAGCGGTGAAAATACACACCATGACGGCCTTCCATTTCATCCATAATCGCATCAATCCCGGCGGGGACCGCGTGGTGAATACCGGCGCCGATGCAGGTGGCGGTGTCTGTACCCATCAGTTGTGGTGTCCAACGCATCGGTGAAAGTTTTTGTGTGTTATTAAGCAGAGCATTCTCCATTAAACGAATACCGGGCAAAATAAACCCGCCTAGATGACGGCCTTGCCCATCGACCACATCTAAAGTGATCGCTGTGCCACAACCCACCACGCAAAGTGGGTCCTGACAGAGACTGCGCGCACCGAGCATTGCAAGATAGCGGTCAGTGCCGAGTTGTGATGGATCTTCATAACCGACGGTCAAGCTGGCATTGGTGTGCTTTTGTGAATGAAAGATTTTTACCGGCTTTTGCCAAAGCTGATCAACCAGATCAATGACTTGGGTTTCTATCGCTTGATTATTGACGCTGGACAGACCAATCAAAGAGGGCGCTGGCATGAGATGGAATGCGCGAAATAAACGCTCCTGCCAATTCGTTTTATAAGAAACCGCTTCAACAATGCCGGGTACATCATGCCCATAAAGCCATTTAATGCGTGAGTTACCGATGTCGATGAGGAGTTTCATGAGCGAATTCGTACCTGTGTATGAAAGGCGATATCTGAGCCTTGACGCATGATCAAGGCACCACGTTGATCGATGCCGAGTGCGGTGCCAGTTTCGCCATTATCTAGGCTGATGGCTTGTTGGTGGTAGCGATCATAATCATTCCATGCGTGGTTAATCGGCAAATAAGGGGTTTGTTGCCAACGTGCTAACGCAGCGATTAGTTCAGGCATGAAGCGATCTAAGGCGTCCTCAGCATTTATGTGTCCTAATGAGTCACTTAGATTGGCAAAGGCTGCGTCTTGGGTGAGGTTTAGGCCGATACCAATCGTCAGTAAGGTGTGTTTTCGCCAGCTTTGGCTTTCCAGCAAAATACCACCACACTTGCCTTGATCGGTAAAGATATCATTTGGCCATTTGAGGCGTAAAAAGGTCTGCTCAGGATCTAGCGATTGGGCGAGCGTGAGCGCAACATACTGGGTGAGTCCTGCGAACGCTGAGCTTGGAAGATCGAACGCGACACGAAATGAACAATAGAGCTGGCCGGCGGGTGATTGCCAGTGTGCCTGGCGTTGTCCGTAGCCGCCACTTTGTTGGTGGGCACGACAAAATACCGGTGCAGCGGAAGCGGCTTGTTGGTGGATAAAGTTCTGTGTGGAATCTATGCTAGCAAAAAGATAGTAGCCACCAGAAAAATAGTGTCGCCAGTCAATCACCCGTTAATATGCCTCGATATTTTGCTATGATGCGCATTTTACGGCAACTACAGAGTGAAACCAAGCTATGTCACACGCACAACCTTATTGGATCGCCCCCTCTATTCTTTCTGCTGATTTTGCCCGTTTGGGTGAGGAAGTGGAAAACGTCCTCGCTGCTGGCGCCGATGTGGTGCATTTTGATGTGATGGACAACCATTATGTGCCTAACCTCACGATTGGACCGATGGTTTGTCAGGCGTTAAAGAATTATGGGATAAAAGCGCCAATTGATGTGCATTTAATGGTTTCTCCGGTTGATAGTTTAATCGAGCAGTTCGCTGATGCAGGCGCGGATTACATTTCTTTTCACCCTGAGGCGAGCGCGCATATTGACCGTTCGCTACAGTTGATTCGCAGTCGCGGGTGTAAAGCAGGACTGGTGTTTAATCCAGCAACGCCGTTGAGTTATTTGGATTATGTGCTCGATAAAGTCGATTTGATTTTGATTATGTCGGTGAACCCCGGCTTTGGAGGGCAGGCGTTTATTCCTGCAGTGCTCGATAAATTGCGTGCGGCGAGAAAGATCATTGATCAGAGTGGTCGCTCAATTCGCCTGGAAGTTGATGGTGGGGTGAAGCCGGATAATATTGCTGAGATTGCGGCCGCTGGAGCGGATATGTTTGTCGCAGGATCAGCGATCTTTGGGCAAAGCGATTACCAGCAGGTGATTGATACGATGCGCGAAGAGCTGGCGAAACAATCTTGAATGATGGCGGATTAGATGTATCGATCAAAAGATCAGCTCTTGGCTTAATCTTAAGCATAAAAAAATCCGGCTAATGCCGGATTTTTTTATTTAGATGAGTTGTTTATTCATCGCCCTGATAAATGCCGTAAAGCACCAGCGAATGATCTTCAAGGGTGAAGCCGTATTGTTCGGCAATTTCTTTTTGTCGCTTGGCAATGACTTCGTCATGGAATTCGACCACCTTACCGGTTTTAACACAAATTAAATGGTTATGATGGTTGCCACTATCCATCTCGAACACACTATGGTTGCCTTCGAAATTGTGGCGTTTTAGGATACCTGCTTGTTCGAATTGGGTCAGTACGCGATACACGGTGGCCAAACCAATATCTTCATCGGCCTTTAAGAGAATTTTATACACTTCCTCAGCGCTGAGATGCACATCATTTTCTGTGGTCTCACGTTCCATGATTTCGAGGATCTTCATGCGTGGTCCAGTGACCTTCAAACCGGCTTTTTTAATTTGTTGGCTCATTTTATTCTCTCGTGATTAAAAGATTAAAGCACCCTCATTATATAGACGAGAGCAACAGAGTTGCAATCGTCTAAAAAATCAATGAGATTGATTGACAATTATTGGGTCGCGTCCACCATATGAGCACGCAATTGTTTCATTGCCTGCTGCTCAATTTGGCGGATACGCTCAGCAGATACATCATAGCGATCCGCTAAGGTTTGCAGTGTGGTTTTGCTGTCCTCATTTAACCAGCGTGCACTAACAATATCGCGGCTGCGTTCGTCAAGCAGGCTAAGCCCGCTGGCTAGCTGGTTGGTCATCAACGTGTGTTGTTCGCGCTGCTCAGTCGCATCAGCCGGATCAAGCGAATCGTTGCTTAACCACGCAGAAGGTGAGTAGGTATTATCTTCGCTGTCATCGCTTGGCTCAAAGGTAATGTCTTGGCCTTGCAGGCGGCTTTCCATCTCAAAAACATCTTTGGTGCTGACATTAAGTTCAGCAGCAATTTTTTCGGCTTCATCCTGGGTGAGCCAAGTGAGGCCTTTTTTCATACTACGCAGGTTAAAAAAGAGCTTGCGTTGTGCTTTGGTGGTAGCAATTTTCACCATTCGCCAGTTGCGAATCACGTATTCATGAATTTCTGATTTAATCCAGTGCACGGCAAAAGACACCAGGCGTACGCCGTGTTTCGGCTCAAAGCGCTTGACCGCTTTCATCAGACCTATATTGCCTTCTTGGATTAAATCGCCTAAAGGCAAGCCGTAGCCGCTAAACCCACGGGCGATATGCACCACGAATTTTAGATGGTGCATGATTAAGGTCTGCGCCGCTTCAATGCGCTTGTCGCTATCAAGTTCCAACGCTAAGCGGTTTTCTTCCTCCGCATCAAGAATAGGGATTTGCCGCACACGGGCGATGTATTGGTCAATATCCGAGCTGGGGATTAACCACTGCCCCGCCGGATTGGCTGGTAAATTGGTTTTGCTCATCGTATTTCCTGAAATTCTATTCTTTATATAATAACGCATCTACGAAGGTTTGTGCGTTAAAAACCCGTAAATCATCAATATGTTCACCAACGCCGATATAACGCACTGGGCGTTGCAAAGCATGGGTAATGGCGAAGATGATCCCGCCTTTGGCGGTGCCGTCTAATTTAGTTAAGGTGATGCCATCAATCTGCATTGCGGCGTCAAACTCGCGCGCCTGGCGCAGTGCGTTCTGCCCGTTACCGGCATCGATCACCAGCATCGTTTCATGCGGTGCGTCAGGGGCAACTTTTTGAATGACGCGTTTGATTTTTTTCAGTTCTTCCATCAAGTGGTCTTGGGTGTGTAAGCGTCCGGCGGTATCGATGATTAACACATCCATATTGCGCGCTTGCGCTGATTGTACGGCGTCGTAGGCGACAGATGCTGAATCAGCGCCTGTGTTTTGCGCAATCACCGGAACATCATTACGCTCCCCCCAGGCCTTTAATTGCTCAACGGCTGCCGCGCGAAACGTATCGCCAGCGGCGAGCATGACTTTTTTACCATCATTTTTAAATTGCTGGGTGAGTTTGCCAATAGTGGTGGTTTTACCCGCACCATTAATCCCGGTCATCAAGATAATAAACGGCTGCTGTGTGCTGACATCAAGCGGCTCAGCGAAAGGGGTGAGAATCTCGCACATATGCGTATGCAAGGCTTGGTGCAAAGCATCGCTGTCGTTGACTTCGTTACGTTTAATTTTGCGGTTGATGGCATCGATCAACGTTTCGGTGGTTTCAATGCCCACATCAGCGCTCAATAAAAGCATTTCTAAATCTTCGAGCGTATCGCCGTCAATTTTCTTTTTGCCGAGGAAAACATCGCCAAACCCTTGACGGGTTTTACTTAATCCTTGTTTTAAACGCTGAAAATAACCGATCTTTTCGTTGACCTCGACCGGCTGAGGGGTTTCAGCCGGTGGGTTTTCGCTTATTTCAGGATCGCTCTTTTTCTTTTTAAGCCAATTAAATGCCATGTTCGCCTAGGAATAAAAATCAAACGAACAGTATAACAGTTAAACGCTTAACGATACATTGTCTATAAGGTTTGCTAAAAAGTTTGCAAAGGCTTTATAGGCTCTTACATAGCGCTGCTGGATTGTCTACAGGTTCTACGTTGATGGCTACATCACGTTGGTTGATGATATGGTGGATTTTTTCATCCCAGCGTGCATCGGGGTTGTTGCCGATAATCTCTGGCGATTTGAAATGGTAAGTAACTTTTACCGAACGGTCACAGCTAGTGCGCTCTATACATTGATGCCAGGTTCCTTGACACTCAGCTAAGGTTGCTGGGCTGCCATCTTCTTTGCTGTAGGTTGCTGTCATTGAGGTAAAAATAGCCTCAATACCTGTTTTTCCGTCAAATGATAGATTCGGGTCGTGTTGTAGTAAATTTTGCCGGTTGGCGAAAGGGAAATCTGGCCCGCCTTTAAAGCCGGAAGCGTCTTTTGCTCCGGTGATGTAGCTCATTACATTTGCCATCGCATTTGCCGCACTCCCGGTATCGGCTTGGCCGCTCATGGTGATTTTAATACCACCACGATAGAGCATATCGTCTGCAGGATCATAAGAAGAGACTTCCGCAGTGCTGGGTTGTTCACGATACGATTGTGCCAGTGCGTCAACACCGGCTTGTGTTATGAGGAATGCGCCAGTGACAGCTGGGCAAACGTGTCCGGCGGCTTTGGCGGCATCTTCCATGCCGTAGCTCAGGATGCCTTTATCACTAACATTAAAAAATCGTGTCATGACATCTTTAACCACAATACGTCCGGCATCTGGGTAATAACTTGGATAACTTTCACCTGCTGCTAAATCAGCAGCGGTGGCGCTTTGAGCGTAAAGTAGGGCAGCAGCTAAAATGCTAAGCGTATTTTTATGAGTCATATCAATTTACCTTTATAAATGAAAGAGGGTGTCACTTGGCATTTTCCCGCCAAGAATTTTCGGGTTTAGGGCATACATTTCTTCGAAAAACAGCATGATTTCTTCGCTGATATCCTGGCTGCGAGTCGCCGTTAAGTTGGCGTGAGGCAGGGCTGTGCTAAGAATTGGCTTGGGTACGGGTAAATAGGCCGAGGCAATTTCCGCAGCGCTTTGTGGATTTTCTTGTGTCCACACCACAGCACTGGCAATATCTTCGTGTAATTGGTCGATAATGGTCTGGTGTTCGGCATAAAACGCACGATCAATGAGCATTCCTGCTTGTGGGATGCGTGACGGGCCATTCATGATGCGTCCCCATTCTTGCTGGAAATCGAGCACACGCACAACATTTTGCCCACTCTGTTTACCTTTCATAATCGCTACGCTGGTGAGTGGCTCAGGTAAGAACGCATAGTCGGCGCGATTTTTAAGGAATAATGTGAGTGCTTCCGGTGGGGTGGCGACGTATTGAACGGTAATTTTGTCGAAATCAACCCCGGCACGTTTGCAGAGAATTTGTAACACCAAATCAGGCATGTCGTTTTTAAACGGCATCACCAGCGATTTACCTTCCAGCTCACCAAGATTATTCATTGGCATATCGCGCGCAACCATTTGTAGTAAACCAAAGGTCATGATGTTCAACAACACAACATCCTGCCCGCGATTGGCAACATTAGCACCGACATAACTCGGCACCATGGTTACCGGCATTGACCCATTAGCCAGCCCGGCGCGTAATTGATCCGGTGTTTTCCAAATCTTGACCGAATAGGGATGCTTGCGATGTAAAGCACCTTGTCTGGCTGCCACGCCGAGTAAGACACTCGGCGCTACCGGTGCGCCCCAAACAGTTTGCAGTGGCGAATCGGCGGCAAAACTCCAATGGGGCAGCTGGCTAGCAAGCAATCCCAAACCGCTGCGTTGAATGAACTGTCTTCTATGCATGAGTTACTCCTTTAAAAATTGGCATTAAATCGAAGCCAGTAATTTCGTCCCGGCGCGTTCACCAAGCGCGGACTAACCGCCTCGACATGATTGCCACTGATGAGTTCAGCGTAGTTTTTATCAAAAATGTTATCCACACCTAAGCTGATGCCAAAACGGTTTTTCCATTCAACCCCGCCATAGACATCAACAGTGGTGAAACTTTGCGCGGCGTCGCTTAAATCGATACCCAAACCGGTTGTTGGATTGTCGTCCAAACGATTTTGTTTGTGTACGTAGCGCAGGCGTGAACCCAGTGAATAACTGCCACCGGAGAAATAATCACGCCAATCAACGCTGAAATTGGCACTAAACGGTGCGATTTGGTAGAGCGGACGCTGGTCGCTGCGGTTGTCACCATAGCGATAATGGATGCCGACATCGGTGGATAGACGATGACTCCAATTCTGACGATATCGCAAATCGGCACCTGCTAAACGTGCATCAACATTGCGGCTGATGAGGTTGCCTTGTAATGGGGGTTTAGGGCCACGGTAGCGATCCAAGGTAATAAAATCATCGACATCGGCGATAAATAGCGCGCCATCAACTTGCCAGGAGGCGGCAAAATTATCTTCTTTAGCGAGTTGATAATCTCCCCAGCCTGCGCCACTGAGTGATGCGCCTAAGGTAAGGCGGTTTTCTCGCTCTGGTTTTAGCCATGGATTACCACCCCAACCTTTTCCTGGTGGACCGGCGAGTACAGCAAAACGCTCAGGGTTTTCCGGCATACGATAAAGGCTCTCTACTTGCGCATAGATTTTTTGCTGTGGGGCAAATTCGTAGCTATAGCGTAGTTTGCCGCTTAAACCTTGTTGGCGGATAGTCCCAGAAAAAGGTTTGTTGTAATAAGTTTGCCAGAGCTTGCCAGCCGTAGGAACACCTGGCACATCCATCGCAGTATTGATCGCTTTAGTGTGTGCTTTTTGCCAATCGTAATTGATGGCGGCGCTTAAGGTTTGTGCGTCGCTGGGCTGCCATTGGTGGGCGGCATAAACTCGCCAGCGTTCACTTTGAATATCGGGAAAGCGGTAGCCATTAACTTTCTTTCCCATCGGTGTGAGCACTGAGCGCTGGGCATCATGGACATCATGTAGATAGCTGACGCCGATACTGCTCTGCTGGTTATCGTTAAAACGAAAACGGTAGTACACATCGGCGAGATATTGTCGCCGTGAGACATCCATCATCACTTTAGGCGTACCTGCTGTGTGCGTACGCAGATCAAAATTATTGGCTGTTCGTGATAAATCCACCACGCTTAATTCGGTATGTAAGGTATTGCTTTCATCCTGAGCACCGAAGCGTGCGTTATATTTGCCGATCAAGCGTCGCGTACTCACAGGATCCATAACATGTTGTGGCTGTTTGTCATCAGCAATATGGTCACGCAGCAAGGTTATGCGGTGTTCGGATTGCGTATTAGGTAACCAACCCAGGATCAATGCTTCGCCGTCACGGGTGTAGCCGAAATCCACCTTATCACCATTACCATCGCGGTAGTCATTGGCCTTTGCGTAGGCAAAACTACCGATCACATAATAATTGGCCTCGCGTTGTCGCCACAATGCGCCAAGATAGCTATTTTTACCTTGTTGGCTAAGGGTAAGGTGTGCTGGTTTATCGATACGATCATCAATGCTGCGTGTTGTTCCTGTATGAATAACACTGCTCTGCTTGAATTGATTTTCTACGTTAGCATCAAGAACATTTGCCGGGGTGATTGGCGGTGGTGGACCAAAAGATTTATGCATGCCGTAGGCTTGCGGGTCAATATCAAATAACGGTTCAGCAAGTACAGAAGTGCAAGCAAGGGAAATTGCTAAAGGCAAAGGATAACGCGACACAGGACACTCCAATATATTTCAATATAAGAATCGTTCGCATTATACTCTAAATGAGAATCATTCAAATTGACTTGGGTCAAGTTTTAAAAATTAAGACAATTGGGTTGGTTTTATAGGGCTTTGATTCAATAATCGCGGCGAAATTGTTTATTAAGCAGGTAAGCTTTGGCGGTTTGCGTAAATGATGGGTCACCTATTTGATTTAAAAATGCCTGTTGTTTGTCATCAAATAAACATGGCACAAAATCATCGAGATAATTTGATGAACAGGCGTAACTTACCTTAACTTCATCAAGCCAATTTTGCATTTCGGCGAAATACACCGGATGCCAATCGCGGTTAAAGTATTCGTGCGCTAAATAGAGTAGGTTTTGTTCGGCTAGCTCTTGGGCAAACCCAACATGTGCGGGATTAAAATCTGTTCCCTACCAGCTTGCATTACCGGCTGTGGCATGTGTGTTGACCGATACGCCTTGACCAAAGCTGAGTTCGCAGGCGGTGCCTGTTTTTGGTGGCGCCAGACTAATCATCAAAAAGGCAAGGTAACCTAGTGGGGGTAAGATCGGTGTAATAGCCTTAAGTATAATCGATATCGCTAACATAACCATCTGACCAAGCTGACATAATATGTTTCTTTTGCGGTAAATAAATTAAGAAATTGTTTTTCATGTGCGATTTCCAATGTGGGTTAGCAGTTTTTTATTTAAGGGGTATTTCACCTGTTTATTGATTTGATATGCCACAGGAATTAGTGAAATAATTTGCTCGGTTGCTGCTCTTAATAAATGTAAAGAAATGATTCGGGAACGCATGATTGAAATGGCCAATTCTTCAGGCTGCGTGAACATACTGCTGCATCCGCCACAATTTGGCGTAGCGGCCATTTTTATCGAGCAGGTTCTGATGGGTACCGGTTTCGAGTACTGTTCCTTCATCAAGGACAACTATTTGCTGTGCAGCGACGATGGTGGAAAGACGATGGGCGATCACTATGACGGTTTTATTGCGAACCAGTGCGTCGATAGCTTGTTGTACCGCCAACTCGCTTTGTGTATCCAGCGCGGCGGTGGGTTCATCAAGGATGATAATCGGTGCGTCTTTGAGTAACGCCCGGGCGATGGAAATACGCTGTTTTTCACCACCTGATAAGTTGCCACCAATATCACCGACGCGGGTATCATAACCTTGTGGCAGGCGCTTGATAAAGTCATGACAATGGGCGGCTTTAGCTGCGGCATAAATTTCTTCATCCGTTGCGTCGCCGCGTCCCATACGGATATTGGCGAGAATGCTGTCGTCGAATAAATACACGTCTTGAAACACTACGGCGATCAGACGATTCAGTATTTCTGGTTCAATCCGACGAATATCAATACCACCGATGTGTACACTGCCGAACTGTGGGTCGGCGTAACGCATCAGCATGCGAATGAGTGTGGTTTTGCCGCAGCCTGATGAACCAACCAGCGCAGTGAGGGCGTGCTCGGGAATATTCAGGCAAATATCTTTTAGCGCGGGTTCGTCATGCTCGGCATAGCAGAATGTCAGTGCATCAAAGGTAATATCATAGCGGGTCGGTATTTGTTGCGGTTGCTGCAGGCTTAATGGGGCAATATCAAGCAATACCTGCAGACGGTGGTAGCCATTTTCCACCATGATGAAAATATTACTCATGCCGATAAACATGCTCAGCGGTTCGGCAAAACGTACTACAGCGACCATCAAACCGGCAAGAACCATTAAACCGATATCACCGTTACTCACCAGCCATAATCCCAGAGCAACAATCAGTAAGATGCCGATTTCCACCACTGATGCCAGCAGAATATTGGCCGGTGCTTCTTCGCGCATGGCGGTGATTTGTGCCGTTTCTACCGCGCGCACTGCTTGCTGGAAACGCGCTGCCTTGTCACCAATGCAGCCCGCTGCTTTGAGTACGGGTAATCCCTGAGTGTATTCTACTGTTTCGGCGTTTAAATTGGCGTTGGCATCGGCTAACACTTGCTTATGACGCGACAGTAGTGGTCGTACCCATAAGAAAATGGGCAACACCGCAGGGAATACCAAGAGCAGTGCCACAGCCAGACGCCAGTCAAAAAAAAGCGTCCCGATTCCAGTAGCGATGGGTGTGACCACAGCGTTAATCAACATCAATCCTACGGTCATGCTGTAATTGAGTACGTCATCGACATCTCCGGCAATTGCTGCATTAAGCTCGCCTGAGCGTTTGCGGTATAAGGCCTGTAACGGCATGCGCCGTAAATGTTGCCCCAATGCTCGGCGCAGGGCATCACCAGCTCTGGCGGCATGGCCGTTATGATCGTAATTACGACTAAACCAATCGCTTATGCTCGACAGCAACAGCAAAGCGGTCATGGCCAATAACCATAGCAATACCTGTCTCCACAGTTGTTGTTGCAGTGCGAAGAATAAAGGGGTAAAACCGACGAACGCCACACCACGCAATACGGCGGTGATGATACCTAACAATAAGCTGCGACGTATGAGTGGTGCTTGTGCGCCGGCGGCGGCACATACCATTCGATAAAGCTCACGAAAAGAAGTGGTGCGCCTCTGTAGGGTACTGTTATCCATTATTGATTTCCTCGACTATGGCAACGTATTGACATTGAATTGAATAATTCTTGTTCACTGTGGTTATCAGGAAAGTGTGACGCGCTTTTTTGGATGTGCAGTATGGCATTGCGCATTTGTCCAACCATTGCTTGAACGGCGGCAAAAGGAACCTCGTCGTCTTCTCGGCTGTGCCAAAGTTCGATTGGGCAGGTGATATCATAAGGGGAAAATCCCCAGGGTGCGGTTTGTAAGCGTATTTCGCGTACTATTCCCTGCCCATCATGGCATAAAGTGTCGTCAATCAAGTGTGTTAATTCGGCATCTGCTGTTGCTTCGCTAAGAGTGTTCTCAAGGTATCCACGCATCTGCATGGCCAATTCATCATCGGTCAATTCGGCAAATTGTTGATAAATGGCTCTTGCCGCTGCTGGGTATAAGGCGAAAATGTGTGGATCAGCGACAAAAGGCATACCACTTAACACCCAGACTCCATGACATTGTTCTGCGAAATGATTTGCCAGGGCGTAGGCATAAGGTGCGCCGGCAGAAATCCCGATAGTGGCAAATTGATTTGTTACCCCTAAATCATCCAATAGTGGGGCGATGATGTCTCCCCAATCAATTATCGCTGACATATTTTGCACAGGAGAGCGTGCATAGCCCGGGCGTGCTACGGCGATAAGCTTTATGCCGACTGTCTTGGCCAGATTATGCCAATGTGGAGGTAGATAATCACTACCGACAAGCCCATGATGCAGCAACACGGGAAAGCCGTTTTTGCAACCATATTCGCAGTAAGAAAGTGAAACCGATGATTGATTCATTTAATTCCTAATTGTCCAGTTTTGTGCACTTTGGTAGGCTTGCCAGAGTTCGGCATATGCCCCGCCTTGTTTAAGCAAAGTCTCCGGTTTACCTGCTTCCACCAGGTGTCCGTCGGCGAACATCAAAATTTGTTCGGCATGTTGGATGGTTGCCAGGCGGTGGGCAATCATCAGAACCGTTTTGCCTTGCATCAATGTGTGCAAGGCTTTCATTAACAATGCTTCGTTCTCGGCATCGGCAAAGGCAGTTGCCTCGTCGAGCAGCAAAATTGGCCGGTTTTGCAAGATAGCACGGGCGATGGCGATGCGTTGACGCTGCCCTCCCGACAAACTGGCACCACGTTCACCCACTTGCGTTTTGTAGCCTTGCGGCAATTGGCTGATGAATTCATGCGCCTGTGCCGATTGTGCTGCTGCGATTACCGCTGTATCGCTGGCGTCGGGTAATCCTAAACGAATATTCTCGGCAATGCTGCCCGAAAATAAAAACGTATCTTGAAAGACAAACGCCACTTGTTGCATCAATACCTCAGGCAATATATCGCGCACATCAACGCCGCCGATTTTAATGCTGCCACTTGTGACATCCCAAAAACGCGGCAGTAAGCGTGCTACGGTGCTTTTACCTGCACCTGATGCCCCCACTAAGGCGGTAAAACTGCCCGATGGTACACTGAAGCTGACATCGCTCAAGGCGTTTTCAGTGCGATTACCATAACGGAAATCGACGGCTTCAAAGACAACTGAGGCATCTTGAGGCTCTTGTGGTGTGTCAGTAATCGGTAGCAGCGGTAAATGCAGTACGTCCGTAATGCGGTGAATGCTGATTTTTGCCTTGTCAATCAGATGATAGAGCGCCATATAAGGCATCAATGCTTCCGCCATGCCCGTGCCAAGAAGCAGCACTGCCAACCATGTGCTAAATGACAGACTATCTTGCCACAGCCAGTAACAGCCCGCCCACAACAAAACAATCAAGGTCGGCATAGGATTGAGTATTATCATGGACAATTTCGCTGGTGGGCCGCTTTGTTTGTACCAGCCAGTCAGCACTTCAAGATAGCGATCCAAGGCTTGTTCGTAGCGACCAAACGAGGCGCGGCCACCGTCAAAAGTACGCACCACGGGCATGGCCTGGACAAATTCAATAACTGCTTGGTTGACGGTTTCACGCGCTTTATTGTAGCGGTGGTGTGTTTCATTGGCATTTTTCATCGCCAGACTTAAAATCAACATACCGATAATCAACACTGCCAGAGCCACCAGCGCCAAGCGCCAATCCAAGACAAACAGCAATAATATAGTGAAAATTGGTGCAGCATAAGCGCGGGCGTACAAAGGTGTGGCATCGGCGACAAAAGCGTGTAAATCACGCACATCATCCTGAATAACCTTGGTTAGCGCAGCACTACCTTGTTCGCTGAGTGTCCCTAAAGGAACTTGTACTAAATGATCGCTAATCTGCCGACGCAAAATTGGTTCCAAAGCAAAGGCTGCTAAGTGTGAATACTTGAAGGACAGGCTACGAAAAATATAAGCAAAAATAGCAAAAAGCAATGCCGTCAAAAACCACGTCCATGCCACTGTATCGGGTTGGGCGATTAACTGGCGGATTAACCCCGCCAGCAACAACATTGTGAATAAAGCGCATGCCGCTGCAAGCACGGCAACTGCCATGGCAAAATAAATTGTTTTTTTGACAGGGGCGATAATATGCCAATGTGAGAAAGATTTAGATGGTTGTTTGTTCATGGTGGGCTTTAAATAGGAAAACAGGTGGATATGCCGGTCAATACTATGTAGTCATTTTTTTTGCTTAGAAGAGGTAAAGTATCAAATATACTAATGTAAATAATAATCGTTATCAATATAAAGAGTAAAAAACTGTGGTAGTATCTACATCCGATAATTTATCTACCTAAAATATAAAGTAATAAAATTACTCTTGAATGGTTTTCTGTTAAAAAATGCTGATAAATTCATTTACCAATATTGAAAAAATGTCTATTTTTATAGCATCGAATTAAAAATATCGTTGTCGTTGAGCGAGATATAAATGCTAGTAAGGCAACTAATCGGCGTAGCAATAAACTTAGCTAAGTAAAAATTAACACTTGTCAATAAAGAACAATAACGGTATAAATAACGGTTCGCTTAGTTTTTGCGGTTTAGGGTTCTAAACACCCTTATAAGTAGGCAAGTTATAAAAATGAAGGATCTATCATCGCGTATTGCATGGCAATATCCTGAGTTCAGCAAACGGTAGGGCTGGTGGTAGTTGGTAAACGTTTTACGATTGGCGAGAGCTTTCATTACGCAGTTCATGCGTTGCGAGGTGGTAGTCGAGGTGCAAAAAATATTTTAAATGAGGTAAGGGTTTATGGGTGGACTGCTGTATAACATATCAGACGAACGTTCGAATTGTGGGGTTGGATTTATTACCCACAAACGCAGCATACAAACCCACGAATTACTCGAATTAGCCAACCAGGCGTTATGTAAAGTCCCGCATCGCGGTGGTTTTAACGCAGAAGGGGTTGGTGATGGCGGCGGTGTAGGGATTGACCTGTCGCCGCGTTTTTATCGTCATCTAACCGGACTGCCTCTAGAGGCAGGCTCGTTTGCGGTAGGCAATTTCTTCTTACCTACCGATCAGAGTGTACGTATCTCCGTGTTGCAGTATCTGCAGTCGGTGCTCGATAAACATGGTTTAGACGTTTTGCACCGACGTGATGTGCCGGTGAGTAACAGCGCGTTAAATGAAGCAAGTCAAAAAGCGCAGATGCCAATTGTTCAATGGGTTTTATCCTGCCCGGATAGCTGCACCGATTGGGACAGTTTTGAACATTTTCTCTGTGGCGTGTTGCTCGAAATCGAAGAAAATGCGGTCAATGAACACCAGTTTCCTGGCTTTTATCCGCTTTCTTTTAGCTCACGCACGCAGGTGTATAAAGGCTTGCTTAACTCGTGGGAAGTGTTCCCTTATTATGATGATTTACGCAATCCAGAGCATGAAGTGAGCATGCTGTGGTTTCACACCCGTTTTTCCACCAATACCGCGCCTAACCCATCCTTTGCCCAGCCATTTCGCCGCTTAGCACACAATGGTGAGCTTAATACCGACCGCAAAAGCCGGATTAGTGAGCTGGCGGTTGCGCGTCATGAAGGCTATAAATTGGTGTTTCCAAAAGGACAGTCTGATTCAGCGCGACTTGATCAAACCTTAATGCGCCGTTTATGGGATGACCGCCAGCCGATTGATGAAATTATGGTCAAAATGATGCCGCCGGCGTGGGAAAATAAACAAGATGAATATCCGCTGGCTGAGCGCGATATGTTGGCGTATTTCTCGCTCTCGGAAGAAAAAAATGACGGTCCGGCAGGGTTGGTGTTTTGTGATGGGATCAAAATCGGTGCAGCATTAGATCGCTTAGGTCTACGCCCTTTGCGCACTGTGGAAACTGACGATTATGCCGCGGCAATGAGTGAAGCAGGACAAATTGATTTTCCTCCAGAAAGCGTCACTCGCCGTGGGCGGATTAAAGCCGGTGGGATGTTTGTTTTTGATCATGCTTCAAAAACGCTTAATGATGAATACGAGATTCTTGCGCGAATGGCTGCTGCTCAGCCCTATGGTGAGATGCTTCGCGATAAACGCGTGCGCTTAAGTGCGTTACCTGAAGTTTCTATCAGTGAGTTATCCGATACGTCGCCGCTGGATTTTACCAGCCGCCATATTGCCTATAGCCTGAATCAGGAAAGCTTCCGTTTTCTACTCGATCCTATGCTCGATACGGGCGCTGAACGAGTGTCTGCGATGGGCTATGGCCTGGCGATTAACGCAGTAACCGGCGTTGAAGGCGGTATGTCGCGTTATTTTACCCAGCGCTTTGCGCAAGTGACGAATCCACCGCTGGATTCTATCCGCGAAACCGAAGGCATGACGTTGCGCGTAAGCCTCGGCGGAAAACCGAATTTTGTGCGACGCAGTACCAAACAATTGGTGCTGGAAAGCCCGTTATTATTGCCACAGGAATTAGCTGCCATTGAGCGGGCAGGTGCTGAAGGGATATTGCGTGTCGGTAGGATTGAAGCACTTTATGACTATTGTGAAAACCCCGAAGAAAATCAGGCCTCATTAGAGGCAGGCTTAGCAGCAGTTTGTGAGCAGGTGTGGACGCTGTGTAAAGCGGTCACCGATATCATCATCCTCGATGATAGTGGGGTGAGTAAAGAGCGTGCGGCGCTGCCGGCAGTACTATTAAGCGCGATGGTCAATCGTTACCTTATTGATAACGGCTTCCGTTTTCACACCAGTATTGTTTATCACAGTGGCCAGATCGCAAGCACCCATGATGTGGCGCTAATTCTTGGTTTTGGTGCTTCAGCAGTGTGTCCGGCAACGGTGTATAACCGTGCACGTGAGCTTTATGGTGCAGAAGGTACAGCAAAAGCGATGGCGAAATTTAAAAAAGCGCTGCATAAATCGCTGTTAAAAACGATGGGTAAATTCGGTCTGTGCACGGTGGAAAGCTATAGCGGTGGTGCGTTCTTTGAACCGGCATTTTTAGATACGGAAGACCCGAAACTGGCGCCCTATTTCCCGAACAGTTATTCGCCACTTGGTGGCGTGGGCTTCAGTGAGCTGTGCTACAGCGCGTGGCAGTGGCATCAAAGCGCTGTGCAGCATCATGAGGGTGAAGATGTGCCATTATTGGGCTTGTTTAAAGAGCGTGGTGATGGTGCAGGCCATAGTTACGGCAATGTTGCGGTGCGTACCTTTGGAGAGATGACCGAAGAGGCGATTAGTTTTGCTGAAGTGACTTCTCGCGAAGGAGAACGCTTGGATATTTTGCCGCAAGACGATAGCTATCTCTTCCAAAGCCATCAACCACGCACGCCAGAGCAAATTGATGCCCACCGTATCACGCCTGCGTATGAAGCCTTTATCGAAGCGATGAATGCTGAACGCGTCGCACGTCCTTCAGCTTTGCGTGACTTACTCGGCTTTCCAGCAGATGTGACGAGCGCTGATTCGCAAGCAGCCTTCACTGCGGCATTAGCGACCTTCAAAACCGATACCGCAGTGCATAGTGCGGTGCGCGGGATGACTGTAACCCATGATGGTAGTGAGTGTATTATCAAACTGGATAACCCCAGCAAAGCGAGACATCAGGCGTTAGCTGGCGCCTTACAAGAACGTTTCGCTTCACTCGATATCGTGCGCTGCGATGATGAGGCGCTGCAGGTGAAGGCTGATGATGAAGCACAAGCGTTTTTCGATAGCTTGATCGCAGCACCAAAACCGATAGCGTTGGACGACATCCAGCCAGCGCATGAGATTACTGCCAACTTTACCGGCGGCGCAATGAGTCATGGCTCGCTCTTGTTTAAGGCACATCAGGCGGTAGCGATAGGTGCGAATATGGTCGGCGCGAAAAGCAATAGCGGTGAAGGTGGTGAGCATCCTTCGCGTTATAACTCTATCCGCGCGAGTAAGATCAAACAGATTGCTTCAGGGCGTTTTGGGGTGTGGGCCGGTTATTTAGCTGATCCGATGCTTGAAGAGTTGGAGATTAAAATCGGTCAGGGGGCAAAACCGGGCGAAGGTGGGCAGTTGCCTGCGCAGAAAGTCACGGTGGAAATCGCCTCAATGCGTGGTGGGACACCAGGTGTGGAGCTGGTTTCACCACCACCACACCACGATACCTATTCGATTGAAGATTTAGGACAGTTGATTCACGATTGCAAAGCCGCACGGGTGAAGGTGATTGTGAAACTGGTGTCTTCTGAAGGAGTGGGGACGATTGCCGTTGGCGTGGCGAAAGCCGGCGCGGATATCATCAATATTGCCGGTAATACCGGTGGCACAGGCGCTGCGCAAGTCACCAGCTTGAAACACAGTGGGCGAATTGCTGAGCTCGGTTTGGTTGAAGTCCATCAAGCGCTGACCCTCAATGGCTTACGTGAGAAAGTGGAGCTGCGTTGCTCTGGCGCGCATCAAACCGGCAGCGACATTATTAAATCCGCAATGCTCGGTGGGGATTCGTTTGAATTCGGCACCACGTGTTTGATGATGCTCAAATGTGTGATGGCGAAAAACTGCAATATTAAATGTCCGGTGGGTTTGACCACACCGCATGAAGTGTTCGATGGCGATCCACGTGCGCTCGCGCAGTATTTCTTAAATGTCGCTCATGACGTGCGCCGTTTGCTTGCTGAATTGGGTTTTAGCTCGCTGCAAGCTATCCGTGGACGCGCTGATTTGTTGCATTTGATTGATCATCCGAATTTAGTCGGTCGCTACCATATGGAGGGCATGTTGCAGCATGTTTCTTTTGATCTCGGTAAAGAAGCGGTGGCGCTTGAAGCCGATTACACCCTCGATGAAGCGCTTTGGCATGAATTCAATGATGCGTTTAGCACCATGGCTGAAGATGATTATTTAGCGATTGATGTGGATAGCATTAGTAATACGCATAAAACAGTGGCAGGACGCTTTGGGATTGATGTCGAGCGTTATCTCAATTATCAGTTCACGGATATGCATCCGAAAGTCTACACGCTGACTGATGGTCGTCGAGTACTTAGCGATGGCGCAGTAGAGATCAGCAGCAGTAATGCAGCAGGACAAAGCTTTGGCGCGTTTAATAATAGCGGCATTACCTTAATCCATCGCGGCACGTGTAACGATGGCGTCGGTAAAAGTATGAGTGGCGGGCGGATTATTGTACAAGATCCGGGCGGCGGCAGTCATGAATCCGGTGGTAATGTGTTGCTCGGTAATTTCGCCTTATTTGGCGCAACCGGTGGCGAGCTTTATGCCGCCGGTGAGGCAGGGGATCGCTTCGGAGTGCGTAATTCTGGGGCGGTGTCTGTGATTGAAGGCGTTGGCGATTTTGGTTGTGAATACATGACCAATGGTGCGGTGGTGAACATCGGTAGCTTTGGACGCGGATTTGGTAACGGCATGAGCGGTGGTGTTGCCTATCAATACGATCCGAGTGGCAAGATTGCCGAACACTGCGCTAAAGATAGCGTCAGCGCGATCGCCCTTGATAGCGAACACGAAGCACTCAGCGGACAAGAAGATGCACTGCTGTGGTATCTCTCGCGACATGCGGCATTTGCAGAGTCTGCTTTAGCGGAGCAGTTGTTAAATGACTGGGAGAACGTTCGCCACGATTTTTATTGTCTGTTGCCGAACGCGTGGATTGCCGCACATGATGGTCGCGAGATTGCCTCTGATACGGATCGTGCGACGATGGTGAGCGAATTAGCGGCAGGGATAACCCAAGCATTGCTCGATGAGGTTGGCGCGCACTACGCCGCCAAAACCCCGTTATTTGCTGGTCGATTGCCTGGTGAAGCGCTGACCAGTGCCTCTGATTACATGGTTGCCGCGGGGATTTTCTTCCGTGCACAGGAGCAGGTTCGTGAACGTGGGGTAGATGATATCGCCGAAGCGGCGAAAAAACTCTTGCTCAACGATGATCGCAGCTTACATGATACCTTGCAGCGCGATGTGATTGGCGCATTAGCAGATTATGAAGATGGTGAACTGGCGCACCTGCTCGCAGCGCAGCGGGTTGATGATTATTGCCGCGCACTAAGTATGCGTGCCAATTTTGATTCACATGCGCTGGGTACGTATGCATGGATTTTGCATCGTCGGCGCGCTAATACAGCTGCATTACTCAATATTACCCCTATTAAAGAACCACTCGCGCAACGTTTGTCTGGTGTTATCGCTGAGGCGATGTATCAGCAACGAGAGCAGAACGCGGCGTAAAGGAATAGTATGAATCAAAACAAAAAAACGCCTCTTTTTCCCCAAGACCTGCCCTTGGATCAAGGGCAACGGCAATGGCTGGAAGGTTATCTTGC
This sequence comes from Suttonella sp. R2A3, assembly GCF_021513215.1. Taxonomy (NCBI): domain Bacteria; kingdom Pseudomonadati; phylum Pseudomonadota; class Gammaproteobacteria; order Cardiobacteriales; family Cardiobacteriaceae; genus Suttonella; species Suttonella sp. R2A3. The sequence continues at coordinate 628,739 of NZ_CP090975.1, read as the reverse complement.
CGGACTTGATGCCGCTTATGCGGCATTGCGTGCCAATGGCTTCGATGGCACAAGCGCTAGCGGTAAACCCTTAACCATTCTTTACGGTTCACAAACTGGCAACGCTGAAGGGCTTGCCTGGCAGTGTGCTGAAGCCGCAAAAGCGCATGATTTGGCAGCCAGCGTGGTCGATATGGATGATTTTGACCTCGCAGACTTACCGAGTATTGAGCGGTTGTTGGTGATCACCTCTACCTACGGCGAAGGCGAAATGCCCGATAACGGTGAAACGCTGTGGCAGGCAATACAAAGCGATGACGCGCCCGCACTTGAGCAAACTTTTTTCAGCGTACTCGCGCTTGGCGATACGGCGTACGAACATTTTTGCTTAGCCGGTAAGCAATGGGATGCGCGTTTGGCTGCGCTTGGTGGTGAACGGGTGAGCGATCGCGTCGATTGCGATGTCGATTTTGATCAAGCAGCTGAGGCATGGATCGAAGCCGTATTACCGGCGATTAGCGAGAAAGGTTCGCAAGAAACGGTGAGTGCGGCGAGCGCTGCGCAAAAACCACAAGGCTACAACCGAAGCAACCCACTAGAAGCGTCGTTGAAAAGCAAGCGCGTGCTTAGCGGAGCGGGTTCGAGTAAAGAAATTGTTCATTATGAAATTGATCTCGCTGACAGTGGCGAAACGTACGAAGCGGGCGATATTTTGCATTTAATACCGCGTAACCGTCAGGGGTTAGTCGATGAATTATTGGCCGCGATTGGTGCAAACGGCAATGAAAGCGTGAGCTGGCAAGGCGATAATCACGAACTGGCGAGCTTACTGCGTGATCAACTCGATATTCGTATGCCGTCGAGTACGTTTTTGCAAGCGTTACTGATTGCCGCTGATGACGACGACCTGCACCAACGCTTTGCCCAGGAAAAAGGTACAGAGCTGGATGATTTTCTCTACGGTAAAGATATCGTCGATTTCTTACATGCCTACCCTGATGCAGGATTTGATGCGCAAAGCTTAGTTGATGTGCTTAAACCGATTGCCCCACGCGCCTATTCCATCTCATCGAGCCATAACCAACATCCGGGTGAGGTGCATTTAACCATCGGTTCGGTGCGTTATGAACACAATGCGCGCATGCATCATGGTGTGGCTTCCACCTGGCTGGCTGATGAGGTCAGCGCAGGTGATACGCTACGTTGTTATTTTGCGGCGAATAAGCATTTTTCTGTGCCCGCTGATGACAGCGCACCGATGATTATGGTTGGGCCGGGTACAGGAATTGCGCCGTTTCGTGCTTTTTTAGAAGAACGCGGGGTTCGTGAAGCTGAGGGTGACAATTGGTTATTTTTCGGCGATCGCACGCGAGAGCATGACTATATTTACGCGGATACACTGGAATCCTGGCAGCAAAATGGTTTGCTCACTCGACTGGATCTGGCATTTTCTCGCGATCAGGCTGAGAAGGTGTATGTGCAGGATTTAATGCGTAAAGAAGGCGCAGAACTCTTTGCCTGGTTAGAGCGTGGTGGATACTTTTTTGTTTGTGGTGATGCGCTGCGTATGGCGAAAGATGTTGATCACGCACTACATGACATTATCGCAGAACATGGTAAGATGAGCGCCGATGATGCCGCAGATTATGTTGCGGCGTTGAAACAGGCGAAGCGGTATGTTCGAGATGTTTATTAAAAGCCGCTATAAAGCGCGTTGCTTAAGCTTTTGCAATGCGAGCAGTGGCATGACACACAGCCGCCTGTAACCAGCGATGATGAAGCCGCCGAGGCGAGCTCGGCAGCAATCAGCATTGAAGATCAACCCAATTAAGTGCATGTTGTTTATCTATCACAGTATTTTTAATAACAAATTATCGCAGTCACTATTGCTGCGGTGGTGTGTTAGCGAACAGCGTGCCAACAACAATGAGAGGATGGCATGAGCCAAGCCGCAAACTCACCTAACTTAACCTGTCGTCGTCTTGATGGTAAAGATTATGGCATAACCAACAACCAATTCGACCGCCGAGCGGTTAATATCGTCAAACAAATCAATCAAGCCGGCTTTGATGCCTATTTGGTTGGTGGCTGTATACGCGATCTACTGCTCGGACTTCCCCCAAAAGATTTTGATATCGCCACCAATGCGCGTCCGGAAGAAGTGGCGGGATTATTTCGCAATTGCCGCTTAATCGGTCGGCGTTTTCGCCTCGCGCATATTCATTTTGGGCGCGATATTATCGAAGTCGCTACCTTCCGCGCCTCACCTGATCAAGAACAGCGTACTGACGCACATGGTCATGTGCTCGAAGACAATCATTACGGCCATATCGAAGACGATGTCGTGCGTCGTGATTTTACGGTCAATGCGTTGTATTACGACGTGCGTAGTGGTGAAATCCTAGATTATCTGAACGTGATGGACGATATCGAGGCCAAACGCATTGCGATGATTGGTGATCCGGAGGCGCGTTATACCGAAGATCCAGTGCGTATGCTACGTGCTGCGCGCTTTGCCGCCAAGCTGAACATGACCATTGAGCCCAAAACACAAGCCGCGATCGCGCAGTGTCGTGACGGTATTAAAGCAGTTCCTGCAGCGCGTTTATTTGATGAGGCACAAAAATTATTTATGGGTGGCTATGGTGAGCGTTGCTTTGCCAGCCTTCAAGAACACGATTTATTTACCGCGCTTTTTCCCGATACAGCGAGTGTATTTGAACATCAACAAGAAGATTATGCGCGTTATGCCCAAGAACTGGTGCGTATTGCGCTGGCCAACACCGATCAGCGCATTGCTGAAGGGCGTCCGGTCACGATTGCCTTTTTACTGGCAGCGATTCTTTGGCCGGTCTATCAACTTGCCTACCAAGGGTTATTTGAAGAACGTGATAACTGGCATGCAGCGATGCATGAGGCAGTGGATGTGGTGCATTTAGCGGCAGCAGAACGCTTGTCGATTCCAGTACGTTTGCGCGGGATGATCCGTGAGATTTGGACGTTACAAGCGCGCTTTGACTTAGCCGGTCGCTCAACGCGGAAAATGCAAAGCTTGCTCAGTCATCCGCGTTTTCGCGCGGCTTATGATTTCTTGCTTATTCGCCATGGTGCTGGTGAGCCGTTAGATGCGCTGGTTGATTGGTGGACTGCGCTGCAACAAGATAACGATTTGATGCCTAGTCATGATGAAAAGCCTCGCCCGAAAAAACGGCGTAGTCGTGGTGGGCGAAAGCGTCGGGGTGATCGATGAAGCATCGCGTGTGGGTGGCTTTTGGCAGCAATATAGAAGACCCGGTTGCCCAGCTTGTGCGTGCGCGTGCGAGCTTGGCGCAAACGATGGTTGAAGAAGCTGCCTCACCGCTGTATCAAACCCCACCATTTGGCTTCACCGAGCAGCCGGATTTTGTCAATGCGGTGGTTCGCTACCGTACTGATCTTTCCCCGCATGCGGTTTTAGCGCTGTTGATGCGCACCGAACACGCGCAAGGTCGCGTGCGCAGTATTAAAAATGGCCCGAGAACGTTAGATCTCGATGTGCTGCTTTATGACGATGCTGTAGTCGAGAGCGCGGATTTAATCGTGCCGCACCCAGGCCTAACCTCGCGCGATTTTGTCTTACAACCGCTCGCAGCTATTGATGCTGAATGTGAGATTCCCGGTCATGGACGAGTCGCTGACGTATTAAGCACATTAGCTAGCAAGCCATTACCAATCATTGAGGACAAGCGATGGGTATCACCTTAACCACCTTACAAAAAAAGAAAGCCGAAGGCACGCGCATTACCATGCTTACCGCTTATGACGCAAGCTTTGCAGGGCTGATGCAGCAAGCTGATATCGATTGTCTATTGGTTGGCGATTCGTTGGGTATGGTGGTCGCAGGACACGTCAATACCACACCAGTGAGTGTCGATGATATGGCCTACCATGCTGCTGCAGTTGCACGTGGCGCGCCAGGATGTTGGCGGATCGTCGATATGCCGTTTATGAGCTACGCCACAGTCAAGCAAGCTTTAGCAAGCGCGCAACGCTTGATGCAGGAAGGGCAGGCGAATATGGTCAAACTCGAAGGTGGACATTCGTCGCAGCTTGACGTCATTCGTGCACTGAGTGAACAAAATATTGCTGTGTGTGCGCATTTGGGGTTAACCCCACAAACGGTCGATAAGCTTGGTGGCTACCGTACAGTTGGTAAACGCGACGGTGAAGCAGAACAACTGCGCGAACAAGCGTTAGCGGTGCAGGCGGCAGGTGCTGAGATGCTGGTGCTTGAATGTATTCCACGTGGTTTGGCAGCAGAAATCACCGCTGCGCTCGATATCCCTGTAATCGGTATTGGTTGTGGGCCAGCAACCGATGGGCAGGTTCTGGTCAGCTACGATGCCATCGGTATCTCACCGCATATCCCGTATTTTTCGCACAATTTTCTCGAAGGTCAAGCGAGTTTGCTCGACGCATTTGCAGCCTATCGTGAGGCGGTAATCAGTGGCGCATTCCCTGGAGACGAACATGCGCGTGATTAAAGACCTCAAAAGCTTAAACGAATGGAAGCTCAATCAGCGTGATGCTGGTGCGTCGTGGACGTTAGTGCCGACGATGGGAAATTTGCATGATGGGCATTTATCGCTGGTTGATGAGGCGTTAACGGTTACGGATTGTGTGATGGCTTCCGTGTATGTGAATCCTACGCAGTTTGGTGTAAACGAAGATTTAGACAGCTACCCACGCACGCCAAAAGAAGATATCGAAAAGCTTGAGGCGGCTGGTATTGCTGCGGTGTTTATGCCTGATGACGGGCTAATCTACCCATTTGGTAAAGACAACGCGATTGGCTTTACCTTACCTGATGTGTTCACCAAGATCTTGTGTGGTGTGAATCGTCCGACGCATTTCCAAGGCGTGGCTGCAGTCGTCTCACGCTTGTTTCACTTAGTTGAGCCAAAATACGCCGTTTTTGGTTTAAAAGATTTCCAGCAGCAGTGGATTATTCGTCGTTTGGTCGCAGACCTGCATATACCAGTGGAGATTGTTGGTGCGGAAACAGTGCGCGCTGAAGACGGTTTGGCGATGAGCTCGCGTAACCAATATCTAAGCACGACTGAGCGCGCAATCGCGCCAGTTTTACACAGTACGTTGCAGCAAAGTCAGCTCGCGATTAGTGCTGGTGAGGATATTGAGCGTACGCTAAGACAGGCCAAAGAGCGCTTAACCCAAAAAGGGTTTGTGGTGGATTACCTTGAACTGCGCCAGCAAAGCGATTTGATGCCCGCAACGGATATCTGTGAACCGGTTGTGCTGCTTGTTGCGGCAAAGCTTGGCCGTACACGTTTGATCGATAATATACAGTTCACGAATTAACCGTTTTGACGCTGTACAGTTCATGGGCCATTAACGACTCAGCTTGATAGGTAACATGATTGCCTGAAACTAAAAGCGGATTGACATAAAAGTATTCTCTTTTGCACTATGATTTTGTAGGAAAAATTGGCTATAATCATTTTGGTTAACCATTTTTAATCATCGTTAATGGAGCAAATTATGTCTATTAAACAAACCCCAGTTGGTAGTTTGCCACGTTCTGCGGAATTACAAGCCGCCTATGCCGCTTATGCGGATGGGCAGTTGGCTAAGTCTGAGCTCGATCGTTTAATCGAGAAAGAAATTAAAGACGTTGTTCAGACTTACGAACAGATTGATGGCAATCCGATCATTACTTCTGGTGAGGTGGAAAAGCCCAATTTTCTCACGTATTTCCTTGAGCAAGGATTTATTAAACTTGGTGAACCCAATCCTAAAGACAAAAAAGGGTTTGTGATCGATTTTGAAGGGCACCATTCGCGAGAAATGGCAGTTTTACAGAAAGAACAAACGCCGTTTAAATTTGCTCATTACAGCGATGAATGGCTGCCAGTGCTAAAAAAATACAGCAACAAACCGTTTAAAGCCACAGTCATTTCTCCCTCAGCTGTATCATTGATTTATGTTGATGAAATTGAAGGCTATAGCAAAGCGCAATTTACCGAAGATTTGGTGAATGAATGTGCTAAAGATATTAAAAAAGCCATTGCTGCTGGTGCTTCTGAAGTGGGTTTGGATATGACCGAGGCTACTTATGCTCAGAAAGTGGATAGTAGCGGGGCGTTACTCAAACAAATGGTCGGTTTAGTGAACCAGGTATGCGATAAACTCACGCCGCAAGAATTACAAGCAGTAACGCTACATACTTGCTTTGGTGCGGATAATTTCACCAACCATAATTACAGTAATTACGCTGAAATTTATCCTGTGTTATTGCAATCGAAGATTCAGAATTTCCATTTTCCATTTGCCAGCTTAGGTGAGCGAGAGTTCGAATCGATCCTGCATTGTATTAAAGAGTATATCGGCAATAAATTCGTGTATTTAGGTTTTGTGTCGCATCTGAATAAAGAGATTGAATTACCGACACGGATTGCCGAACGAATTGTGTTGGCGAGCGATATTCTTGGGCAGGTGCCAGGGGTGTCAGAATGCTGTGGTTATTCGCCATTTTGCAATGATTTAACCACCACACGTGAATGGGCGTTTGAAAAAATACGCGCCCGTGTAGCTGGTGCGCAGTTAGCGGCAAAAAAATTAGGGATTTAAAGCCTAATCAATGTGTTTCCGCAAGTGGTGCCTGGGCAATAAATGGTTCGAGTAACACACGAAAACGCAACGTCGTTTCCAGCCAGCTGTGCGCAGCGGCGAATTCTGCGCAGTCGTCGCGATTTAGCGCGAGTGCGTCTAAGCAGGCCTGCGCTAAATCCTTATTTAACGCACCGGTTTTAGGGTCGCTAATTACATCTATAGGCCCTTCAACCGGATACGCCGCCACCGGTGTGCCACACGCCATTGCTTCGAGCAGCACCAAGCCAAAGGTATCGGTTTTACTGGGAAACACGAACACATCGGCTGCGCGGTAAAATGGCGGCAGTTCTTTTTGCGGATACGCGCCGAGAAAATGCACCTCAGGATAGGCTGCTTCAAGTGTGGCTTTTGCAGGGCCATCACCTATCACCCATTTGCTGCCGGGTAAATCCAGTTTAAGAAACGCTTCGATGCTCTTTTCCGGCGCCACGCGACCAATATAGACAAAGGTAGGACGTGCGCGTTCTTCGTCACGCATCATGGGCTCTAATGCATTGCGCTCACCGGGATAAAACCGCGCAGTATCCACACCGCGGCCCCAAATTACCGTGTGCTCAATGCCACGTGCATTGAGTGCTTTGCCAATACCTTCGGTAGGAACCATCACCCGCACCGATGGCTTATGGAACAGGCGCATGATCGCATAACCGATGCTTAGTGGTAGGCGAAAACGGGTATGGATGTATTCAGGGAAACGGGTGTGATAAGCGGTCGTAAACGAGAGTTTGTGACGCAAGCAATACCGGCGTGCCGCCCAACCGAGTGGTCCTTCGGTGGCGATGTGAATGGCATCAGCAGAAAATTCATCGAGTAGAGTAGCAACGCGGCGTTTTGCACCGCGAGCCAAACGGATTTCCGGATAGGTTGGACAAGGCCAGGTGCGAAATTGGTCGGGGGTGATCATCAATACATTGTCGCCTTGATCAAGCAAGGCACGGCGTGTTTGTGTAAGCGTGCGTACAACGCCATTAACTTGAGGATGCCAGGCGTCACTGACAATCGCGATATTCATGCGGCATCCGCAGTTTCTTGGACGCTGGTTTTTTCCATACGCTTAGCGACTACATCCGCCCAGTAAATAATCTCCATTCGTCCGTCGCTGTGTTCAACTAACGCGGTCACACTTTCTACCCAGTCACCGCAGTTGTAGTATTCGATGCCTTCGATAGTACGCATTTCTGCGTGATGGATGTGTCCGCAAACCACACCATCAAAGTCACGTTTTTTTGCCTCGCCAGCCAGTAAGCGCTCAAACTCACTAATAAAATTCACCGCATTTTTCACTTTATATTTTAAGTATTGCGAGAGCGACCAATAGGGCTTGCCTAAGTAGCGCCGGATTTTATTGAGCAGTGTATTCAGCGAAAGGGCGAGCTGGTAAAGTGTATCGCCAAGGTGGGCTAACCACTTGGCGTATTGCATAACGCCATCGAATTCATCACCATGCATGATGAGCAAGCGTTTACCATCGGCCGTGGTGTGTTCGCTTTGCTGTCTAATTTCTACCCCACCAAAATCAAGATCAACGTATTGCCGTGCCGCCTCATCGTGGTTGCCCGGAATATAAATCACTCGTGTGCCTTTGCGTGCTTTACGTAGCAATTTCTGCACCACATCATTATGCTCTTGAGGCCAATGCCAATGCTTTTTCATTTGCCAACCATCGACGATATCGCCCACTAGAAACAGCGTATCACTTTCCGTATGGCGTAAGAAATCGAGCAACATATGGGCTTGTGAGCTGCGGGTACCAAGGTGGCAATCGGAAATCCAGATAGTGCGGTAGTGTTTGCTCATGAGTACTCCGGTTTGTTGGCTTACCGGCAAGTTAACAGCGCGATGTTACGGTTTTATGACCATCGTCACTAAGATCATTCATGATAAAATTGATGAGATAGAGTCCATAAAACACAGCGATAGGGCTGCGCTTTTTCGTAAAAACTGCGCGTGCTGATCAACGCATTATTTTGCACGTCGATAGGAGAGATAGATTAATGACAAACCCCATTCACAACAGTATCGCGCGTGTGCTCGAACAGATCTCTGGCGCTTGTGAACAAGCTGAGCGCTCGCCTGAAGATGTACGATTAATGATGGTCACAAAAACGGTTGAAGCCGCGCGTATTCGTGAAGCCTTGGCTAGTGGGCAAACGCTGATTGGCGAGAATAAGGTGCAGGAAATTAACGCCAAATATGATGCGCTCGCTGATGTGGCACATGACACGCACCTGATCGGTCATTTACAAACCAATAAAATTAAAGATGTGATCGCGCAAGTGAGCTGTATTCAGTCGCTCGATCGGGTGAAGCTGGCGCATAAACTTGAGCAGCGTCTGGAATTTGAAGACCGTACCATAGATGTGCTGGTTCAGGTCAATACCTCTGGGGAGGCGTCAAAATTTGGCGTAGCGCCAGAAGACACGCTTGCGCTGATTGAAGAAACGCTGCATTGTGAGCGGATTCGCATTCGTGGTTTGATGACAATTGGTGCCAATACCACTGATGAATCGCGTATTCGCGCGTGTTTTCGTAGCTTGCGTGAGATTCAAGCTCAAGCTCGAGATCGCTTTGCTGATCGCGCGCAATTCGATGAATTATCGATGGGGATGAGCGGGGATATGGCGTTGGCAATTGCTGAAGGCTCAACCTTGGTGCGGGTTGGCAGCGCTATATTTGGCGCACGCTAATCGCTCAGTGAGTAGGGGAATTTTCACCAAGCAACGGACAAGATGGACAGTTGCCGTTATAATTGGCTTACGTTACAGCTAGTTTAGAGACGGGATTATGGCGCAAGACCGCAAAATCGTTTTAATAGGGCCGATGGGTGCAGGGAAAACCTCGCTCGGAAAACGCTTGGCAAACCGCCTGCGCTGGCGGTTTGTTGATACCGATCAAGCGATTTGCGCACGAACTGGTGTGGATATTCCGACGATTTTTGATACTGAAGGTGAAGAAGGATTTCGCCGTCGCGAAGAACAAACCTTAGCTGATGTGTTAGCGGAACCGCATGATTGCGTGGTGGCTTGTGGTGGTGGGATTGTGCTTAGCGAGCATAATCGACGCCTCATTGCACAACAGCGCCTGGTTGTGTTTCTTGATGTGTCTGTAGAACGTCAACTGCAACGCGTGGGCAATGATAAGCGCCGGCCACTGACGCAAGTCCCCGATGTTGCGGTACGATTGCAGGTGTTGCGCGATGAGCGCTTAGGGCTATATGAAGGCTTGGCGGATTACCGCCTGGATACCGACGCGAATTACTTTTCCCTGTCGTTTAAATGGTTATGGGAAGAAGTCCAACGCCGCTTGGAAATGGAAGGCGTTTAATTCAAAACCTAAGCTAGCAGTTTTTTATTTCTCTATGAGAAGTAGGCCACTATAAAAAGACATAGTCGATCACTTAAATCGTATACCTATAACCATAGATGGCAATTGGTTTTTACATCAACTCAAATGTAATAGGGGTTTTGTAACGCTTGGTGGTTAACTCAGCCCTAAAGGATTTTTTAGGGTTCAATATGATTTTGTTATTTTTAACCCCAATAGTGTCAACCAATGAATAGATATCTTCGTAATCTTCCAGTGTAAAGTTATGAGTGGTTGTTGAAGCATTTTTCTTATCTTTATATTCAATAATTGCATTATCCAGCTTGTTAACCGGAGCCACTTGGTAATAAATATCTATTCGATAGGTTTTTGTTTCTTTGGTTTTGAAATGGATTTTGAGTTCACGACCATACTTGGCTAGTTCGAATTTGGTTTGTTCTATAAGTTTTTGGGAATTTTTGTTACTTATCGATTCCAGAATCTCTAAAATTTTAGTCTCAATAAACGCATCTTTTTGATTATCTTGTAAGGCATTGAATTTTTCTGGGACAATCCCAAAGTCCACATATTGTATTCTTCTATCAATATTACGATTAGAAACATGGAGTTTGTTTTCCTTAAGAAGGGAGGTTAAATTGATATAAATATGGTCTTGCTCGCCAAAAGAATAGTTTAATTCATTGAGTTTTCTTGCGATTCTTTGGGTAATATGCACTAAGTTTTTAGTTGGCTTTAAAATAATGCCTAAATATGACGGCAAACTATGTCCTGAAATATTTTCAATCTCACTTTCATAGAGCCGGATGTCTTTAAGTACTCTGTTAGCCATTGTAAATACCTGCTATATAAGTCGTGTCGGCGTTGAAAGCCACCAGTTTAAATTAACAGCCTAACCTTGATGTTGTTCTCGCCATTGTTCAATGGCTTCGTTGGCGAGCGTATCCGCGACTTCGTTGCCAGGGTGGCCGCTGTGGCCTTTAACCCAGGCCCACTCAATATCGTATTGCTGCACGAGGTTATCGAGTTGTTGCCAGAGTTCTGCGTTTTGTACCGGTTTTTTTTGTGCGGTGCGCCAGCCATTCTTTTTCCAGCTGTGAATCCATTGGGTAATGCCGTTTTTAACATAGACTGAATCGGTGGTGATGCGGATTTTACATGGGCGCTTGATCGCTGATAACGCTTCAATCGTTGCTTGTAGCTCCATGCGGTTATTGGTGGTGTGTGATTCAGCGCCTTTAAGCGTTTTTTCATGGCTGCCATAGCGCATGAGTACGCCCCAGCCGCCAACGCCTGGATTACCTTTGCATGCACCATCGGTATAGATGTCTAAAAAGTCGTTACTCATGGCTGCTTGCGATTGCCTCACCCATATAGATTTTTTCTCCACACTCAAGTTTGTCATTCGCCCAATCAATGGCTTGTGGTTCGAATAATAAAATGACCGTTGAGCCAAGATTAAAGCGTCCGATTTCCTCACCTTTATTAAAGGATAGCGTTTGTTCGCGGTAGTCATACGTATTATCGGCGGCGTTTAATACATCACCATGCCAGACGGTGCTGATACTGCTGACGTTTAATGCGCCAACCATTACCACCGCCATTTTGCCTAAATCCGTATTAAATAGACACACTGCGCGTTCATTGCCGGCAAAAATGTTGGGAATTTTATCGAGCAGCGATAAGGCAACGCTGTGTTTGTCGCCGGGGCAAAAACGCATCGCTTGCAGGGTGCCGGGATAAGGCATGTGGATGCGATGATAATCGTCGGGTGCGAGATAAAGTGTTGCTGCGCTGCCGCCAATAAATGGTTGCGCCCAATCTTCGCTGCCAAGCAGTGCAGCGAGTGAATAGGGCATGCCTTTGGCTTGCAAGAGGGTTTCGGCGCTGAGTTGTTCGTGGATCGCGCATCTGCCGTCAACCGGGCTGATAATATGGCCTGGGTTATCGTCAATCGGGCGCGCACCATCGGCGAGGGCGCGGGTAAAGAAGTCATTAAGGCTATGGTAGGATAAAGGGTCTTTTTCGGCGGCAAAATCGGTGCGTGCACCGGTAATGCGCATATAGCTTTTAATGATGGCGTTTTTTATTTGTGGCTGTTCGATGCGCGCCAAACGAAACATCAGTTGGCTCATCAAACGCCGCGGAATCAGGGTATAGAGGGCTTTATTCATGGTCGAGGATTTTAGCATATCCACCTGCCAGCTTTTGACATCTTTCAGTAACACGCCATTTTTATAATGCGTCAAAACCTTAAGGTGTGTTTATGATTGATATTGCCAGTTCCTATAAAGCCCATGCTCGAGGAATCATGCATCTTCCCGGGGTGCGCCATGCAGCGATTGCTTTTTTACGCTATCTATTACACGAACGCGAAATTAATGATTTTTTGCAGCAGCATGGCCATCTGCCGCTAAAAGCATTTATCGAAGAAGCTTTTGCCTATTTAGAGATCGATTATTCGTTAGAGCTCGGCGTTGATGCCGCTATTCCAGCTCACGGCCGTTGCGTTGTGGTCGCCAATCATCCGTTAGGCGGGATCGATGGATTGATTTTATTACACGCAATGCTTTCTGTGCGCGATGATGTGAAGATTGTCGCGAATGAGCAGTTGTGCGCGATTACGCCACTCGCGCCTTATGTTATCCCCGTTGATGTCTGGCGCCATGATTTTGCACGCAAGCAAATTCGTGCGATTGAAGCAGCGCTGCATGATGAAGAGATGGTGATTATTTTTCCAGCTGGCGAAGTCTCGCGGATGCAGCAAGGTGAGGTTGCTGATCGTCAGTGGTCAAAAGCTTTTTATCATATTGCGCGCTCTTCTGATGCGCCAATACTGCCGATTTATGTGGATGGGCGTAACAGTCAGTGGTTCTATCAAGTGAGCCGCGTTGCCCCATTTGTTTCAACACTCATGCTGGCGCGTGAAATGTGGCGGCCGCCAAAATCTGCGGTAAAACTCCATTTGGCTAAAGCGCTATCGATTAAGATGCTCCAAGGTTTGCCGCTCGATTTATCGCAGGTGGTCACGCTCATTCGTCAGCATGTCTATCAGCTCAGTGGGCCAAGCAGTGGCATATTTAATACGCCAAAACCGATTGCTGATGCGCTTGATCGGCGAGTCATTCGCCATGCGCTACGCTCGACAAAATTGCTTGGCCATGTCGGTGAGTATCAGCGGATTTTGTATTATCAGCCACAACATAATGCCGTTTTACTGCAAGAAGTTGGGCGGCTGCGTGAATTGGCGTTTCGTGAGGTAGGAGAGGGCAGCGGTCAGGCGCGTGATCTGGATAAATACGATAGTTATTACCACCATTTGCTGATCTGGCATAACCAGGATCAGGCGTTGATGGGGGCGTATCGTGTGTTGCCGACTGAAAAGATTTATCGCACGCAGCAGCTTGATAAACTCTATACCCATCAGTTTTTTGAATTCTGTGGTGATACGGCATGGCTTAATGAGGCTATGGAGCTTGGGCGAGGCTTTATTTGTCCAGAGTATTGGAATACGCGTGCGCTCGATACCACATGGCAAGGTATCGGTGCATACTACGCGCAGCACCCATCGATTCGCTATTTATTTGGCGGGGTAAGTATTTCGCCACAATATCCACGCGAAGCGGTTGATTGGCTGGTGGCTTATTATCGGTTGTATTATGCGTCAGACCGGCAATGGGTTAAGGCGCGTAATCCGTATGTGATTACCGCAAAACGCCGGCGTATGATTGAAGAAACTTTTACCGGTATGGGACGTAAAGAAGCGGAAAAAACCCTCAAGCAACGACTGAAGCATATGAATTTAGTGATTCCACCCCTGTTTAAACATTACAGCGCGCTGTGTGAAGAAGGCGGGGTGGTGTTCGCGGATTTTGCCGTTGATCCGGATTTTGGCTGTTCGGTAGATGGTTTTGTGGTGGTCGATATGCAGCAAATGAAAGCGAAGAAGCGACAACGCTATATCGATCCGCATTGTGGGGATCAGCAACAAAAGGGCGAGGCTCAGCCATCGAGTGATGCGTTGGTGGCGATGACTCTGGACGAGTAAGCTAAATACTGCTTGCTTTGTTGGCAAGGACTCTGTAAAATTTCGCAGTTTTTCAGCCGAATGAGTTTAACCCGGAGTAGATTATGAAAAAAGACATTCATCCAGAATATCGTCCTGTTGTTTTTCAGGATGTTGGTGCAGATTTTGCCTTCTTGAGCAAATCAACTGTTGAGACTAAAGAAACCATTAAATGGGAAGATGGCGAAGAGTATCCATTAGTACGTGTGGATATCAGCAGCAAATCACACCCATTCTATACTGGTAAGCAGAACATCGTTGATAGCGCGGGTCGTGTTGACCGCTTCCGTCGTAAATACGGTAAAAAATAAGCCCAAACTAAACGTTTGCTTGACGTTAATTATTGATTGGGTTAATTTGGTGCGTGTTTTATGATGTTGCGCAGATAGAGGAGGCGTTATGGTTGATCGTTCGGTAAAATTGGTTGATTCACAGCAGGGTAAAGAGATTGAACTGCCGGTTTATGAACCAACCTTAGGGCGCCCCGTTATCGACATCGCTAGCTTGCCAAAAGAGGCAGGCTATTTCACGCATGACCCTGGCTTTGGCGTGACCTCAAGCTGCGAAAGTAAAATTACCTTTATCGATGGTGGTGAAGGTAAGTTACTTTATCGTGGCTACAGTATTGAAGATGTTTCTGAGAACTTAAATTATCTTGATACCGCGTATTTGCTTTATCACGGTGAAGTACCGACAAAAGAACAAAGCGAAGCCTACACACAAAAAATCAAATACTACCGCCTGCTCAATGAGCGCGTGCATCATTTCTTTGATGGCTTCTATTATGACGCGCATCCGATGGCGATGATGACAGGTTTAGTTGGTTCATTGGCTGCATTCTACCCTGATGCCATTGATATCAATGACGAAAAAATGCGCGAGATCACCTCGTTGCGTTTGATCGCTAAAATGCCAATGATTGCAGCAGCAATTTACCGTCATTACAAAGGCTACCCCGTCATTTATCCTGAGCATAATGAAGGTTACACTGAAAGCTTCTTACGCTTGATGTTTGAGCGCCCAGGTCAAGACTACGAGCCTGATCCATTAGCGGCAAAAGCGCTCGATTTGTTGTTTATCTTGCACGCTGATCATGAGCAAAATGCGTCAACGTCAACGGTGCGCTTGGCCGGTAGTACCGGAACCAACCCTTATGCGGCAATTTCTGCTGGTATCGCGTCATTGTGGGGTCCAGCGCACGGTGGTGCAAACGAAGCTGTGCTCAATATGCTTGATGAAATTGGCTCGGTCGAGAATATTCCTAAATTCATCGAGAAAGCTAAAGACAAGCAAGACCCCTTCAAACTCATGGGCTTTGGGCATCGTGTGTATCGCAATTATGATCCGCGCGCCAAAATTATTCAGAGCATTTGCTATGAGATTCTTGAGCGCTACGGTGATGATCCGCGTATGGAGTTGGCGATGAAGCTCGAAGAAGCGGCGCTGAAAGACGATTATTTCATTGAACGTAAACTTTATCCGAACGTTGATTTCTACTCAGGGATTATCTATAGCGCGCTCGGCATTCCAGTAAATATGTTTACGGTGATGTTTGCGATCGCTCGTACCTCTGGTTGGGTGGCGCACTGGAACGAAATGGTCAGCGATGGCTACCGCATCGGTCGACCTCGCCAGCTTTACACTGGAAATAATATCAGAAAGTTATAAAGAAATAGATAATAGACTGGTAAAAATAGCGCTTATATTGTAATCTTGTCCGTAATAATAAATAATTTCTAATTATGCTGGGCAGATGGAATTTGATTTAGCAAAGGAGCAACAATGCTAAGCGCAAAGACGAGCGATGTGGCGATTGATATTGGGCAGTATGCGGTTAAGCTTATTGAGCTCAAAAAAAATAGTGGGACCTACGTTGTATCAACGTACCGCGCGTCTCGTCTTAACCGAAGCGAAGTACATAATGAAGTTGGTGCTATTCAACAAGCGGTAAGTAATGTTGCCGGACAATATAATTTCTCCAAGCGAAGCGCGATAACCCACATTCCTTTGGGCGATACCATCACTCGAAAAATCGATATCGAACCAAGTTTGAGCGATTATGACACTGATGGCTCTATTGAAGTTGAATTAGGCGAAGTATTGCCTTTTACACTTGATCAAGTTTATTACGATTATCATATGCTGGATAATGAAGGTCATTATCTAGCCGTTGCTGCGCGGCGTGATATTGTTAATCAGCGCGTTGATGCGATTACCCAAACAGGAAAATATACGAAGCGTAGTCAGCCACAGATCGAGGTTGATGTTGACGCGTATGCTTATGGTCGTCTGGTCTCGCAAATCTATAGCCGGCATTTTGCTGATAATGAGATTATTGTTTTGGTCGATATTGGCAGCAAGAAATCCCGCTTCTATTTTTATGATGCAACGGGATTGATTTTCCACCGGGAGCAGCAAATTGGTGGGCAACAAGTTACCGATAGTATCATGGATATCTATTCGTTATCAGAACAAGAAGCTGAAGAGCGTAAGGTACATCAGAGCGTTGGTGAGGAATTTACGGATTTGGTGCTTACGCCTTATGCCAATAGCTTTGCTGAACAAGTCAATTTAGTGTTTGATTTCTTCGATGCCAGTAAGAAAACCGACGCTCCGATTGCAAAAGTGGCACTTTGTGGTGGTGGTGCTTGCCTGAAGGGGCTGCGCAAAGCGTTAAATGCTCAGGTTGAGTATCCTATTGGTGATCTTGATTTAAGCGAAGTTGTGATCAATAAGCATGCTGATGATCAAGATTGGGCAAACGCCATGCTGCAGTTTGCACTCCCCGTAGCGTTGCTGTGTGAAGGAGAATAATCATGAAAACACGTTTTAATTTATTACCTTGGCGGGAAAAAAAACGTGCTGAACAGCAGCAGCGTTTTGTTGGTATTACCGTTTTTGTTGGTTTAATCTGCGCGGCAATTTGGGGTTATAACTACTTCCTCGAGAAAAAATATATTGAACAACAAAACGATACAATCGCGATGCTCACATCCGATATCCAAGGTTTTGAGCGTGCAAAAAAAGAAGTTGAAGAAATCAAAAGCTTAGTTGGTGATATTAATAAACAAATAACCACGATTTCTGCGCTGAGCGTTAAGCGTGAAGTGGTGGTTGACACGTTAGCGTTTATTGCCAATAACACCCCAGAAGAAATTTTCCTAAACTCTATCTCGTTTAACGGTCAAATTTTAACCATCGATGGAGTGGCTAAAAATGATGCGGAAATCGCCAATTTTATGCGTAAGATGAAAGGCCTTGAATTTTTCACTGAACCCAGGTTGCGCGGGATTAATGCCGCAAAATCTTCCTCACGTTATACCGTGCCTGAGGAATCAGAAATCAAAACATTTACCATCGTGATTTATTTGGCCTAAAGGAGTCATTCGTGAATATTGTTAGGTTATCACAATTAGACCGAAGCCGCCCCGGGACATGGCCAATTTATTATCAGGTGTTGATTTGGGTTGCGATTGCGGTTGTTCTGTCGTTTCTCTATCTCAGGTTTGTGCACGGTAAATTAGCGGACGAGCAAGATTCTTTAGACAATCAAATTAATAACTTAGTCGGGCAATATGATAAGCTCTATCAATATAGTGTTGACTTACCGGCTTATCGCGAACATAAGAAACAACTGGTTGGTCAATTACAAGAGTATTTGACCTATCTGCCGTCTGAAACCGAAATGCCGAGTCTGGTCGATGAAATTTATCAAACCGGCTCACAAAATGGCATCGTGTTTTCAGCGCTCACCCCAGGACAAAGCAGCGCTAAAACCTATTACAATCTTGAACCGATTTCTTTAGCCACGAAAACCTCTTACGACAGCTTTGCGCATTTTGCCGAACAAATCGCTTCTTTCCCACGCATCCTCAATGTGCAAAACTTTGATATGAAAGTAGAGGATGATTCGCCTAGCGGGATTGCAATCAACAGTATTCTTGAAACCTACATCTACAACCAAGATATTTCAAAATACCTAGGTGAGGGACAGTAAGATGCCGACACGTAACGCTGGAATACACAAAAGTGCGCTTATAGTTATGGCGGTATGTTCAATGGGGTTTACAGAATTCTTCATTAAAGATAATCCGAAAGAGGGTATTGAAGAACATATCCAGCGTACGGTTGAGTCAACTCAACCCAGCGAAACGCTTGATGTTGAGTCGGTTGCGGATCTGCAGGTGGCTTTTCCTATCCGCTATAAAGGGAGTGAAAACAGTCCATTTGCGGTGAAAAGCTTTGTTGGTCGTACGGATGTGTCTAGTCAAGAACAACCGGAAGATATCTGCGAAGATACGCAGTGTGGTGATGGTCCGCCCACCGATCATTTACCATTTTTCTTAGAAAAATATAGCCTTGATGCCTTGGCCATGGTTGGTACGCTAGATGCACCTAATGGTGGTAAAAGTGCACTCATTAAAACACCTGATTCTGGCATTGTCACTGCCGATGTTGGTCAATATATCGGTAAAAACAACGGGTTAATTATCGCTATTGGTCGGGATAACCTGATCGTTAGAGAAAAATACCGCGTGGCGAATGGCTGGGAAGACCGGATGGATAAACTGATATTGATAAGGAAATAAGAAAGGTTAATTATGAAACATATAGCGCTTGTATTGGCAATCTCAGTAGCGACAGCTGCACAGGCAGCGACCCTTTCAGACCTTTCTTATGGTCCGACGAATGGTCGTTATCAGCTCATTTTTGAAAACGCTGGTGTGAAACCGAATGTGTTTACCACCGCCGAACCAGCAACGATTGTTTTGGATTTTGCGGGGGTGAACTCTGGCTTGAGCGCGCGCGAGATCGCGATTTCCCAAGCTGGGATCTATGACGTTGATGTCGTAGAGGCCGCTGGCACAACTCGGGCCGTTGTGAACTTGGCTGCACCACAATCTTATGAAGTTGTTCAGCAAGGTAAGGATATTATTTTGCTGTTTACTAATCCACCAAAACACATGCCTGCCAAAGCTGCACCAGTGGCTACGGCCACAGCTTCTGGAGGTTTGTTCAACAGCGTCATCAGCCCAACGGGATCCGCAGGTGAGGTGACGATTTCTCGCCAGCCGACGAGCGTTACACCAATGCCAAAACCGGTTGTGAGAGAGCCTCAGCCGCCAACACAGACCAAACAATTTGAAGCACCTGCGCAGGCTTTACTCAGCCCACAATTTCGTAAGAAAGACGGTAATACAGCCGTGATTTCATTTGTGCTCCCAGCGCAGCATCGGGTCGTGAATACCCGAAAACAAGCTGGGGAAATTATGGTGACCCTCGATGGTCATCAGCTTGCGAAATCAGAACAAAAACGCATGGAGTTTGCGGATTTTGGTACCGCGGTAAATTATATTGATTTAGCGCGTACCACAACCGGCACAAACATGGTTATCGCAACCCAGAAAAATACTCCTTATGAATACACCACGTATCAAAATGGGGATATTTACACCATCGAGTTGACTATCCCTAAGCCCGATACCAGCTTTATGGAGCAAGTTGATGAAGTACAAGGGTTCAGCGCAACCAAGCGTTATCGTGGTGAGCCATTGTCGCTTAATTTCCAGGATATTGAAGTGCGTGCGGTGCTGCAAATTATCGCTGAATTTACCGGCAATAACGTGGTGGTTAGCGATGCAGTGTCCGGCAACATCACTCTGCGCTTAGATAATGTGCCTTGGGATCAAGCGCTTGACATTATCTTGAAAACCAAAGGGCTAGGAATGCGTGAAAATAATTCCGTGATCTATATTGCCCCGGCAGCTGAGTTAGATCAGCGTGAATTAGACGCGCTGCGTGTGGTGCAAGAGCGTAATGAATTGGTGCCTTCGCGTACCGAGCTGATTCAAGTGCAGTATGCGCGCGCGGCCGATTTGGTCGGTATCATCGAAAAATCGCGAGAAGGCAGCGGCGGTGAAGGTCGCGGCGCATTTTTCCGCGATGCGATTCTTTCCAGTAAAGGAACGGTGAGCGTTGATGAACGCACTAACACCTTATTGGTCAGCGATATTCCCAGCAAAATTCAAGCAGTCCGCGAACTGGTGGCGAAACTTGATGAGCCAGTACGTCAGGTATTGGTTGATGCACGCTTGGTGATCACCAATGATGATTTCTCTCGTGATCTTGGCGCAAAGTTTAACACAAGGTTTACTTCAAGAATTGCAAACGAAAATGATCAAAGAGGAAGAGATCTAAGAAATCAAACATTGACAGGTCGATTGGGAGTCGATTTACCTAAACCTGCTACTTATGGCTTAGCGATTTTGGGTTCTGATTTCTTAGTCGATTTAGAGCTCTCAGCGCTTCAAACTGAAGGTCGTGGGGAAATCATCTCCAGCCCACGTGTGGTTACTCAAGACGGACAAAAAGCAACCATTGCTTCTGGTCAAGAGATCCCTTACCAGACTGTGAGTAGAGATGGTGTGCCTTCAGTTGAGTTTAAAGAGGCAGAATTATCCCTTGAGGTGACCCCGCGCATCGCGCCGGATAATCGTGTTGATATGGAGCTTAATATCACCAAAGATTCACCAAACTTTGCCAACCAGTTAGGCAATAATGTGCCGATCAATACCAACCAATTAGAAACCAATGTGTTGGTTGATAATGGCGAAACCATTGTTTTGGGTGGAATTTATGAACAGGCCCAAAGTATCAGCACCAATAAAGTGCCACTATTGGGGGATTTACCGTTAATCGGTAATGTGTTTAAGAAAACCAACAACCAGTTTAAGAAAAATGAGCTGTTGATTTTTGTTACCCCAAGAATTATTGATCACCGCTTATCGCAATCAGATAAGTTCTCTAACTTGCGTGACTAAACGGTTCTTTTTATAATCTTAGCTTTGCCCCACTGAACGTGGGGCAGCTTGCTTTATCAGGATGGCATCATGCGTTATGAAGCTGTGATTGGTTTGGAGTTGCATATTCAGCTCGATACCAACAGTAAACTTTTTTCTAGCTCCCCAAACACTTTTGGCTCAGAGCCGAACGACAATACCAACGAACTCGACTTAGCTTATCCTGGGGTTTTGCCTGTGCTCAATCGTCAGGCGGTAGTCTATGCGGCGATGTTTGGCCAGGCGATTGACGCCAAGGTCAATCCGCACGCGTTTTTCATGCGTAAAAATTATTTTTATCCTGATCTGCCGAAAGGTTATCAAATCAGCCAACTGGATGATGCGGTCATTCAAGGCGGTACGGTGGTGCTTGATATGGGTGAGTATCAACGCGAAGTACGCATTAATCGTGGACAACTCGAAGAAGATGCTGGTAAATCGGTGCATGATGCGTTTTCAGATCGTACCGGGATTGATCTCAATCGTGCGGGTGTTCCACTGATTGAATTAGTAAGCGAGCCGGATATGCGTAGCGCTAAAGAAGCAGTCGCCTTTATGCGCAAAATTCACCATCTAGTGCGCTATCTTGGCATCAGCGATGGCAATATGCAGGAAGGGTCATTTCGCTGCGATGCGAACGTATCGATTCGTGAGCCGGGCAGTGAGGCATACAACGCACGCGTTGAGCTTAAAAACATCAACTCATTCCGCTTTGTCGAGCAGGCGATCAATATCGAAATTGAGCGGCAAAGCGATTTAATGGATCAAAGCCAGCCAATTGACCAGGAAACGCGCTTATTTGACGCTGAAAAGCAAGAAACGCGCACTATGCGCAGTAAGGAAGAAGCGAACGACTACCGCTATTTCCCTGATCCTGATTTGCTACCACTGGATTTGGATGAAGCATTTTTTGAGGAAGTGGCAGAACAATTGCCGGAATTGCCTCATCTGCGTCGCGAACGCTATAGACAAGCGCATGAGCTTGATGAAGATAGCCTGGATTATATTCTTCAAGATCGTTATAGCGCGGATTTTTTTGATGCCGTGGTCGCGCAATGTGGCGATGGCAAGCTGGTGAGTAATTGGTTGCAGGGTGAATTTGCACGACTATTAAACGAACATCAACTAGACATCGATGAAGCGCCGGTTAGTGCTGAGGCTTTAGCAGCACTATTGCAACGCATTCAGGATGGGACGATTTCTGGCAATGCCGCCAAAAAATTACTCCCACAAATGTGGGAAAGTGGTGAGTCAGCTGATGTGCTGATTGACGCGCAAGGCTTGAAACAAGTCAACGATGATCAGCAAATCCTGAGCTGGATTGATGAGGTGATTGTTGAAAGTCCTGATCAGGTTGCCGCTTATCAAAATGGGCAGGAAAAAATGCTGGGTTATTTCGTCGGGCAAGTACTTAAGCGTTCAAAAGGGCAGGCGAACCCGAAAACGGTTAATCAATTGTTGCGTGATAAGCTTAAACAATAAAGTTAATGAGAAATATTCTGATTATTGTTGCTTTTTGTATTAAGTAGGCGTAGTCTAACGCCCACATTCACACACTAAGGATTAATGATGACTCATTCCTTTAAGAAAGTGGCGCTCGCTGTCGCTATTGGTTTTACGGCTACTGGTGCGTTCGCACAAGAACCAGCCGCAGTATTAAATACCTATGCTGAAATTGCCCAGGCTAACTATAGCGATGCGCTCGCTGATGCGATTAAGCTGCAAGAAGCGATTAAGCGTTTTAGCGACAATCCAACGGAAGAGTCACTACAGGCGGCTAAAGACGCTTGGCTGCAGTCGCGCGAAAGCTACGGTGAAACAGAAATTTTTCGTCTTTCAGCCGGTCCAATTGACGCCGAAGAAGGTTGGGTAGCTGATGCTTATGGTGCCTTAGAAGGGCAAATCAACGCCTGGCCGCTCGATGAAAACATGATTGACTATACGATTGATGCCGATGGCCAAAAAACCACTGGTAATATCATCGATTCAACGGGTGAGTTTACCCCAGGTGGCGAAGAGCCTGAAGCGGTTAATGTTGATGAGATTAACGTTGAGGTTATCACCGCGCTTAATGAAAATGGTGGTGAGGCGAACGTTGCCTCTGGTTATCACGCCATCGAGTTCCTGCTCTGGGGACAAGATCAAGACTACAATAACTTTATTGAAGACACGATTACCAATGGTGCCATGGTCGCTGGTCAACGTCCATTAACTGACTTTACTGAAGACAAATTCGCTGAGCGTCGCTTAGCGTATTTAAACGCGGCCGCTGATAAGTTAGTGGCTGATGTTGAGTTGGTCAGCAGCGCTTGGGCTGGTGAAGTTGATGGTAATAAAGGGCTTTATCGCGCCGCGTTGCTTGGCCAACTTGATGGTGCAGACGCCGATAAGAATATTGCTAGTGATGAAGCATTGAAAAACATCTTTATTGGCATGGGGATGTTCATTAAATCAGAGCTTGCTAATGAGCGTATCGCGGTCGCTGTGCTCACGCCGAGCGAAGAAGATGAACATAGCTGTTTCTCAGATAATACGCATCGCGACATCGCACAAAACTTCCAAGGATTTAAAAATATCCTGATGGGTGAGTATTTAAACGATAAAGTTGGTGCGGCACCATTTGATGCGCTTTCTGAAGAAGATCAAAAAGCTGTTACTGCTTTGGTTGACGATATTGATGCACGAATTGCCACCATCAATGATCTGGCGATAAACAGTATGCATTTTGATTATCAAATTCACCCAGAAAATGAAGACAGCGTCAATAACGTGGTTGCGCTGAAAAATCAGCTACGTAAATTGGGCGATAAAATGGTCACCGTTGGTGCGGCCTTTGATGTATCGCTTAACGAAGACGACGTAACCGACGCAGAAGAAACTCAAATTTAGTTTTAAAGCGTTTCGTAAAAAAACCTCGGTTGCTTCTCTTGCAGTCGAGGTTTTTGCATAATAAAAAGGCAGTGATGATGGATTACCGTCGCGTATTGATATTAGGGGCTTTGGGGTTATGTTCATGGGTAGTCGCTTCCCCTGATGAGTGGTTTAGCGATACGAGCAGTGAGCGACCGATGGCACAACGATTAGAGTCACTCGATGATGCGACGCTCGATCAATTTATTTTAGGACGCTCATTTTTCTCAATCCCGTGGGTGGTGGCGCCTAGTGCGACGACCGCGCGAGATGGATTAGGGCCACTATTTAGCGCCAATACCTGCGCCAGTTGTCATCAAAATAACAGCGGTGGGATGGCGATTAATGATAAGGGTGAGCCATTGCGTGCACTGGTGTTTAAGTTAGCGCAACCTGAGTTACATGGAGCGCGTCGCGCTGATGAGATCAACATTGCAGATCCGTCTTATGGCCGGCAAATTTCGATTAATGGCACGGGTGCTGTGCCCCATGAAGCAAATACCCATTTAGAGCGGGTTGAGCGCATCTTTAGCTTTCCGGATGGTACAGAAGAAACGCTAGAGGTATTTGTGCCGTATTTGAGTAATCAACAATATGGCGACCTACATCCTAAGAGTCAATTTGCTCTACGCCAGGCGCTACCTTTAACCGGCATGGGCTTGATTGCCAAGATTGACCCGCAAGATTTGCTAGAGGCTGCTGACCCTGAAGATAGCGATGGTGATGGCATCTCTGGGCGGGTGAATTGGGTGCATGACATAGTGAGTGATAGCTCACGTGTCGGTAAATATGGTTGGAAAGCAGGTCAACCCACCGTTTTACAACAAACTGCGGATGCGGCAGCGCACGATATGGGCTTAACCAACCCCTTGTTCCCTGAAGAATTGTGCACACAGTCACAAACTGAATGTTTAGCAGCACCAAGAGGTCGACCAAGTCCACTGGGTGATTTTGATTTACCAGAAATGCGCTTACAAGCGATTGTGGCTTATGTCCGATCGTTTAAGGCGCCACGCCCTGTATCGCTCAGTGAAGAAGCGCAATCAGGAAAGACGTTATTCACAGAGATAGGTTGCGCGACCTGTCATAGCCCACTCCAACGCACCCGTGAAGGGCTTGAGTTTGCCCCGTATAGTGATTTCTTACTTCATGATATGGGCGTGAATTTAGCCGATGGGCGACCAGAATTTGATGCTGATACGTTTGAATGGCGTACAACCCCATTGTGGGGTATGGGTTATCGAATACGGGCTGGTGAGCGTTTTTTACATGATGCACGCGCAGCCACACCGTTGGCGGCTATTTTATGGCATGGTGGTGAAGCAGAGGCGGTACGTGATCGCTTTAGTGCCTTACCTGCCGCGCAGCGACAACAGATTCTCAGCTTTTTGGAGGCTTTATGAAACCGATTTTGCTTGCCCTTACCTTAGTGTGTTCTTCATTAATCCACGCTGAATCTTATAGCGATGATGAGGCGCTCGCGGGCATCTATGATCAAGTGCTTAAAACCAATGCTGCACAAGCAATTGGTGCTTGCAGCAGTTTGCAAGAAGCCCTTGGTGGTGGCATAGAAGGTTTGCCCTATGAAACCGCTTTTAGCGAGCTGGTGGTGGCTTGGAAGCAGGTAGAAGCAACCTATATGCTCGGCAGCATCGATGTGGCGGCGATTGATTTTCCCACCTATATCGATATGTTCCATATGGGCAACGAGGATATTAATCAATCGTTAGCGCGCGCGCTTGATGGCGACAGTGAGCCGAAAACGGCGTTATTCAAAAATGCCTACAAAACGATCGGTGCACTGGAGTATTTGCTTTATCAAGAGGCGAAAAGCCCACGTCAGTTAGCGTTTGCCCAAGTGGCCACGGATAATCTCTGTCGTCGTTTTGGTGATATTGCGCAAGTGCTTGATGACGCGCAAGGTGATTATATGAATAATCCGGATAAATCTACCGCGCTCCTGCTTAATGCGCTGGTTGAAAGTGTGTATAAAACACGCGAATGGCGGGTAGGGGATCCGGCAGGCTTATCGCGTAAATATGGTGGTTCCCCTGATCCTGCACGTGCGGAATATCGCTTAAGCGGTCAGTCGCTGCCAGCGATCCGCGCGATTTTGGCCACGCATCAGCAAATGATTGGTGAGGACGCACAACCGAATTTAGCAACAATTGCCTATAATCATGGCGCTGATGAAGCGATTGCCTTAGCACAAGGCGATTTGTTGACCGCGATTGCTGCTGCTGAGGTCATGGAGGTTGGCGAAGATTTGACGCCAGAGAATGCACAAGCGCTATTTGACGCGATGAGTGCGCTACAAACCGATTACTACCAACATTTGGTG
This sequence comes from Suttonella sp. R2A3, assembly GCF_021513215.1. NCBI lineage: Bacteria > Pseudomonadati > Pseudomonadota > Gammaproteobacteria > Cardiobacteriales > Cardiobacteriaceae > Suttonella > Suttonella sp. R2A3. The sequence continues at coordinate 602,614 of NZ_CP090975.1, read as the reverse complement.
AAATCGCTTGATGTGGTGGCGAAAATATTGGATGCTGATGGGGATTGATGATGGCGTGGTATCTGAATGATCCAAGCGAGCGTTTGTACTGGGGGTATTTAGTAACCTCTGTATTATTAGCGCTGATGCTTAGTTTCATTCAATACCGAAAACTGCCGCAAATTTCAGCGATTAAACGTTGGCTAACCCACCGTGATACGCGTTTGGACGTGGGCTATTTCTTTGTTATCTGGGCGATTAAAGCGTTAGTGATTGCGCCGTTAATGCTCTCAGCACAGGTAGTCGCTATGGCCACTTATCAGCTTTCCTCGCAGTTCTTGGAGCCCATTTATCGGCCGATTCGTTATGAATGGTTGGTGATCGCATACACCGTATCATTATTTTTGGTCAGCGATTTTACGCGTTATTGGCTGCACCGTTGGCTACACAGCAATCGCTTTTTATGGTCTTTTCACAAGGTTCACCATTCACCGGAAGTGTTGAATCCTCTGAGCTTTTATCGCGTTCACCCGGTAGAGAATATTTTGTTTGGCCTGCGATATGCCTTCAGTGCAGGGTTGGTCACTGGGGTTTTTATGGCGTTATTTGGTGCGCGCTTTAACCTCTATACTGTCTTTGGGGTCAACATTACTATTGTTATTTTTTCTGCACTGGGCGCAAATTTACGCCATTCACCGGTGCGCCTGAGTTATGGGCGATGGCTGGAGCATATTTTTATTTCTCCCGCACAACATCAAATTCATCATGCCACCAAACATATGCATCATAATTATGGCGGTTATTTAGCGGTTTGGGACTGGCTCTTTGGCAGCTTGAAATGTAATCACGAAGTAGAAAAAAACCTGCAAATCGGTTTGGGGCGAGGGCAATTTAAAAAATACAATACAATAATAAAAATGATAATATATCCTATTAAGGAGAGTGGGCGACTCATTTATCGTTCTTTGAGGAAAAATGACTATGAAACAAGCAATCATCATCGCACTGGCCATAAGTTCTATTCAGTTAAGTTTTGGCGACGAACTCACTGAAGCCGATCTTGGACAACTACTGTTTTTTGACGCCAACCTGTCGCTCAATCGCAGCCAATCATGTAGCACCTGTCACGACCCTGCACGCGCGTTCACCGATGGGCGCGAAACAGCAGCCTTAGGGATTGCTTCTCTAGGAGATGATGGTCATTCATTTGGAAACCGGAACGCACCAACCGCTGCCTATGCCAATACATCTCCGGCCTTTCATTATGATGAAGCGCTTGGGGAATACGTTGGTGGTCAATTTTGGGATGGGCGCGCGGCAACCTTAGCCGATCAAGCTGCTGGTCCACCGCTCAATCCAGCCGAAATGGGCATGCCCGATACCGCAACGGTTTTTGAACGCTTAAACGCTAATGCTGTCTATAAAGAAGCGTTCCCAGCGCTCTATGGAGAAGCGGTGCTCAACGACCCGGATACTGCTTATCAGGCGATGACACAGGCGATCCAAGCTTTTGAGCAGACCGAATTATTTTCGCCGTATGACAGTAAATACGACCGGTTTTTGCGTGGTGAGTATGAGCTTACGGTGCTAGAAGATTTAGGGCGCACGCTGTTTTTCTCGGAAGCGAATGTCAATTGCTCAACGTGTCATATGCTCAAGCGCGAAGATGCAGCACAAGAACCATTCACCAACCATCAATACCGCAATATTGGTGTGCCGTCGAATCCGAACATCATTGCTGCCGCAGAGTTAGGAGAGGCATATATTGATCATGGCTTACTGGAGAATCCAGCAGTCGATGATGCGACGTACGATGGCAAAATCAAAACGCCGACCTTGCGTAACGTGGCGATAACCGGGCCGTATATGCATAACGGCGTATTCAAAGACTTACGCACAGTCGTTGAATTTTACGACAAGTATAACAATACCGAGCGCACCATTAACCCTGAAACAGGTGAGCCTTGGCGTGAGGCAGAAGTCCCCGGGACGATTGATTTAGACGATTTGCGCGCACAAAAACTCACTGAGCGTAAAATTGATGCCTTAGTGGCGTTTATGAAAACGCTGACCGATGCCCGCTATGAATATTTGCTTGAAGAAAAATAGTCTTGAATGCTTTTTCACGGCTTTGTTAACGAGCGGTTTTAGCCTACTCATCTAACACGGATGGTTGCAATTCCCTTATCGTGGTGGTGATTTGTTCGGTTTTCAGCGACAATAGCGTTTAATGTTAAAAGAGAATGTATAAAGCATGAATCATGAGGCGCTAGCGGGGAAAACCGCTGTATTGTTAATCAACCTGGGCTCACCGGAAGCACCGACAAAGCAGGCGTTGCGTCCGTATTTGCGCGAGTTTCTTTCTGATCCACGGGTGATTGATTTACCGCGTTGGCAATGGTTGCCGATACTATATGGTATTGTGCTCAATACTCGGCCAAAAAAATCCGCACAGGCTTATGAGCAAATTTGGTGGGATGAAGGCGCGCCCTTGATTGTGATTAGCGAACGACAAGTCGCTGCTTTAGAAGAACGTTTTGTTGCGCAAGGCTTAGATCATGTGGTGGTTGATTATGCGATGCGCTATGGTCAGCCGTCGATTGATAAAAAAATGACCGCTTTAGCCAAACAAGGCGTTGAGCGAGTGTTAGTGGTGCCGATGTATCCACAATACGCCGATGCGACTACTGCGAGTGTGTTTGACGGAGTTGCTATGGCGCTTGAAAAGCAGCGCAATGTTCCAGAATTACGCTTTGTGCGCAGTTGGCATGATCATCCGCTGTATATCAACGCACTCGCTGATTCAATCCAGCGCCATTTTGATGAATACGGTCAACCGCAAAAGCTGTTGTTTTCGTTTCATGGCGTACCTAAGCGCTATTTGCTCGAAGGCGATCCGTATTTTTGCCAATGTCATAAAACCACACGTTTGGTGGTTGAGGCGTTGGGCCTTGCAGAAAACGACTACCAACTGGTGTTTCAATCGCGCTTTGGTCGTGAAGAGTGGCTGCAGCCTTATGCCGATAAAACAATTGCCGCCTTGCCAGCGCAAGGGATTGAGAGTGTGAGTGTGATCTGTCCGGGCTTCAGCGCCGATTGTTTGGAAACCTTGGAAGAAATGGCGATAGGCAACCGTAATCTCTTTTTAGAAAACGGCGGCAAACGCTATGATTACATTCCCTGCTTAAATGAAGACCCAGCGCACATTGATTTATTGAGTGCTCTGGTGCGCCAACACACGCAAGGTTGGGCTGCTTTTGATCAAGGCTTACCACCAGATGATCAAGCCGCGCAAAAAGCATTAGCAAGACGGGCACAATGGGAAGAAACACAAAAGGTGGCGCGATGAGTGACACACCACGCAGTATTTTAATCACCGGTTGCTCGAGCGGGATTGGCTACCGAGCAGCGCACACTTTACATGAGCGCGGTTGGACAGTGATTGCCAGTGCGCGCGATGCGGCAGACGTTGAGCGCTTGAAAAGCGAAGGGCTTGCCGCTGTTCAGCTTGATCTAGCTTCGCCAGATTCGATTACTATGGCGCTGGATTGGACGATGAAATATACCGATGGGCGGCTCGATGCGCTGTTTAATAACGGCGCATTTGCCATTCCCGGTGCGGTAGAAGATTTATCGCGCAGTGCGCTCGCCTATCAACTCGATAATGGTTTACTAGGTTGGCATGATCTCACCCGTCGCGTGCTGCCGTTAATGCGCCTGCAAGGCTCTGGCCGTATTGTCCAGAATAGCTCGGTGCTTGGCTTGGCGGCGATGCGCTATCGTGGCGCGTATTGCTCGATGAAATTTGCCTTAGAAGGGCTAAGTGATGCCTTGCGCTTGGAATTATCGGGCAGTGGCGTTTATGTCAGCTTGATTGAGCCCGGCCCGATTCGTACCGAGTTTCGCGACAACGCATTTAAAGAATTCCAACACTGGATCGATGCCTCACACAGCCTGCACAAAATGCACTATGTGAATATGATTCAGCGCTTGGAAAGCGATAAACCGGAGCCATTTACCCTAGAGCCTGATGCGGTGGTCGATAAATTAATCCATGCACTGGAAGCGAAGCGCCCGAAACCGCGCTATTACGTCACCAAAGCCACTTGGATTATGGCGATACTGCGTCGTCTATTGCCCACACGCTGGATGGATCGTTTTGTCCTGCATCTCGCCGAGCGCGAAGGTAAGCGCTACCGTTGATCGAGCTAGACACCTTACGTAAACAGCCCATCGCAGCGCTACCTGCTGTGTGTGAGACTCTGCGCGAAGAAATTATTACTATCTGCGCGAAGCAAGGTGGGCATCTTGCCTCATCGTTAGGTGCTGTGGAACTGGTAGTCACGCTGCATTATGTGTTGGATACACCAAATGCGTCGGTATGTTTTGATGTCGGACATCAAGCGTACGCACACAAACTATTAACCGGCCGTTGGCAGGAGATGCAACGCGTACGTGCACCCGATGGTGCAGCGCCATTTCCGCTACGCAGTGAGTCAGCCTATGACGCGTTTGCAGGCGGGCATGCCGGTAATGCGCTCTCTGCAGCAGCAGGATTTGCGGCAGCTGGACAAAGCAGTATCGCGCTGATGGGCGATGGTTCGCTGACCTGCGGGATGACTTTTGAAGCGCTTAATCATATCGGTGATAAAGGGTGGGGCGTGCTCGCGATAGTTAACGACAATGGCTATTCGATTGACGATAATGTCGGCGCGCTGAAGCGCTTTGGAAATCTTGAAGCCTACGCACGTTCGCTCGGTTGGGATTATGTCGGTATCGATGATGGTCATGATATTGCTGCGTTAGTTAGCCGGCTGCGCGCACTGTTGCCTATCACCAAGCCGATTTTATGGCATGTGCGTACCCAAAAAGGCAAAGGGTTGATCGAAGCAGAAACCGATCCTGTAGCCTGGCATGGCCGGCCGGCGAATACCGTAAAACAATCTAATACAACATCTGCGGCGTCAGTGTTGTCCTCATGGCTGATTGAGCGAATGGCGCAAGATTCGCGCATCCATATGATTACCCCGGCAATGATGTTGGGCTCTGGATTAAGCACTGCGCTAAAACACTTCCCTGAACGGGTGCATGATGTCGGGATTGCTGAGCAACACGCGTTGAGTTTTGCCGCTGGGTTAGCAGCAGCCGGACAAAAACCGATTATCGCCATCTACGCGACGTTCTTGCAGCGTGGCTATGATCAGCTGGTACACGATATTGCCTTGCAAAACCTTCCGGTTACGTTATGTGTTGACCGCGCAGGCGCGGTTGGTGGCGATGGTGATACGCATATTGGTGCTTATGATATGGTGATGAGTAAAGCGCTACCCAATCTTTGTGTGGCCGCTCCTGCCACAGCTCGTGAACTCACGATGATGCTCGATTGGGCGCAAGAGCAATCTGGACCGGTATTGTTGCGCTATCCACGCGATTTACCAAATGAACCAGCGTGTCATGAGCCGATTGAGTACGGACGAGCGGTGGTGTGTCGACGAGGTCACGGTTGGTTAATCATCGCGGTTGGTGAACTGCTGGCGACGCTCATGCCATTAGCGCAAGAAAAAGACGCAACTTTAGTCAATTTACGCTTCATCAAACCCTTTGATCGAGCGTGTTTATCTCAGCTGGTTAAAGCACACGATCGGGTGTTGATCGTGGAGAGTGGCGTACAGATGGGCGGGATTGGTCATGATTTGGCAGCCTGGATTAACACCCAGGTGCGTCTGCCGGTGGTTGTTCGTGGATTACCTGATGAGCCGCTGGGGTCAGGTAGTACGCCAGAACAAATGGAACGTGCCGGCTTGTCTCTAACGCATTTACGCACGCTGTTAGATGGGTTAAATCTGACATGAAATCTTGTTTAGCTATGGCGTGATGCTATAAAAGCTACTGCTTCACCGTTATAATGGTCGTTTTTTTGCGGTTGGGGTTAGACAATGAATAAGTGGCAAAAATGGACATTGACCAGTGTCATGGCATGTTTGGCATTTGCAGCACAAGCTGAAGAAGTGCCGTTACCACCCAATGATATCAATGTGGTCGGTAAAGTGCGTGTCGTTGAGGCGAAAGATGAGGATACGCTACCAGCCATTGGCCGTGAATTTGGCGTCGGTTTTGAAGCGATGGAGCGTGCGAATCCTGGGGTAGATGTGTGGTATCCGGGTGAAGGGCGACAAGTGCTGATCCCTTCTCGTTACATCTTGCCTGATGCGCCACGTGAAGGGATTGTCCTCAACCTGCCGGAAATGCGTTTGTATTATTATCCGCCGGGTAAGAACGTGGTTCACGTATATGCGGTCGGGATCGGTCGTGAAGATTGGCAAACGCCGTTAGGTGTGCAGAAAATCACAGAAAAACGTGCTAATCCAACCTGGACACCGCCAGCCTCTATCCGCGCAGAGCATGCGGCAAAAGGTGATCCACTACCAGCAGTGGTGCCGGCAGGGCCTAATAATCCATTAGGATTATTTGCGATGCGTCTGAGTAACCCAAGCTATTTATTGCACGGCACGAATAAGCCGTGGGGTGTCGGGATGCGTGTATCACACGGCTGTATCCGTTTATATCCTGAGGCGATTGAAGAGCTCTTTTCGATGACCAATCACGGCACCAACGTGAATATCATTAACCAGCCGATGAAAGTCGGGTTCTACGGTGGTAGCGTGTATTTGGAATACCACGAGCCTTTAGAAGAATACGGTATATCCCCTGAAGAAGCGCTAGCGCAGGCGCGTAAGATTGTTGCTGAGAAAACACAGGGTAGTAACTATCATGTGGCGGATGATGTGATCCAAGCGGTAGTGCGCGAGAAAAGTGGTATGCCGGTAGAAGTGGCAAGTTATAAGTTATAAAGCGCTCTAAAACGATCACATAACGTAATGAAACCGCTAGTTCGCTAGCGGTTTTTTTATGGGCGTAACAGCCATGAGCTGTGTGCTGGATCTTGACTGAGTAGGGTGGTGAGCTCAGGCAGGGTGGCTGTGAGCGCTTCTGAAAGTCGGTAAGGTGGGTTAATCACCAACATACCGCTGCCGGTCATCCCTGGCTGAGAGGCCGCTAAGACGCGCAGTTCGGCTCGTAAATAAGCATCAGGGGCGCAGGTTTTAACTGCATCGAGCATTTTAGGGAGTTCATCACGGTTTAGGAGCGGATACCACAGCATAATGCATGCCTCACGGCATCGTTGATGCATGGCAGCAATCGCTTTAGGGATCGCCTGGTAATCGCTTTTCACTTCATAAGAAGGATCCATCAGCACCAATGCCCGTCGGTTCGGTGGCGGTAAATAGGCGAGCGCGCCTTTTAAACCATCGCGTTGTTCAATGCTAGCGCGTTTTGCCATCGCCCCCTTCTTAATTAGGCGATCTAAGTCGGTATAATCACTTGGATGAAGCTCAAACAAACGCAGGTAGTCTTGGCGTCGCAGCAGGCTGGCTGCCAGTAACGGTGAGCCTGGGTAGAACTGCTGATTACTGGTGCAATCATCAATCGCTTTCAGAAAGGCGTTGAGCTTAGGGGGCAGGTTCTCGGCGTTGCGCAGTCGGGTGATGCCGCTGTCGTATTCCTGATTTTGTGTGGCGAAGGTGGCGTGTAAATCATACAAGCCGGCGCCAGCGTGGGTGTCAGCATAAATAAACGGCTTATCTTTTTGAAGGTAATGCTCGAGCGCTTGGTAGAGGACAAAATGCTTGAGGATATCAGCGTGGTTGCCGGCATGAAAGCCGTGGCGGTAACTCAACATGGTTATTCTGCAGCAAGATTATGGTCGCGTTTGGCGTAGCGTCGCCAGGCTTCCATAATCGCTTTGACGAGTGTTGCCAGTGGAATGGCAAAAAAGATGCCCCAAAAACCCCACAGGCCACCAAATACCAAGACAGCGATAATGATCGCCACCGGATGAATATTGACCGCTTCGGAGAAAATCAGTGGGACGATCACGTTCCCATCCAAAATTTGAATGGCAAAATAGATCGCACAAATCCACCAAAAATCGCTATTCACTCCAAACTGGACATAAGCGACTACGACAATCGGAACCGTCACCACGCTCGCGCCGATATACGGAATGAGCACCGACAGCCCAACCATTAAACTCAATAGCAAGCTGTACTCTAAGCCAAAGAGCTGGAATGGGATGAAACACAGCACCCAGATAATAAGAATTTCAATAAACTTGCCGCGGATATAGTTACCGATTTGCTGGTCCATTTCTTGCCAGATTTCTTGAATAATCTGTTTGTTTGGCGGTAAAAAACGGCCTAGCCAGTTTAAAATAGTGTTCTTATCCTTAAGGAAGAAAAACACCAAAATAGGGATTAAGATGATATAAATCAATATAGTGATCATCGTGAGCAATGAGGCGAACAGTTTCTGGCTAAAGAAATTAGTACTAAAGTTTGAGAGCTCTCGGTTGATCGCGGTAATGATCGGATGAATGTCTGTATCTTTAAATAAATTCGGAAAATATTCGGGCAGCATCATTAACTTTTGCTGACCAATCACAAAATACGAGGGTAGGTTAGACACCAGCGTTTTCGCCTGATGGATGACCGTTGGTAATAGGGCAATCGCGATATAGGTGATAAAGATACTGAAGGCGAGGAAAACCAGCGACACAGCCATCATCCGCCGGATACCAAAGCGTTCGAGCTTATGGATTAACCCTTCGAGTAAATAAGCCACCACGATGGCAATCATCACCGGCAGTAGCCAGCTGCCTAAAAAGTAAAAGACCAAAGCCAGGCTGATGATAAAAAGCACCAGCCCAACCAAGGAAGGGTTGCGTAAGAACCGCTGAATAGGCGAAAAAATGAAATTCATGGTTATCCAGCGGTAAGGGCGCTAACTTGAAGGCAGCGCTTTGTTTTCATCCATCACAGGCAACAAGTCGCCTTCGATGCTTTGTTCGCCGCCCGGCAGGGCAACAACGCTTTGTCGATAAGCAGCCAGTGCTGCTTGTGGCTCATTTTTCGCTTCAAGAATGAGCGCCCATAAAGCAAAGGCTTCTGGTACTGGCTGGCGAGAAATCGATGCTTCAATCGCTTGGCTCGCTTTGTCGTAGTCTTTCGCACGATAAGCAACACGCGCTAAAGCGTGTAAGAAAGTCGCGTCGTTTGGATGATGGGTTGACCAGTTTTCCATGTTAGCTAACTGACGGTGCGCATCTGCGCTGCTGAGCTGACTGTAGGCTTGAATGAGTTTAAGGTCTTGTGAATTCTTAATTTCATTAGCCAGGATGCGTTCGGCTTCTTCGCTGTGCCCATTTTCAATTAATGAGCCGGCGTAGAGCATAATCATCTCATCGTCACGACGAATTTCTGCCGGAAGTTTGCGCCAGGCGCTGTTAAGCTCTGCAACGCTCTCAATAGCATCTGTATCGGCCAACATACCTTTCGCATAGGTTTTTCTACGCGCTTCATACTCGGCAACAGGAAGATAAGGCCTGAGCTTAGGTAACAGTGACCAAGCGTTCTGCCATTGCTCTTGTGCAACATAGGCTTCGTCTAATAGACCGATAATCTTCGCGTTTTTAGATTCCTGCTGGTGTAGTTTTTCCAAAAGCGGTAGTGCTTTGTCGAAATCGCCGTGGCTGGCGTGTAGCTCGGCTTCAGAAAGACGGGTCAGCGCGGTATGCTGTTGCCCCGCTTCCTGACGCGCTTTGATCAAATATTGATCGCGGCGTGCATTGGCCTGTAATTTATCGGCAGCAATCGCCGCATTTTCAAAATAAATCACACTCGACTCGCCCACTTCTTCGGCTAAATCTGCGCCTTTAACCAAATGCTTTTCAGCTTTTTTGTAGTGTCCGGCAAGCAGTTCGCTCATGCCGTTACGCAGCAGTTTATTCGCTTTATGACGTTTACGTGTTTTCGCGTTACGGCTAAAGATTTGAGGGGAGCGCCACAAAAAGACAAAAAACTTAAACAGCAGCATGATAATCCATGCGGCAATTAACGAAACGATGCACCAAATGATTAAGTTAGTGCTCAAGGTGTGCTCAGGCAAGCGAATGTTTACCATCGCAGGAAAGGTTTTAATAAAATAACCAATCGCGCCGCAAATGACTAAAACAATCAGGGCAAGAATAAAACGAATCATTATAACCTCCTGATTTATTTCGCTTGTTGGAGTTCGCTGATTAAGCTGGCGATATCTGGAGTCTCGCTCGCTTGTGCTTGTCCGGCATCGCTTAGCGTTTGTAACGCACCACTGACAGCCTCATTATTGGTGTCGAAATAGCGCTCAATCTGTGTGCTTAATGTTTCAGCGAGGCTTTGATACGCATCAAACTCACCGGTGGCGAGCAGGTTGCGCGCCATGCTGAGATCTAAGCGAACATTTTCACGAACGATTTGCTGTAACGCTGGGTTTTTGCTCACCCAGTCCAAGCCGGCGGCATCGTTATTGGTGATGCTTACGGTGCTGGTAAGGATATCGTTGCCAACGGACTTAAGTTTGGCTGACCAATCATCAGTTGCCGCTTGTTCATTGCTAGCGAGTAAGTTTTCACTCTCTGGCGTTTTAAATGGCCATTCATCGATGCCAGCAATTAATCCAGCCACTTTAGTCGATGGATTCTCTGAAGCGGCAAGCTGGTCGTATTGGGCTGCCATCTCACTAATTTTGCCAGCGAAGTTGGCATATGGAGGCTGGTCTAAATGTAGCGAGCTAAAGCTTTCTTCAGCTTGCTGTAAATAGCGTGCGGCCGTATCGTACTGGCGGCTATCAGAGGCGATATTGGCTAAACTCAAGTTGTTGATCAGCGGATAAACCAGTGGTTGGGCTTTGTTTTCGCTGATTTGCGTTTGTGCTTGCTTTAACTGGCTGCCAATTGTGTTTTGTGTTTGCTCAGCAAGCTGGGCAATCTCTTGTTTATACGATTCAATTTGTGCCATTTCTTCGCTCAAATCCACTTTTGGTGCATCACCACCAGCGCTGCTTAACGCGGATTTGATCATCGTTTGCACATCTTGTTTGCTTAAGCCCGTTGGCTGTGATGCAGCAGCGCTTTGTTCAGCGAGTTGTGCTGAGAACGCTTTTTGTTGCTCATCGCCTGCGGATTTAATGCTTTGATCGATTAGTGATTGAATCTGTTGGTCGCTGACTTGTTGCTCTTGAATTTGTTGAATGTCTTTTTTCAAGCTTTCAATCTCATCGGCGCTTACTTGCTGGCTTTGCGCCTCGTTTAAACTCTGCACGCTTTGCTTTAATTCAGCAATATTCGGATCAGCTGGCTGGTTCATGCCGAGATATACCCCGTAACCGCCAACCCCTAAGGCGACTAAGGAAATAACCAACGGCAAGATATTACCCTTACCCGAACCACTGTTTGCTTTATGGTTTGTGCGCGAAGCTGGTGGTGGGGTATTTGCTTTAGACGACATGCTGTCAGTTGAAGTCGCTGGGCTTTTTTGTGCACTTTGCGCTTTATTTGGTGTCTGTGTGGCTGCAGGTTTGCTGCTTGTTACTTTAGGATCTGGCTTAGGTGTTTGCGCTGCTGGTTTTTGACTTGGAGCCACTTTAGGATCTGCACCTTTATTCAAACCTGTTTGTGGTTTGTTGTCGGCTTTATTCGCTTGTGCCGTGCCGCTCGTGGTCGGTTTGTTACCTTGAGTTGTATTTACTTCGGGCTTTTTAGTTTCTGCAGTAGCCTTCACATCGGGCTTTTTTGTCTCGGGTTGGCGTTGATTAGCTTTATTTTGCTGATTTGAGGGGTTCTTCTTGTCGCTCATAAACGTTCTCCAAAGTTCCTAGTGTTGCTTTGCCCACCATGATGCCACACTGTTCAACAAACTGTCTTCATCAGCGGTGGGGGAGCAGATGATGTTGCGAAAGCCGTGTTGCTCAAGGTTTTTTGCTACACGCGCACTAATTGCCGCGACGCAAAGTTCATATTGTAACAGCTTATGCTGCTCCCGCGGGGTAATTTCCATGAGATGTTCACCAGCCTGTTGACTGGTGATTAACAACACATTTTGTTGATCTTTCTGCCAGGGTAGTGGTGAAGGGGCTGTTTGTGGGTTGATTCGCCGATAGGGCGAGATGATTTGCACCTGGTTTTGTGTTTTAAGGGAGTTATAGAGTAGTTGCCGGCCATTAGGTGCGGCAATGATGGCAATGTGTTGATCGCTTGGCTGCCATAATTCCAGTAAGGTTTCGCTGTGGAAGGGCTCTGGTGTGATGAGTAGTTTGTGATCAGGTAGTTCAGCGCGTAACGCACTCGCAGTTGGGTGCCCAATAGCGACTAACAGTTGCTTAATCCCTGGACTATATTGTTGGTGAAAAAAAGCCTGTGCGTTCGCGCTGGTATAGAGCAGCGCGTCACTTGCTGCACAATAAGCGAGCGCTTTGTCGCTAAGCGGTATTGATTGAAAAGCGAGCAAAGGAAAGTGGCTCAGCGTGGCGCCACTACCTTTGAGCTTGTGTTGAAAAGTGTTCCAATGGGCATCGTTGCGGCTATGAATTAAATGGATGCCGCTTAATGCCTGATTAGTGAGCATCTTCTTGCAGGCGGGCTAAGATATCCAGAGCACCCTGTTCAATCAGATAATCGGCCGCACGATGCGCCATCGCTTCGCTATCCTCCATCGAACCGCTGGTGTGATATTCAATCATCTCACGCCCATCGGGCATCCCTATGCGTGCATCAAATAATAACTGACCATCAAGCAGACGTGCATAAGCAGCAATTGGCACTTGGCAGCTTCCTTGTAAGCGTTCGTTAATAATCCGTTCAGTGCGGACACAATGCGCGGTCTCAGCGTCATTAAAAGCGCTTAAATAGTCGATCCAACGCGGCTCATTGCGACATTCAATCCCTACAGCGCCTTGGCCGATTGCCGGCAGGCTTAAGGTGGGTTCGAAATGATGGCGGATACGATTTTCAAGCTCTAAACGAATGAGTCCAGCGCTGGCGAGCACAATCGCATCAAAATCGCCACGATCAAGCTTTGACAGTCGGGTTTGCACATTACCACGTAAATCAAGTAACTCTAAATCTGGTCGCGCAGCAGCAATTTGCATACGGCGACGTAAACTACATGTGCCGACTTTTGCGCCTTGGGGTAAGTCGGTGAATTGTGCGTAATCGTTACTGACAAACGCATCAAAGGGTGTTTCGCGCGATAAGATCGCTGCTAAGGTAAAGCCTTCAGGAAAGGTGACACCCACATCTTTCATTGAGTGCACAGCAATGTCTGCCTCATCATTGGCCATCGCGATTTCCAGCTCTTTAATAAAGAGCCCTTTGCCGCCGATACGTGCTAAAGGGGTGTCGAGAATCTTATCGCCTTGAGTAACGATCGGGACAAGGCTGACCTCTAACTCAGGATCATTAGCGCGCAGTTTGGCGGCCACATGCTCGGCTTGCCAAAGCGCTAATTTACTTTTACGTGTTGCAATGCGGATGTGTTTAATCGGGGTGTGTGACATGGCTTAATCTGTGTGAAAAAATTTCCTTAAAGGATAGCGAGATTAAGCGGTGCATTCAAGCCAGCTTATCACCATTCATATACATTATTGTTTGAGTATCGCGAGGATATCTGCAAGCGCGGTATCGAGTTCTTGATCGCTGGGTTTACTGGCGGGTGTGCCGGTGCCATCTTGCCAGTTTATTTCATCTTGCGGTAATTCAGCGAGAAAACGACTAGGCTCGCTGGCTTGCCATGTACCACCGCGGCGACGCTTTTTCGCATAAGATAAGACTAAATGCGTTTTTGCCCGCGTCATACCAACGTAGAGCAAACGCCGCTCTTCTTCGATCCCTTCGGGTGTCGCTGAGCTATTGGCATGTGGCAATAACTCTTCTTCAACGCCCGCGATATACACATGTGGAAACTCCAGACCTTTGGCAGCGTGTAAGGTCATGAGTTGTACGGCGTCTTGTTCCTGCTCCTGACGCTCTAAAATATCGAGCAGAGTGATGTGCTGGATGAGGCCATCTAAGGTCTGGTAGCGTGGATCTTCTTCGAGCTTGAGTAGCCAGCTTTGCAATTCACTAATGCGTTTGGTGCGTTGTTCAACTTTATTGGGTTGCTTATGTAAGGCGAACAGATGATCTTCGTAGTTAGTGTCGTTTAAGATGCGGGTGAGTAATTCGCTGGGTAGGGTGTTTTCAGCGGCGTAACGCAGCTCGCTAACCCACTCGTGAAATTGTTGCAGATTATGGCTCGATTTCACGCCCAGGATCTCTTTGAGTGCATGATCCCCCGCGCTTTGGCTCAAGGTTTGTTCACGCAACGCGGCGTATTGCCCAAGTTTGGCAATGGTGGTTGTGCCGATTTCGCGTTTAGGTACGTTGACCACACGCAGAAAAGCCGCATCATCTTCCGGGTTTTGAATCAAGCGCAGGTAGCTGAGTAGATCGCGAATTTCGTTATGGGCAAAGAAGCTGGTGCCGCCGCTTAAGGTATAAGGGATGTTGAGCTCGCGTAGCTTTTCTTCTAACAGGCGTGCTTGAAAATTGCTGCGATAGAGGATCGCAAAATCTTTATACGCCGCGCGCTTGCGGATATGTGCGACATGCAGATCTCGCACGATAGTTTCTGCCTCATCGAGTTCCTCGCGACCACAGATCACGCGAATCTTTTCACCAGTGTCGAGCGTTGACCACAGGCGTTTTTCAATAATATGCGCGTTGTTGGCGATTAGCGCGTTCGCTGCTGAGAGGATTTTTTGATCGCAGCGGTAGTTTTGCTCGAGTTTGATCGTTTTAAGCTGTGGATAGTCTTCGTGAAGATGGGCGATATTCTGCGGCTGGGCGCCACGCCAGGCATAAATCGACTGGTCGTCATCACCAACCGCGGTAAACGCTGCGCCATCACCACTTAACAGTCGCATCAGTGCGTACTGGCAAGCGTTAGTATCCTGATATTCGTCAACCAGCATATAGCGCACTTTCGCCTGCCAGCGATCGCGCAATGGCTGGTTTTGTTCGAGTAAATTCAGCGGTAGGAGGAGAAGATCATCAAAATCGAGTGCGTTATAGGCCCGCAAGCGTTCGTTATAATGTTGGTAAACGTGGGCGGCAAGCTGCTGGTTTTCATCTTTAGCAAGCGTTAGAGCATCTTGCGCGCTCAGGCGTGCGTTTTTATAGTTCGAAATCAGGCTTTGTAAGTGGCGCACGTTGGCGTCATCTTCATTTTTTGACAGTTCTTTAATCAGATTGGCGCTGTCGCGGGCATCAAAAATCGTGAAGCCACGGCGCAATCCTGCAGCCTGGTATTCTTGTTGTAATAGGTCTAAGCCTAGGCGATGGAAGGTGGAAATATGTAAGCCACGTCCGCTTTTGCCGAGTAATTTACTGGTACGACTACGCATTTCTCGTGCAGCTTTGTTGGTAAAAGTGACCGCGAAAATGGTGCGTGGATCGTAGTTGGCTTGGTTGATTAAGTAGGCGATTTTTTGGGTAATCACACCGGTTTTGCCGCTGCCGGCGCCGGCGACGACTAAAAGCGGGCCGCCAAGGTAGGTTGCGGCTTCGCGTTGTTGTGGATTGAGCTGTTGCATGATATAACGGCGCGATAAGATTTTTACGGAGGGTTATTCTATGGAATTTCGTCGGCTAGGACAAACCGACCTTGAGGTGAGCGAAATTTGCTTAGGTACCATGACCTGGGGTGAGCAAAATAGCGAGCAGGAAGCGCATGCACAGCTCGATTATGCGATCAATTGTGGTATCAACATGATTGATACCGCAGAGATGTATCCTGTTCCGCCACGAGCAGAAACCTATACCCGAACCGAACAATATCTTGGTTCATGGCTCGCGCAACGTGGACGTCGCAGCGATTTGGTGCTAGCCACAAAAATTGCCGGCCCAACGCGTGTTGGCGATGATATGAACTATATTCGTGGTGGTTCGCGTTTTACCCGTGAGCAAATTCATGCAGCCTGTAATGCAAGCTTGCAGCGTTTAGGCACAGATTATATCGATCTCTATCAGCTACATTGGCCTGAGCGCTCGACCAATTTTTTTGGACGTTTGGGGGTCAATAAACTCTCAGACAAAGAAGACGCGATTACTTTACAAGAGAGTTTGGCCGCGCTTGATGAGCTGGTTAAAGCCGGCAAAGTGCGTCATATTGGCCTGTCGAATGAATCGCCGTGGGGTGTGATGCATGCTTTGCGCCTGGCGGATGAGCAAGGCTTGCCGCGGATTGCCAGCGTACAAAATCCGTATAGCCTGTTAAATAGAAGCTATGAAATAGGGCTTGCCGAAATCTCTTTGCGTGAAGAAGTGAGCTTGTTAGCGTATTCGCCGCTGGCCTTCGGTCTGTTGAGTGGTAAATACCGTCATGGCGCAAAACCAGCAGATGCGCGCTTAACGTTATTTGATCGCTTTCAGCGCTATAACAAGCCGCAAGCGATAGTTGCTGTGGAGCGTTATGCCAAGGTTGCTGAAGATGCCGGCATCAGCATGGCGCAGATGGCCTTAGCCTACGTTAATAGCCGCAGTTTTGTCACTAGTAATATTATTGGCGCGACCACAATTGATCAGTTGGTGGAAAATATCGGTAGCGCCACAGTGGAATTATCGAGCGATACCATTGCTGCTATTGATGCTGTGCATGAGGAGATCAGCAATCCATGTCCATAGAACCTCAAGCGATACGCGTACAAATGCCGCATATGACCATGCGTGGCTTGCAGTGGGGTGCGCCCGATGCAGCGCGTGTGATCATTTCTTTGCACGGCTGGTTAGACAATGCGATGAGTTTTTCGCGCTTAGCCCCGTTGTTGGTGGATGAAGAGACACGAGTGATTGCTTTTGATCTCGCCGGACACGGCTTGAGCGATCATCGGCCTTTACGTAGTGGCTATCATTTTACTGATTACTTGCGTGATCTTTATTTGGCGCTTGAACAACTCGATATTCAAACCTTTGAATTCGTCTGTCATTCGCTGGGGGCTGCGATCGCCACAATTTATGCCGGCTCTTTTCCTGAGCAAGTGCAGCGTTTTGTGGCGATTGAATGTTATGGCGTTCCTCTGGTATCTGATAATAATCCACTACCGGAACGTATGGCAGAGCGCTTACCAAAACTCGATGTGATGCGCTCACGCTCTGAAACGGTTTATCCACAACTCAAACCCTTGATTCGTGCGCGGCGTCAAGCTGGCGAAATGCTTGAAAGCAGCGCTGAATTATTGTTGCGACGTAATTTAGATGAAAGCAAAGATGGGTTTCGTTTTATCAGCGACCGTAGGTTGACGATGGGGCAGCCGATGCTGATGAGTGAAGCGCAGCTTGCGCCGTTCTTAAAGCGTATCAGCGCTGAAGTGTTGGTGATTGAAGCTGAAGATGGGCTGATGCCACATTGGCAATTCTTACCCGGACGTTACGCAATCACACCCAATATCACGGTCAAACGCTTACCTGGTGGCCATCATCTTCACCTCGATGACCCTAGCCGTGTCGCAGAGGTTATTCACAGCGAAGCGCTGTCGTTTGATAGGGCGCAGTAAAGGCAAAACGTTGGCTTGGTGCAATACCAAGTCAACGCGTTTATAACTTCAACACCCACTTTCTCATCGTCGTTATCTTAGTTGATTCCCTTCCTGACTTAGTTTAATCGTTCGCTTTTCTGGTATTGGTCTTCAAGTGATCATATGGTTAAACCACGCCGTAAATTCGTGTAAAGCTAATAATTAATGATAAAGATTATCAATTAATTATTTTAAATAAATTATGGCGCCAATATAAAAAATAATAATTATACATTGATAAAATAAAAAACATTTAATATACTTACTTTGACATTAACACAACATGAGGTGATGTATGACAAAGCTCAATGCAATAACGCGTTTAGCAGTCGCTGTGGCTGTGGGAATAACGACCGGTGCAAGCGTTGCTGGCGAACTTGATGTGGGTGAATTACAAAAACAAGCGCAAACGATTTTCCAGGCGTTGCCGGATCGTGCAGAAGTTGATGAGGCGAACCCGCTTCGCGATGGGGAAATTGCGCTTGGGCAAATGCTTTATTTTGATCCGCGCTTGTCATTGAGTGGCAATATTTCGTGTAACACGTGTCATAACCTTGCCAGCTATGGTGTGGATAATAGCGCAAAAAGCTTAGGCGTCGATGCGCAGCCTGGTGGACGGAACTCACCAACCGTGCTTAATGCGGCGCTTAATGCCACGCAGTTTTGGGATGGGCGTGCGCAAGATGTCGAAGAGCAGGCGGGCGGTCCGATGCTGAATCCTGTTGAGATGGCTTTACCAGATGAAGCAACCGCCGTGCAGCGGATTGCCGAAATCCCGGGCTATCAAGATTTATTTACCGAAGTCTATGGCGATGAAGGGGTGACGTTTAAGAATATGACCCATGCCATTGGCGCGTTTGAGCGCACGCTTATGACGCCATCACGCTTTGATGCGTTCATCGCAGGCGATGCTGAAGCGCTGAGCGAACAAGAATTGCTTGGGATGCAAAGCTTCATTGATAATGGCTGTGTCGCTTGTCACCGAGGGGTCAACTTAGGCGGCGATCAATTCCAGAAATTTGGTTTGGTTAAAGGGCCGTACTGGCAATTTACCGGATCAGAACAACAAGATAGTGGCCGTTTTGAAGTCACCCAAGCTGAAAGCGATAAATTTATTTTCCGTGTACCAACCTTGCGTAACGTTGCCCACACCTATCCTTATTTCCATGATGGCAGCGTGAGTTCGTTAGATAATGCGGTGCAAATCATGGCGATGGCGCAGTTAGGTAAAGAATTACCTGAAGCGGATATTGCTAATATGGTGGCGTTCTTGGAAACCTTGAGTGGGGAAGTGAGTGAAGAAGCACGCACCTTACCAATCCTGCCTAAGTCGGTATTCCCTGATGAAATCATCGAAGGATTAAGTAAGGCAGAAGCCATACAGTAATGTGTCACCCAACAAAAAGGGCGGATGATTCCGCCCTTTATTGATTTTGGAGTCAGTACTCGTTATTTTCTCGAGTCAGCAATCGCTAAAGCGGTTAAGGATAATCCAGTGGTTTTAAGCGAGTTGTGAAAACACTTCATAATCTGATTCCTTTATAACGAATGACAGGGTTGCCTGAGAGCTCAGGCAACCCCACTAAGGATTACCACTGATAACCTGCGCCAAGAGAGGCACCAATGTTACCGCGTGAATCGCCGCCTACATTCGCTTTGATGATCCAGTTGCCATTGTCAGAAATTGTTGATAAGCCGACGGTGTAGCCACTTTCGCCATTGTAGGTTCCGCCGCCAACAGCCACCATACTCTTACCAGGTAAGTAAGCTTGAGGCATACCAGCAGCTGCTAAGGCTTGGGCAGTCCCTGCATTGGCATCGCGCTCAACGCTGTTCACTCGGGTTTCTAATCTTTGCATATTAGTACCCACTGCGTTTAACGCTCTATCGAACTGCGCGACATTCACCGCATCTGTCGGCTTAACACCAGCGGCCACGTTAGAGATGCGTTGACCACCAGCGTTGATGCCGCCGCTCTTGGTCACGCTAGGCCCACCAACGATGGTAATACCATCGTTATTGACCGTTGTATCACCAGTTTGCACGCTGCCGTCTTCACCTAAATTGACATTTTTAGCCATTCTTACGACAAGGGCATCTCCTTCATTAACTACACCGATATTATTATCGGTTAGCTTTTTAGGATCAGCGCCACCTTTGATCGAAACAGTCTGGCCTAGTTTTCGTTCGATGGATTTATCATCGTCGCCGACAAAGTTTAAGGGTTTATTGGGGGTGCCGGTAGAGTTATTAATTTTTTCTTGGAGTTCCCAGATTTGACCACCATTAACAGCATCAGTACTGTCCTTGGAAATATCGCCTTTTCCTACTTGAGTAATTTTGGTACCACCAGCATCGATCCCTTCTTTGTTGATGGCCACTTTTCCACCAACTTTCACACTATCGACTTCGATATCTTTGGCCATATCTACCGTATAGTTAGTACTGCCATCACCATTTGTTGTTGTGTCACCTTTGACTGTAATATTGTTACTACCTGCGCTAACAGTTGTTTTAGCTTTGGTCGCCGCTGTGCTGGCTGCATCAGCTACAGCTTTGAGCTGATCTTCAGTCGCAGCTTGACCAGAGGTGATCTTATTAGGATCAAAGGTTGTATTGGTTAAGCCACCGATCGTTCCTTTATTGCCATCAATCGTTACGGTATTAGCGGCACCAACCTTAATAACATTACCTAAGTCAAATTGCAGATTGTTTCCTTTGCGTATAATTGTCAGGTTGTCACTTGCAGGGCTGAAATCAACCGTTGATCCTGGTGCAACTTTAGATGTGGATCCACCTTTAACGCTAAGATACCAACCTTTGTTTGCCGTTTCTTGAACAGTTTTAAGCTGACTATAGTTCACAGCATCATTATCAGTAGTACCGGCAGCTACGTTGGTAATCTTATCCCCACCTACATCAAGCCCTTTATCGGTGCTGGTAAGTACAGTATTGTTTGTTGCATCACCTAAGGTTATCTTAGTGAATGCAACATCATCTTTTGTTGCTACAGTAATCTTACCGGCAGCTTGAGTAAGGGCGATATTCTTACCGGCATCAACAGTGATGGTGTCGCCTGCTTGGATGGCCTCATCTGAAGACCCAGTCACAGAACCACCTGATTGAGTGGTTGTTAACGTAAAGCCAGTACCTAATTTATTAATCGCTTGGTTAACACTGGTATATTTAGTACCTGCAAGATTAATCTCAGTGTTATCGAGTTGTGCCACTGTATCGCCAGATGTATTTTTAATGGCAACGGTTCCTTGAGTTGTTAGACCGCTATTGTTAATGATGGTGCCACCGGTTGTCAGGCCACCATCGGTGCCTAAATCGACATCTTTGGCTAGCTTAATGCTCAATGTGTCCGTACCGTTTGCGACCACTCCGATATTCTTATCAGTAAGTGCTGTAGTATCTGTGATGCCACCATTGAGTTTAAGCGTTTCACCCAACTTGCGATCAACGTTACCGCCTGTATCACCGCTGAAGGTTAACGGATTGTTAGCGACAGCAGATGTTGCTGCATTGAGATCACTTACATTAACGGCATTGTTTGCATTAGCAGAATCGCCAAGGTCACCTGCTGATGCAAGATTAGTGATTTGTTTATTACCCGCATCAATACCCGTTTTAGTCACAGAAGGGCCACCAGTCACCTGGAAGCCAGTGGCAGAAGTAACGGTGCCTGTAAAGATAGGGGCATCAGCCAACTGAATATCCACTTTACCGTCAGTTACAACAGTACGGATATTGCTATTGCTAGAGGTTTTGCTAGTATCAATTAACCCACCAACAATCTTAAACTTAGAGCCTAAGATTTGATCACTACCGCTGTCGACACCTGTACCAGAGTTGGTATTACCAGTAAAGGTGAGTGGTTTATCTTTGACTTCGTTGAGCTGTGCTACGTTAACCGCGTCACTATCGTTTATGCCCTTAGCAACATTAGTAATGGTTGTGCCACCTGTGCCTGCAGTCGCATTATATGTTGTGCCCTTTAAGGTCACTGTGTTGTTGTTATCTGCGTCATAGGCAACCACATTCTTGGTCGCAATCGTAAGCTTATTGCTGTCAGTAGCATCACGTGTAACGGTGATGTTGTCACTGCCGTTGACGGTAACCTTACCACCAGGTGCTACGTTGGTCGCTGTGTCGCCATTTGCACTTAAGTTCCAGCCCTTACTCGCTGTAGTATTTAGCAGCTTCAACTGTTCTTCAGTTGCAGCTCTACCTTTTGTCGCAAAGTCAGTTGCACTTAAGTCTGTATTCTTTAAGCCCGTTATTGTGCCGGTGTCATCGGTATTTAGTTGAATTTGATTAGTATTGCCTGCTGTCACACCACCTGTAAATGTCGGTGCGTCTGCTATCTCGATTGAAATACTGTTGTCAGCGGCATTTACCTTAGTGCGTATGTTACTGTCACTTGATGTCTTGCTGGCATCTGTAAGTCCACCTTTAATGGTAATCGCTTCACCTAGTTTACGTTTAATCGTATTGGTCTCACTTGTCATACCAACATCGGTACTGTTATCACCAGCAAAGGTGAGTGGTTTATCTTTGACTTCGTTGAGCTGTGCCACGTTAACCGCGTCACTATCGTTTGTACCCTTAGCAACATTAGTAATAACATTGTTGCCATTATCTAACCCATTGTTGCTTAGGACGACTTGATTGTGAGTTCCTCCAGTTAAGAAAATACTTTTAACTCCTGTAATCTCTTTTGCTAGTCTAATATTTAATGTATTAGTAGCACTGTCTGTGACTACACCGATATTCTTACCAGTAAGTGCTGTAGTATCTGTGATACCACCATTGAGTTTAAGTGTTTCGCCCAGCTTGCGATCAATGTTTGTACCTGAGTCACCACTGAAGGTGAGTGGGCTATTTTGGACTCCAGCAATAGCTTTATTCACATCGCCTGCATTAACCGCGTTATTAGCATTTTCAGACTTGGTAATATCACCTGCTGATGCAAGATTAGTGATTTGTTTACCCCCCGCATCAATACCTGTCTTGGTCACAGAAGGGCCACCGGTCACCTCAAACCCTTTGCTAGCCGTGATATATGTTACTTTTACTGAATCGAATTCTGGATTGTCTGCCATTTGAATTTGCAGACGTTTGTTTGGTTGATCTGAAAATACCTGAATATTTTTGGCAGTATAGACACCTTTTGTTGGCGCATCTGTTGAATTGGCTAAAGTCGTGGTGGTATCAGTCTTTTCAGCGCCAATCAGTTTGAGTGGACTACCTAAAGATCTATGCACGACATCATCATTGTTGCCTACGAATTTTAAGCCAGCACTACTAAGTTCTGATTTTACACTATAAAGCTGACTGCCATTGATAGCATCATTACTACTTGGTGCAATCAGACCTGGTGCTACATTAATAATCTTATTATTTGCCGCATCAATACCTGTCTTAGTCACAGAAGGGCCACCACTAACAGTGACACCTTTACTATTAACGGTGGTAACACCTGTTTTAAGGCTGCCATCGGTGCCTAAATCGACATTTTGAGCCAGTTTAACGCTTAGTGTGTCCTTACCGTTTGCCACAACACCAATGTTGTTATCGGTAACTGTAGTAGCACCACCTTTAATATTTACTGTACTACCAAGTTTACGCGCAACGTTTGTACCCGAATCGCCAGCAAAGGTCAGTGGCTTGCTTACTGCTGTATCTAAACTGTTTGCCACATAATAAAGTTGACTACCATTGATGGCATCGGTACTGGTGGCAGAGATCTGGCCAGCAGCAACATTTTTTATTTGACGCTCAGCACCTGCTTTACCTACAGAAACAATCGAACCTGCGGATAGAGCATCTGAGCCAGCAAATGTGCCATAGGTCGTACCATTGATCGTTGTGCTCTGAGTTTGTACATAGTCACTTGTGGCAGAAGCATCGCCAAGAACAACTGCGCTGTCTTTACCTTTGTCAATATTCACGTTATTGCCAAGCACAAAAGCATTGTCAGCAGCTATCGTGTTGTTATTACCCAGTGCATAACTTCCTGTACCACTAACGGTGTTAGGGCCACCAATCGCACCTGATTTAGCACCAGAGACGATATTGCCCGTACCAATGCTGATTGACTGCAAGCCTGTCGCTTGTGCACCATCACCAATGGCAACAGAACTATTCCCGCTTGCTTGTGTACCCACACCAGCCGCTAAAGCATTGCTGCCAGTGGCGCCATCATTGCTGTAGTTACCAGCTGTACTATCAGTATTATTTACGCTGTAAAAATGAATTTCTGACGCTTTTAGCTGCGCGACATTTACGGCATCAGTATCAACTGTGCCTGCCGCCAAGCCTGTGATTTGACGGGTGACGCCTGCGCCTGCATTACCGATTGAAACTGCCGCTCTTGTCGAGGTCCATGTTGATGTAGCAATGTCTGATGGTGTACTTAGACCGTAATAACCCACTACACCTGCAGCGGTGTTGGCGTTGCTATTTGCACCAAGAGCTACACTATCTTCCACGTTTGCATTAGCCGAATGGCCTATTGCTACTGCATTTTGTTCAAGTGAAAAGGTGAGTTTACCAATAGCAATAGAATTGAGCTTACCAGCTGATCCGGCTACAGCTATATCGCCTATGGCTATAGAATAATCAGATTGACTGGCGCTATTAGCACCCAATGAAACAGCGTTAAGACCAGTCGAATTTGCGCTTTGACCTATAGCAACAGACTTTTCACCTTGAGCTGTAGAGGCGTTGCCGACGGCAATAGCATTTTTTGCTGATGAACTACCGCCGATGGCTATACTGTTTTCTTGAGTAGCTATAGAACCCACACCAGCTGCTAAAGCATTCGTTCCAGTTGCGCCTTCGTTATTGTAGTTACCCGCTGTGCTATCTGAGCTGTTAACACTATAGAAATGGGTTTGCGCGGTTTTGAGTTGCTGTAGGTTAACCGCATCAGTATTTGCGATGGCGGCGCTAACATTAGTGACGCGATTGCCGCCCATGTCTACTATTGCGCCATTTTTTACATGAACCGATTGATTTAGAAAAACATCACCACCAAAGGAGGCGTGGGTTGCGGTTGAATCGCTTGCTGGGCTTGCGCCATCCCAAAACAACACACGGTCGGTTTGTATATCTGCTTCGTTACCAGGATTGGTGGAGTTACAATTATCTCTAGTTTTTGTGTGAACTCCTGTAGTATCACTTACTAGACATTCATTATCGATATTGTCGTTTATAAACACTTCTGCTTGTGCCTGACCAATGCCTAAGGCGAGGAGTATCGATGCGCTAAGTAGTTTGAGGGTGAAACCGCTTATACTGGCAGGAGTGCGCGAAACAAAGTCGTGACGGGTGGTGTCTACTGTGCTGCCGCGAGAATGGCTCTTCGCTAATTCAGAGGCAACAACTAGTGCATTTAATGATGCGTTCCATACTACACGATAAATTTTGTTCATCCTGAAAACCTACCTGTTAAATGAATTTAATATCTTTTTTGTGAAAAAACACCCAAGTTAAAAATAGTTGCACGCTTTGGCGCGATTTATGTCAGTTTATTAATGAAATGCAATTTTTAATCCATAGATAAAAATACTAAATATTACATAGTAATAGGTTGTTAATACCTAAATAATTAAATTATTTTCCTGTGATTGACATAATTTGACACTAATGTTGCTTTTTTTTGTAAAAAAATTGAACCAATAAGCAGGGTAAAATTTATGGTGGTGTTGATTATAAAAAATAAATTGCGTTAGGTTTTTAATTAGGTTTTGATGATTGCATATTGCGTTCTGTGCTGGAAATAAGTAAGGTTGATTTTGAGCACTAGAAAGAGAGTGAATATGAGTATGATTCCAACCGATGGTTATCGCGTTTATCCAGGAACGAACGTCAGCTTGGCGCAGATTGATACCAACAGCCGCAAGCATATGCCGGATAGCAAAAAACAGCGAAAAGCATTACTTGCTGAATTAGGCCCTGAATTAGATGAATTGCAAGAGCGCTTGCATGCTGAGGGTAAGCGTAAAGTGCTATTGGTATTGCAAGGCATGGATACCGCAGGCAAAGATGGCACAATCCGCCATGTGTTTGCCAATTGCGATCCGTTGGGTATTCGCGTTGCGGCTTTTAAAGCACCGTCAGATAATGAATTGGCGCGTGATTATTTGTGGCGGGTGCATCAGCAAGTGCCGCGAAAAGGCGAGTTGGTGATTTTTAACCGTAGCCATTATGAGGATGTGTTGATCACCCGTGTGCGCGGCTGGATTGATGAGGCTGAAGAGGCGCGGCGCTTCGCGCACATTAATGAGTTTGAGCGGATGCTGAGTGAAACGGGTACCACAATCATCAAATGCTTTTTGCATATTTCTAAAGATGAGCAGCGTGAACGTTTACAAGATCGCTTGGATCGATCGGATAAAAATTGGAAATTTAACCCCGGTGATTTAGATGACCGAAAGCTATGGGGCAATTTTCAGGCACAATATGAGAAGGTGCTCAATGCTACGAGTACGGAATATGCGCCTTGGTATATCATTCCCGGCGATTCGAAATCCACACGCAATGTCATTATCATCAATTTATTAATCGAGACGCTAAAAACGATGGACCTACGCTATCCAGAAGTCGACACCAGCGGTTGGCCAAAAAAGATCGAAGATTGAGGTTGTTAGCGCCACGGGTGTTAAATTCCTTGGCTGGGCATAACAACATAGCGCTGGTAATCATGCGACCAGTGCGCATTGAGTGCAATGTGGTAGGTGTTATCAAGTGCATTGCTGGTCAGTAGCTTATCAGGTGAACAGGCTTTATGTGTCACGCCTTGATCAAGTAGCACCAGCTGATCGGCATTATTGAGCGCTAGCCCAAGGTCATGCAGGACACAAATAATTGTCAGTCCGCGTTTCTTAAGCTGGTTGAGCTGCATGAGTAGCGTATGTTGATGACGAATGTCGAGATGGTTGGTGGGTTCATCAAGAAACAGAACTTTACCGCTTAAATCGCTATCAATATTGCTGAGGAGTTGAGCAAGGGTGCGCGCGATTTGTGCGCGATGTTGCTCACCGCCAGAGAGCTGTTGGTAGTGCTGATTGCTAAGATGTTTAATGTCGAGCAGATCCATAACATATTCAATCACTGATTGATCATGCACTTTAGCGGGATGTTGGCGATACACCTCACGGCCAAAGGCAACGATTTCATGCATGCTGATGGCAAATGGCACTGTGGAAATCTGTGGTAATACGGCGCGCCATAAGGCTAATTCAGCTGGTGTGTAGGTGCTGAGTGCGCGATTGGCAATCGTTATGCTGCCATCGCTTGGCTCTAAATCACCGCATAAACAGCGTAATAAGGTTGATTTGCCAGCGCCGTTTGGCCCAATCAGGGCGTAGAATTGTCCGGCTTCAAAATGTAGGTGGTCACTTTGCAGCAAGTAGCGACCGTCACGCAGACTATAGCGTAGGTTTTCAACACGAATCATGTGATACCTTTGGTGGTTTTCTGCCACACCAGCCAAGCTAGAAATGGTGCACCAATAATTGCTGTGACAATACCAATAGGCAATTCTGCTGGTGCGACAATGACGCGGGCGAATAAATCAGCGAGCAACAGCAATAATCCACCGCATAAGGCACTTGCGGGTAACAGTAGGCGATGGTTTGCGCCTATGATACTGCGCATAATATGTGGTACAACCAGACCAATAAAGGCGATGCCGCCAGAAAATGCCACACACACACCAGAAAGCAGGGCGACCATCAAAATTAAGCGCGATTTACTTTTTTTGATGTCAAAACCAAGGTGGGTGGCGATATGCTCACCGAGCATCATCGCATTGAGCGCGCGAGCTTCTTTTAGCAGTAGCGGTATGGCAAAGCATAATATTGTCAATAAAATCGCAACTTTGACCCAATCAAAAGAGGCCAGTGAACCCATGCTCCAAAAAGTCAGCGAGCGAATTTGTTGGTCGTCGGCTAAGTAGGTGAGTAAGCCGGTGAGCGCACCGGTAAATGCTGCTAATGCTATGCCGAGTAGGAGCATGATGGCTACATGCAGCTGTCCGTTGCGTCGTGCCAGAGCGTATAAGAGTGAAGTGGACAGCCAGCCACCAATAAACGCACTTAGTGGTAAAACATAATCGGCATCAAAAGGCAGTAGGGCTACAAGGGCAGGGGGTAATAAGACAATACTTAGTGATACTGCCAGCGCAGCACCGCTCATAATGCCAACAATGCTCGGATCGACCAATGGATTGCGAAACAATCCTTGCATGGCAGCGCCAGCCAGCGCCAACGATCCGCCGACTAAAACGGCTGCTACTGCGCGCGGCAAACGAATATGAAGCAGAATATAGCGCAAACTTTCTTCGCGCGAACCCTCAACAGCCCACAGCGTTGATAATGGTATATCAACCGCACCTTGAATCACGCTCGCACCCATAAAGATGATGAGGGCTGCGCATAACAGACTGAATACTAGACGATTAGACATGTATTAGGGATTGTGTCATCAAGAGGCCTTTAGTGTTCGACAATCTGTGGGTCATTAACCAAGCACGCAATCCGTTTTTCATAAGGATTTGAGCTGATAAACGACCCACGATAGTTGATCTATTAAAGAGCGTTTTAAGCTTTTGCCATCGCCACTAAGGCTTCACGCACTTCTGTGGCGTCTTTTGGTTGCTCAGCAAAGGGCACGAAATAGAGCGCTTCACCATGACGCAAGACAAAGCCATATTGGTGAATGGCGCACATGGTCACTTCATCATCGTCATTAACCGCTATATTCATGTCGCGTAAATAGCGACACATGGCATCCATATGGTCTTCGTTCATATGCGTGATCATGCGTTGCTTGGTTTCGGCGTCAAATGGACAGGGGTGATAGGGGGCATCGCCTGCGATCCAGCGAATATCACCAAAGCCCATGATAATGCGGTATTTCTTAATGTGTAAACGGAAAAAGAAAAAATCGTGCATGCGCTTGAATGTTCGCGCATGAGGGTAGTGTGCGTAGTATTGCTCAGCAATCTCCTCGATATCTTCTGCGGGTACGCGCTGTAAATCACCAACCATACAAATACGCCACTGCTTTTGCACATCGCCGCCATCATAGCGCTCGCGCAGAAAGATAGAGGCTTTGGGGTTGGCATCAGCGTTGTGGGTATGTTCGGCAACGTTAGCAATCTGGATAATCGGATTAAAGTTCTTATCGAGGAAAAATGGTACAACAGAACTCACTGGATAGCCGGTAAGCGGATGATCATCACGACAAATCGTTGCCAAAGAACCAGCAAAGCTTGAGAGCATGTGCTGGCGCAAATCAACCATTGCCTGCTTGGTAGTGTAGGTTGTAGCGCGTTGTACTTCTTTATTGGTGAGAATTTTATCCATATTAGTTACTCTTATTGAGACACTCATTAATGTGCTTGGCAAATGTGTTGGCAACATCAGCAGTATCAGGGCCAAAGCCCAGCGCTTTCATAATATTGACTTGAAACACACAACCGTTACTCATCGCTTTGTGATGATCAAGCGCGTCATATCGACCACTGGTTAATGGTTTAATAACCGTTAAATCACGTGCATCATTGCGCGTAGCAAGCAAAACAACATCGGCTTGGTCAGTGAGTAGCGCTTCTTTAGAGACAGGTTTCATGCCATCTAAGCTTAGTGAGGGCTCGCCAGCGAGTACCTCAGTCATATGCGCGCCAGCACTATCTTTGCCTAGAGCAAAGAGCGCGCCATCACCTGTATCGATCAGCATCAGTAGTTTAGGCGTGCGCGGATAGGCTGCGATGTTTTTTGTTAGAGCTTCAGCTTGTTCTACCTGCTCGGCAATTAAAGCCTCCGCTTCTTGTTCAACTTCTAGCACATCGCCTAAACGCTTAATATCGGCATTAATCCCGGCGAGCGTTTGCTCGTCTTGTAAGTAAAACAAGGGAATCCCTGCGCCTTCAAGCTGTTTAACCACCGCAGTCGGGCCGGCATCTGGGGCAAGAATGACCAAATCAGGGTTCATCGACAAAATCCCTTCAGCGGATAGTTGGCGACGGTAGCCTACTTTGGGCTTGTCTTTCATGAC
This sequence comes from Suttonella sp. R2A3, assembly GCF_021513215.1. Lineage (NCBI taxonomy): Bacteria > Pseudomonadati > Pseudomonadota > Gammaproteobacteria > Cardiobacteriales > Cardiobacteriaceae > Suttonella > Suttonella sp. R2A3. Next base: position 573,076 of record NZ_CP090975.1, on the reverse strand, counting down.
CTCTATAGGAATGATGCTGGTTGTATCAACGGCGACCAGATGGTCTGCGAGACCGAAACGTGCAATCTCTTCTGAAGCATTGCCGCTGGTTGAGACAATGCGCTCAGGCGTTGTGGCTTGTGCAAAAGAAGCGCAGCAGAGTGCAATAGCAAAAACAAGTTTTTGTCGTGTCATGGCGATTCCAGAGGAATGGGAGATCGATATACTAAATGATAATCAAAACATTAACAATAATCTAAATAAGAATAATTTACTTAGACTATAGCCAAGAGTATAGTGGCGGGTCAATTTTGGAGATTATTATGAATGCTATTGAATACCTTAAAACCCATCTAGATCTCGCTATTTTTATCATTCTTGGTTTGATGAGCTTGATCATGCTCTGGAAAACCTTAGAACGTTTTTGGTTTTTAAACCGTATTAATTTGCAGCGCTATCGTGACATTCACCAACTTGATATTGCTTTGGAGAAGAATCTTAATCCAATTTATACCGTTGGTGCAAATGCACCGTATGTTGGTTTGCTTGGGACAGTCCTTGGTATTTTGATTACTTTTTACGATATGGGCCAAGCAGGTGGCGATATTGAAGCTGGTGAGATTATGATTGGCTTGGCGTTGGCGCTCAAAGCAACCGCGTTGGGTATTTTGGTAGCGATTCCTTCTGTGATGTTCTACAACATGCTCTCGCGTAAAATCAGCGTGCGCCGCAATGAATGGCTATCTTTATATGAGCAGCGTTAAGAGCATTTGTCATGAAAAAGTTTGATCAAATTAACGTTATCCCGTTTATTGACATCATGCTTGTTTTATTGGCCATTGTGTTGATGACAGCGAGCTTCATTTCACAGGGGAAAATTAAGGTTGATGTGCCTGAAGCACAGACAGCCACATCACTTGGTGCAGATGATATTTCACGCCTGATCACTATTACTGCTGATGGGCGGTATTATCTTAATGATCAAGAAACTAATCTTGATATGCTTGCCGATAATATGGAGCTCTGGAGTGATGAACAGGCGGTGACGCTAAAAATTGATGCGCAAACCGCATTTAATGAATTTATCCAAGTTAGTGATTTATTACGCAAATATAGCTTGAAAAATGTGCAAGTAGTGACCTTGCCTAAGGCTGAGTAATGCGCAGTTTGCTTGCTTTTGCTACTTCAGCATTGATTCATCTATTGATTGTTTTAGTTGTGATGTATTGGTTGGTCAACCGAGAACCAGCCGAAGCTAGTTTGGGCGAAGAAATTACTACTTGGGATTGGGTGCGTGAACCTGAGCCAGAGCCAGAGCCAGAGCCAGAGCCTGAACCTGAACCAGAGCCTCTAATAGAAGAGGAAGGTCCCTGCTATGTAACACAAAAAAATCCTGATGTACCGGGTGAATCAATATTAGTTCCTTGCCCTACTGAAGTGCAACCAGAACCGGAACCGGAACCAGAGCTGAAGCCAGAGCCGAAGCCAGAGCCGAAGCCAGAGCCGAAACCAGAGCCGAAACCAGAGCCGAAACCAGAGCCGAAACCAGAGCCGAAACCAGAGCCGAAACCAGAGCCGAAACCAGAGCCGAAACCAGAGCTGAAGCCAGCTGAGTCACAGGATAAAGCCTTCGGTAATCTGAGCTATGCTGGGGCAGCTAATGCACAACCTGCTTCAACACCAACAGCAGGAAAAGGGGCACAAACCATCCAAACGCTTCCAGGTAATGGTTCAGGATCACAAGCAGGTAATGGTCAAGCAGGAGTCAAAGCTGGTGATGTTGGGACATCAAGCGGTACATCAACCGATGTGTGGAAGAGCTATAAAATAGGTTTGGGACGCCAAATAGAGCGCAATAAACGCTATCCACGCCGTGAAGAGCGCATGAATATTACCGGCGCAGCGACGATCAGTTTTAGTGTGCTGGCTGATGGGACGATTCGTGGTGTTGGGGTGAGTTCAAGTAGTGGTAACAGCAATTTAGATAGTGCGGCATTAGAAGCTGTAACGCGCGTTGGGCGTTACCAGCCAACACCAAATGGACAAACGTTTCAGACCAGTGTGACGATTAAATTCAATTTGCGATAGTTACTTTTATCTGACTTAAGGAGGTTGTATGTTAAGAAAATCTTTACTATTAAGCGCATTAGCAATTTTTGGCGCTGCGCAAGCAACAGAGATAGGTAGTGCACGCGGTGTGGTTGACGTTCCCAATCAGCCACAAACAGTGGCCGCCTACGATCTTGGTGTAATTGATACCCTTGATGCGATTGGTGTTGCGGTTGCTGGTGTGCCAGATAAAACGTATGTTGATTATTTGGATCTTAGCCAAGCAGAAGTGGTGGGTACGTTATTTGAACCCAATTTAGAAGCGCTGAATGCCTTAGCCCCAGATTGGGTGGTCGTTGCTGCGCGTTCTGCGGCTAAATTTGACGCTGTGTCCCAGATTGTCCCTGCGGCCGATCTTACGTTGAGCGGAGAAAATTTATTTAACGAATCCTTACAGCGTCTGGCTGATTTAGGTCAAGTTTTTGCTAAGGAAACTCAAGCAGAGGCTGTTAAGGAGCGTCTTGTTGCGCTACGTGATCGAGTGGCAGCAAAAGTACCGACCGAAAATAAAGCGTTGATGTTGTTGGTCAGTGGGCCAAAAATTGCGGTCTATGGCCCGGATTCACGTGGCGGCTGGTTAGGTCAGGAGCTTGGCTTTAACTTGGTAGAAAGTGAAAAAGATGCTTCTGCACATGGTGAGCCGGTTTCTTTTGAATATATTGCTGATACCAACCCTGATTGGTTATTAGTCATTGATCGCGCTGCAGCGATTGGTCAAGACGATGTCTCGGCTGCTGAAGCCATACTGGATAATCCATTGGTGGCGCAAACAACCGCATGGCAGAAAGGGCAGGTTGTCTATATTGATCCTGCTGCGATGTACATTGCGATCGGTGGTGTGCAAGGTATTGAGCGTGTGCTACAACAAATTGAAGCTGTTTTAGACCGTTAAGCACGTTGTTTAAGAAGATATGCGCCCGCGTCTATATGGCGTGGGCGTTATTGCTGGCGTTATTTGTTCTCAGCCTGTTTATCGGCGTGAGCCAGTTAAGCTGGGCAAACATCAGCGATCCGGATGCATTAACGGTGCTGTTTGTCAGTCGTTTTCCGCGCACATTCGCCGTTGTGCTTACCGGAACGTCAATGGCGGTTGCTGGTTTGGTGATGCAGATGGTGGTGCATAATCGCTTTGTTGAGCCTTCTACCGCAGGGACTGCACAAGGCGCGGCTTTAGGTCTGCTGGTGACCTTGCTCTTTTTTCCTGCTTGGCCGCTGTTAGGCAAAATGACGCTGGCAATTGCGGGTGCGTTACTCAGTATGTTGCTATTTTTGGCTATGGCGCGGCGCATCCCACCTCATGATCCTTTATTGCTGCCGTTGGTTGGCCTTATTTATGGTAGCGCGCTCGGCGCTTTAGCAACGTTTATTGCTTATGAAGCGGATCTTTTGCAGGTTATTGAAATATGGTTTAGCGGCGATTTTTCAGCCGTATTGAAAGGGCGTTATGAGCTGCTGTGGCTAGGCGGGATAGCATCACTATTGCTCTATCTGCTCGCTGATCGTCTAACGATTGTTGGTATGGGTGAGCAAATGAGCCAAACGCTCGGGATTCCTTACCGTCGTTTGGTATTGGCAGCTATGAGTATGGTGGCGTTGATGACGGCGCTGGTGGTAATCAGCGTTGGTATGGTGCCGTTTATTGGTCTGGTGGTGCCTAATATTGTCCGTCGGTTTACGGGTGATAATATTCGCCGGAGTTTGCCTTGGGTCGCTTGGACCGGCGCTGTACTGTTGTTATTTTGTGATGTGCTTGCTCGCATAATCCGTTTTCCTTATGAAGTGCCAGTCAGTGTGGTCTTTGGCGTATTCGGTACAGCAGTCTTTCTTTATCTTTTGCTCAAACCAATGCGGGGGCAAGCATAATGCCTGTGCACCGTCGTCACTTATTAAGGCTGAGTATCGTTGTGGGCGCGTTATGTTTATCGGCCATACTCTTTATGCTCTGGCAGGCACGTGGTAGCTGGGATTTTCTTTTACCGTTTCGGGGCAAAAAGCTCTTTGCGCTAATGTTGGTAGCCAGCACCATAGCCATTGCGACGATTGTCTTTCAAACCTTAACCCAAAACCGTATCCTGACACCTTCTGTAATGGGTTTGGACGCCTTATATTTATTGGTGCAAATTGTTTCAGTTGCACTATTGGGCGGTGGCGACTACGCGCAAATGGACGTCCGCTGGCGATTTGTGATCGATGTTGTGTTAATGAGTGTGGCAGCATGGTTGCTTTTTGGTCTACTGCTACGCAAATTCAGTCGTGATTTATTCCGTTTATTGCTGATTGGCGTGGTATTTGGGGTCTTTTGCCGTAGTTTAACCAGCCTATTTGCGCGGATGATCAGTCCGGAAGATTTTGCCGTCTTCCAAGGCGCGGCATTTGCGCAGTTTAACCATATCGATGACACGCTGCTTTTGAGCGCAGCCATTCTTAGCGCGCTATGTTTGGTCACTATTTGGCGCATGCGCTATGTTCTCGATATTCTGATGCTTGGCCGGGATAACGCGATAACTCTTGGAGTTGAATACCGCCGTGCGATGAGCCGTTTGATGATTTGTGTGGCCGCATTAGTGGCGGTTTCGACTGCCTTAGTGGGTCCAGTGCTGTTTTTTGGCCTATTGGTCAGTGCGCTGACTTATCGTTTATTTAGCGGTGCGCGCCACAGCATTCTGCTACCTGCTGCCGCATTCATTGCCATGCTGATCTTAGTGCTTGGTCAAACCTTATTCGAACGTGCACTGGGCTTTGCCGCTACGTTAAGTGTGGTGGTGGAGCTTTTAGGCGGCCTGGTCTTTATCTTTATTTTATTATCCGGGAGACGGGCATGATCCATGTTAAACAGCTCCACCATACCTACGCCAAGCATCCTGTGTTGCAGGATATCAGCTTAAATCTGCCTAAACAGCAATTAAGCGCGATTATTGGCCCGAATGGTGCCGGAAAATCGACTTTATTACGCCTTATCGCTCGATTAGAGCCGTTGCAACAAGGTGATATTTTTGTTGATGGCCTGGATATTCGCCATACCGACAGCGATAAGATGGCGCAAAAAATGGCCATTTTGCAGCAACACACCCATTTTCTCAGCCGCTTGAGTATTGATGATTTGTTGATGTTTGCGCGCTATCCCTATCATAAAGGTCGTCCTCGCAAAGAGGATTACCAACGTATCGAAGAAATTTGCGCGTATTTTCAGTTGAATGATTACCGAAACCGCTTTATTGATGAACTCTCCGGTGGGCAACGTCAGCGTGCATTGGTGGCGATGGTTTTTGCTCAAGACACCGACATCATTTTGCTTGATGAGCCGCTGAACAATCTTGATATGTTCCATGCGCGTCAATTGATGCAAACCTTGCGTTTGGCGGTTGATGATTGGGGGAAAACGATTACGATTGTGTTGCACGATATCAATTACGCGGCGCGTTATGCAGACTATATTACCGCCTTACGCCATGGCAGAGTATTTGTCAGTGGATATCTTGAAGAAGTGCTTACCGAGGCAACGATTAGTGAACTCTATGGCGTCGATGTGGAGATCATCACGCATCATAACAAACCGCTGTGCGTACATTTTTAGTACCCTTAATCGTTGGATCAAAGTAGCGTTTAGGTGGTGCTGTGGTGAATGTTGATGCTTGAGCTCAGTTTTGCGCCACAAGCGTTAGAAGTCGTTAGAATCATTAATAAAAATTACTTGCATTCGGCTTGTGAGAGAGTAATGATTGGTTGTGATGAGTAAACCCTAAAAAGGAGCGTTGTGATGTCTAAGACTATGAAAGCGGCGATTTTTATTGCGCCGGGTCGTATTGAAATTGATGAGAAGCCTGTTCCAAATGTCGGCCCTAATGACGCGCTACTCAAGATTACAACCACCACAATTTGTGGCACGGATGTACATATTCTCAAAGGCGAATACCCTGTTGCAAAAGGGCTGACAGTGGGGCATGAACCTGTGGGAATTATTGAAAAACTCGGCAGCAATGTTAAAGGGTATCACGAAGGGCAGCGGGTCATTGCTGGTGCGATTTGCCCAAGTTTTACTTCTTATCCGTGTCAAGATGGTCTGCCCAGCCAGGATGGTGCATACTTAGAAAAAGATGAGCATTGTTCGTGTCATGGTTATAAAGCTACCGCTGGATGGCGTTTTGGGAATATTATCGACGGTGCGCAGGCAGAATATGTGGTGGTACCCGATGCGCAAGCCAATTTGGCGCCAATCCCCGATGGACTGAGCGATGAGCAGGTGTTGATGTGTCCGGATATTATGTCCACTGGCTTTAAAGGCGCAGAAAATGCCAATATCAACATTGGCGACATCGTGGTGATTTTCGCGCAAGGTCCGATTGGTTTGTGTGCTACCGCAGGCGCAAAACTGCGTGGCGCATCAATGATTATTGCCGTTGATGGTAATGATGCACGTTTGCAGATGGCCAAACATCTTGGCGCAGATGTGGTCTTAAACTTTAAAGAAGTTGATGTGGTTGATGAAGTGATGAAGCTTACCGGTGGGCGTGGTGCGGATGCATCTATTGAAGCATTAGGCACGCAAGTCACTTTTGAGCAGGCGCTTCGTGTATTAAAACCGGGAGGTACATTGTCCAGTTTGGGCGTGTATTCTGAAGATTTAACCATCCCGCTTTCAGCATTTGCCGCGGGTTTAGGGGACCATAAGATTAATACGGCATTATGTCCGGGTGGTAAAGAACGCATGCGTCGTTTGATGAATGTACTGGCGTCTGGGCGTGTGGATTTAAAACCATTGGTTACTCATGAATACGCGTTAGACAATATTGTCGATGCTTATGACTTATTTGTTCATCAACGCGATGGTGTGCTAAAAATCGCGATTAAACCGTAAGTTTTCGGCATTTTGATGGTGGATATCGAGGCGTTGCCACTATTTAAGTTAATGATCATGAGCGACGGATTGCCCGCCGCTCATGCTTAGAGGTTGGTAGTACGATTTACCAGCCTTTAACTGCTGCGCCTTTAAACGCTTCCTCAGCCGCTTTTTCTACCGCCTCTGTTTGATAGGCCTGGACAAATTGCTTAACTGCTTCTTTGTCCTTGTCTTCGGTGCGGGTGACGATAATATTCACATACGGAGAGTCTTCCGCTTCACGCAAAATTGCATCTTTGGTTGGTACTAAGCCCGCGTCAACTGCGTAGTTTGAGTTGATAAACGCCACATCCACTTCATCGAGTACGCGCGGTAGCTGCGCCGCATCGACTTCTTTGATGTCATAGTTGTGCGGGTTTTCGCTGATATCAAGCACAGAGGCTTCAAGGTTGGTGTTGTCTTTTAAGGTGATCAAGCCTTCTTTATCCATCAGGATCAGCGTACGTGCGCCGTTTGAAGGATCGTTCGGGATTGCGATGCTTGCGCCATCTTCAAGCTCATCGAAGCTTTCGATTTTTTCGCTGTACGCACCGATTGGGTAAACAAAGGTGTTACCAACCGCGACTAAATCAAAGCCGCGCTCTTGAACCATGGTGTCTAAATAAGGGCCGTGCTGGAACGCATTCGCGTCGATTGAGCCGTCAGCAAGCGCGATGTTTGGGGTGACGTAATCATCGAATTCCACCACTTCAACATCTAAATCAAATTGTTTTTTCGCTTCCTCTTGGGCCGCGTATAACAAATTAGCTTCTTTGCCGCTCATAGTGCCGACTTTGAAAGTGTCAGCGTGCGCGCTAAAGCTGAGCGCAGCGATAATGGCTAAAGATAGAGTTTTGACAGTGTTCATATTAAGCTCCTTAAGTTGAAATGAACAGTATTAACGATGATCAAAGCGTTTGGCGAGATAATCGCCGAGGCTTTGCACACCTTGCACCATCAGCACCAAGATGATGACAGTGTAATTCATGATTTCGATGTTATAGCGCTGGTAGCCGTAAGAAATGGCCACCTTACCCAGCCCGCCAGCGCCAACGGCACCAGCCATCGCCGAATAACCAATCAGCGCGATTAAGGTAATCGTCATCGCGTTGATAATCCCCGGGGTGGCTTCAGCGAGTAACACTTTACGGATGATTTGTAGCGGGGTAGCGCCCATCGATTGCGCGGCTTCAACCAAACCACCCGGCACTTCCACCAACACGCCTTCAACCATACGCGCGACAAAAGGAATCGCGCTGATGGTGAGCGGTACAATTGCTGCGGTATTGCCGATAAACGTACCGACTAAGAGTTTGGTGAATGGGATAATGTAGAGAATCAAAATGATAAATGGAATCGAGCGCCCAATATTAACTACAATCCCCAATGGCCAGTTAATCCACGGGTTGGCGTAGAACTTGCCTTTACGGGTGATGTATAAAATCACCCCAAGCGGGATGCCAAATACAGCGCTCAACAGGCCGCTGACCCCGACCATATAGATCGTATCCCAAGTGGCGGTGAGTAAGAGATTAATGAGTTGGCTCGACATAACCGAGTACCTCCAGTTCAATCGGTTGAGCGCGCAAATACTCAAGCGCTGCCTGATTTTGTTCGTTGCTGCCTTCAAGTTCGGCAATCAGCAAGCCAAGATTACTGCTGCGGATGTGCTCAACCTTTGCTTGAATGATATTCACATCAATATCAAAAGTGCGGGTGAGGTGAGAGAGCAGTGGGGTATCGACGTTATCGCCATGAAACGCCAGCTTGACCACCGGGTGGCTGCCTTGTTCGCGCAATTTACTCGCGATATTCGGCGGCAAGTCGAATTGTTGGATTTGTGCGATAAATTTACGCCCTAATTCTGATTGTGGCTGCGAGAAAAAGGCTTCCACATGATTGGTCTCAACGAGTTTTCCGTCTTCAATCAGCGCGACACGGTGACAGATTTTTTTCACCACTTCCATTTCATGGGTAATCATCAAAATCGTTAGCCCTAATTGCTCGTTGATATCACGCAATAGCTCTAGAATCGATTCAGTCGTTTTTGGATCGAGCGCCGAGGTCGCTTCATCAGAAAGCAAAACCTTCGGATCGCTGGCGAGCGCGCGGGCAATCGCCACGCGTTGCTTTTGTCCACCAGAGAGTTGTGATGGGTAATGGCGCACCTTATCTTCTAAGCCGGTAAGCGCTAAAAGCGGGCGTACTTTTTCGTTGATTGTTCGTTTACTTTCGCCAATGAGCTCAAGCGGCAGGGCGATGTTGTCATAAACCGTACGGCTCGAAAGCAAGTTGAAGTGCTGGAAAATCATGCCCATTTCGTGGCGCGCTTTAAGCAGTTGTTGTGGGGTGAGCGCGGTGAGCTCTTTGCCATCAACGGTCACTGTGCCGGCGCTTGGGCGCTCTAAAAGATTCACGCAGCGAATGAGGGTGCTTTTGCCAGCGCCGCTTTGTCCGACCACGCCATAAATCTGCCCACGCTCAACCTCAAGGTTGACGCCGTCTAACGCATGGATGGTTTGTCCTGCGTGGGTGTAGGTTTTACTAATGTTGGATAATTTAATCATTGTCCCAAAATCATCGTCTTTTTGACCACGCGGTCAAAAATCTAAGTTGTGTTGATGCTGATTGGCGAAAAGCCGGGGACTGAAGAGAATGACGTGAGTCAGTTAAGCGATCCCTTTTAGCTCGATTTCTTCAGTCGCGCCAGCAATCCGGGAACAAATCAGCGCGTGGGACTATTGTGCGCGAGGCTCAGGCAAACGTCAACCACCCATGCGGTGTTTTTTCTCATAACGTTATGCGTTTAATTCATAGAAGTTATTTTGGTGCGACTGGTATTTTACATTGATGTAATAATTTGGTCATATTCTATCGTTATGGTTCGTTTTGTTACTTAACACTAAGGACAAACTATGAATCAGACGCTACAACTGCAAGGATTTACTGGTATTTCTCGTTTAAGTCTATTTTTTGCGATTTTGTTAATCGGTATTACATCCTACTTTATGTGGTGGGGGCTAAATTATACCGAGTACCACCAGGTATTAATTTTTATCTTCGCCAGTTTATTCGGCATTTTTATGGCGTTTAACATTGGTGGTAATGACGTTGCTAATTCTTTTGGTACCAGTGTGGGGGCGGGTACGCTGACCATCACTCAGGCACTCGCTGTAGCCGCAGTATTTGAAGTGAGCGGTGCGGTAATTGCTGGTGGGGAAGTCACTGACACCATCCGCAAAGGGATTGTCGATTTATCTTCTGTCACAATGGAACCTTTGCAATTTGTTTTCATCATGACTTCAGCATTAGTTGCGGCAGCGTTTTGGTTACTCTTTGCTACGAGGAAAGGCTGGCCAGTTTCCACCACGCATTCAATTATTGGTGGGATTGTTGGTGCATCTATTACCTTGGGTTTTATGTTATCTGGCGCTAGTGCGGCGGACTTGGTGCAATGGAATAAGATCGGTGCGATTGCTGTGTCTTGGGTGCTTTCACCCGTACTTGGTGGCACAATGTCATACGTGCTTTTTGGACAAATTAAAAAACATATTCTTAATTTTAACGATGCAGCAGATGTCAAACTCAAAGACATCAAGAAAAAGAAAAAAGCGTTAAAAAAATCACATAAAAAAGCTTTTGAACGCTTATCTGAGCTACAGCAAATCGCCTATACCAGCGAGATGGCACGTGATGCACGCACATACTCTGACAGCGACTACGACCCAGAAGATTTAGAATCCGATTATTACCGAGAACTGCATACCATTGAGCAAGAAAAATCTGATGTACATGCGCATCGTGCGTTGCAACAATGGGTGCCTATGTTGGCATCATTTGGTGCGATGATTATTTCGGCGATGTTACTGTTTAAAGGCTTAAAACATCTTGATCTTGGGCTTACCTCGCTAAATAACTATCTGATTATGGCGATGGTGGGGGCGGCGGTATGGATGGCAACCTTTATTTATGCGAAAACTTTGCAAAGCAAGAATCTTGCTAAAGCGACTTTCTTGTTATTTAGTTGGATGCAGGTATTTACTGCTGCAGGTTTCGCATTTAGTCATGGCTCAAATGATATCGCTAATGCCATCGGTCCTTTTGCCGCCATTCTTGATGTATTGAAAACCAATAATATTTCTACTCAGGCACCAGTGCCTACTGTGGCAATGGTTACCTTTGGTATCGCGTTGGTTGCCGGGTTATGGTTTATTGGAAAAGAAGTCATTGCGACTGTAGGTACAAATTTGGCAAAAATGCACCCCGCATCAGGTTTTTCTGCGGAGCTTTCGGCTGCTTCGGTAGTCATGCTGGCATCCATTATGGGGTTGCCTGTGTCGAGTACGCATATTTTAGTAGGCGCTGTGCTTGGTATTGGTTTAGTTAACCGTAATGCCAATTGGAATTTAATGAAACCTATTGCCTTGGCGTGGGTGATTACCTTGCCTGCCGCTGCCGCAATCGCTAGTATTGCCTTTTTAATGATGAATGCGATTTTTTAAGGTTTAGAGAGATTGCTATCGTAGCTTAAAGAACTGGGTAATAACTCTCGGACATCAGGTTATTCCACTGGTTAGTGTTACGTGTCAATCACTATTACGCGAAGTATTTTGATGTGTGTGGCGTTATTATAAAGCCGCTTTACAAGATTGCGCAGGTAGCGTATAGTCAACGTACAGCATAACTGCTGGGTTTGCGTTTCCTAAAGACCCCTTGACCCTAATTACTTAGTGCCTGGGAGTCAGACGCAGCCGGGCGAGCAAGTTCACCTTGAGTGAAAAGCCCAAAGGCTGACTGAGACGCCCACTTGAACCTTTCGGTTCAAGGGCAAACGGTTAAGCGGCCCATGCGGTTATGCTCTCGAATCCTTACGCCTGCGAAGATTTTCGCGGGCGTTTTTGTTGGGTTGATCACAAAGAGCGTGACGCGCTGCTCTAAAACTGCTACATTCTGATTTTTAGCGATAAAACGCATGTTTGATTTTTCCGCCCGATTACGACCAAAAAAACGCGCGCGCTGGCGATTGTCGAGAACGTGGTTGGTTGTGTTACCACCAGCGTTTAGCTTTATCACCGCGGGGGTGGTGATCGCGGCAACGGATCGTCCGAGCTACAGTGTCCCCTTGTTTTTAGGGATTATTGCCGGTGGTATGGTGGAGATGGATCATCGCGTCAAAGGGCGGGTGATTAACGCCGGCTATATGCTGATTGGCTTTGCCTGTGCGTCTTTATTGATGCAACTCTCGATTGACCGTCCCATCATCTCAACGCTGCTGCTGACCGGATTATCGTTTGGCCTGACGATGTTTGCCGCGGTTGATACCCGCTTTCGTACCTTGGCCTTTGGCACATTGGTTGTCTCACTTTATACGCTATTAACCGCGCATCTCGGGCTGAGCTGGTATCTCAATCCACTAATGATTTGCTGTGGTGCATTGTTACATCAGTTAATGACGCTGCTCTTACATATCGTTTCACCGAGTCGTCCAGTGCAACATCGCCTAGCGCAAGCTTATCGGTCATTAGCGAGCTATGGACAACTCAAAGCGCAATTATTTGAAGCGGATGAAATCGATAGCGTGGGGCAAGTGCAATTAACGCTGGCTGATAAAAATCATGAACTTACCGAAGCGTTTAATCAATGCCGTGATGCGTTGTTTTATCGCGCAGCAGGGCAGTCGGCAACGGTACGCACCCAACGCCAATTACGCGATTATTTTGTCGCACAAGATATTCACGAGCGTCTCACCTCGGCACACGTTGATTACGCCGCATTTGCCGCTGATTTAGCCGATAGCGAGGTGTTATTTCGCCTTGAGCGGCTGGTGCGTTTGCAGGGGCAAGTGTTTGCCGGTGTCGCACAAGCGCTCGATGATGAACGCCTGCCAAGCTATCCAGAAAAGTTACGTCGTGCGATGGACGGGGTAAAAACCGCGTGTAAACGCCATGAGGTCAAGGCCCGTTGGCAAACAGCACTGCCACGATTGCTGGCTAATTTAGAAGAGGTTAATCGACAATTAGCACGCCTAAGCAAACCAATGGCGCAGAGTACGCGTCATGTGCTTGACCAACGCATTGCCTCACAAGATGCGCTTACCTGGCAGGTTGCTTGGCGACGTGTGCGTGATCAGTTAAATCGTGGCTCCGGGGTGTTTCGTCATGCGGTGCGCGTGGCCGTTTTGGCGTTTGTCAGTTCGGTGATTGTGCATTTGTTTGACCTCCATCTTGGCTATTGGATCTTTTTAACCGCATTGTTTGTGCTGCAGCCTAATTATAGTGCGACGCAAAAACGGATGGCACAACGGATTATCGGCACATTGTTTGGTGTATTTATTGGTGCATTAGTGCCGCTGATTTCGCCGTCTGTGAACACGATGTTGATGATTATGGTGGTTGCCAATGTGTTGTTCTTTTATTTTCGCGCACGTAATTACAGCTTTTCGACACTCTTTATTACCCTGCAAGTATTGGTCGGGTTTTCGTTAATCGGTATTGATGTATCCGGCACGATTGTTGCGCGTATTTTTGACACGTTGCTCGGTGCGGCGATGGCGTGGTTGTGCGTGGTGTATTGGTGGCCGGATTGGAAATTTCAACACTTATCGGATATTGCCCAGCGTGCGTTAAACAGTTTAGGGCGTTATGTGCATGTGGTGATTGGTCAATTTCAGCGTGGTAGCGATGATGATGTGTGCTATCGCAGTGCGCGGCGTCGTGTGCATGAGCATGCCGCAACGCTGGCCCAATTAAGCAACGAGATGCACGATAATTCTGAACGCTATGGCGATCGCGCCGTTCATGCGCGCAATCTACTTGAATGCCATTATCGGTTATTGGGTTATCTTTCTGCCTTAGGCGCGTATCGTGGGCAAATTGAACCGATTGAGGCGGCAGCGTTTGCACCATACCAAGAAGCTTGTGAGGCGTTAGCTGATGTACTTGATCAGTTTGCCGCTGAACCAACAAAGCTCAGTGCCGCGCAAGAGCGGTTAGACGCGGCGCTTGGTGCGTTACCGGAAGAAGGCGATGGGGTGCTGATTGGGCAGCTAAACCTTGCGGCGGCGCTGTTGCCTGAATACGGTAAGCTGTTAAGGCAGTGCTAATCGCGCTTGTTGTGGCGATGATTGCGTTCTTCCTCTTCAATCCAGCTATGAAACTCTTTATTCATGCGGTCGAAGGTTTGTTGGACGGTTAATTGTCTGGGGCTTTTTTGCCGTAAGTAGTAGATAAGCAGCGGCAGCCACGAAAGCAGGCCGACTAAAGCAAATCCGGCAATCAGCTGCTCACGTTCAAGCGCAAAACGTTGTGCGGCTTCAGCGTTGAGCGCAATATCAAAAAGCCCGTATAAACATAAAGCACTCCACAGTGCAGCGCCAATATAATACAGCCACCAGGCCCAACGTTTATCCATGTTTGACGTCATCATAGCGGTCGTAACGCTGAAAAGCGCTTACCACATAGCTGCATTGAGCCTGTATTTTTAGATTCTCTTCGCGCGCATAGTCAGCGAGTGCGTCAAGCAATTGTCCTGCCACGCCTTGGCCACGTAAGCTGGGATCAACAAAGGTATGATCGGCAACAATCACACCATCGCCTTGCGGGCGGAAGGTGATCTTGGCCAAGTTTTCTCCACCGTCATTTTGGTAGACAAAGGCGTTGTCTTGTTTATGGATACTCATGCGTCCTCCAAAACAGCGTCGAGCGCTTCTTTTTCTATGGGTTGATACGGTTGGCTGCGCGTTTTGGCGGCTAGCTCTAGACGATAACGCACAAAATCCGCTTCGTTCTCGATCATCATAAACGGATTATGCGCAAATTGCTCGCCTAAGGTGGCCGTTTGGGTGCTGCCGTAGTCGTGTCCGACCCAAATGCGCGTTTCTTCAGGCAGCTTTTTAAGCTTTTGCAAGCTATTAAATAGCTTATGTGGATCGCTGCCTTTAAGATCTGCGCGGCCTGCGCCATAGATAAATAGGGTATCGCCGGTAATCAAATCATTACCGATATGGTAACAGCATCCACCAACGGTGTGTCCTGGGGTGCTGATGACACCAATGGTTGTGCCAGCAAAGGTAATTTCATCACCATCGCTAACCAAGATGGCGTCTTCAGGACAGTCTGGCCAAGCAGGATATTCCAATTCGCTGATAAAGACGGCTACTTGATCATTACCAGCGCGCAGTTCATGAACAGCATTCACATGGTCGTGGTGGGAATGGGTGATTAAAATTGCGGTTAAGGAAAGCCCTTCATCACCGAGTACTTCGGCAATCCCTTCAGCATCCCACGCCGGATCAACAACTGCTGCTTCACCGCTGTTTCGATCCGCGATGATATGAATAAAGTTATCATGGTCTTCGACCATCAGCTGGATGATTTCATGACTCATCGTGCCTCCTATATAGCGATTAGTGGTTAGGGTGTGATGAACGATTATTATTGATTATTCGCTTTCATCACTCGGGCTTTTTGCCGCTGCCAGTCGCGGTCTTTTTTGACCGCACGTTTATCAAACGATTTTTTACCTTTAGCAATGGCGATGTTGACCTTAACATAGCCATTTTTCCAATACAGATTTACTGGCGCCAGCGTATAGCCTTCGCGCTCCACCGCACCAATCAGCTTACTGATTTCATGACGATGCAACAGCAGTTTGCGTGTGCGTGAAGGATCTGCGAGCACATGCGTAGACGCTGCCGGTAGCGGATTGATGTAGGCGCCGAATAAAAAGACTTCGCTATTTTTCACTAAAATATGACTTTCTTTGATCTGAATGCGCCCAGCACGTAACGCTTTGACTTCCCAGCCTTCTAAGGCAATACCTGCCTCAAAGTGTTCCTCGAGAAAATAATCGTGAAACGCTTTTTTATTGGTCACAATGTTGTTGTCGTGCGTTGGCTTTTTCTTACTCATGTTGTGTCGTCTGGGTTGTGGTTTTACAATGTCCTGGTTAAGACACTGTCAGTAAAGGACGCTATTGTGCCACAAATCCGCAAGTCGAAAAAATTACCACATACGGCAGCGCAAATGTTTGACTTAATCGCTGATGTCGATAAATACCCAGAATTTCTACCTTGGTGCAGCGCAGCGAAGCTTGAAAAATACGATGATGAAGAAATTATCGGTACCCTCACTGCGCAAAAAGGGGGCTTTAGTAAAACATTTACTACCCGTAACCGCTATCACTATCCAGACTGGATGAGCATTGAGCTGGTCGAAGGGCCTTTTAAAAAGCTCAATGGTCGCTGGAATTTTACCCCGAGTGGTGATGGCGGCTGTGTGGTGGATTACCGTATGGAATTTGAAGTTCCTTTTCTGTTAGCACCGATTTTAGGTGGGTTGATGGAATATATGGCGAACACTATGGTTGAGTGTTTTGCCAAGCGCGCCAAGGTGATTTATGGCTGATACGCTACAAGTGGAAGTGGCTTATGCTGAACCGAAGCGACAAAAAATCATCCGTATAATAGCCAATGAAGGGATCACCGCGGAGCAGGCAGCGTCGCGCTCAGGGATTGTGCGTTTTTTCCCGGGGTTAGATTTGACCGATGCAGAATACGGGATTTTCAGCCAGCCGTGTGAGCCCGATACGGTGCTGCGCGATGGTGATCGGGTCGAGATTTATCGACCCTTAATCGCTGATCCTAAAGAAATGCGTCGCCAACGCGCCAATCGCTAAGCAGCATCACCCTGAGTTTTACCGATTAATTAACGGCCGTAGTAAGCGGTAAAGCTTGCCTGCGCGAGGGTGTTACCGAGCACATTAAATCCAGCAAACGCGGTCGTTGCGTTCTCTGGCAATTCGAGTCGATCGACACCAAGCGCATAGACGGTAAAAATATAGCGGTGTGGCTTATCACCTTGTGGCGGAAACGCGCCAACAAAAGCTTTTTGCGCAATGTCGTTGTTCATTTGCCGCGCACCGCTTGGTAGCTGCGGGGACGCTGGGTTACCCGCGCCTGCTTTAAGATGGGTGCAATCAGCAGGTAGGTTAATCACATACCAGTGCCAAAAACCTGAACCGGTCGGTGCGTCGGGATCATAGCAGGAAATAGCGAAACTTTTTGTACCTTCCGGTGCGCCTTGCCAATGAAGCTCTGGCGATTGATTATCGCCGCTATAGCCCCAATCGTTAAAAACATGGGTATTCGGGAGCGTATCGCCGTCTTTGATGGTCGGGCTGGTGAGAATAAACTGACTCATGGTTAACTCCTTTTGATGGTGCAAGGTTCAACGCTTAGGGTAGCGCGCCTAGCCGTGGTGAATCAACTGGCTTAAAAATGCTTGCGCGCGAGGGTGCTCTGGATTGGTGAAAAACTGCTCTGGTGGAGCGGTTTCCATAATCTCGCCTTTATCCATAAAAATCACCCGATCGGCTACCTGGCGGGCAAAGCCCATTTCATGGGTCACACACAGCATGGTGATGTCGCTGTCTTCGGCGAGTTCAATCATCACATCAAGCACCTCTTTGATCATTTCTGGATCAAGCGCTGAGGTAGGCTCATCAAAGAGCAACACATCGCAGTCCATACACAGCGCACGCGCAATCGCCACCCGTTGCTGCTGGCCGCCGGAAAGTTGTCCGGGGTATTTTTCTGCCTGTTCACCAATACCAACGCGTTCGAGAATTTGCCGTGCTTTAGCCTCTGCCTCGCGTTTAGGTTGTTTATTGACCCAAATCGGGCCAAGGGTGAGGTTATCGAGGATGCTGAGGTGTGGAAACAGATTAAATTGCTGGAACACCATACCAACTTTACGGCGTAAGTTGCGCGTTTGTTTGGCTGATTTATTGAGCAACTCACCAGCCACATGAATGCGGCCTTCTTGATAGTCTTCGAGTAAGTTAATACAGCGAATCAGCGTCGATTTTCCCGAACCAGAAGGTCCACAAATCACCAGGCGTTCACCTTTTTCAACGCTCAGGTTGATGTCTTTTAAAGCGTGAAAGTTGCCGTACCATTTATTGAGGTGTTCGATGTGAATAATAGGGTCGTTCACTTGCGGCGCTCCGGTGAAAAATAGCGTTCGAGGGTGTAGCTGGTTTGGCTCATGCCATAACAAATCAGGAAATAAACCAGTGCGGTAAAGGCGTAGCCTTCAATGCCATAGCCTAACCACTCTGGATCTTGTGAGGCAGAATGGACAATACCAAGAAAATCATACAAGCCAATAATCGACACTAAGGTGGTGTCTTTGAGCAGGCCAACGTAGGTGTTGGTGATGCCGGGGATGACAGTGCGTAGCGCCTGCGGCAAGATGATTAAACGCATTTTCGCCACATAACTGAGACCAATACTATCTGACGCTTCGTACTGACCACGATCGATCGCCGCCAGACCGCCGCGCACCACCTCCGCCATATACGCTGAAGCAAAAAGCGCCACGCCAATCAGCGCACGCACCAGATTATCAACGTATAAACCGCCGGGCAAAAACAGCGGCAACATGCTCGAGGCCATAAACAATACCGTAATCAGCGGCACGCCTCGCCAGAGTTCGATAAACGCGGTGCATAGCCAATGAATCACTGGCAGCCTTGAACGACGGCCGAGCGCCAATAAAATCCCCAGCGGCAGGGAAAATAAAATCCCGGCTGAAGAGACGACTAAGGTAAGCATCATGCCGCCCCAAAGCGAGGTGGGTACGGTTTTTAAGCCCAGTGTGCCGCCTTTGAGCAGCGTCCAAGAAACAATCGGCATCAAAACCATCGTCGCAACGATTGCATAAAAGCGTTTATTACCCTTGCTCAGCACAATCGCCAGTACAGCCAGCGGTAAGAGCACTAAAAAGACCACATTGACTCGCCAACGCGCATCTGTTGGATAAAAGCCATACATCAGCTGCTGCCAGCGATTGGCAATAAAGACCCAACACGCGCCGCCGCTATCGCAAGCCTCGCGGCTTTCTCCGCGGAAATTGGCGCTAAATAAGACCCAATCAAGCAATGGCGGCATGATGCGATACAGTGCGTAGAGGCTAATCAGGGTTAGGGCTGTGTTGAGCCACGATGAGAATAGGTTATGGCGCAACCAGGCGATGATTCCGCGGTCAATGGCTGGCGGTTTGCGGTTGGGTAAATACTCAACGTGCTCTTCGTTCATCGGCTGACCAACTGTTTACGGCGATTATAGGTATTCATCAACAGGGCAATGATCAGGCTGATGGTGAGATAGACCGCCATCGTCATGACAATAATCTCAATCGAGCGACCGGTTTGGTTAAGCGCGGTGCCAGTAAATACCGACACTAAATCGGGATAGGCGATCGCGGTTGCGAGTGAAGAATTTTTGACAATATTGAGGTATTGATTGGTTAGTGGCGGAATGATCACACGTAGCGCCTGGGGCAAAATCACCAAACGCATACTTAAGCCACTACCCAGACCAATCGCGGCAGCGGCTTCGTATTGACCCTTGCTCACTGCTTGAATGCCAGCACGCACGTATTCGGCGACATAGGCGGCGCTGTATAAAGTGAGCGCTAACCAGAGCGCAGCAAGCTCTGGCAGAATCGTTAATCCACCACGATAGTTAAAACCCTTGAGCTGGGGCAGGCTGTAATCATCAGCGCCCATTTGACTAAACCAAAATAGCGGTGCAATGGCGAGCAGGACGATAAACCATGGCCATAGGCGCCAGCGTTTGCCGCTTTGCTGTTGGTGGCGTTTCGCTAGCCACCATAAAATGACCATCACGCCGACACTGACCAGCGCGAGAAGCACGGCAATTAATGTGGTTTGCGTCCATAGTGGTTTGGCGAGATCAAGTCCTCGATTGGTTAATGCGGCGAGACAGCTGTTTTCGGCATCACAACCTAACACCCAATCGCTCGTGCGTGGTGAAGGTAGGACCGCGAGGACGGCGAAATACCAAAAAAACAGCTGTAGCAATAAAGGGACGTTGCGAAAAACCTCAACAAAGACTGCGGCGAGTTTGCGCAGTAACCAGTTAGGTGAGATACGAATGATGCCAATCACAACGCCAATCAACGTGGCGGTGATGACCGATAAGGCGGAGATGAGTAAGGTGTTAAGTAGACCCACCCAAAATACGCGTAGATAAGAGTCGCTGCTGTCATAGCGAATGAGTGATTGGCTGACCGGAAAGTTCGCTGGATCTGAGAGGAAATCAAAGCTGATGTGTTGCCCGATACGGCTTAAATTGCCCTGCACATTACTACCGATCCACACGACAAAAACAATCACCATTGCTGCTAAAGCAAGTTGGAAAAGGTGGGCGCGCAATGGTAGGCGAGTATGCTGCATGGATTAATATCGTGTTAAGCAAGTTTCTATTAAAGCATGCTCATGCGCTTTGCGGCAAATTATTACCAATAAATAGACTATTGATGAACGTTAAGCAATGGTGGGCTGTGTCTTGACGAGCCTTTTGGCTATACTGCCTGTTTTTTAGGCTGAAAAGATGAAACACAATCTTTGGCGGCAGGCCTTGGTGTTGTCGCTGCCGGTGATGATGGGGTATTTGCCGCTTGGTATGGCCTACGCCGTATTATGGGTTAAGGCAGATTTACCCTGGGCGTATGGGCTGCTTGCCAGTGTGTTGCTCTATGCCGGGGCGATGCAGTTTTTATTGGTTGGTCTCTTTGCAGCTGGTGCAGACTTGGCGCAGATTGCTTTAGTGACTTTGGCGGTGAATGTGCGCCATGTATTTTATGGCCTGTCGTATCCGGTTGCGGCATTATTGTCTTATCGTTGGGCACGATATTACGCGATGTTTTCGCTTACCGATGAAGCGTATTCTCTGGTTGCGCAGCAGGGTGAGGACGCTGATGGGGCATTGTTGTTGCGCATTCAGCTGTTGTGTCAGTCTTATTGGGTGCTCGGCAGTGCTTTAGGCTTAGGGCTGGGGATGCTCATTCCGCCGTCAGTCATTGGCTTTGATTTTGCCTTGTCCGCGCTGTTTGTCGTACTGGCGCAGGCGCATTTCTATCACCACAATCGACGCTTGGCGATGTTGATGGGGTTAGTGGCGATGATTTTCGCCTTTGCCTTATTTGACGATCAAATGTTGAGTATGGCGATCGTGGGTTTTCTTGTGTTGCTGATCTGGCATCCGAGGGCGCGTTATGTCTGAATCTTCGCTGTATTTACTCGCCGGTATTGTTATCTCAGCATCGCTCACCTTTGTTTTGCGCGCCTTTCCCTTTGCCTTGATGCGTGTGGCTAAACGCTACGACGGTATCTTTCGCTTTCTCGGACAAGTCATGCCGCCGGGGATGATGGTGATTTTAGCGCTCTATGCGGCGCTATCGCTTAAATGGTCGCAGCCAGCGCAAGGTTCGATCAGCGCGCTGGCACTATTATTGGTGGTGTTGGTTGAACACCGCACGCGACAACCGTTGCTTAGTATTGGAGTTGGTTTGGCCGTGTATGTGGCCGGACAAAGCGTATTGGCTTAACTAACGCTTTAAGGCACAATGGCAAAAAACGTTGAGGAACTCAGTTATGGCAGAACACGTTAATCTCGAAGCTTTAGCAGGGAAACAGTGGTCATGTACCGGTGAAAGCAGCTTTAGCGTGGCTGATTTATCCGGGCAGTGGACAGTGCTGTATTTTTATCCTAAAGACGCCACGCCGGGATGCACCACGCAAGGTTGCGATTTTCGCGACCGTTACCCCGATTTTACGGTGCTCGATGCACAGGTTTTTGGCGTGTCACGCGATTCAATCGCCTCACACGAGCGCTTTAAAGCGAAACAAGATTTTCCGTTTGCGCTGATTAGCGACCCCGATGAAACCTTATGCCGCGCGTTTGACGTCATCAAAGAAAAAACGCTGTTTGGCAAAAAAGGTTTTGGTATCGAGCGCTCGACCTTTTTACTCAACTCACAAGGCCAGGTGGTGCGCGCGTGGCGAAAAGTTAAAGTGGCCGGGCACGTGGATGCCGTCGCCGAAGCACTCAAGCTTGCACAGCAAGGTGGTTGACGTGCATCGCTCAATCACACTGCTTGGGACTTCTGGAGTGGGTAAAACCACGCTAAGTCATACCCTTATCGATAGTGGTTGGTTTCATTATTCTGGTGATTACCGTATCGCCACGCAGTATTTATACGATGAAATCAATCATTGGCTTGAAGAGGTGGCGCGACAGCAACCGCTGCTCGCCTCACTTTTTAACGCGCAAGCGCTCACGATGCAAGCGCACATCACTGCTGATAATTTGCGCGCTTTGTCGGCGTTTATCGGTAAATTAGGCAAAGATGGCCATGATTATACGACCTTTACCGCGCGACAAAGACTTTTTGCGGCAGCAGAAAAGCGAGCGATGCTCGATTTTGCGACCTTGCGCGCCCAGGCCGCTGAGCAAGGTGATTATTGTGGCTTTATCAATGATGCCGGCGGCAGCTTGGTGGAATATATTGATGATGAACCTTTGATGGATTTTATCTGTAGCCAAACGCTGCCGGTGTATATTCACGCCGATGATAGCTTAAGTGAAGAGCTTAAAGACCGCGCGATCGCTTATCCTAAGCCGATGTGCTACGACCCACAGTTTTTAGAGCAGATGATTGAGGGTTTTAAAAGCGAATCAGGCATGGCTGAGGCTAATGATTTTGAGGCGGATGCATTTTTGCGCTTTGTCACCCCACAAATGCTGCAACACCGCCAACAGCGCTTTAACCAATTATTAGCGCGTGCTGGCGTGCAGCTGGAAGCGCGAGAGGTTTGGTTGGTGCGCGATGGCGCGGATTTTGACGAACTGTTAGCGCGCGCCTGTGCCGAACAAGGGAGGAGCCATGCCTTTAGTAGCGCATCGTGATTTGGAATCCTTGGCGCGAATTCGCGCTGAAGGGCAGGAAGTGCTCGACGTTGAGCGCGCCTTGCATCAGGATATTCGCGAACTCCATATTGGCTTGCTCAATATCATGCCTGATGGCGCGCTAAAAGCCACTGAACGACAGTTTTTACGCCTCATTGGCAACTGTAACCGCATTGCGCAGTTTTATGTGCATATCTTTACTGTCCCTGGTGTGCCGCGTAGTGAAGAGATGCAGGCCTATATTGATCAGAACTATGAATCGTTTGATACGATTAAAGCGGAAGGGCTTGATGCGCTAATTGTCACCGGCACAAACCCGGTGCACGATGATTTTGCTGATGAGCCGTTTTGGCCACACACTCGAGACGTGTTGGCGTGGGCAGATCTGCATGTTTCCTCAGTGCTCTGTTCATGCTTGGCATCGCATGCTGCCTTTGAACATTTTTATGGCCTCAAGCGAGAACCGCTGGCAGAAAAACTCTTTGGGGTGTATAGCCACCGGGTATTAAATCGCACGCATCCTTTACTCTCGAATATTAATACCCGCTTTGATATGCCGCATTCGCGGCGTAATGATGTCAGCCAAGCAGCGCTGGAGAGTAAAAGTGTGCCTGTGTTGGTGGCTAGTGAGGCAGCCGGTGTTGCTTTATCTACGTCATCTGATGGGTTTAAGCGTATTTATTTACAAGGTCATCCCGAATATGACGAGCAAAGCTTGCTGAAAGAATATTGTCGCGATGTACAGCTGTATTTTGACGGCGAACGTGAGGACCTGCCGCAACCGCCGCTGAATTATTTCTCACCACGCGGATTAGAGATTCTCGATGGCTTTATCAATGATGTAAACAGCGATATGCGCAGTTTTCCGCTTGAAGCATTGGCTGAGGAAATCGATATTACCTGGCGCGATACCGCGAAAGCGATTTTTGCTAACTGGCTGGGCTTTGTGTATCAGTTGACTCACCGCGAACGGACGATTCAATTTATGGATGGTGTTGATCCGAATGATCCACTAAATTTAGCGGGGCACAAATGAATACCCGCTGGCCAGCAATCGCCGCCATTTGGTGCTGTTTTTTGGTTTGGGGGCTGTTCCCTATTTATTTTCGTGCGATGGATGCCATACGCAGTGATGAGTTCTTATATGCGCGGATTGTGACTTCTGTGGTGTGTTTAATTGGCTACTTTATCTATCAAGGTCGACTACGCAAGATCTGGGTAGAAATATTGCGTCCAACGATGCTGGTGCGCTGCGCCATGACTTCATTGTTTCTCGCCTGTAATTGGTATGTTTATATTTGGGCGATCCAAAATAATCAAACTATAGAAGCCAGTTTAGGCTATTTTATTACCCCGATTTTTAATGTGTTGTTTGGTTTTTGGCTGTTTGGTGAGCGTATGGGGCGCTTGCAATGGATGGCGGTAGCACTGGTTTTTCTCGGAGTGATTTATCAAATCGTGATGCTTGGGGTTGTGCCATGGGCATCATTTGGTATTGGTGTGGCGTGGGCAATTTATGGCGGTCTGCGTAAGAAATTCGGCATCGCACCGGTAACTGGCTTATTCACCGAACTGTTGATTTTATTGCCGCTGGCGCTACTTGGCTGGGCGTTAATCTATGCGGACGGACAAGGCTTTAATTATCATGGTCATATGGGTTTACTCATTGGTATGCTATTATCGGGCTTGACCACTTTGGTGCCCTTGCTGCTATTTTTATACGGCGTGAGCCAGTTATCGATGACCACAGTGGGTATGACACAATATGTGACGCCAACCATCCAGTTCCTTATCGCGGTATTTTTATTTACAGAACCGTTTGGTATCCACCGTTTGGTGAGTTTTATTTTGATTTGGATTGGTCTGGCGCTATATAGTGTGCATCTTTTTAGCACCTTCAAAAAGGCAAAACATGTTTCATAAAATTGTATTGACGACAGCGGTTGCATTAACCATAAGCGCTTGTGGGGTGATCGATGGACGTGGTGCGGGCTCGCACAATCTCTCACGCGGAACCTGCGAAAACATCAGCATCTGCGAGCAAGGGCAAAGCGATTGCCGTGTGCGTAAAGACACGATGACCCAAAATCATTGCGAGATGGTTGGCGGCACATTTACCCCAGCGAACCACGATAGCGGCTGGCTCTAAAGATCGTGAGTGCACGCGAAATCAAAAAGTACGCCAACCGGCGGCTTTACGATAGTCAGGACAGTCAATATATTTCGAGCAGTGATATCCGCGCCATGCTTGAAGATGGTGAAACGCTTAGTATTATTGATTCACGTAGCGGCAACGACATTACGCGCGCCGTGCTTTTAAACCTCCTCGCGGAATCCGACCAAGAAGGCACAAAAACCATCCTTAGCCAGCAAATGCTTGGTGATTTACTGCGCTATGACGACCCTTTGCTCGCGGGGATGGTAGGCGTTTATTTAGAGCAGTGTTTTGCCTTATTGATTGAACATCAAGACCAACTCCACAGGCTGATGCATGATTTTGACGCGCCAAGCCCGCATGCGTTGATTGAGCAACTCATCGACGCGCAGCGCCAGGTAATCAATAAATTTTCTCAGCATTAAACACGCTGAATTTTCTCCGACAGATTCAATGAATCACTGTAAAAACAGTGTGCGCGGTTGATAAGGATGTTTGCGAGGTGCGGCAATGTTAAAATACTGCAGGGATGCTTGTTATTAGCGAATAAGGTGCATACACTTGCGCAAGATTTAACTTGAGGGTTTGCGGTGAGTCAAGAAGATTGGACAATACAGGATGCGGATGATCTTTACCGTGTCAGCGGTTGGGGATCAGGCTATTTTCATATCAATGATGCAGGACAGCTGGCGGTGCGTGTGCCGCAAGCAGAAGAAGTGTCTGTACCGTTAGTGGATTTAATTGAAGGTATGGAAGCGCGAGGCCATATGATGCCGGTGCTATTGCGCGTACAAAACTTACTCGAAAATCAAATTCGCCTGATTAATGAAACGTTTGCTAAGGCTATCGAAGATAGCAATTACCGCGGGGTGTATCGTGGTGTCTTCCCGATCAAGGTGAACCAACAAGCACAAGTCGTTGAAGACATTGTCCGCTTTGGTGAGCCGTATCAGCATGGGCTGGAAGCAGGCTCAAAAGCGGAATTAATGATCGCGCTCAGTATGCTGAAAACGCCAGGGCCGCTGATTGTTTGTAATGGCTATAAAGACCGAGAATTTGTTGAGCTGGGTTTGGGGATGCTCAAACTGGGCTTTAAAGTGATTTTTGTGATTGAGACGCCTTCGGAGTTACCGATTATTGTCGAAAGCTCAAAGGCGATGGGCATCAAGCCGATCATTGGTGTGCGCACTAAGCTCTTTTCGCACGTTTCTGGGCACTGGAACGATACCAGTGGTGATCGTTCGATGTTTGGTTTGAATGCCAGTCAGCTGGTTGGGGTCATCGATGGCTTGAAAGCGGCTGGTATGCTCGACTGCCTGCAGTTTTTGCATTATCACCTCGGCTCGCAGATTCCTAATATTCGCGATATCCGTACCGGTGTGCGTGAGGCGTGTCGCTATTACGTTGAATTGGTCGAAGAGGGCGCACCGATGTGTTATCTCGATCTGGGCGGTGGTTTGGCGGTCGATTATGACGGCAGTCGCAGTAGTGCAATTCATAGCCGCAACTACGGCCTGGAAGAATATTGTGTCGATGTCGTGGAAACAATTCAGTCGGTGCTTGATGAGCAAGGGATTGAACACCCAACGATCGTTACAGAATCCGGGCGTGCAACGGTGGCGTATTCGAGTATTTTATTGTTTAATATTCTCGATCAAACCGGCTTTAGCGATGCACAGTTGCCGCCAAAACGCGACGACGAGCCCAACCGTATGCTGCGCAATTTATATTATAGCTATGACACCTTGAGTGAAAAAACCGTTCAAGAATGTTTTAACGATGCGGTGTATTTTCGTGATGAAGCGCGCGATTCGTTTATGCGCGGTTTGCTCGATTTACGCACCCGCTCAGAAGTTGAGCAGATCTTTATGGTGATTATGGCGGAAGTGCGCAAGATCGCTGAGCGTAATCCCGATGCGCTTTCAGAGCCGGAAGTGCTCAAAACGATGCTTGCCGATATTTATTACGGCAATTTCTCGGTGTTTCAATCATTGCCGGATGCGTGGGCTATTGATCAGGTATTCCCGGTCTCGCCTTTGCATCGTTTAGCAGAACGTCCAACGCGGACGACGATTATTGCCGATATGACTTGTGATAGCGATGGCAAAATCGACCGTTTCCCCGAACAGGGCGAGATGTCGCGTGTGTTACCCCTGCATGCGCTGAAATCGGATGAAGAGTATTATTTGGGCGCTTTTTTGGTGGGCGCATATCAAGAAACGCTTGGTGATTTACACAACCTATTGGGCGATACCCATGTGGTTTCGGTGTATATCGACGAAGACGGCAGTTATGAATTTGTCAATGAGGTTGAAGGCGACTCAGTGGCTGATGTACTGAGTTATGTGGAATATCATCCGCAGCATTTGCTGAAAAACTTTCGTAAAACTGCTGAAAAAGCGGTGCGTGATGGCACGATTAGCGCCGCTGAGCGTCAGCGCTTGGTCGGGGCTTTTGAAGCCGGGCTGCGCGGTTATACGTATTATGAACAATAGAAGGAGAGCAAAATGGCTCATGTATTGATTATTGGCGCCGGTGGCGTGAGTAATGTGGTGGTGCATAAATGTGCTGAGGCGAGCGAGACGTTCCAAGAGATTACGCTGGCCAGTAGAACGCTGAAAAAATGTAACGACATCGCGCAAGCGGTGAAGAAAAAATACGGTGTGACGGTAAAAACGCGCGAAATTGACGCCGATAACGTTGGTGCGATGATCGAGCTGATCGAAGAGATTAAGCCCGATTTGGTGATGAATATCGCACTGCCGTATCAGGATCTGCATATTATGGATGCGTGTTTGGCGACCGGTGTCGATTATCTGGATACCGCCAACTACGAGCCGCCAGAAGAAGCGAAGTTCGAATATAAATGGCAGTGGGCGTATCAAGAGCGCTTTAAGGAAAAAGGGATTATGGCGCTGTTAGGCAGCGGTTTTGACCCTGGGGTGACCAATGTGTTTACCGCCTATATTAAGAAGCATTTGCTCGATGAGATCCATGAGCTCGATATTATTGATGCCAATGCCGGCGATCATGGTCTACCGTTTGCCACTAACTTCAATCCAGAAATTAATATTCGCGAAGTGACCGCCGAAGCGAGGCATTGGGAAGATGGTGACTGGGTGGTTACGCCTGCGCTATCGAATAAACGCAGCTTTGATTTCCCTGCTGGTATTGGTGAGAAGAACATTTATATGATGTATCACGAAGAGCTTGAATCTTTAGTCAAGCACTTTCCGGAAATCAAACAAGCACGTTTTTGGATGACCTTTTCTGATAATTACCTCAACCATTTGAAGGTACTGGAAAATGTTGGCATGACTGGGATTGAGCCAGTAATGTATGAGGGTAAAGAAATTATCCCGATTCAGTTCTTAAGGGCTGTTCTGCCTGATCCAGCCTCGCTTGGCCCACGCACGAAAGGTAAAACGTGTATTGGCTGTGTCGCTAAAGGCGTTAAAGATGGTCAGGAAAAAACCGTTTATGTCTATAACATTTGTGATCATGAAGCGTGTTACGCGGAAGTTGGCTCACAGGCGATTTCCTACACAACCGGTGTGCCAGCAATGGTTGGGGCAAAAATGATGCTCGAAGAGACTTGGCAGGGCGATGGTGTGTTCAATATGGAACAATTTGACCCTGATCCATTCTTAGAAGCGTTGTCTGCATACGGCTTGCCTTGGCAAGCAACCGAGCTTTAAAACACACTGCCAGAGGTTATCCCTCTGGCAGTCAATAAAGTAATGGACGCTCGAGGCTGTTATAAATAGCCTTGAGCGATCATCGCGTCAGCGACTTTAACAAAGCCCGCAACATTGGCGCCACATTGGTAATCAACCGTACCTTTGATTGCTGGTGAATACGTCAGGCAATCAGCATGAATTTGCTGCATGATTTCACGCAGTTTTGCATCCACTTGCTCGGCTGGCCAGAAATAGCCTTGACGGTTCTGCGTCATCTCTAACCCTGAAGTGGCGACACCACCTGCGTTACTCGCCTTACCCGGCGCATAAAGGACTTGGTGTTTTTGCAAGGCGATAATCGCATCATTCGAACACGGCATATTCGCGCCTTCTGCGACCAATTGACAGTCATTAGTAATCAGCGCTTTAGCGTCGTCAAGCTCGAGTTCGTTTTGGGTGGCACAAGGCAGGGCGATATCACAGGCAATCTGCCAAGGACGTTGGTCAGAATAAAAGGTTAGATTGTGTTGTTCTGCCCATTGTTCAAGTCGACCACGTTCTTCATTTTTCAGTTGTTTAATCGTCTCAAGCATCTCACGTGTCAAACCGTCTTTAACGTATAGCGTGCCGCCAGAATCCGATAAGCTTAGCACTTTGGCGCCTTCATTGAGCAGCTTTTCAGCCGCGTATTGCGCAACATTGCCAGAACCAGAAATACATACTGTTTTGCCTTTAAGCCCATCACCAATATGGGCGAGCATTTCTGCGATAAAATAGATCAAACCATAGCCTGTGGCCTCGGTGCGCATTCGGCTACCGCCGTAGGCCAGTCCTTTACCAGTGATTACACCTTGTTCAACCAGGTTATTCAGGCGGCGGTATTGCCCATAGAGATAACCGATTTCGCGCGCACCAACGCCGATATCGCCCGCGGGAATGTCAGTGGTTGGGCCAATGTGGCGATAGAGCTCGTTCATCATCGATTGGCAAAAGCGCCGTACTTCATTATCTGATTTACCTTTAGGATCAAAATCGGCACCGCCTTTTGCACTGCCTAAAGGAAGGGTGGTCAGGGCATTTTTAAAGGTTTGCTCAAACGCTAAAAACTTCAATACACTTAGATTAACGCTCGGATGAAAACGTAAGCCCCCTTTATACGGTCCAATCGCCGAGTTCATTTGCACGCGGTAGCCGCGATTAACCTGTAGGCGACCGTTATCATCAACCCAGGGAATCCGGAAGATAATAATCCGCTCAGGCTCAACCAGGCTTTCTAAGAGTGATTGATCGCAATAGCGCGGGTTGTGCTCTAAAAAGGTGTTCACGGCATGCCAGACTTCTTCCACCGCTTGGTGAAATTCGTATTGCATTGGGTCGCGTTTGCGAAGGTCGTTGATAACACTTTGGAGAACTGGCAGCATAGGTATCCTTGGTTAGTGTGCTTTAGCGACAGGCGCTACGAGCAGTTATATGAAATCAAAGAATCAAAATATAACACATAAATATCTCGGTAACGGCGGTTTATACACACTATAATGCGCATTTATGTGAGCGGAATAACCGCAAGATTACTGACAGAGGCTCATGATTTGGATACTTTTTCTCAGCTAGATACCGCACGACTTCCCACGCCATGTTATGTGGTTGATCAGGCGCTGCTTGAGCGCAACCTGCGCTTATTAGCCCGAGTGCAACAAGAAAGTGGCGCGAAGGTATTACTGGCGCTTAAAGGCTTTGCCATGCACCATTTTGCCCCGCTGATCGATCAGTATTTATCCGGCGTGTGCGCTAGCGGGTTGCACGAAGCGAAATTGGGGCGTGAGTTCTTTAGTGGCGAAGTGCATACCTTTTCAGCAGCATTTCCCCCAAGCGATATCGAAGAAGTGCTCGCGCTGTCAGATCATGTGATTTTTAATTCTTTTTCGCAGTGGCAACGCTTTCAACCGCAAATCAAGGCGGCAAAAATGGCGCGACCGAACCTGGAATTTGGCTTACGGGTGAATCCGCAGCAATCAGAAGGCACGGTGGAGATTTATGACCCCAGTGCACCAGGTTCGCGTTTAGGGATTATTCGTGAGGATTTTAACGGTGCGTCACTAGACGGTATTAGTGGCCTGCACGTGCATAATCTGTGTGAGCAAGATGTCGCGCCTTTAAAACGCACTTTGGCGGCTGTTGAGGCACAATTTGGCGAGTTTTTACCACAAATGCGTTGGGTCAATATGGGTGGTGGGCATCATATTACCCGTGAGGATTATCAGGTTGACGAATTGATTGAGTTGATTCAAGCGTTTCGTGCGCGGTGGGACGTTGAGGTGATCATCGAGCCGGGTGAGGCGATTGCGCTTGGCACAGGCGTGTATGTCACAGAGGTACTCGATATTAAAGAAAATGCGATGCACTTAGCGATTATTGATGGCTCGTGTACTGCACATTTGCCTGATGTACTCGAGATGCCGTATCGTGCCGAACTCTATGGTGCGGGTTTGCCACAGGCAAAAGCGCATACCTATCGTATCGGTGGTTTGACGTGTTTGGCAGGGGATGTGATTGGTGATTACAGCTTTGACGAGCCGCTAACAGTCGGCCAGCGTTTGATGTTTATGGATATGAGCCATTATACGATGGTCAAAACCAACACCTTTAACGGGGTGAAATTGCCGAGTATCGTGGTTTGGGACAGTCGTGATGATTCGCTTAAGGTGGTGCGTGAATTTGGTTATGATGATTTCAAAATGCGGCTTTCTTAAGCGATGAAGATTGCCGTACATAGCGACCTGCATACCGAGGTCAGCCTTTGTTGGCTAGATCGCTTGCAAGAAGCTGATTTGTTAGTGCTCGCTGGGGATATTGGTGATCAAGATACACTACCAATCTTTTTTAATCTTCTGCGTCGTGCCGCGCCTGATCTGCCAACGCTCTATGTGTTGGGTAATCATGAATATTACGGTCATGACTTTCATCAGGCCAAAGAAACGTATCGCCAGCTAGCTGCTGATTATGACGTACGCCTGCTTGATGATGAGGCGGTGCGTTTTGGTGATCTGTTGATAGCTGGGACGACGCTATGGAGCAATTTTCAGTTAGCCGGGGACACTCAAGCTTCGATGGACTGGGCGCAGAAGACGTTACCGGATTTCAAATATATCCGCTATGCTAAAGGGGTGTTCACCACTGATGATTTAGTTGCCGAACATCAGCGCGCGGTCGCGTTTTTAGCAGACGCGCTTGCCCATGATGCGACGCATAAATTGGTGGTGAGCCATTTTTTGCCGAGTCGGTGTCTGGTTGCGGAACAACATGCCAAAGTACCTGGTGGCTTGGTTCGCTCGGCGTATTGGACGAGCGAATTGCCCGAATTATACGAACTAGCCGATACGTGGATTTATGGCCATAGCCACAGCAATATTGAGCTCACTCATGGCGGTTGTCGTTTTATCAGCAACCAACGCGGCTACAGCAAAACCCTCAATGGCCATGAAAACAATGGTTATCGAGGCGATTATTTAATCAATTTAGAGGAGTAAGAATGGGTATTTTTCTCGGCTCAGAAATTGAGCAACCCCAAGAAGACCAAGCGCTGTTTCATATTGTGCCTGTGCCGTATGAACACAGCGTGAGCTATGGTAGCGGGACGTCGTTAGGCCCCGCAGCGATCATTGAGGCTTCAGATCAGCTTGAGACCACCGATGGGGTTAGCGAGCCGTGTAATGAGGGGATTTATACTCATCCGGCGATTGATTGCTCTGGTGATCCTGAAGCGATCATGCAGCGGATCCGTAGCGTGAATGGCAAAATCGCTGCGCGCAAGCAGATCCCAGTAGTGCTTGGTGGCGAGCATACGGTGAGTTATGGTGCTGTGATGGGGGTGGCGGATGCGTATCCGGAGCAAAAAATTGGCATCGTGCAATTTGATGCGCATGCGGATTTACGTGATAGCTATGAAGGTAGTAAATGGAGTCACGCCAGTGTGATGAAACGCTTGGTCGATGAAGGAATGTCTTTATTCCAGCTTGGCGTGCGCGCGATGAGCGTTGAAGAACAAGCAGTCCGTGATGCGCATAGCGATCGTATTCATTATTTGGATGCGCGGTGCCTCTGTCGGCAAAACCCAACTCATAGCATGACCTTACCTGAGGACTTCCCGGAGCTCATTTACATTACGGTCGATATTGATGGCCTTGATGGGGCGATTATGCCAGCAACCGGAACGCCGGTGCCTGGGGGGTTAAGCTATTGGCAAATGATTGATCTGCTTGAATCAGTGATTGGGCAACGTCAGGTGGTTGGTATGGATGTGGTTGAATTAGCACCGATTGATGGCTTTCATGTTTATGACTACACCACAGCAGAAGTGGTGTATAAAATGATGGGGTTGGTGTCGCGCGCACGAGACTGACACTATCAAACTCATCCATAAAAAACGCCGCATTTGCGGCGTTTTTTATGGGCTTATCGTTCAGATTAGAAGCGATAAGTGTACTGCAAGCCAAGGATGTGGGCGCTGCTATTATAATCCGCTTTTGCGGTAGTATGTGTGCTGGCATCATTATAATCAACCGAAGCATCTTTGATGTGCAGGTAGCTATAAGCGAAGTTCAAGCTATGCTGTTCGCTGATATCGTATTTAGCACCCAAAGACAACCAGATGCGATCGTTATCTGGCATCGTGGCGAGACGATCTTCAGGGCCACGGACTGGTGATTTATCGTAAGCAACCCCACCACGTAATTGCCATTGATCGTTTAGCTGGTAAGCCGCGCCAAGAGCCACTTTATAGGTATCACGCCAGTTTGGTTTAAAGCTAACTTTTTTGCCACTTTCGAGTTCGATATCTAAATTATCAAAGCGTGAGTGCTTGGTCCAAGTGACATCAGCAAATAAGTCCAGCTGAGGATCAACTTTAACCATGCCGTGTAAAGAAAGTGACTCGGGAGTGACGATATCTACTGAGGCCTTTTCTTTGGCTAAAAGTGGTTGAAGTGGAGCTGGTACTCCACCTGCAAAGGCTGGACCAATAGCTTCTTTAGTTGCGCTACCTTCTAAGGTGTGTTTAATTTTTGAGCGGTAGCTCAAACCAATACGTGCGCTGTCGTTGATATCCCACATCCAGCCGAGGTTATAACCGATACCCCAATCATCACCAGAGATGGTTGTGCCGATATCGGCTGAACCAACTGGTGCGCCAAGCATTCCTGCAATATTGGTATTTTTCTGTAATTCAGCATCCATATACTGACCAATGACGCCGACCGCCACGCTATGGCCATTGCCAAAATCATACGCAATCGTTGGGTTGATGTCGATGGTCGCTAAATCGGTGCTTTTAATGCTGTAGCGCATCACAGAATTGTCTTCGTATGAAGAGCTGGTACCAAATGGAACGTAGATACCCAAACCTGCAGTGAGTTGCGGGGTGATTTCATGGCT
Organism: Suttonella sp. R2A3; assembly: GCF_021513215.1. Classification (NCBI taxonomy): domain Bacteria; kingdom Pseudomonadati; phylum Pseudomonadota; class Gammaproteobacteria; order Cardiobacteriales; family Cardiobacteriaceae; genus Suttonella; species Suttonella sp. R2A3. Next base: position 539,072 of record NZ_CP090975.1, on the reverse strand, counting down.
GGCATAAATATGCGGCACAATCACCGGTGGATCAGTAATTTTACCTTCGCTACGCTCAGTTGGTGGAATTGCTGAACCTGAAGCCTTGCCTTTGGCATTGCTATATTTCACACTTGGGAAGACTGAAACGACATTCGCGGTAACTTGGGTGCCTTTTAAGTGGCTCAAACCGGCTGGGTTATAGAAAATGGTTGCCGGTGAATCTGCTTCAGCAGATGAGGCGTTTGAGGTGCTTTGCGCGGCAATGCTTTGCGTACCAAAATGATAGCCCGAAGCAAAAGCAGCCTGGCCAGCGATGGTAGACATAACAATCAGCGATAGGGCGCTGAGACGAAATTGCTGCATGGTGTTCTCCTATTTGTTGCTATTTAACCCACATTCAAGCGAACGTTTGATGTTTGGTTATAACAGATTGTAACCTGCAGCTAATATAAGCGCAACAATTTTTATGCTTTGTTACTACCTTCAGATTTATCAATGATAAAAAGATCAGCAAAACAGATAAATAGTGGCTAAAAAGTACAAAAACAGCGCATGTGTTTATGCGCCGTTAAGCTCAAATGTGTAGATGACGCTTAAATATCGATATTGCCAACATTAATTGCGTTATCTTCGATAAACGCACGACGCGGTTCGACTTCTTCACCCATAAGCGTGGTAAAGAGTTCGTCGGCCAAGCGTGCATCGTTGATTTTGACTTGCAGCATGCGGCGTGCTTGCGGATCAAGGGTGGTTTCCCACAGTTGATCCGGGTTCATCTCACCCAAACCTTTATAGCGCTGAATCTCATAGGCTTTTTTCCCTTCTGAGAATAAGGCGTTGATGACATCGCTAAAATAATGCACTTCGATGTGGTTTTTGCTGTTGGCAAAATACGCACCTTCTTGCAGGAGCCCGTCGATCTCTTGCCCGAATGCGGCAACTCTGCGGTATTCCGGTGAGTCAAAGAAATTGGCATCAAGGTAGTTGTGAATGAGGTTCGCGTGCTGCTCAATTTCGATATGAATACGCGGTAGCGCGCTGCCTTCAGAGAGTGACACATTAAGTGTAATCCCAGGCGCGCTATAGAGCGCGAGCTGTGCTTGATAGGCGTCTAACCACTTCTGAAGCGTATTTTGATCATTGAATCCATCGCGTGTTAGCGCTGGGGCTTCAATGAGCGCTTTCAGTACGCGCTGATCGTAGCGTGCAGCTAAGCGCTTAATCATCGACTCTAGCTCAAGATAGCCGCGGGCTAAAGATTCAAACGCTTCTTTACTCACTGCTGGCGCATCCGCACTCACATGTAAATTGGCATCATCGAGCGCTTGCGTGAGTAATAACTCATTAAGCTCGCTATCGTCTTTGATGTATTGCTTTTGCTTGCCTTTGCTGACTTTATAGAGCGGTGGTTGTGCGATATAGATATGGCCGCGCTCCACCAGCTCCGGCATTTGCCGGTAGAAGAAGGTCAGCAGCAGGGTGCGGATATGCGCACCATCGACGTCCGCATCAGTCATGATGATAATACGGTGATAACGCAGTTTATCGGGGTCAAAGTCTTCTTTACCAATGCCGGTGCCAAGCGCGGTGATCAAGGTGCCGATTTCTGCTGAAGAAAGCATTTTGTCAAAACGCGCTTTTTCGACGTTTAAAATTTTACCTTTTAACGGCAAAATCGCTTGGAATTTACGGTTACGCCCTTGTTTGGCCGAACCACCCGCTGAATCACCCTCCACGATGAAGATTTCAGAGTGCGCCGGGTCTTTTTCCTGACAGTCAGCAAGCTTACCAGGTAAGCCGGCGATATCGAGCACATCTTTACGGCGCGTCATTTCACGCGCTTTACGCGCTGCATCGCGTGCACGAGCAGCGTCGACCATCTTATTGACGATAACCTTTGCTTCGGCTGGATGCTCGTAGAGGAATTCTTTGAGTTTCTCAGAAAGCACGCTATCGACAATGCTTTTGACCTCAGAAGAGACCAATTTGTCTTTGGTCTGTGAAGAAAACTTAGGATCAGGTACTTTGACCGATACGATCGCAGTTAATCCCTCGCGCGCATCATCGCCAGAGGTGGCAATTTTACCTTTTTTATTTAAGCCTTCAGCCTCGATATAGCTATTGAGTGTACGGGTTAGTGCGGCACGAAAACCGGCCATATGCGTACCGCCATCGCGTTGTGGAATGTTGTTGGTAAAGCAATAGACGTTTTCCGCAAAGCTATCGTTCCACTGCAAAGACACTTCCACAGTCACCGCATCTTTTTCGGTACTGCAATAGAAAATATTCGGGTGGATAGGGGTTTTATTGCGGTTTAAGTATTTGGTAAAAGCTTGTACACCGCCTTCGTATTCAAACACTTCCTGCTGATCGTTGCGCTCGTCGCTAAGTACAATACGTACACCAGCGTTCAAGAACGATAATTCTTGTAAGCGTTTTGCGAGTTGCTCAAACTCGAATTCTACCGTACCAAAGGTATCTGTGCTGGCGAGGAAATTGATTTCTGTACCGGTTTGCTCAGTAGAATCCACGGCTTCTAAAGGTGCTTGTGGTTCACCATGGTGATAAACCTGCTGATATTTATGGCCTTCACGCCAGATGGTCAGCGTTAGGCGCTCAGAAAGGGCGTTGACCACCGACACACCAACCCCGTGCAGGCCACCAGAAACTTTATACGAGTTATCGTCGAATTTACCGCCAGCGTGAAGGACTGTCATGATGACTTCAGCCGCAGATCGGCCTTCCTCAGCATGATGATCTACCGGAATCCCACGACCATTATCGCGTACGGTAATCGATTCATCTTGATGGATGATGACGTTAATTTCGCTACAATAACCGGCTAACGCTTCGTCAATCGAGTTATCGACGACCTCAAAAACCATATGGTGTAAACCTGAGCCGTCATCGGTATTACCGATATACATCCCAGGGCGAGTACGCACTGCTTCAAGACCTTTAAGCACACGTATGTTTGAGGAATCGTAACTCATTGATATCAACCCGACACAAAAAAAGCAATTATAGCATATTGGGGCTTTTCTCGCGTGGGAATTCTCGAGAAAATGGCGCGTTAAGCGGCATAAACGCGCGAAAATCCGTCGCTGCGGTTGCCCTAGTTAACCGGCAAAGAAATGCCGGTAAGCTTCTTATATAGCGAAACGGCGTATGAATCGGTCATGCCGCTGATGTAATCACAGGCGCCAAGTAAGTTTTGATAGAGCGTGCCTTGTTCGCGTCGATAGCGATGCGGCAGCAGGGCAAGAATCATCTCGTCGTGGCGTTTGCTGTGTGGATTGTTTTGCGCGAGGTTGGCGGTGGCGCTGCAGAAAATGTCCATTAAACCGCTCAACACACGGTGCCCGGCAATTTGCACTTCAACCACAGGACGCGAGACATAGATATGCTCACGCGCATAGGTGCGTAGCGCTTCAAGTTGCTTGATTGAAGGAATGGCTTTTAGTAGCGGCTCATGGTGGCTGCCATCGAGTAATCCTTGCTCACTTTCCCAAAACACCTTAACGGTTTCGTGAACGAGTTTACCGATTGCTTTTGCGCGCAGATAGCTGAGTTGATCGCTTTTGCTGCGCATATGGGCAAAACGCGCTGGATCAACCAATTCACCACCGAGCGCCTGTAGTTTGCTAAGCGCGGTATGGTGGTCGATTTGCCCGACTTGATACGCGTCTTCGATATCAACAATTAAGTAGCAGATATCATCTGCGGCTTCCATAAGGAATGACAAAGGATGTCGCTGCCAGGCTTGCTCGCTGCGTTGCGCCAAACCCAAATGGTTAAAAATGTCAGAAAAATCAGCGAGATCATCCTGGTAACAGCCATTTTTCTTCATATTGGCAGCTTTTTGTGCGGCAGCGGTGCAGGGATATTTACTCGCTGCCGCCAACGTCGCGGCGGTTAGGCGTAGTCCACCTCGCGTATCGGGGCTTTCCAGGCGATTGCAGATGCGAAACCCTTGCGCGTTACCTTCAATCGCGGTCAGATCAGCGCGTTCATCGGCATGATCGAGTAACTCAAGGATAGATTGCCCACTGTCACTAGTGAAAAAATCACGCATCGCTTGTTCGCCAAAATGGCCAAACGGTGGGTTGCCGATATCGTGCGCTAAGCATGCTGCGGCAACAATATCGCCGATATCCGCAGGCTGGATTCCTTGATCTTTGAGCGCTGGGTAACGTTTGAGTAATTCAACACCAACGCTACTGCCCAAGCTGCGCCCGACGCAAGATACTTCCAACGAATGGGTAAGGCGGGTGCGTACATAATCGTTTTTTTCTAACGGAAACACCTGCGTTTTATCTTGCATGCGGCGAAACGATGCCGAAAAAAGCAGACGGTCGCCATCGCGTTGAAATTCTGAGCGCACTGAGGCTTCAGGCTGTGCAGCTTGGCCGATACGATAAGACGAAAGAAGGGTTTGCCAATCAGCCATTAGTCAATCTCAATCGGCGTTTGCGCTTTAACCAGCGTATCAATTTCCTGCATTTGCTTGAGATAAGGTTCAAGCTTATCGAGCGGCAGTGCGCACGGTCCGTCGCATTTTGCTTGGCTGGGGTCAGGATGGGTTTCGATAAACAGCCCAGCGAGTCCCAGCGCCATACCTGCTTTAGCAAGTTGCGCAGCTTGCTGGCGTCGACCATCGGCGCTATCGCTGCGCCCACCCGGTTTTTGCAGTGCGTGTGTGGCGTCAAAAACCACTGGCGCATAAGCTTTCATTTCATCCATTCCGAGTATATCCACCACTAAATTATTGTAGCCAAAGCAACTGCCACGCTCACAGAGCATCACACGCTGATTGCCAGCTTCAGCGAACTTATTCAAGATGTGACGCATTTCATGTGGGGCTAAAAACTGCGGCTTTTTGATGTTAATCGCGTTACCGGTTTGCGCCATCGCGACCACCAAATCGGTTTGTCGGGCGAGAAATGCCGGGAGTTGGATGACATCAACCACCTCGGCGACAGGGGCTGCTTGATACGGTTCGTGTACATCAGTGATTAGCGGCACGCCGAATTCCGCTTTCAGCGCGGCAAAAATTTCTAAGCCTTCGTCGAGTCCTGGCCCACGGTACGAATGCACCGAAGAGCGGTTGGCCTTATCAAACGATGCTTTAAACACATAGGGGATGCCGAGTTTGTCGGTGACTTTGACAAAATGCTCGCAAATGCGCAGCGCCAATTCGCGGCTTTCCAGCACATTCATGCCACCAAATAGGGTAAATGGCGAATCGTTGGCTACATGAATATCGCCGATCTGAACAGTAGAGCTCATGGTTTGTCCTGAAAAAATTGTGCGTTTATTGTAACCAAAGCGGCTGATTTATGCAGGTTTTAACGTCTAGATTTGTTTGTCGCGTAAAATGAAGGGCAATGTAGCAAAAGGAACGATGATGGCTCTATTGGAAGTTTGTGTAGAAACGATTGCCGATGCCAAGCTCGCAGTGGCACATGGCGCTGATCGTATTGAGCTATGCGCGCAATTAAGCGAAGACGGTTTGACGCCGACTGCTGATATGCTCACCGAAATCTCATCGATTGATGCGCCGTGTATGGTAATGATCCGCCCGCGTGCAGGTGATTTCGTCTATGACGCCGCAGCACTCAAACAAATGCATGCAGAAATCACTGCGGCGAAACTTGCTGGTGCGGCAGGATTGGTGTTTGGTGCGCTGAATGTCGATAACGAGCTGGATATTGCGGCATTAAAAGAGTTGCTGGCAGCGGCAGAAGGCTTGCCGGTCACGTTGCATCGCGCTTTTGACGCATTAGAAGACCCATTTGCCGCGCTAGAGACGGCGATTGAATTAGGCTTTAGCCGTATTTTGAGCGCTGGTGGCGCGGCGTCAGCCTGGGTGGGGCGTGAGCAGTTAGCCGCGATGGTCAAACAAGCGGGTGACCGACTCACCATTTTGCCCGGCGTCGGCGTGCGTGCAGAACACGCCAGCGCATTATTACGCGAAACCGGAGCCAGTGAATTACACGCATCGTGTCGGCAGTCTGGATTGCCGGCTGATCAAGTGCGGGTAGATTTTCAGGCGGTGCAAGCGTTGCGTGCGGCTATCGATCGATAGCCGCGATACAACGGGTGTTAACCGCGCTTAGCTTTTAAGCTGTTGGCTGAGATATAACCAAGTTGGTACCACCGAATCTGGGTTGAGCGAGATACTGCTGATACCCTGTTCGCGCAGCCAATGGGCAAGATCTGGGTGATCTGATGGGCCTTGTCCGCAGATGCCAATGTATTTGCCGTGTTTACGACAGGCAGCAATCGCCATCGCCATCATCGCCTTAACTGCTGGGTTACGCTCATCGAATAGGTGGGAAATTAAACCACTGTCGCGATCTGAACCGAGCGAGAGCTGGGTCATATCGTTTGAGCCGATCGAAAAACCATCAAAATGCTCTAAAAATGCTTCAGCCAATACAGCATTAGAAGGGAGTTCACACATCATAATCAGCTTAAGGCCGTTCTTGCCACGCTCTAACCCTTGCTCACGCAAAATCTCGATCACTTGTGCGGCCTCATCCGGTGTGCGGACAAATGGGATCATGATTTGAACATTGCTCAGTCCCATGTCATCCCGCACGATTTTTAACGCACGACATTCGAGTTCAAAGCAGGCACGGAAATCGTCTGAGGTATAGCGCGATGCACCACGCCAGCCGAGCATCGGGTTTTCTTCGTGGGGTTCGTAGTTCTCACCACCAAGTAAGTTTGCGTATTCGTTGGATTTAAAATCCGACATGCGCACAATCACTGGCTTGCCGGCAAAACTTGCAGCAATTGTAGAAATGCCTTCAACGAGTCGTTGCACATAAAAATCTACCGGGCTGTCATAAGCGGCAATCAATGGCGCGATTTCGGCTTTTAACGACGTATCGAGTTGTTCGTATTCGAGCAAAGCGCGTGGGTGAATGCCGATCATACGGTTGATGATAAATTCTAAGCGCGCCAGACCAACGCCAGCATTCGGCAAGCTGGCAAAATCAAAGGCACGATCAGGGTTGCCAACGTTCATCATGATGTTAAAGCCGATATCGGGCATATTATCGAGTTCGTGGCGCTCCACCGCGTAATCAAGCACACCTTTATAGATATAGCCGGTATCGCCTTCAGCACAAGATACGGTGACTTGTTGGCCGTCTTGCAGGCATTCGGTGGCATCCCCACAGCCAACGACTGCTGGCACGCCAAGTTCGCGCGCGATAATTGCTGCGTGACAGGTGCGGCCACCACGATTAGTGACAATCGCACTCGCGCGTTTCATCACTGGCTCCCAATCCGGATCAGTCATATCAGACACCAATACATCGCCGTCTTCAACGAGATGCATTTGATCAAGACTATTCACCACGCGCACAACGCCGCTGCCAATGCGCTGACCAATCGCACGACCGCTGACTAATACCTCACCACGCTGATTGAGCTGCCAGCGCTCTAAAGTATGCGTATTGTCGCGGCTTTTTACTGTTTCTGGACGCGCCTGGAGAATATATAACTTGCCATCAAGGCCGTCTTTACCCCATTCGATATCCATCGGGCAGCCGTAATGGGCTTCAATGGTCATCGCCTGTTGTGCCAACGTTTCAATGTCTTGATCGCTTAGCGCGTAGCGTAAGCTATCGGCTTCATCAACCGCTTCGGTGGTCACGGTTTCTTTCGCTTCTTTGCTGGCATACACCATTTTCTGCGCTTTCGAGCCGAGTGTGCGACGGATAACCGCTGGACGACCAGCCTCCAAGGTGGCTTTATGGACGTGGAATTCATCCGGGTTAACCGCGCCTTGTACGACCATCTCACCAAGACCATAAGAAGCGGTGATGAAAATCACATCGCGAAAACCGGATTCGGTGTCTAAGGTAAACATCACACCGCTCGATGCTAAATCCGAGCGCACCATGCGCTGAATACCTGCAGATAAGGCGACGTTTTCATGGGCAAAGCCCTGGTGGACACGATAGGCAATCGCTCGATCGTTATACAGCGAAGCAAACACTTCTTTAATCGCGTGCAGAATTGCTTCAATGCCCTGAACGTTTAAAAACGTTTCCTGTTGCCCGGCAAAAGAGGCGTCAGGTAAGTCTTCGGCCGTCGCTGATGAGCGCACCGCAAACGACACACCGTCACCGACTTCATCAGCAAAATTTTGATAATAGTCGCGAATTTGGCTTTCTAGCACCTCAGGGAAGGGCGCGTCAATCATTGCTTGGCGAATCTTTTTACCGGCCGCAGTAAGTGCGTGAATATCATCGACATCGAGTGCGGCTAACGTGCTATTGATTTCCTCGACCAGATCGTTTTCTTGTAAAAACAGGCGAAACGCTTCGGCTGTGGTTGCAAAACCGTTCGGTACGGATACGCCAAGATTGCTTAAATGGCTGATCATCTCACCAAGAGAGGCGTTTTTACCACCAACGCAGTCAATATCATTTTTACCAAGCTGAGAAAAAGGGAGAACGTATGACATGGAGAGTCCTAATAAGCGAATGTAAAACGGTGAATATTACCGCGATAAGCAAAACAGTCAATCCTTACTCGGCGATTAAGCGCAAGGAATAGAGCATGTCTCTGTTTATCGCTAGAATCGGCCTATTTGGGCAGAATATTCTCTAAGCTATAGCCATCCCATTGGTGCTCAGCATCAGGAATGAAGGTGACCCCGCCATCTTCACCGCTGCTAATCAGCCAGCCGCCCGGCACTGGGCTGCGGTACAGTGAGGCAATTTTTTTCTGGTCGCTGCTGAGGGTCTGCCAACGGATTTTTGGCGCTTTTGAACCAAAGAATTTCATAAACGGTGTTCCTGTGAATGAGACTGTTTTTTAAGATAGATATGCAGTAGTGATAACGCAGCAGGGGTCACCCCCGGGATTCTTGCCGCTTGGTCGATATTCACCGGTTGCACACGCTGTAATTTTTCGGCAACTTCAGCCGATAATCCACGCACTTTGGCATAATCAAAGGGCACCGGCAGGCGCTGTTCACGCTGACCACGCATTTTGACCACCTCTGCCTGTTGCCGCGCAATATAACCATCGTATTTAGCATGAATGTTGATTTGCTCGATGACTTCATCACTGAGCTCAGGTGCGCTGAATTCAGGCAAGGCAGCTAAGGTTTCGTAGGTGATTTCCGGGCGCTTGAGTAACTCTGCAGCATGGGTCGGTTGCTTGAGTTCGGGTAATTGTGCCGGGCGAACCAAGGTTGTGGTCAGGCGCGATTGTTCCTGTGCAATCGCTTCCATTTTTTCGCTGAACACTTGATAGCGCGCTTCATCCACCACACCGAGTTGATAGCCGGTCTCGGTTAAGCGCGCATCAGCGTTGTCTTCGCGTAACAGCAGGCGGTATTCAGCGCGTGAGGTGAACATGCGGTAGGGTTCGGATGTACCTTGGGTGATTAAATCATCGACCAAAACGCCAATATAGGCTTGTTCTCGAGTGGGATACCATGGTTCGCGTTCCTGCACGCGTCGTGCGGCGTTGATTCCGGCCAATAAACCTTGGGCGGCGGCTTCTTCGTAGCCGGTGGTACCGTTGATTTGCCCGGCGAAAAAGAGGTTGCTGATCGTTTTGGTTTCTAGGTGATGGTGTAGGCCTTGCGGGTTAAAGAAATCGTATTCGATTGCATAACCGGGTCGGGTAATGAAGGCTTGCTCTAGACCCTTCATCGCGTGGATGTATTGGATTTGTGCTTCAAACGGTAAACTGGTTGAAACGCCGTTAGGGTAGAGCTCGTTAGTGGTTAAGCTTTCCGGCTCGATAAAAACTTGATGGCTGGTTTTATCAGCAAAACGCATCACCTTATCTTCAATCGAGGGGCAATAACGCGGGCCACTGGCGTTGATTACCCCTGTATACATCGGCGATTGGTCGAGGTAGCGACGAATAACATCGTGGGCTTGTTCGTTGGTGTGCGCGATATAGCAAGATACTTGCGCTGGATGTTGCGCGCGGTTCCCCATAAATGAAAACACCGGTCGTGGATCATCGCCGGGTTGTTCAGTGAGCATGGCAAAATCAACCGTGCGCGCATCAATACGTGGTGGGGTGCCGGTTTTTAAGCGTGCCACATCAAACGGCAGATCACGTAAACGTTGTGAGAGCTCTATGGAAGGTGGGTCACCAGCGCGACCACCAGAGAAATTATTCAGCCCAACATGGATCTTACCGCCTAAAAACGTGCCCGCAGTCAGGACAACCGTTTGTGCGTAAAAATCGATTTGGTGCTTGGTTTTAACCCCTGTCACACGCGCACCTTCAACAATCACATCAGTGACTGGTGATTGGAAGATATCGAGATGTTGTTGGGTTTCAACCAGCTGGCGAATGGCAGCTTTGTATAAAATCCGGTCAGCTTGGGCGCGGGTGGCGCGTACTGCTGGGCCTTTGCGGCTGTTGAGCGTGCGCCATTGGATGCCTGCATGATCAGCGGCACGCGCCATCAATCCGCCAAGCGCATCGACTTCTTTCACCAAATGCCCTTTACCAATCCCGCCAATCGCAGGATTACAGCTCATTTGTCCAATGGTTTCAATGTTATGCGTCAGCAGAAGGGTGCGAACCCCCATCCGTGCTGCGGCACAGGCGGCTTCAACGCCGGCATGACCACCGCCAACAACGATTACATCATAAGTTTGTGGGTAGCGCATCATGGTTAAAAAAGTAGTTGTGAGGTGAGCCAATTAAGGCCTTGGCGCGCGAATTGAATCGCAAACAGCGCAGCAATTGGTGAAAAATCAAGCCCACCCAGTGATGGGATAATCTGACGGATTGGCGCGAGCAACCATTCACAACACGCTAAGGCGATTTGCATCACCGGTTGACGTGAATCTGCCTGTAACCACGAGCCAATCACCACAATTAACATCGCATAAAACACGACCTGTAACCAGGTGCCGAGTAAGAAAATGTTCACCCCGATAATGAGCGCATGATAAGCGACACGTGCGGTAATAAAAGCGGCTAATACCGCGATAATCAACGCCGGTATTAGCGAAGCAATATCAAAGCGTTTGCTCGGTATGAGTCGTTGGAAGGGCAATACCAACGGATTGGTGAATTCGTTGAGCTTGGCTACCACTGGATTGTCACCAAGGTAATAAGCATTAGCGTGAAAACGGATAATAAAGACCGCAATCGCCAGTTGAATGATAAAACCAATGAGATGCATCATCTTACCAGTCTCCGGTTAAGTCGTCGCGTAAGGCACGGGCTCGATCGATAACCGCATCCATGGTCTCACGCAGTGTGCTGTCGATATCTCGTCCATCAAGCACATTGATACCTTCGGCGGTGGTGCCGCCTTTAACCGCGACTTGTTGGCAGAGTTTGGCAAAAGATGTGTTGTTATCAGCATTTTCTAACGCGAGACTGGCTGCACCAAGCGCGGTCAACGTTACAATGTCATAAGCTTCATCACGTTCAAAACCGTAACGCTCGCCTGATTGAGCCATCGCCTGCATAAAGCGGAAGAAATACGCAATGCCACTACCAGCCATCGCCATTACACCATCAATTTGCGTTTCATCGTCGAGCCACAGGCTATCTCCACAGCTGCTGATGATCTGCTCAATCAGCGCCGTATCAGCGTCGTCCAAATCAAGATCGCTGTAAATGCCAGTGACAGAGGCTTGAACTTCGGCAGCGATATTCGGCATGGTGCGTACAATCGGCAGCTCATCACCGAGCAGTTTGCGATACGAAGCGGTATCAATCCCAGCGGCTAGGGTGATGATGATTTTGTCGTTGAGGTCATATTTGGTGATTTCTTTAAGCAGCGCGTGCATATCTTGGGGTTTGACCCCTAAGATGATGACATCAGCTTGTTCGCATAACCATTGATTATCCGTGCGACAATCAATCGCAAAGCGCTCACTCACCGCCTTTGCGCTTGGTTTGGTGTGACAAGTGGCGATCACTTGCGAGGGTTGAAATGCGCGCTCTTCTTCGCTGAGCATGCCGGCGATCACGGCCTGGCTCATGTGTCCGGCGCCGATAAAGCCAATAATCGATTGGGTCATAATGCCTTCTAAGTAGGTGAAATGATGGGAAATGGTACCACGATTTCTTTATTTGGTCAGGATGGTCTTATTTAGGTTAGAATGTTACCGAAAAATCACAAAGAGGGTAACCATGGCCAGCAAAACTTTGTTAGATGATTTATTGCGTTTTGCCCATCAAAATAATGCCTCAGATTTGCATTTAAGCTCCGGCTTACCGCCAATAGTGCGTGTTGATGGGGATATCAAGCGTCTTAACATGCCTGAGCTTGATGCGCAAGAGCTGCGCAATATGGTTTATGACATTATGGCCAATTCGATGGTGCGTGATTTTGAGGAAACGTGGGAAGCGGATTTTTCCACCGAAATTCGCGGTATTTCGCGTTTTCGTGTCAATGTGTTTAATCAAAACCGTGGGATCGCCGTTGTTTTCCGGATTATTCCTAGCAAAGTACTTTCCTTACGGGAGCTTGGTGCGCCGGAGAAATTTGTTGATATCATCGATGTGCCGCGTGGATTGGTGCTGGTTACTGGTCCGACGGGTTCGGGTAAGTCAACCACTTTGGCGGCGATGCTCGATCATATTAATAACACCAAACACGAACATATCCTCACCATCGAAGATCCGATTGAATTCGTCCATCAAAGCAATAAGTCTTTGATTAACCAGCGTGAAGTTTATCGTCATACGCAAAGTTTTAATAACGCCTTGCGCGCGGCGCTTCGTGAGGACCCGGATATTATTCTGGTTGGTGAGCTGCGTGATTTAGAAACGATTCGTTTAGCGCTCACTGCTGCCGAAACAGGCCATTTAGTCTTTGGTACACTGCATACCAGTTCAGCGGCCAAAACCATCGATCGGATTATCGATGTGTTCCCTGGCGAAGAAAAGCAATTGGTTCGTTCGATGCTTTCTGAGTCACTTCGCGCGGTTATCGCACAAACCTTACTCAAAAAACAAACTGGTGGGCGTGTTGCAGCGCATGAAGTGTTAGTCGGTACGCCTGCAGTGAAAAACTTGATTCGTGAGGATAAGGTTGCACAAATCTATTCGATGATTCAAACCGGTGCGCAGCACGGTATGCAAACCTTAGACCAATCGTTGCAGGATTTGGTGATGAAAGGGGTTGTCGATTCAGAGCATGCGCGCACTAAAGCCCAAGATAAATACTCATTCTAAGGAACGTTATGGTCATTGAGCAAGACAAAATTAGAGCGATTTTTGAAAAAATTGCAGCGACTGCGGTAGAGCGCGAAGCCTCCGATATTTTTATTAATGCTGAAAACCATGTAGCGATTAAAATCAATGGCTTAATGCACTATATGAAGAATCTGTGGTTTGAAAGCAAGGATGTCTACAATCTGCTTAAAACTATCGTTCGCCCAGAAGCTTATGAGCAATATTTAAAAACCAACGAAATGAATGTGATGGTGGATATCCCGAATCTTTCTTTATTTCGTTTGAATGCCTATATGCAGCGCAGTAAGCCTGGAATTGTTTTGCGTTTAATCCCATCAGTCATTCCTAAAATTGAGGATCTACATTTACCGGGGGAGCAAAAAATTAAAGACCTTGCGATGCTCAAACGAGGGTTGGTGATTGTCTGTGGTGCTACCGGAACCGGGAAATCGACGACGCTGGCGGCGATGATTGACCGGCGTAATGAACAAAGACGGGGTCATATTATTACCGTGGAAGATCCGATTGAGTTCATGTATCAATCGAAAAAATCGGTGGTGATTCAACGAGAGATCGGTATTGATACGGAATCGTTTGGTACGGCACTAAAAAACTCTCTGCGTCAAGCGCCGAATGTGATTTTGATTGGGGAGATTCGAGACCAAGAAACGATGGAATACGCGATTCATTTCGCAGAAACAGGTCATCTTTGCTTGGCGACTTTGCACGCAACCAATGCTGTACACGCCCTTGATCGTATCGTAAATTTTTTCCCAAGAGATCAGCGTAAAATGCTGTTAGAAGAATTGGCAACACATCTAGAATGTATTTTAGTGCAACGGTTGTTACCGCGGTCTAATCAGGAAGGGCGTATTGTGGCGATGGAGATGATGTGTTTAACGCCGTATATTGAAAAATTGATTCATGAAGGTGAATTAGAAAAAATCCATGACGCTATGGAACGTGCGAATATCGATGATGGTGTTTTTACCTTTGATCAGTGTATTTTTGATCTCTACGAAAAAGACCTAATTAGCTTTGAAGACGCAGAAATGTTTGTTGATTCACCGAATGATTTTCGTGTGCGTGTACGTAATGAATCTGAACGACCTATGGCACAGGCGATGCAGTCAAAAATGTCATTTAAGATCCAAAGTGATGAAAGTCTGGAACACGAAATGCTTAGAAGACGCCTTGCTGAACGTCAACGCTCGCAAGGAAAATAATAGCTGACTATAATGGCATGTTTATCGTATTTTTAACCCTTAATTTGTTTGTATGAGCCAACCGTATCGCGCGGCGGATTTATCGCTGCTTAAAGGTCTTGACCCGGTCAAAATGCGCCCGGGTATGTATACCGACACAACCCGCCCTAACCACTTAGCCCTTGAAGTTATCGACAACAGCGTCGATGAGGCGCTTGCCGGACACGCCACAAAAATTGAGGTAATCCTACACCGTGATAACTCATTAAGCGTGCGTGATGATGGGCGTGGTATGCCGGTCGACATTCATCCTGAGGAACAGGTTAGCGGGGTGGAATTGATTCTCACTCGCCTGCACGCGGGTGGTAAATTCTCGCGTAAAAATTATGCCTTTAGTGGTGGTTTACACGGCGTCGGTGTGTCGGTGGTCAACGCCTTATCTGATCGATTAGAAGTCGAGATTGAGCGCGATGGGGCGCGTTATGGTTTGGTCTGTGAGCATGGGGATGTGGTAGAGCCCTTGCAGGAAATCGAGCGCATCGGCAAACGCCGCCACGGAACGTATTTACGCTTTTGGCCGGAAGCACGCTATTTTGATAGCACCAATTTTTCTGTGCCAAGGCTGGTACACGCACTCAAAGCCAAAGCGGTACTCTGCCGTGGGTTGACCATAACCTTGCACAATGAGCATAACGAAGAAACCCATACTTGGTGCTTTAATGGCGATCTGGTCGAGTACTTAAATGGTGAGCTCGATGGCGCTGCAGTCTTGCCAGAATTACCGTTTGGTTTACAACACAGCGATGATGAAGGCGCGCTTGAAGTGGCGCTTTGCTGGTTGAGTGAGCCGGCAGAGCTCAATATCGAAGAAAGTTACGCCAACTTGATTCCAACTACCGGTGGCGGCACACATGTCAATGGTCTTCGCTCAGGACTTGTCGATGCACTGCGTGAATTTTGTGAGTTTCGTCAGTTACTGCCGCGCGGAATCAAACTCACTCCGGAAGATGTGTGGGCGAGCTGCCAATATGTCCTGTCGGTAAAAATTCCTGAACCACAGTTTGCCAGCCAAACCAAAGAGCGCTTGACCTCAAGACAATGCGCGAACTGGGTGAGTGCGCTGATAAAAGACCAATTTGCCTTATTCCTTAACCAACACAGTGAAATTGGTGAGGCGATTGCCGAGCTCGCGATCAGTCACGCACAAAAACGGCAACGTGCGGCAAAAAAAGTTGCACGTAAACGCGTTTCTGGTGGGCCGGCGTTGCCGGGCAAGCTCGCCGATTGTATCAATCAGGATCCACTGACTGGTGAGCTGTTTTTGGTGGAAGGGGACTCGGCTGGTGGTTCGGCGAAACAGGCGCGTGATCGTAATATTCAAGCGATTATGCCGCTGCGTGGAAAGATTTTGAACACTTGGGAAGTCGAAGCCGATCAATTAATGGCCTCGCAAGAAGTGCATGATATTGCGGTGGCGATTGGCATGGACCCGGGTAGTGAGGATTTAAGCGGTCTGCGCTACCATAAAATCTGTATTTTGGCCGATGCGGACTCTGATGGGCTGCATATCGCGACCTTGATTTGTGCGCTGATGGTTCAGCATTTCCCAGCCTTGGTTAAAGCCGGGCATCTCTATGTGGCGATGCCACCGCTTTATCGCTTAGATGCTGGTAAACGGGTGGAATATGCGCTGGATGCCAGCGAACGCGATGCGCTGGAGAATCAAATTCGTCGCGATGGTTTTCGTGGCAAGATTGAAGTCACGCGCTTTAAAGGGCTGGGTGAAATGAACCCACCACAATTGCGCGAAACAACGATGAATCCGGATACGCGCCGTTTGGTGCAATTACAACTTGATGAAGAAGATACTCACGCAACACTCGATATGCTGTTAGCGAAAAAACGCTCAGCGGACCGGCGCGACTGGCTGGAACGCAAAGGCGATATCGCCGATGATATGACGGTGGTGCGAGAAGAGGGCAGCGAATCATGATTAGCGAAGAACAACAAAAATTAAGCGCCTTTAGCGAAAAAGCGTACCTTGATTACGCGATGTACGTCATTCTCGATCGTGCCTTGCCGCATATTGCCGATGGGCTAAAACCCGTACAGCGCCGTTTGGTTTATGCGATGTCTGAGCTTGGGCTTTCTGCAGCGGCGAAACATAAAAAATCATCGCGCACGGTTGGTGATGTGCTTGGTAAATACCATCCACATGGTGATAGCGCCTGTTATGAGGCGATGGTGCTAATGGCGCAAGAATTTAATTATCGCTACCCGTTGGTTGATGGCCAAGGTAACTGGGGCAGCGTTGACGACCCTAAATCATTCGCCGCAATGCGTTATACCGAATCACGGTTAACCGCGTATGCAAAGAGCCTGTTGAGCGAGATCGATCAAGGCACGGTCAGTTGGGTGGCCAATTTTGACGGCACACTCCGTGAACCCGCGCAATTACCCGCGCGCCTGCCGAATATTCTCTTAAACGGCGCCAGTGGGATTGCGGTCGGGATGTCGACTGATATCGCGCCGCATAATTTGCGTGAAGTGGTTAATGCCTGTCTGGCCTTGATTGAAGATCCGAGCTTAGATGAAGAAAAACTGCTTGACTACATCCCTGCGCCAGATTTTCCAACTGGTGGCGAACTCATCACCCCGCGCTCAGAAATTGCCGCCATGTATCGTAGCGGCACAGGTTCATTAAAACTGCGTGCGAAATATCGCATTGAAGATGGCAATATTGTGATTGAACAACTGCCGTATCAAGTCTCGGGCAGTAAAATTCAAGAGCAAATCGCCAAACAAATGCAGGCGAAAAAGCTCAATTGGCTCGATGATTTGCGCGATGAATCTGATTATGAACACCCGATTCGTCTGGTGCTAGTACCGCGGTCAAATCGGGTCGATAACGAGCGTTTGATGCAGCATTTATTTGCGACCACCGATCTGGAAAAAAATTACCGCGTACATTTCAATATGATCGGCCTCGACGGTAGGCCACAAGTGAAATCGCTCTATGACGTGCTGAGTGAATGGCTGAGCTTCCGCGAGCAAACCCTGCGTCGGCGCTTGCAACACCGCCTAGGGCAAGTCAATGACCGCTTGCATATTTTAGATGCCTTGCTGCTCGCTTATCTTAATTTGGATGAAGTTATTCGCATTATTCGTGAAGAGGATGAGCCGAAACAACGCTTGATTGATATTTTTGCGCTCACCGAAGTGCAGGCCGAGGCGATTTTAAACACCCGCCTGCGCCATTTAGCACGTTTGGAGGAGATGAAAATTCGCGACGAGCAATCAGCGCTCAGCGAAGAAAAAGCCGGCATTGAAACCTTACTCGATAGCGATAAACGCCTGCGCTTGTTCTTAGCTGAAGAACTGCGTCAAGATGGTGAAACTTATGGCGATGCGCGTCGTACGATGTTGGTTGAGCGTGAAGCAGCCAGCGCGTTAGACGAACGTGAATTAATGCCGAGTGAGGCGGTCACATTGGTTGTCTCACAAATGGGCTGGGTGCGCGCGGCTAAAGGCTATAATGTCGATGGTGCGAGTTTGAATTATAAAAGTGGCGATGGGTTTTTAACCCAGGCGAGTGGCCGTAGCAACCAGCCAGCGTGTTTGCTTGCTGATGATGGCCGTTGCTACACGCTCGCTTTGCACGATTTACCGTCTGCACGCAGCTATGGTGAACCACTCTCAGGCAGCTTGTCGATCAGTGCGAAACAAAAAATTATCGCTGCGCTGGTGGTTGATCCGAAAGCACGTTATGTGGTGGTGGCCAATAATGGTTATGGGTTTGCTGTGGCAGGCGAAGACTTGCTCAGTAAAACCAAAACCGGTAAAGCGTTAATCAATACTGGCAAAACCGCAACCGCATTTGGCATGTACGGCCCGATTGGCGATAATGGCCGGTTGGTGTTAGTGAGCAACGAAGGACGTGTGGTGCTGTTAGATGTGGCGGAGCTGCCGCAGCTGGCGAAAGGTAAAGGCAACCAGCTGATCGGTATTAGCGGCAAAGCATTTGCTGATGGCACACGTTTAGCAGCGTGTCACTATATTGAAGATGGGAAAGATGTCGCGTTATACAGCGGCAAACAAAAAATGTACATTCGCCAGCGTGATCATGAGCAATATCAGGCTACGCGCGGACATAAAGGACAACTCTTACCCAAAGGTTATCGCAAAATCGATCAGATTATTGCGATTGATGAGGAGCAAAATTCATGACCCCTTTACCGATTCCGGCTTTAAACGACACGTTAGAGCGGTATCTCCGATGGCTAAAGCCACTTGTTGATGAGAAAACTTATAAGCAATCAGTGGTTGCGGTGGAAACGTTTAAAAGTGATGCTGGGCCGCGTCTACAGGAAGCATTACAGCATTTTTCTGCCGGTTGTGCGCCGAATTCGTGGCTGATTGAGCGTTGGCGTGAAAATAACTTACGCAATCGCGACAGTTTGCCGTTATCAACCAATGTCGCGATGGAAATCGCTTGGAAGGCAACACAAAATGGACTCAAACGTGCAGCGCACTTTATTAGCGCGCTGGTGCAAGTGCATGCGGATTTTCAATTAGAAAATATTGAGCCGAGCAAAAGTCCACGCGGTGAAAAGCTGTGTATGTCGCAGATGGCTATTTTAAAAGGCGCTTCACGGCGTCCGGGCAAAGATATTGATCGCTACGTTTTTAACGATAGCGATGAGCCTTCACGGCATATTGTTGTCTTGTATTTAGGCTATGCTTGGCGGGTGGAAGTGCTCGATGAACAGGGCAATGTGGCAACGCCGGCGCAAATCGATAACGTCATCCACGAGATATTGGAAAAACACGATCAACAAGCAGAAATTGCCTTTACCGCACCTTCAGTGCTTCCAGCAGAAACCGCCACTGAAATTCGCGCGCAATTGATTTGTCGTGACGATAACAGTCGAATCTGGCAGTGTGTGGAGCGTGCGTTATTTGTGCTTAGCTTGAATAATGAGCATTTTACCGATGCCGATAGTACGATTGCTGATGTAATTTTTGGCGATGGTGGTAATGTGTGGGCGTACAAACCGCTCAATTATTGCTGTTATTTGAAAGACGATCGCTATTATGTGCATTTTGAGCATACTTGGAACGATGCGGCAGTACTCGAAGAGATTATCAAGCGTGCACAGGCACACTATGACGCCCAAGACTGCCCGCGCAAAAATTTACTTGGTGAACATCTCGGGATGCAATCGCTGGAGTGGTCGATTGACGAACAAACCCGTTTATTGCTCAAAGAAGCGTTGGCAGAATATAGCCGTCGCGCGGAAAGCTTGCGTGTGTGGCACAACGAGCTAACCCTTAACGAAGAAGACCAAAATCTCTTACAAGACTATAGTCTCGATGGGATCTGTCAGCTGATATTGCAATATGCGCAATACGCCACCTTTGACCGTGTGCGCTCAACCTATGAAGCCGTTGATATGCGTCATTATATTCAAGGGCGCACCGAATGCTTACGCCCGGTATCTGAGCAGTCGCTTGCCTTAGTGCGTGCAATGGCGAACAGCAAAGCCACCCTTGCCCAGCTTGAAGCGTTTAATGATGAGCATAAAGCGCGGATTAAGGCGTGTAAACGCGGCGAGGGTGTGCACCGTCATTTATTAGGCTTGCAGATCATGGCCGAACAAGGCGATGAAGACGTGGCGTTTTTTAAAGATGAGGGCTTACGTTTGCTCAGTGAAGATTTCTTATCGTCTTCCTCGCTCGGCCCACACCATACCATCGGCAATGTCGCTTTTGCGCCAACACATGCTGAAGGCTTAGGCGTTAATTATTCTGCCAACCGCAATCATCTGAACTTTATGGTTATTTTCCGCCGCCAGCAGGGCGCTGCGGTAAAAACGTTTATGGCAGAGCTAGAAAACGGCTTAAAACGTTTGTTATTGCTGTTGAGAAGTTAACCGACGAATGCGCCTAACCGCGATTCATTTACACGGTTTTAAATCGTTCCCCGAGCGTACGGTGTTTCCTGTCGATGCACCGCTAACCGCGATCCTCGGGCCCAATGGCTGTGGTAAATCGAATATCATCGATGCGGTGCGCTGGGTGCTTGGTGAAAGTGCGGCCAAACAGCTGCGCGGTCAGGCGATGAGCGATGTCATATTTGCTGGCTGTCAAAGTCGCGCGCCAAGCCGTCAAGCCTCGGTTGAGCTTCATTTTGATAACAGCGATCAGCAAGCCGGCGGCGCGTTTGCCGATTTTGCCGAATTGGTGATTCGTCGTGAAATCGATAGTGAAGGGCAGTCGCGCTATTTGATCAATAAAAAACGCTGTCGACGTCGCGATATTATCGATTTATTGCAAGGCAGTGGCGTGGGTGCGCGCAGTTATGCGGTGATCGAGCAAGGGATGATCAGTCGTGTGATTGAGGCGAAGCCTGAAGAGTTGCGCAGCTTTATCGAAGAAGCCTCGGGGATTGCGGTTTATCAAAGCCGTCGTAAAGAAAGTGAGCGACGGATGGCGCGCGTTAATGAACACCTTACTCGCCACGATGACCGACTTTATGATCTCACCCGACAGCGCAGCCGGTTAGAACAAGAGGCGGAGATCGCCCAACAATACCGCGAAATACAGCGCCAGATTAGCGATCAACAACATCGCTTAAATAGTTGGCAATACCACCGCCTGCAGATCCAACAGGCAACGCTCAACAAAGAAAGCACAGAGTATGAAACGCAGTTGATCGAGATGATGGCGGTGCTTAATCGTGAACAAACGCAATTACCTGAAGTGGTACAACAAG
This sequence comes from Suttonella sp. R2A3, assembly GCF_021513215.1. Taxonomy (NCBI): domain Bacteria; kingdom Pseudomonadati; phylum Pseudomonadota; class Gammaproteobacteria; order Cardiobacteriales; family Cardiobacteriaceae; genus Suttonella; species Suttonella sp. R2A3. The sequence continues at coordinate 517,913 of NZ_CP090975.1, read as the reverse complement.
CAGAAGACGCGCTGAACACCAAGCGTCAAGCCGCGGCTAACTGGCGCAAAGCGCAGCAACACGAACAGCTGATTAATCAGCAGCAGCTCTCGCAAAACCAAGCACTGCGTCATACGTCCGCTCAGCTTAACCAACTCAACGAGCGACAAGCGCGGTTGGACAAACAAAATGCGGCCGATGGTGCGCAGTTGCGTACGATGCAAGAAGAAGTGCAACAGGTAGAACGCGCGCAACAAAACTATGACGCCAGCTATCACCAGCAACAAGCCGATTATCAAAATAAAGAACAAACCTACCACGCGCAGCAGGCAGCGTATGATACTTTTACTAAGCAACGCGCACAACGCGATGCTGAACGCGCGCAAGCACAAAGCACCTTTGATCAAGCCACAAATCGTTTAGAGGCGCTAGATCAACGGATCGCTGAGCGCACGCAAGAACAACAAGCACATGAAGATCATGCGCTGGCGGTTGAGGAAGCTGCACTCGCCCAAGAAACCCAGGCGCTCGCCGTAGAAGACGCCGAAGTAGAGCTTGCGCGCATTGAAGCGAACCTTCAAACAACTGAAGCGGCGCTCAATACTGCCCAGCAAGACGAACAAGCTGCCAGAGACGCGTTCCAACACGCCAATCATCAGTACCAAACGTTGCAGCAGTGGGGCGAAGAAGCGCAAGAGGTACCAAGTAGTGAGGCGCCATTATTGCTTGATGCGCTTCGCGTTGATCCACTCTGGCGAACTGCTTTGGAGCGATTTTTGGGTAAGCGCTTGCAGGCGGTATATCAAGCAAAAGGGAATCATCAAAACGCGTTAGCACAACAACAGGCGCTGGTTAGCGCAGGCGATGTACCGCTGCCTTGGCAAGAGATTGTGCAGTCTGAGGCTGCTTTGTCTGATTGGCTGGCCGATGTTTGGCCGTTGGCTGAGCATGATGTTGATATCGATCTGAAATTGCTTGATAAAAACAAACATTATCTCACGCTGGATGGGACATTGATTACTGCGCATAGCATTGTACCGCTGCGTGATGGGGATCAATCAGGCGCATTAGCGCGTAGTGCACAGCGACGAACGCTGGCTGAAGAGCTACCAGCGCTCGAAGCCGCTTGGCAAGATAAAATCCGCGCTCACGAGCAAGCAAAAATCAACCATCAACGCTTGAAAATAGAGATCACTCAAGCGCAACAAGCCTTGGCGAGCCAGCGTGAGGCGCATCAACAAAGCGCTAATACACTGATTATAAAGCGCAACGCCCAGCAGTATGCTGAGCGTTTGGCGGCTGAGCAACGTGCCGTATTGCATAGCTGGCAACAAGAGCGCGAGAGTACGCAGCAAGCGCTCAATCAGGCGCAGGCACAACTCAATACGCTACCTGATGACGCGGATGATAGCGCGGTGGATGAGCAAGCATTAACGCGTGTGCGAGATGAGTGGCACAGCGCTCGTCAAGCGCTGAACCAGCTTAGTCAGGAAAAGCAGACTAACGAAACACGCCTAACCACACTGCGTGCGCATATTCAGGCGTATATCGAGCGCGAGGCACGTAATGAGGCCGAGCAAGACGAGATTAAGGTACAACAGCAGTACTTAACCAGCGAGCAAGAAACGCTCAGTTTAGCGTTAGAAACCTTAGAAGAGGAGCTGATAGCAGCTAATGAATCACTGCTTGAAGCCGAAACGGGGATGCAAGATGCAGAAGTGCGTGAGCATGAAGCCACCCAAAACGTGCAACGGTTAGAACGTACACTCGATCGCCGACAGCATGAGATAGATTTAGCGCAGCATCAGATGGCGCAGTACCAAGACCGCAGTGCAACGATTGACGAATCAATCGCACAATTGCAAGCCCATTTTCTCGATAGCGACCGCAAAGCGATTATCTTTCCAGAGGATATGACGCTTGATGAACGCTCACTTCAGCGTAGCTTGAAATCCTCACAACGAGCGTTGACAGAGCTTGGTGCGGTGAATCTCAGTGCGATAGAAACGTTTCGCAGCGTCGATGAAGAATACCAAACGCTTAATCAGCAGTGTGAAGACCTGCGCCAAAGCTTGGATCAGCTTAATGAGGCGATTCGTGAGCTCGATGAAGAAACCCGACAACGTTTACACGAAACGATGGGGGTGATTAACCACCATTTTGCGGCGCTGTTCCCACGCCTGTTTCGCGGCGGTGAGGCGGCGCTCGAATGGTCAGAAGACGATGTGTTAAGCGCGGGCGTAAATATCCGCGTGCGCCCACCAGGGAAAACGATTAAAAACTTAAGCGCGTTATCCGGTGGTGAAAAAGCGCTCACGGCGATCGCTTTAGTGTTTGCCTTATTCCGCCTAAATCCGGCGCCATTTTGTTTGCTTGATGAAGTCGATGCACCGCTCGATGATGGCAACGTCGGGCGATTGACCGCGCTGTTGCGTGATATGGCGCAGCACACCCAGTTTGTGGTGATCACCCACCACAAAACCACCATGCAAGCGTGTGACCATTTGATCGGGGTAACGATGAGCGAACCCGGTATATCGCGCTTGGTCGCGGTGAGCTTTGATGAGGCACAATAAATCAGCAGCAAAATAACCTTAAATGACCGCTTGTGATACGCTGACATATAAAAGATACTGACAAAAGTGGCAGGTGATCGATGGAAGCAGATCAGTGGATCATGCGAACGTATTACGCCTTAGATGGCACTTTGGTTAATGCCTCTGATGAGGTGATCGATGCGTTATCTGCTATGCTCGAGGGCAGCCACCAAGGGTCTTTTCTAACCACGCTGTGCGTTGAAGCAGATGCGGCGCAGACGCTTGAGATGCCATTTGCCACGGGCGCCTCTCTAGAGCTTTATGATGAATACAACACGCTGTGTGCGGAGTTGATCAGTTCAGTACATGGTGAAGTGGCTTTGCCAGCACTCGATGCAGGCTATTACACAGTGCGCGATCATCAAGCGCAGCAAGTACGTTTGGTTGTCGCTCCTCGGCAAGTTTATCAGCCACCAGTGCTCGAGCAGGGCGCTAAATTGAGCGGAATCACCTTGCAGCTTTACAGTTTGCGCAGTGCGCATAATTGGGGGATTGGCGATTGTGCGGATTTAGGCGAAGCGATTGATCATTTTGCGGCGCGCGGTGCGGATTTTATTGGTATCAATCCTTTGCATGCCTTATTCGCTGCTAACCCTAAAGCGGCCAGCCCTTATAGTCCATCATCGCGCTATTGGTTGAACCCGATTTATCTTGATGTCGATCATGAACCGGCGTTTTTAGCGAGCAGCGAGGCGCAAGACTGGTGGCACAGCGAGCAAACGCAAACGCAACTTGCTGCAGTGCGCGCCAGTGAGTGGGTGGATTATCAGTCGGTGTGGCAGCTGAAAGATCAGGCATTGCACTTTGCGTTTGCCCATTTTTATGAAGATACTGCTTTTACTGCTGAGCGTGAGGCATTTAGAGCTTTTTGTGACCAACACGGTGCATCACTCACCCAGTTTGCCTGTTTTCAAGTGCTTGATGAGCATTTTGCCTCAACGCAAGGCTGGCTAGGCTGGGCGCCAGAATATCACATGGTAAATAGTGAAGCGGTACAGGCGTTTTCTGCGGCACATTCACACGAAATAGACTACCACCGTTGGCTGCAATGGCGGCTGGATCAACGGTTGTGTTCATTGAACGAATACGCGCACGAAGCCGGTCTTCGCTTAGGGTTATACGGTGATTTAGCGGTTGGTGCGGCGCGTGGGAGTGCGGATGTTTGGGTAAATCGTGAACGTTATGCGCTTGACGGGTCAATCGGTGCACCGCCGGATGTTTTTAATCCACAGGGACAAAATTGGCAGTTGTCGCCGTTAAATCCACAGGTGTTGTTGACCCAGGGTTGTGCAGCATGGATAGCGCTGTTGCGTGCGAATATGCGCCATTATGGTGTACTGCGGATTGATCATGTGATGGCGCTGATGCGCCTATGGTGGGTCGCATTTGGGGAAGGTGCACAACATGGTGCGTACGTGCGTTATCCGCTTGAGGTACTGTTGGCGATTTTAGCTTTGGAAAGTACGCGGCAGCGTTGTTTGGTTATCGGTGAGGATCTGGGCGTTGTGCCTGATGAACTGCGCAGCTTGCTGGCTCAATATGGTGTTTATACGTATCGTGTGCGCTATTTTTCTGAAGATACTCAACAGTTCCCAGCACGTGCTCTCACCACTTTAGGTACGCATGATGCCGCGCCGTTTGTTGGTTATACTCAAGGTAAAGATATTGATCTATTGCACGATCTGGACGTTATTGATGCGACAGACAAACAAGCGTTACATGCGCAGCGAGCGCAAGTACTTAAAATGATGCGTTTTTCCTTATCGGGTTATGTGACAAACGCTGGTGCAGAAACTTTACATGATGCGTTACTCCAAGATTTGGCACGCTCCCCCGGTCAGTTACTCGCCTTACAGCTGGAGAATCTCTTTCAGTTAGCAATGCCGTGCAATATCCCTGGTGTGGCGGAAGCTTATCCTAATTGGCGGCTGAAAATGCCGGCAGCAATTAGCAGCTTGAATGATGCCGATTTGTGGCACACTGTGACCAAAGCGCGACAGGAGAAAACCATGACAGCGTTAGTAAGTGAAGAGGATCGCCAGAATATCGATGATGTCTTCGTTGCACGTTTGCACAATCCTTTTGCTTGGCTCGGGGTGCACGAGTGTGACGGTCGAACGTTGCTGCGCGTCGTACAACCTGATGCACAGGCGGTTCAAGCGGTCCTTGCTGATGGTAAAGCTTACGCCCTTGAATTGGTCGATGACCGAGGTTTGTTTGTCGGCGAGCTGCCGTATTGGAGCGATGAGTATACTTTGCGGGTGTTGCGTGATGGACAAGAACAACGCGTGGATGATGCGTATCGCTATACCAGTGCTTTAAGCAATTATGATTTATGGTTGCTTGCAGAAGGGGAACACCTGCGTCCTTACGAGCAGCTCGGCGCGCATCCGATGAATCATCAGGGCACTGCAGGGGTGCGGTTTGCGCTATGGGCGCCCAATGCGCAGCGGATCTCTGTGATTGGCGATTTTAATCAATGGGACGGGCGCCTCCACAGCATGCGTTTTCATCCAGGAAGTGGTATCTGGGATATATTTATTCCGGGTGTGGCGCGTGGGGCAAAATATAAATTTGAATTGTTAGACGCCGAAAATCAGGTTCGCCTTAAGGCTGATCCTTATGCTTTTGCCGCAGAACTACGCCCAGATAATGCGTCTGTCGTGCATGGTTTACCGGATAAGGTGTGTGTGTCGACTGTGCGTCAAAAAGCGAACGCCCGAGAAGCACCAATCAGCATTTATGAAGTTCATTTAGGTTCATGGCGCCGCCGTTTGGACAACCATTATTGGCTGGACTACGACAGAGTTGCTGATGAGCTGATCGATTATGTGGTTGAGATGGGGTTCACCCATATTGAATTGCTGCCGGTGGCTGAATTTCCCTTTGATGGCTCGTGGGGCTATCAAGCCACTGGTTTGTATGCACCAACCGCGCGCTTTGGTGATCCGGATGGATTGCGGCGCTTGATTGCGCGTGCTCATGAGGCAGGTATTGGTGTGTTGCTCGATTGGGTGGTTGGGCATTTCCCGACTGATGAACACGGCTTGCGCCATTTTGATGGGACGCCACTTTATGAATACGCCGATCCGCGAGAAGGCTATCATCAAGACTGGAATACGCTGATTTACAATTTCGCCCGCCATGAGGTGCGCAATTTCTTAGTCGGCAATGCTTTGTACTGGATTGAGCGTTATGGTTTTGACGGCTTGCGCGTCGATGCGGTCGCTTCAATGATTTATCGTAATTACAGCCGTGAAGAGGGGCAGTGGATTGCCAATCAATACGGTGGCGCTGAGAATCTCGAAGCGATCGAATTTTTGCGCCGCAGCAATGCAATTTTAGCACGTGAATGTCCACAGGCGATGATTGTTGCCGAAGAATCGACCTCATTTCCGGGGGTGACACAAGCAGTCGAGCATGGCGGTCTGGGTTTTACCTTTAAATGGAATATGGGCTGGATGAACGACTCTTTGCGTTATATGCGCCATGATCCGGTACATCGTCGTTACCATCATCAGCTGATGAGCTTTGCGATGATGTACCAATACAGCGAATCGTTTGTTTTGCCGCTCTCCCATGATGAGGTGGTCCATGGTAAAGGATCGTTACTGGCACGCATGCCCGGCGACTGCTGGCAACAGTTTGCCAATTTGCGCGCCTATTTTGCCTTTATGTGGGGGCATCCCGGGAAGAAATTGCTGTTTATGGGTGGGGAATTCGCCCAAGGCCGTGAATGGAGAGAAGACAACAGTTTGGATTGGTTTTTGCTTGATGAAGCCAATGGCCCATGGCATCGTGGGGTGCAACGCTGGGTACGTGATTTAAATCATGTCTATCGGCATCATTCGGCGTTTTTTGCTGGCGATGATAACGAGCAAGGGTTTACGTGGCGAGTGGTGGATGATGTCGGACAGTCGGTGTTTGCTTTTGAGCGCCTTCATGCTGGTGAGCGTGTATTGGTGGTGGTGAATTTTACCCCAGTTGTGCGTGAGAATTACCGTATTGGGGTTGGCGCGGCGGGGCGTTATCGTGAGATGCTCAATTCTGATGCCTTAGAGTATGGCGGCAGTGGCGTAGGTAACGCTGGTGAGGTGACAACGGACGCGCTGTTTGCTCATGGTGCTGAGCAATCGCTTAACCTGACTTTACCACCGCTTGGCGCGCTGTTTTTATATCATGAAGGCTAGAGCGTATCCACTGGGCGTGACCTTGCGTGAGGGTGGCGCAAATGTCGCTTTGTTTAGTCGCAATGCCAGCCAGGTCTGGCTGTGTTTATTTGATGATGCGGGCAAAGAAACGCGTCATGAACTGGCTTACCGTGAAGACGATGTTTTTTTTGATTTTATACCTGATATTAAAGTGGGGCAGCGCTATGGGTTTCGCGTGGCTGGTGAGGGGAAATGCTTTAACCCACAAAAGCTGCTGATAGACCCCTATGCGAAAGCGTTATGTGGCAAACCGCGTTATGGGTCGGCAGAAGAAGCCGCATGGTTTCACTATAAAGATCCACGTGATAACGCTGAGCGAGCAGTACAGTCAATAGTTATTGATGAGCGCTTTGCTTGGGATGACGATGTATTACTACAAACACCTTGGGCACAAACGGTACTTTATGAAGTGAATGTTAAAGGCTTTAGTGCTGAGCGACCTGAAGTACCGCACGAGCAACGTGGCACCTTTTTAGGCTTGGCGCATCCAGCTTCGCTGGCGCATCTCAAAGCATTAGGGATAACCGCTGTTGAGTTACAACCTGTCACCTTTGGTCTTGATGAACCGCATTTGCAGCGTTTGGGCTTAAGCAACTATTGGGGGTATAACGTGCTTGGCGCGTTTGCGCTTGATCCGCGCTTTGCGGTAAACGATCCTTTGCTTGAATTTAAAACCCTGGTTAAAGCGCTGCATCAGACAGGGATTGAAGTGATTCTCGATGTGGTGTTCAACCACAGCGCGGAAGGTGAACTAGACGGACCGATGCTCGGCGCACGAGGGATAGATAACGCCAGCTACTATTGGAACGACGGTCAAGGAAACTACGCAAACTGGAGCGGCTGTGGCAATACACTCAAGCTCGATGAGCCGATGGTGATGCGTTGGGTGTTAGACAGCCTGCGCTATTGGGCAGAAGCGTGTCATGTCGATGGCTTTCGTTTTGATTTAGGCACTGTGTTGGCGCGCACGCCGCACTTTGATAACCGGGCTGCATTACTGCAAGCGATGGCGCAAGATCCACTGCTCGCCACACGTAAAATGATTGTTGAGCCGTGGGATTTAGATACCTACCAACTTGGCGCCTTTCCACCACCTTTTGCGCAGTGGAATGATCGTTTTCGTGATGATATGCGACGTTTTTGGTTGCGAGGGGACCTGTCTTTAGGCGATTTTGCTATGCGTTTTGCTGGCTCTGCGGATGTGTTTCGTCACCAGCACCAGTCGGTATGGCGTAGCGTTAACTTTATCACCGCGCATGATGGGTTTACCTTAGCTGATTTGCTTAGCTATCAACACAAGCATAATGAGGCCAATGGTGAGGATAACCACGATGGGCATGATGAGAACTTCAGCAACAACCATGGTGTAGAAGGCCCCAGCGATAATCTGCAAGTACTTGAAGCACGTGCGCAAAGCGCAGAAGCGCTGCTTGCCACGCTACTGCTTGCTAATGGTACACCGATGCTGCTTGCCGGTGATGACATAGGGCATTCGCAGCAGGGCAATAATAACGCGTACTGTCAGGATAATGCGTTGACGTGGCTGGCTTGGTTAGAGGCCGATGAATTACTGCATGAGAAAGTACAAGCGCTGCTTGCTCTACGCAAAAAACTAGTGGCTGATGGTGTGCTGGGTTCGTGGTGGGATGAGGACGCGCAATGGTTTAACGGTGTGGGTGCGGCGATGGTTGAAGAAGATTGGCGCAGCCACGATGGTGTGTTGCAGCTTGTGCTCAAAAATCGCTGGTTGGTGGTGATTCATCGCGTATCGAATGAGCAAAGCCTGAATTTGCCTGAAGGTGATTGGCAAGCAGTGTATGGTCAGCGCTGTACGCTTGAGGATGATCGTAGAGCGCTGTGTTATGGCTCGGGGATTAGCGTTTTTCGCCATAATTTACTTATTTAAAACGCTAAATGCGTTAATATAGAAGAAAAAGGATGCTGGTGAATTTAAGGAGAAGATCATGATGCGTTCAGCCCAACAAATGCAGCAAATCTCAGAGGATACGTTGGTTTTGATTTTGGCGGGCGGGCGCGGTTCACGGTTACATGAATTTACCGATAAACGCGCTAAGCCCGCCGTCTATTTTGGCGGCAGTTGGCGGATTATTGATTTCCCTTTATCTAATTGTATTAATTCTAATTTACTCAAAATTGGCGTGATTACGCAATATGCTGCGCATTCTTTACTGCGTCATTTGCAGCGCGGCTGGTCTTTTTTGCCGTATGAGCGCAATCAGTTTATCGATATGTTGCCCGCGCGCCAGCAACTTGATGATCAAACATGGTATCGCGGTACAGCCGATGCGGTGTATCAAAATGCTTCAGTGATGCAGGATCACTACCGTTCGAAGTATGTGGTGATACTAGCCGGGGATCATATTTATAAAATGAATTATATGCAGATGCTGCTTGATCATATCGATAATGATGCGCGCTGCACGGTGGCGTGTATTGAAGTGCCGCGCGATGAGGCGCATCAATTAGGCGTGATGGCGGTTGATGAGAACTACCGGATAACCGATTTCCTCGAAAAACCCGAAGATCCACCGGCGATGCCGGGTAGAGATGATGTGTCGCTTGCTTCAATGGGGATTTATGTGTTTGACGCGGATCACTTGAACAACCTGCTGCGTGATAACCTTAAAGACGGCAGCACACAGCACGATTTTGGTAAAGACATTATCCCGCAGGCACTGGCCGCAGGAGGCTTGTTTGCGCATCCATTTACGCGCTCGTGTGTGCACGAATCCGATGAGCCTATTTATTGGCGCGATGTCGGGACGCTTGATAGCTACTGGCAGGCCAATATGGATTTGATTCACGAAGAGCCACAGCTGGATTTGTTTGATACGCAGTGGCCGATTCGCTCGATTCTCTCGCAAAACACCCCAACACGCTATTTTTTTAACGAAAAAAGTAACGCGAAAATCAATAGTTCAATGATTGCTGGCGGCAATATCATCCACGATGCAACCATTTTTCATTCGGTGTTATTTAACGACATCACAGTTGGCGAACACAGCTATATTGAAGAAAGCGTGATTTTGCCGAATATTCGTATTGGCAAAAATTGTGTGTTGAAACGCTGCATTATCGACCGCGATTGTGTGATTCCTGACGGGATGGAAATTGGTGTCGATATCGAAACCGATCGTGCCCGTTTTCGAGTGAGTAGTACCGGGAAAATCGTCCTTGTGACCGAACCGATGCTACGTAAGCTCAGTTAACGCGATGAAGGTACTTCATATTGCCTCAGAATGTTATCCGCTGATTAAAACTGGTGGGCTGGCCGATGTGCTCGGTGCGCTACCTTGGGCGCAGGCGCAAAGTGGCGCGGATGTGCGCGTCGTGTTGCCGTATTATCCGGCAGTGGCCGAGCTTCTGCCCAAAGCTCAACCGATTGATGAATTACACACCTTTGCCGGAACGATCATTCTGCGCGAAGCCAGCTATCAAGGGCTGAGTCTTTATTTACTCGACGCGGCGCATTTATTTGCGCGCCATGGTAACCCCTATCACAATGCCGATTATCAAGATTATCCTGATAATGTGTACCGCTTTGCAGCGCTCGCTTGGGTGGGCGCGTCATTAGCTGCCGGGCTTGATCAGCGTTGGGGGCGCGCCGATGTGTTGCATGCCCACGATTGGCAGGCAGGGCTGGCTTGTGCGTATATCAGCCATTGGCGCGTGCGATTAAAAACGGTATTCACCGTACATAACCTCGCCTACCAAGGGCTTTTTGCTGCTTGGCATTTGACCGAGTTGGATTTACCCAGCTCGATGTTTGCGATCGAAGGCTTAGAGTTTCACGGTCAGCTATCAATGCTCAAAGCCGGGTTGTATTACGCTGATGAAATTACCACAGTTAGTCAGTCGTATGCTCAGGAAATCACCGATAAGATGTATGGTTACGGGCTCCATGGATTGCTTCAACACCGTGCGGCACAAGGGCGTTTGCACGGCATCTTAAACGGCATTGACCCAAAGATTTGGGCGCCGGAAACGGACCCTTATATCGCTCAGAATTATTCGCGGGTAAAAACGCTCAAGCATAAAACAGAGAGTAAATACGCCTTACAGCAACGATTCGGGCTTAGTGAAGACGCGAATAAACTACTTTTGGTGATGGTCAGCCGTCTAACCGAGCAAAAAGGTGCTGATATTTTGCTCGAAGCGCTACCGAGAATTTTGTCCGATCAAGACGTTCAGTTTGTGTTGCTTGGTAGCGGAGAGCCTTCTTTAAGCGAAGCATTTGCGCGCTTGGCAGCAGATTATCCCCAGCAAGTCGGTGTGCATATTGGTTATGATGAAGCGCTGGCACATCAACTCATTGCTGGCGGGGATGTGATTGTCGTGCCGAGTCGTTTTGAGCCTTGTGGACTGACCCAACTATACGGTATGGCCTATGGCACACTGCCATTGGTACGTCATGTGGGTGGCTTAGGCGATAGTGTGCGTGATGGACAAACTGGGTTTGTGTTTCATCAAGCGAACGCTGAGGATTTATTTGAAGCGTATCAACGCGTACGTACACGTTGGGACAAACCACGTAGCTGGCAATATGCACAGCGCCAAGCGATGGCAGAGGATTTCGCTTGGGCAAATGCCGCGCAGCGCTACCTTGAGCTATACGCACAATAATAAGGGGTGTGAAAAGAGTGTGTTAGTGTGGCATAGATTGACTTCTGACACAGTTATTTTATAATTCGCCTCTGGTCTGCATTGGCGCTTCGCGACGGTGCGCCGTTAACCCCGCCAGGTCCGGAAGGAAGCAACGGTCGCGGCTAAACTGGGCGCCGGAGAATGCTGGTGCAGGCCTTCCTTTTTAGAGCAAAGCGCGATGTATCAAGTATTAGCACGCAAATGGCGACCTAAAAATTTTCATGAGCTGGTCGGTCAACAACATGTTACGCAAGCGCTCACTTATGCGCTAGATCATGATCGTATTCACCATGCCTATCTCTTTACCGGCACACGCGGCGTCGGCAAAACGACGATTGCGCGTATTTTTGCCAAATCCTTAAATTGCCTAACTAACGGCGTCAGCGCAGAGCCTTGCGGCGAATGTACGCATTGTCGAGAAATCGATGGTGGACGTTTTCCTGATTTGATTGAAGTCGATGCGGCGTCGCGTACTGGGGTCGATGATACGCGTGAGCTGCTTGATAATGTGCCGTATGCGCCAGTTAAAGGGCGGTTTAAGGTTTATCTGATTGACGAAGTGCATATGTTTTCTAAGAGCAGCTTCAACGCACTGCTAAAAACCTTAGAAGAACCCCCGGCGCATGTGAAGTTTATTCTCGCAACCACTGATCCGCAAAAAATGCCGGCAACAGTATTATCGCGCTGTTTGCAGTTCCATCTAAAAAATATGACCCAAACCCAGATCAGCGGACATCTGCGCGCGATCCTCAAACAAGACCAAGTCGTTTATGACGAAGATGCGTTGGCTATGCTGGCCGAAGCGGGCTCAGGGAGTATGCGCGATAGCCTGAGCTTGCTTGATCAAGCGATTGCTTATGGGCAGGGCGCGGTGCGTAGTGCAGAAGTTGCGCAACTGCTTGGCGCAATTCCGCAAACGCAATTGCGTGCGATCATTCACGGATTATGTGATGGTGATGCGCCAGCGGTGCGGCGTATTTTGTCTGAGTTAGATGAATTCGCCCCTGATTATCACGAACTATTGCGCCGTTTATTGCTGGAGCTGCAAAACATCACCATCGCGCAACTCCATGCACAGCGCTATGCAGGCGAAGTGGATCGAGAAATGATCGGGATTGCTGAGCGTTTACCGGTTGAGTTGGTACAACTTTGGTATCAAATCGCTACCGATGGCTGGCAAAGCCTGCCGTATCAGCCCGATAGCCGCTCAGCGATTGAGATGATTTTATTACGCATGATTGCTCTGCGTCCTATTTTGCCGACTATGGATGTGGGTAAGATTAAGCCAATCAGCGAACCTTCAGCGCCACAAAAAGACGAAACGACCGAGATTATCGAGAAAATGCAGGCTGAGCAATCAGCGGATTCTCAGCAGTCAACAGAACCTGATCATAGTGCACAAGCGCCTGAAGCATCGAGCGTAGAACCAGCACAACCAGTGGCGTCAGATGCAGAACACCCGCCACAGGATCAAGTGCCCGTGGAAACAGTTGTAGAACAGCCTGCTGCTCAGGAAGAACCTGTAGCGGTCGAGCAAGCTGCTGAGGTTGAACAGTCGCCCGTTGCGGATCACACACTATCGCCACCATGGGAAGAAGCAGCGCCTGCTGGCAACGAATATTACCCACAGGCAGCAGCTATTGATGCGCAAACACCTGCACAACCAGCAAAGCAAGTTGATGCCAATGAGCAATCTGCGCAAGCACCAACTGCTGATGTTGCCCAACCCACGCCACCAGTCAAAGCGTCGATCGATTTACACGATTGTGTTGGCAATGTTCGGCAATGGGGCGCCTTTTTGCGCGAATGCCAGCTTGCTGATGAACTGCGCGTGATTGCTGATCATAGCACTGTGGCACAATGGCAACCGCCAGAATTAACGCTGTCTGTTGATAGTGGTGCGTGGTTTATGATCAGCGATGAATCACTGGCGCAGATGGGCGAACAGTTTGCGGTGTCCACTCAAGCGCCTTGCCAGATAGCGGTGCATGAATGTAGGCAAGAACAAGACACACCGGCGCGACGTCGTGAAGCCGATGCGAAAAATGAACAGGCGCGCGCTGAGCAAGCGTTTCATGATCATCCAGTGGTGCACCGCTTACACAATGAGCTAGATGCGGTCGTCACCCCGGGCAGTATTTCTTCATTGAACAAAAATCAGGAGTAACGATGTTAAAAGGCGGATTGGGCAGTATGATGAAAAAAGCCCAGGAAATGCAGGAAAATATGCAACGCATCCAAGAAGAATTGGGCAATAAGACCGTCACAGGACAAGCCGGCGCTGGCGCGGTTGAAGTGGTGATGAATGGTCACTTTGGCTGTGAACGCGTGATTTTTAGCGACGAGCTACTCAGCGAAGATAAAGAGATGATCGAAGCGTTGATCGCCGCAGCAGTTAGCGATGCAGCGAAAAAAGCGCAAGCGATGAGTCAGAAAGAAATGGCCGCGATTACTGGCGGTATGAATTTACCACCCGGCTTTAAGATGCCGTTCTAATGTCCTTTTCTCCTTCCTTTGACCACTTGGTTTCTGCGCTCACCTGTTTACCTGGTGTGGGCGCTAAATCCGCGCAACGTATGGCGCTACAATTATTGCTACACAAGCAAGACAAAGCGCATCAGCTCGCGCAAGCGATCGAACAAGCCTTACACACCGCCACGCGTTGTCGGGTGTGTCGCAACTTAAGCGATGAAGAGGTGTGTTTGATTTGCGCGAACGAGCAGCGTGATACTGGCACACTGTGCGTGGTCGAAGCGCCTGACGATGTGCTCGCGATCGAACAATCAACTGATTATCGTGGGCAGTATTTTGTGCTGATGGGCCATATCTCGCCACTCGATGGAATCGGACCGGAAGCGCTCGGCCTAGACACACTCGATAAACGCCTCGCAGAAGGTGGTGTAAACGAATTGGTGCTTGCGACCAACAGTACGATGGAAGGAGAAACCACCGCATACTTTCTTGGCGAGCTTGCGGCAAAACATGGTGTAGAAGCCACGCGGTTAGCGAGTGGTGTACCAATGGGTGGCGAGCTATCGTATATCGATCGCGGCACACTATCGCTTGCCTTTAACGCACGCCAGCGTTACCAAAGCGAATAACTTGCTGATGAGTAAAGCCTACGATTATTTAGTATTTATCGGGCGCTTTCAACCGTTTCATCGCGCCCACCAAGGCGTTATTGCTCAAGCATTAGCCTTAGCGGACAACGTGATTTTGCTGCTTGGTTCGGCCGATAGTCCGCGCACGGTGAGCAATCCTTGGACGGTTGCTGAACGTGAAGCTATGATTCGTAGTACATACAGCGAAGAGGATAATCAACGTATTTTTATACGTGGTATCGTTGACCATCCACACGATGATGTCGCTTGGCAACGCAATGTTGTGCGTACAGTCAATGAGATTAGCGGACCTGATCGTGCCATTGGTTTGATTGGACACATGAAAGACAGCTCATCGTATTATCTTGGGCTTTTTCCCGATTGGGCGATGGTATCCGTGGATAATATTGATCAAATTAACGCCACTGATTTGCGCAAACAGCTCTTTTCTTTACCTGACTCACAAACCTTCCATCACCCGGATTTACATCCGGCAATTAATCAAACGCTCGAGGCATTTCGCCACAGTGAGGATTTTTCGCGCTTACAAGCTGAATATGCTCACTTACAAGCGCATAAAGAAGCGTGGACTAACGCGCCATTCCCACCAATTTTCGTCACCGTTGATGCGTTGGTGCTCTGTCAGCAATGCGTATTGATGGTGCAACGCAAAGGCCCACTTGGTGCGGGGCTCTGGGCGCTACCCGGTGGATTTGTCGAAAAGGAAGAAACGCTAGCTGATGGCGCACGCCGCGAACTCTATGAAGAAACCGGCCTCGCCCTTGAGCAAGATGCACTAGCAGTAAGCGTATTCGATCGACCGGATCGCAGCGCACGTGGACGCACCATCACTCATGTTCATAGCTATTCATTAGACGATGATGTATGCCCAGAAGTTCAAGCCGCTGACGATGCTGCAGAAGCGCGCTGGATACCGCTAGCTGAACTCAAACGTAGCCAATGCTTTGAAGACCATTATTCAATCATCCAAGCGATGACCTAGCAATTTTTACCTATAACAGATAAACACCAGAATATTCCATTCAATGAATGGCGCAAGTTAAGCTGCTTGTGTGATGGTTATAGTAACAAATGGATAGAGAAGGTCTATTGCGCGATCTGAACAAATGCTGCAAGGGTATTTTGTGGTATAAAAAAGCCCCTGAATAATCAGGGGCTGCGATCTAGAACTTGGCTTCGCACGCGGCAGGCTGTGCCATTCAAGCCTCTGACCCGGGAGAGAACTTCCCACAACAACTGCCTTCAGGTTGATTTTGGTAAGAAAATACAGGAAATCAAGTATGGCTAAGAACCACCCATTAACTTATAAATCGACCTTATCATCGCCAAGTTTAATAAATTGAGGACATCCTCGAAGCAGAAGTTGAAAGCATTTTTACGAACCAGTGATATCTATTTATCCACGAAAAAAAGTCTTATCTAAAAGTCGATAAGGCTGCATCTGCCGCTGCTGCTAGAAGTGTTTAGCAACCCTGACAAAATCTGGCTGAATTAGGAGGCGGTGGCTACTAGGCAAAAAAGCACGTGGTATAGCTCGATAATATTCCAGTTATCTAAGTGTGCAGATAACAAAGAACAATTGCTGCACCAAATCGATACTAAACGTAAGGGTATTTTGTTGTACAAAAAATCCCCCTGAATAAGGGGGATTGCGATGTTGAACCCGGCTTCGCACGCTTGCAGATATGCCTACATTCTCCGGCGCGGGGGGAGCAAGATCTTTACACGATCTGCACGCCAACTATAAGTAAAAAACCACAGGAAATCAAGATAGCAAAGAACACATCGATCACCTAACTACCACAACGCTCATCGATAAACTTAACGAGTTATCTGTCTAATTAGAAAACCTAGAGCTGGTGATGATGTGCATTGCAGGGATATTTGATTTTCTAAGCCGCCTGTGCGGCGGCTAACGTGTGTCTAGTTTTTTACGTTCTGCTTCTGGTGTTTCTAAGCCGCCTGTGCGGCGGCTAACGACAAGGATGGGGGGATTATCCCATTACAAGATTTCTAAGCCGCCTGTGCGGCGGCTAACGGTGTATTTAGATATAACGCACGCGCTAAAACTTTCTAAGCCGCCTGTGCGGCGGCTAACTCAAAGATGGTGAAGCGATTCTGTTGCCGAAATTTCTAAGCCGCCTGTGCGGCGGCGAACTGCCTACGTTGCCGCCAGAAGCGACGAATACATTTCTAAGCCGCCTGTGCGGCGGCGAACGATACACCGAATAGATCAGCGATATCGTCTTGTTTCTAAGCCGCCTGTGCGGCGGCTAACCTAAATACTCAACGGGCATTTTCGAAGAAATGTTTCTAAGCCGCCTGTGCGGCGGCTAACGTATTGATCTGTCTCGCCAACGCGCTGATATATTTCTAAGCCGCCTGTGCGGCGGCTAACCCTGAACAGGGTTTTTTAAGTGGCCAATGTATTTTCTAAGCCGCCTGTGCGGCGGCTAACATTGCCGCAAAGGTAGCAAGCTTTATATTGAGTTTCTAAGCCGCCTGTGCGGCGGCTAACATAACCAGTCAGCGGATCTTCAGCTACTAGCTTTTCTAAGCCGCCTGTGCGGCGGCTAACGAAAGGATGATCGTTTCAAGTGAGATTGTTTGTTTCTAAGCCGCCTGTGCGGCGGCTAACCTCGGCTGTTTGTGTACTCTGCATACAAAATCTTTCTAAGCCGCCTGTGCGGCGGCTAACGAGTTTAAAGAGCATATCCTCGATTTTTTTGATTTCTAAGCCGCCTGTGCGGCGGCTAACAAATCACCGCCGATATTTTCACCAGCATTTAATTTCTAAGCCGCCTGTGCGGCGGCTAACATTGATGGCATGCTCTGGCAGTTTATTATTGATTTCTAAGCCGCCTGTGCGGCGGCTAACGATTTTGCCACATTGAACATAGACGGACGAGATTTCTAAGCCGCCTGTGCGGCGGCTAACTTATGAGTGAAAAATTGTCTATGTCTCAAGTTTTTCTAAGCCGCCTGTGCGGCGGCTAACGTAATTTCTTTACGGCGTAAGCCCGACCGTTATTTCTAAGCCGCCTGTGCGGCGGTGAACGATGATGGTGCGTCGATTTTAAATAAAGATCTTTTCTAAGCCGCCTGTGCGGCGGTGAACTATTAAAGTAAATAGACCTGCCGCCACTAAATTTTCTAAGCCGCCTGTGCGGCGGTGAACCAGTTGATCAAGCGCTTAACGCTTATCATGAATTTCTAAGCCGCCTGTGCGGCGGTGAACATATTATGCGGTTCGCTAAACATCGTCATAGCTTTCTAAGCCGCCTGTGCGGCGGTGAACAAGCGATTCAACGATTCTTTAGAGATCACAAATTTCTAAGCCGCCTGTGCGGCGGTGAACACCGTTACGCTTGCCAAATCGCTACGTTAATATTTCTAAGCCGCCTGTGCGGCGGTGAACCAGGTAATGGCTCTGGATCTTCAGAAAATAGCTTTCTAAGCCGCCTGTGCGGCGGTGAACTAATTAGCAATAAGCTTTGCATCTTGCTTGTCTTTCTAAGCCGCCTGTGCGGCGGTGAACTCACGCCTCGCTAAAAAGGTGGTAAATCCAATTTTCTAAGCCGCCTGTGCGGCGGTGAACCTATGCTCAAAGAACTTGGAAAAACAGACGACTTTCTAAGCCGCCTGTGCGGCGGTGAACCTTATCAAGGCACATTATCACTCTGGAGACACTTTCTAAGCCGCCTGTGCGGCGGTGAACCTAAAAGATAGCGACGGTGCTGCGCAGGCAATTTTCTAAGCCGCCTGTGCGGCGGTGAACAGTTTCATTCGCAAACCATAGCGAACGTCCATTTTCTAAGCCGCCTGTGCGGCGGTGAACACCAGCGATTCTGAGCTGCTCATTCGCCACATTTTCTAAGCCGCCTGTGCGGCGGTGAACATCAAGAAATCAAGGAATCGATCCGTGCGATTTTTTCTAAGCCGCCTGTGCGGCGGTGAACGCAATTTGTACAATTCAAAGTAAAAATCATAATTTCTAAGCCGCCTGTGCGGCGGTGAACTTTTGTTGCAGCAAGGCTTCTTAAGTATAATTTTTCTAAGCCGCCTGTGCGGCGGTGAACTAATAAACATTACAACACGGCAACAATACAGTTTTCTAAGCCGCCTGTGCGGCGGTGAACGCTAAATCACGCGATCAAAGAATCACTGATGATTTCTAAGCCGCCTGTGCGGCGGTGAACTAATCACTCATTTGCCGTATGGTGTTAAGTATTTTCTAAGCCGCCTGTGCGGCGGTGAACCCAACCATTCGTCTTGGGCATGTGGATCTTGTTTTCTAAGCCGCCTGTGCGGCGGTGAACAGTACAAAGATGCAATCAATTCGAGAGTCTAATTTCTAAGCCGCCTGTGCGGCGGTGAACTTGCCCTCGTATTCGGTCCATGACCTTCACCTTTTCTAAGCCGCCTGTGCGGCGGTGAACGGTAAGTATGAAGCAACATTGCTTATCCCCAATTTCTAAGCCGCCTGTGCGGCGGTGAACTAGAATTTTAAGGTGAACAATATAGTTGTGGCAAGCGTTTAGTGACAAAAACCAAATATTCACCAATTGTTTTTTAACTTACTGCAACTATATGATTTTTAATTAAGTTTTTAAAGAGCGTATCAAAAGGGTATTTTTGCCTTTTTGTTATGGGTTATTACCAGTGTGGAACGGTCACTTTATTTGATAGGTTATTTATTCCATATGTGTTAAACGTTCCTTGTACTGGCTTGTCTGCCTTTTCTTGTTTGATGGCTAACTTATAAAAATGATTGTTTCCCTCGCTTTTTAAGTTGATAAATGGATAACTTTGGTTGTCTCGTTTATATTTTTTGCAGTGTTCTAGTGCATCTTTATATGGGATGTCTTTAAATGCCGCGAATTTTTCAGCTTGTTTTTGTTCGTTATAGTGCCGATAACGTTGAACAATTATATGACCAGTATTATCTGGTACATACTCAATACTTTCATTTTGTACATAATCAGTCAGTCGCTCAAGCCATTTGGCTATGTTTAGTGTTTGAAGATCATGCTCGTGTTTTGCAAATATACGTAGTTTATTGCCTAAGGTTGCAAAAGTTTTTTCATCACCTTGCTCAAAACGATAGTTAGGAAAACTCACGCCAATATTATTTATACCGTAGTTGTTATGTATATTTGCCAAGGCAATGTGGAGCTGTTTGTATAGCTTACCCCATATAAAGTATGGTGATATGCCAGGGTCGGAGAGTAGGATTAGTTCTTGGTAATAATTCATAAACTACTCCTTACCGCTGGCACCAAAGACACCGCCGCGAATTAGTACACCCATAACAAAATGCTGTTGTTCTTCTTCGGGTTTTTCGCCCTTTAAAACCCAAGCATCAAATAAGCTATAAAAATCCATTTTTTGTTTAGGTTGTCGAAACGCGCTGCCCAAGGTGGTTACAGCACCATAAGGCTCAATAGCTATCGGAAAACCGTTGTCTTGATAATCAGGATACCAAGTATCAATGGTCCGAATAGCATTGCTGACTTTTTGTGAATGCATGCCTGCTTTGCCATTTATTTCGTAAAGGACTTTGCTCTTGGCTTTTCCTGTATCTAAAATTAGCTCTTGTGAGGGATACACCTCTTGTCCAAAGCCCATGTGAGCCTTAGCTTCAACATAAAGAATAATAAATTTCTCACCTGTAAGCCCTTGCTCTATTAATTTAGCTAGTTGCGTTATATTGTTATCACTGCTATCGAAGCCTTTCAAATTGATTTTTAAAGCATCAAATTCAAGACTCTCATTGTTGCAGGTTACAACCACATCGATGCGTTCAGCACCCACACGATTGCGCCATAACCAGCGGGCATTTGCGATATTTGTTGCATAACGTTTCGCTAATTCACTCACGCCGTATTCAGCTAGATATTCTTGTACAATACCCATTAGTGCTTTTTGGTAGTTTTGGTTGTTGCAGACATTTGGCTGGCCAGTAAACGGTAAAACTTTACAGCTCCACTTGGCAATTAGGGTGTCACAGTTTTCATTAAGTGCGGCTGCATCAACACGTTGTAGGTTTGCTTTCTCTATCTCAGCATCCAACTTGGCAGGGTCATTAGTAATCGCGTTTTTCAAACGATTACTAATGGTGCCACGTACTGATTTTTCATTGATAGTTACAGGTGTAGCATTGCCTTTTTCATCGCGGCTACTGGTTTGCCAGAAAAATGCATCTGAAATATCAAGGTTGCGTTCAAATGCTAATACGCTTGCTGTTTGTAAATTACTCATAATTTATCTCCGTATTTTAAATGCTGTATTGGTTAAGTTTTGGTTTATGGGTTGTCTTGTGTGACAAGGTAGAGTGAACGTTTGGCATCATGGCTGTAACGCCAAAACGCATTTTCAAATTCATCCGTTAAACGTTGCGGATAAATCCATCTGCCTAGGCTGTAAATAGCTTCTACATACTGGCTAGGATATTCAGGGTTACGTGCATGTTGCATTAACTCTGGTTCAAATACATCGGATATACCTTGATAGCCAATGGGTATGGGAACTAGCCAACCTGAGCCTGAGCTGCGACCTGATTTTACGGATGTGGTTGTCCACGTATATTCCCCCGTGGGTTCACCGTTTTTAAATCTAGGTTCAGTTATGTGATGTAAGGTACAGACATCTAGCAAAGCATCTAACGCTGTTTTTTCAGGGTTTTCACTTTGCTGTTCTTCAATAATCTCAGCAAAAGTGTCTTGTGCATCCATGAGTACAAAAGCAGGCATCAGCAGTGGTGCTAGTGTGTCAATTTCTTCCTCTTCAATAAATGACACGGGCAGGCTTGAGTCCAAACCATGAACGCTGCCTCCTGCAATGCGTTGTTGCTGTATCAAGTGTTTGCACAGCTGTATCAATATCTCTATTTCTTCTGAGCTTGGCGCTTCATCACCTAACACTTCTACCACAAAGCTCATGGTTAAATGGCATTTTCCCTCTTCGATGATGGATGCAGTTTTGCCATCTTTTTTAATCGGATTGCGTGTTTGGTTGAATGTATAGTTGCTGTATTTGCTAGAACGGTATACTTGAGGTTGGCAGTCATGGCAAGCTAACAACACGCCTCCTAAGCTATAAGGGTTTACTGCTTCATTAGTGCTCATTTTTCGAGACAGCGCATGAAATGCTCCTAAGAATCCCGTAATTGCCGGAAAACCATAAGTAATGGGGCTTGATATGCTATTGGCATTGATAATCTGCACTCTCTTAAAGAGAATGTAACCTACAACCTCTTTGGGGTTTATACTGTTGTTCATAGAAACACTCCTTTACCTGCGCGCTCATAGCGTTTTAGCATCTCCTCTATTTCTCGTTCCCACTCATTGTGTTCGGGATTGGCAAATTCGTGTTTAATGTCTTTAAACGCTTCCTTGAGTAATGCGTTTATCCAGTTGGCAAAACGAGTAATAATGATTTTATTCCAGTCGGTAGACTCTCTTTTCTCTTTAAATTCCTCTTCGCCTTCGAGCTGAGCTCTATTTGGATCTAACCAGAACTTTTCTTCTATATCTAAATCAAAACCTTTAGACCAGCCTGCGGGTTTTTCTGTACGTACTGCGTTTGCAATTGAAAACAATGTGTGAAGCACGCCGTCAATAGCGTCTTTTCTATTATCACGCCAGTCCACATTGTTTTTGTTGGATTTAACCACCTTTAATATTTCATCAATATGATGATTAGCACGGTATCGCAGTGATTTACTTTGAAAGATGCTGCTTGAAAACTTTGATACATTAAAACTATCGTTCGGTTTTAGTTTGGGAGGCATGGAAGGCAATAGGTAATTTCTTCCACGTTGCTTACTCATTAACTGACTTACCCCTTGGGGATTGCTGCCACCAATTAAAGTTACGGCTAAGTTTTCTAATGTAGGATATGAACTCATTTCGCCAGTATTAGAAAATCTATTTTTTCTTTTCTGGCTGATTTCATCAGAATATTTAACGTGGTTTACACGTTCAAAGATGTAATTTGTGAAAGACGAAGGGTATAAGGGTATTAAGCAAGTATATGAGTTATCTCCAGTGCTCCAGAGAATCTGTTTGTTATACTTACTTGTTTTTGGCTGAGTAGGTTGAGCAAGCAACAAATTTCTGAAAATATTGAAGTATTGTAAAGAAAGCTTTTTATCATTTGAAAAAGCGGCTTTAAAATTGTCATCATTATCAATAATGAAATGCTTTATCTTTTTGTTGTCAATAACTGAACAGTCAAACAGGGAAAAAAGAGGTAATGCAGCTGCATTACCGCTAGCGTCTAGTTTGTGTGTTTTAACTGACTGGTGTCCTACGAGGTTTTTTGGTAACTGAGTGCTTGGAACAAAGTTGATATTGTCTCCCTTGGAGCTAGGATGTATTCCTTTTGATATATGGCTTCCAAAGCCGATTTGATTTGCCATCCAATTAGCAGCTCTATCCATCCAAACTTCGAGTTCATAGTCATTTTTTATTCTTTCAATTTTGTTTTCAATTTCTAATATCTTTTCCGTTTCCTTGTTTTTGATTGCTTTCGCTAAACTCTTAATTTCTTTTTCTGTTTTTTTATTTAGTTGATTATCGAGGAAACCCAGAATAGTTGATCTTGCCAATTCTGGCGTAATTTTTTTCATATATATCTCCTTTGTAAAATGTTACTGTTTTCAATTGGCTAAATAAAATACAGTCTTGCCATTTAATTTCGCATAAATCCAAAAAACTCATGAAAGCACCAACCATTTTGGTTGCTCTCTAGCGACACACTGTTATAACTCATCGACAAACTTTTCAGACTTTTGTCAGATTCTTTTTCTTTTAATTGGTTAAGCGCATCCACTAAAGACGTTATCAACCATGGTGAAATTTGTGGATGATTGAACGTATAGTCAAGAGGTCTGATGTACTGTGATTGTGGTGTGGCTTCATGTTTTTTTTCAAACACATCCTCAGTATAAAAAGGAAGAAACTCTCTAATGCTTTCAGGGTATGTCGCATCTGTGTCAGGTAAGAGTAAAAAATCTTCTTGAGGTGTTCCTACGCGAAACTCGCTTATTTGCTGCAAGTGAGTATGCGCTCTATTTGCGGTGGCTTGAGTATCCCAGTATGCATTGACAAAATTCAGGTTAGGGCTATTGAGCAATGTCCCCATGACTTCATGCTCAAGTTTGCATAAGCTATCAATTTCAGTTTTTTGTGATGGGTTTTCAGTCGTCGGCTTTTCAATACGCGGTCTGGCATCTATGTGTTCTAACTGATTCTCAGGTACAAGTTTATGCACATCATAGTTTGTAGGTTTGAAGTATTTACTTTCAAACCCTGGTTTAGTAAACACTGGCTGGTTCATGCGACGCGTAAAGTACCTAATGTTGTGCTGCATAACCAACATATTGATTTCATTAGCTATTTTTGTTTGTCGGTGACGCCATATGCGTCCAGCTAATTGAATAATTGAGCGCATGGATGATGGCTCTACAATCGCCCAATCATAGTCATGATCTCTTCCCACTTCTGCAACTGATGTCGCCAACACGATAAAAATATGTTTGCGTGCGTCACTTTTATTCAATGCATTATTTATTTCTTTATGACTAAATAGAGCATCCAAACTATCTTCTTCACGATGCAAAATGCGGTCTAGTTTAACTTCCAGTGCATTTCTCAAAATCAATAATTGTTTCGCGTGATAGCAGCTTAAATGAATATGCGTATCGTCAGATACTTTAACTGTTTCAAACAGCTGCTTTGCAAGACCAATGATGTTCTTAATATTAGCAATTCGAACCAATCCTATACTGACTTGTTTTTGGCTGTTAGGTTCGACTTGATGGTAATAACTATGAAGACGTTCAGCACCGTATAAAATCTCTTGCCCTAGTTTGCTATAAAATAGCTCAGCATTTTCTTTAATATAATCCAAGGAGAGTGGCATTATCTCCGCTTTTCTTCTAACAGGTTGCTCAGCTAAGAAGTCTGCACGCTTTTTTACAAAGTTTTGGTGCTGCTTGGAAAAATCGTCATTATTATTACAATTAACAGAAGAGATATTTTTACTGTTTTCATCAAACCAAGCGCAAACCACTTGTGGCTCAGGTGTGTTTTGAGACTTGTTAAATTGCTTTCGCCCAGCCTGATAAGCAGAGAACAGGCCTGTTACTAGGTCGGGGGTAAGCGTTGCTGATGAGAGCAAGACTCGTGACCCAAATAATCCTGCCAAATGAACCAGTCGTGACAGTGCTGGCAAATCATCTTGGTCAAAGTCATCTGGCTCATCTAAAACGAGGTCACCACTGAGTAAGCGCAGCATTGGGGCAATATATTTACCGCCACGTTTACATTCGCTAGCTTGGATAATATGATCAATAGTACATGTAATTACGGGCGCAAAAAGTAAATCACGCATCTTAGAGTTTTCAATGATCGTGCCAAGATTGAGAGCATCATAGTCACTATAGTCAATGTCACTATGCACCATTTCATCAATTAGTTCATCACTCGACTCACTGCCCCATGTGCTGCCATATGCTAACTGCTTTTCTCCAGTGATTTCTTGTTTTTCAGCTGTGCTTTCTTGGTTAAATTCAAACAATTGTTTTTGCGCTTGACCACCGACCAATATAGCTAGTTGTGATTCATTAAGGCGTAAATCTTTGCGGAGGCTTTGCCCGGTTTGCAATGTCAATACACGCAAACCAAGCGCAATGATAAATCGAGCGCCTTTTTTAGGGTCTGCCAAACCATACATGATTCGTGCATTGCCAATGGTTTTGCCGCACCCCGTAGACGCCATATTAACGCCAAAAAAGCCATTTTTTTGGGATTCTTGTTGAATATTTTTTGCCAATTCGAATGCTTTATTTTGCCAGCCAAAACGTTTAGATGTAGTGGGGTTTGATAAGGATGATTGATTTTTTAAGCTTGGCAGTTCATTAGCTATGATGGGTAAACGGTGTGCAAATTGTGCAGAAAAATTTGCTACTCCAATTAAGTGTTCATCTAGCGCTTGCTTAGCCTGATTTTCCCCATCCACATTTTTGGTTGTATTGGCAATAATTTTGCTAAATTCACGAGAGCCTGTTGCACAGCGCTTGTGCTGGATTGGTAAGCTTGAATAGTTATGGTCTCCCACCATCAGGCAAAGCCGTGAGAGATACATCAGAAACGCGTCACTGATACATGCATTATCATTACTTGCATCCAATGCCAGTTGGTTTAACGTGCTATCTTGCAAGGCTTTTTTACTCCATCTTGCTAAATGCTTTTGCCATTCAGGGCTGTGGATGACGAGCGTTTCATATTGCCAGAAGTTTTTACAAAATGATTCTGTGGATTCATCCAATGTTTTGGGGTTTTTCACCCAATAATCAAAAGCCTGAAAATACTTTTCGTAATACCTTAAAAGCGTTGGTTTGATTTCTTTGGTTTGACCTCTAAGTTTTTCTTTTGCTTTTGGTGTGTAATAGACTTTTTTGAAAGGTGGTAGCCGGTGGTGGGTTGCTATCAACCATGCTACCCATTGAGCTAACGGCGGCATTGTTGAAATATCAACGTTATCTTGATTGCAGTTTTTTAAAAAATTGTCAGATTGATTATGTTTAAGCCATGTATCAATCTTTTGAAACCTGCTGAGCCATTGCTCGTCTGTGTCACAGTCTTTTATTAATGCTTCAAATAATTTGAGTGAAATCCACTCATGCCGGTATGGGTCACCTTTACCTGTGTATTCATGAAGCTTATTTTGGAAGCCAAGCGTAGATTTCCCGATGTCATGTAACAGAGCAGCAAGTGTCGCTATTGTTTGAATGCTGCTGATGTAGTGCCAATTATTTTCCCATTCTGAATGCAATATATTTCGTTTAGTACGATTCACCGCCACCATGCCACGATAATCAAAGATATTTTTTTGTCCTACCACCCACAGCAAGTCAGACCTTGCGCGTGTGCGTATCCAGTGGCAGCTCACTGCGGTGTTTTTGCTGGCGGTTTTGCGCAGTAAATTTTTGACTGTTTGTAGTCCTTCTTCAGTAATCACAGTTTGCCATGTGTTATCACCAATACGGTCAGCAAAAGCGTCCAGCACACGACGGGTGCGTTTGAGGGCTTTTTTCTCACACTGGCTGACAAAGATGACCATCATGTTGGTACATCCTTATCGCCTGTCCAATCGGTTTTGAGCGCGACGGCTTTGACGACATCGAACATATAATCCAATACGTTGTGCTTGGTGAATATTTGCAAGCATTGTTGGCGAAACGCTTGTTCGCTGGCGTTTTCTTTAGCACAGATAAATGCTGTGGGCAGAACCAGTGCGTCTTTAATCAAATCGGCGATGTCAAATACGAGTGCGCCGCGTCGCGTTTTGCCATGCATGACGGCGAAACCGTGAGGAATGCCTAATACCCAGGCAGTGGTTGCACCTAATCCATAGGCTAAATAGTTACCGTGGTTCAAGAAAGCATTAGCTTTGTCCAGACCTTCATGGTTACGGCTAAAGCCCATTTGTTTGGTTTGGGTGGCGGCAAATTTGTATAGTTGTTTGGTGAGTCGAGCTTCGAGTTGTAGCAGGTTCATCGTGCTGTTTTGCAGAGAGATTTGCGCGCGCTGTTCGTCTAATGATGATGTAAGATGTGCGATGTTAAACCCTTCAGCTTTGAGTTCACGGTCTTTTTGCCACACGTGGGTTAAAAAATCTAGGCGTGCGTGTTGAAACAGTTTGGCTGCTTGCAGGCGTTTGCTATCATTAAACCACCAGCTTAACCAGCCTTGTACGTATTCAGTGGGGCGATATTCGCTTTGTGGGCAAAGCCACTGAATTTCGGTGGCCATCAAAAGCGGTGTACCGCCACCACCGCAGAAACCAACCAAAACACCAGCGCTGGCGAGCATGCGCATAGCAGCTTGGGTGATAGACGTACCTGTGGCGAGTAAAATGCAGGTGGTATTGGCAATGGGGATATTGTAGTAGTGGTTTTCTTTTTCAGCTTCGGTGAGATAGAGCACACGGCCATCTTTTTGCATTACGCGGCAGTGCTCCAAGTAATAAATATTGGCGCGTTTAGAATGAAGAATGGTTTTGAGATCAGCACTGGTAATTGCTTGATTCATCCTGTCTCTCGCATGAAACCATAATACCTATCATAACAGTAAGCGTTATTTAAAATCATTAGTTATTTTATGCGAAGTCTGGTAGGAATTTACCCCTCATATAGCAAGGGTATTTGCTACAATATCGAGACTTTTTTAACACAAGATGAGTTCATGAACACCACAGCACCACGCCGTATTTTGGTGACCAGCGCGTTGCCTTATGCCAATGGGCCGATTCATATCGGGCATTTGGTTGAGTATATTCAAACCGATATCTGGGTGCGTTTTCAGCAACTGCGCGGGCATGAATGCCATTATGTTTGTGCTGATGATGCGCACGGAACGCCGATTATGTTGCGCGCTGAAAAAGAGGGCTTAACCCCACAGACGCTGATCGATAAGAGCCATGCCGAGCATCAGGCCGATTTTCAGGGCTTTTTAGTTAACCATCATCAGTTTCATACTACGCACAGCGCTGAAAACCAGCATTACACGGGTAAAATTTATCAGTCGTTAGACGAGCAAGGCTACATTCTTACCAAGGTGATCGAGCAAGCCTATGATGTGGAAAAACAGATGTTTTTACCCGATCGCTTTATCAAAGGGACGTGTCCTAAATGCAAAAGCAAAGATCAGTATGGGGATAACTGTGAGGTGTGTGGGGCGACTTACGCACCAACGGAGCTGCTTGAGCCCTATTCTGTACTCTCTGGTGCATCACCTGAGCTGCGCGATAGCGAGCATTATTTCTTTGATCTGCCGCAGTTTGAGGCGTTTTTAAAAGGCTGGTTGAACGATCAAGACGTTAATTTGCAAACCTCGATGCGTAATAAATTAGCAGAATGGTTTGAAAGTGGCTTAAAAGCGTGGGATATCAGCCGTGACGCGCCTTATTGGGGGTTTGAAATTCCGGGTAAAAAAGATAAATATTTTTATGTGTGGCTGGATGCGCCAGTCGGCTACATGGCGAGCTTCCAAGCGTTATGTGATCGAGAAGGGCTCGATTTTGAGGCGTTTTGGGGCGCAGATAGCGATGCTGAGCTTTATCACTTTATCGGTAAAGACATTGCTTATTTCCACATGCTCTTTTGGCCGGCGATGCTTAAAGGCGCAGGCTATCGCACGCCAACTGGTGTGTTTTGTCATGGCTTTTTGACCGTTAATGGCGAAAAAATGAGTAAATCGCGCGGCACCTTTATCCAGGCAGCGACCTATTTGCGTCATTTGCGTCCTGAATATTTACGCTATTACTACGCGGCGAAGTTGAGCTCACGTGTGGAAGATATTGATTTAAGTATGGATGATTTCAAAAATCGTGTGAACAGCGATCTGGTCGGGAAGTTGGTCAATCTGGCGAGTCGTTGTGCGCCGTTTATCATCAAACATTTTGATGGACAGCTTAGCGATGCGTTACCAGAAAACCATCTGTTTGTTGATTTTGCGGCACGTGGAGAAAAAATTGCTCAGTATTATGAGCAACGTGAGTATGCCCAAGCGATGCGTGAGATCATGCAATTAGCCGATGCGGCGAATGAATATATCGATGCAGAAAAGCCGTGGGTTAAGATCAAAGACGAAGCGAGCAAAGCGGATGTGCAAGCGATTGCCACAGTTGGCTTAAATGCGTTCCGTCAGTTGATGGTTTATTTAAAGCCGGTGTTACCGCAAGTGGCTGCTGATGCTGAAGCGTTTTTACACATTGAGCCGCTTACATGGGCGGATGCAACACAACCACTGCTTGATCATCGTATTGGTAAATTTAAGCCGTTGATGCAGCGCATCGAAGATAAAGATATTGACGCGATTATTGCCGATAGCAAAGAAGATTTACGTGCGGAGAACACCATGCAAACAGCTAATGAACAACCTGTAGAAAACCAAGAAGATTGGATTACGATTGACGATTTCGCCAAGCTCGACTTGCGCATTGCAAAAGTGCTGAGTTGTGAGCCGGTGGAAGGCGCGGATAAACTGCTACAATTTACCTTAGACGTAGGTGAATTAGGCCAGCGTCAGGTATTTTCCGGGATTAAAAAATTCCATGCACCAGAAGAGCTCGACGGCCAGTTGGTGGTCTATATCGCCAACCTTAAGCCACGAAAAATGCGTTTTGGGCTCAGCGAAGGGATGATCCTTTCTGCAAGCGATGATGAAACCTTGCAGATTCTCTTGCAAGGCGGGCGCGCGAAAGCCGGCATGAAAATCAGCTGATGCATATTTTATGATCATTTTAATGCCGGACTTTGCGCCGGCATTGTTTTATCTCCTAGCTAAATATTGGGTTTTGTGATGATTAGTACGCAGCAACTCGGTGCGGTTCAGGCGTTGGCGCAAGCAGTAAATGTGTATCAGCCAAGTGCCGATGATATCGCGCAAATCGATGGACTGTTTGACCAGCAAAAGTTGATTGCCTTTGCCTGTTGGCAGGTGGTTTGTGATGAGGCAACGCTGCTTAGTATTGCGGTTGATGAGGTTTATCAGCGTTTAGGTTACGGAAAAAAAGTGCTTGCACACAGCGAACAGCGCTTGGTTGCTTCTGGTATCACGCAGTTTTTTCTAGAAGTTCGCGAGAGTAATCTGGCGGCACAGCGTTTATATGAAAACTTGGGTTATCAAGAAATCGCAAGACGGCGTGATTATTACCCAATTGCTAATGGTCGTGAGGATGCGATTATCATGAAAAAGGAGTGTTAAGGTATGCAACGCATGACCTTTGAACAGGCGAATATGACTTGGCAGGCGATGGCCAAGAAAACGCCTTTGGTACATTGTATGACCAATCAAGTTGCTGCTGCATTTACCGCCAATGTGTTACTCGCCGCTGGTGCGAGTCCGGCGATGGTAACTGCACCAGAAGAGGTGCAACACTTTACGCCGCTGGCGGCAAATCTACTGATTAATGTGGGTACGCTACAGCGTGATCAGTTGGATGGTATGCGTGAGGCGGCTGAACAAGCACAGAAGCATCATAAGCCTTGGGTGTTAGATCCGGTGGCTGTTGGCGATGTGTTGCGTTTTCGGCGCGATTTTGTGTATGAATTACTGACTTATCAGCCGGCGGTTATTCGTGGTAACGCTGGCGAGATTTTGTTTCTTGCTGGTGAGTCGGGGCGCATTCGTGGCGCAGATAGCCTATCAAGTAGTGATGAAGCGCAAGAGGCTGCGCAAGCCTTGGCTAAACGTTACCGTTGTGTCGTAGTTGTCACTGGTGCACGGGATTATATAACCGATGGTGCGCTGATGCGCTATACCGAAGGTGGTAGTGTGTTACAAACGCGAGTAACGGCTTGTGGCTGTACACTTTCAGCTTTGGTTGCGGCTTTTGTGGCTGAAGGTAATGTGCTTGATCATGCGGCAGCCGCTTGCGCGGTGATGAAGCATGCTGGGGATTTGGCCGCAGCACAACATACCGGGCTTGGCAGCTTTGCGCAGGCGCTATTAGATGGATTAACGTATGAGTAAGCGGGTTGAATGCTGCGTGCAAAGAAACGGTAGGATGAATGGTCATTGATTTATCACTTTATTTGGTGCTCGATGCAGCGGTATGTGGCTCTCGAGAGCGCCTAATCGATACGGCAAAACTGGCGCTCAATGCTGGGGTGAGTGTATTACAATTGCGCGGTCATAAAACGGCGTGGTCGCGGCGTGATTGGTATGAGGTGGCGCTTGCGTTAAAGCCGCTTTGTGCCGCGGCGCGTGTACCTCTGATCATTAATGACCAACTCGATATTGCCTTAGCCGTGGACGCTGACGGGCTGCATATTGGACAAGACGATTTACCGGTTGCTGTGGCACGGCGTTTGCTCGGAAAAGATAAGATTTTAGGGTTATCAACGCATAATTCGCATGAAGCGCAGGCCGCAGATCCAGCGGTGGTTAATTATATTGGTATGGGGCCGGTGTACAGCACATCGTCTAAAGCCGATGCGAAACCAGCGCTGGGCTTGGATGGCTTGGCAGAGTTGGTTGCGGTTAAGCGGGTGCCTGGGGTAGCGATAGGCGGGATTAACGCTGAGCGTGCTTCAGCTGTGCGGCAGGTTAATCCGCAAGGGATCGCAGTGATTTCTGCGATTTGTGGGCAAGACAATATTCCTGCTGCTGTTGCAGCGTTGCGTGCGTAGCACTAAAAACTAAGCTGGATGAAGCGCGATCACAAGTGCGCCGCTTCTGCCATCTGTGTCGATGATCTCACACACGGCTGCAATATCGCTGTGGTTGAGAATGAGCTCGATAACCGCATGTTTGAGCGGGGCGCGATCATAATGTGGGCTGTTATTGCCTTTGCCGTGAACGATTTGCCAACAACTCAGATGACGATTGCGCCGTTCGTTGAGCGCATCTTGTAATACGCGCAGGGCGTGATCGACGTGCAAGCCGTGTAAATCGATCACGCGATCGGCAGTGATTCGGTTATACTGCATGGCATGAAATAAGCGCGGATCAATGCGGTCAAAATTATGGCTGATGCGCTGAAACGATCGGTGCACTATGGGGTCGCGATGGCGACGTTTGCGGATCCGCACTTTGGCCTGGCGCTGAAAATTCGGATGAGTGTCCGAGCGTTTGACGTTATCGACGTTGCCAATCAGCTCGGCAAAGGTGTCTCGCTTGCTCATGGTGAATCTGGTGAGTGGGTTCGGAACTAAGATGGGTATCATAAACCACGAGATAAAAGAGGACAAATGATGAAAGTGGCGGTTCACGCAGTCGATGGGAAAATGGGCCAGGCGATTTTGCGTTTAATTAGCGAGCAGGACGCGTTAACCCTTGGTAGCGGTTTTGTGCGCAATGGGCATGCTTGGGCTGGAGAATCGATTGCCAAACACACGGGTATTGATGTGGGCACAGTGCGTGCAACAAGTAATCATGATCAGTTTTGTGCCGCGGGCGATGTGGTGGTCGATTTTACCCGTCCTGAAGCCACGCTGGCCTTGCTTTCGGTGTGTCGAAAACAGCGTAAACCTTTGATGATCGGTACTACTGGTTTTAACCATGAAGCGAAGAAATGGATTGAAGATGCTGCGCGCGATATCCCGATTATTTTGGCGGCCAATACCAGTGTTGGGGTTAATGTGTTGATTGAAGTCAGCCGTCAAGTGGCCAAAGCGCTACCGTTTAAAAACTGGAATGTCGATATTTTAGATATCCACCACAAACATAAAGATGACGCACCATCGGGCACAGCGTTGCGTTTGGGTGAAGCAGTGGCTGAGGCACAAGAGAGTGATTTTGATGCGCGAATGGTTTATCCGTATCAGCAACGTCGTGGCGCGGATGATATTGGGTTTGCGGTGATGCGAAGCGGGGAAGTGGTTGGTGAACATACGGTGTATTTCACCAGCGACAAAGAGCGCATTGAGCTTAGTCACCGCGCTAGCGATCGGGTGATTTTTGCCCAGGGCGCGTTGCAAGCAGCAGCTTGGTTGGTCGATCAACCCCCAGGTTTATACACCATGGCTGATGTATTGGGGTTCAATTAATGACTGCACTCAGCGTTAACTTAAATAAAATCGCCTTGTTGCGTAATGCGCGTGGGCGTGATTATCCGAATGTGGCCGATTTTGCCCATTTGGCGTTGCAGCATGGCGCAGCTGGGGTCACGATTCATCCACGCCCGGATCAGCGACACGCAACTTATGCAGATATCGAGACACTCGCTGTGGTGGTGGCTGACTACGATGGTGCTGAATTAAATATCGAAGGCTATCCAAACGCAGATTTTCTTGATGCGGTATGCGCGGTGCGTCCAGCACAAGTTACTTTAGTGCCAGACGCGCCAGGACAGCTCACTTCAGATCATGGCTGGGCGGTGCGAGAACATCGCGGGCAATTGACTGAGGTGGTGGCACGCTTGCATGAGGCGGGTATTCGTGTGAGCCTGTTTATGGATTGTCAGCGTGAGGAAATTGCCGCAGCACAAGCGCTTGGTGTGGCACGGATTGAATTACATACTGAGCCGTATGCACGGGCGTTTGAGCAGGGTGGCGAGCGCTATGTGGCTTCGCTGGCCACTTTTACCGAACACACAGCTTATGCGCGCTCAATCGGTCTCGGCGTTAATGCCGGCCATGACTTGGATTTGGCGAATGTGGCGGGGTTTGTGCGTGCGTGTCAGCCGGATGAAGTCTCGATTGGGCACGCCTTAACCGTTGAAGCGTTAACTCGCGGTTTTGCCGCAACCGTGGCACAATACCACTTTCTACTGCAAGCATCATCGGAGAGAAAATATGATTCAAAAATGGTTTAACTATGCGTTCATCGCGCTGTTTGGTGTGGTGTTTATTTTGATGGGCTTACTCAATAGCGACATGGTAACGTTTAACTATTTACTTGGCGAAGGGCAATGGCCGTTGGTGCTGGTGATGGCGATGAGCTTTGTGATTGGTGCGCTCTTCTCGTTGGCTGTGTTTGGCCTGCGTGCGATGGTTTGGCGCTCACGTGCGAAAAAACTGCAAAAACAAATCGATTACGAACACGAAGCACAGCGTAAAGCAAACATTCGCTCTGATTTTCATTCTGAACAAGCCGCATAAATGGCGCAATGGTTGGTGATTTTTTTGTTGCCACTAGCTGCGTGGAGCGGCTGGTGGGTTGCGATGCGCAAAGAAGCACGCATGCTGAGACAAAATCGTTCACGAGCGGCGTATTTTGAGGGCTTAAGCTATCTGCTGAACGATCAAACCGATAAAGCGGTTGATGTGTTCGTCAATATGTCGGCGCTTGATCATCAAACCATTGACAACCAATTAACCCTCGGTAGCCTGTTTCGAAAGCGTGGCGAGCTTGATCGTGCGCTACATCTGCATCAGCAGCTCGCTGAACAAACCACAGAACCGCGACAAAAACGCAATATTCAGTTTGAATTGGGCGAAGATTACCGCGCTGCCGGGATGTTCGCACAGGCACAATCGATTTTTGAGGCTTTATTTAACGATCAATCAGAGCAACGCGTTATGGCGGTGCTAATCGATGTCTATGAGCGAACCGGTAATTGGCAAGCCGCGCAAGATATGGCACAACTTTGGCAGGATAGCGGCTATGGCGATAAATCACGTGCGCTGGGGCAATACGATTGTGAGTTGGCGATTGAAGCGAGAGCGCGTGGCGATAAAGGGGCCGCACAAGCGTATTTACAATCCGCTTTGGGGCGTGATCATGGTTGTATCCGTGCGAATATGTTGCTGGGCGAATGTGCACTTGACGATGCGCGTTATTTATCAGCAATTCATGCTTTACAGTCAACCGCGGATCTTTCACCAGCGCATATTCCGGAATTATTGCCTTCTTTGCGCAAAGCGCATCTGGCGATCAATCAAAAAGATGCGTACCGTAGCTGGCTTAAAGAATTAGCCAGCCGCTACGACAAAGCGCGATTACAAACTGCAATTGCTGATGAACTGGCCGCTTTGGATCAACCGTATGAGGCGCGTGTTGTGTTAGAACAGGCGGTGGCTGGTCAGCGTAACCCGCTCCTTGTTTGGAGCTGCCTGCGTCACCATGTGCCCTTAGAAGATCACAGCGAAGAAATTATCAGTGCACTGAAACCACAAACGATTTATCAATGCCATGATTGTGGGTTTCGTCAGCAACGCCCTTGCTGGCATTGCCCAGCATGTTTTTCATGGAACAGTTTTCAAGCGGTGCTAGAGTTAAAAATGGAGCAACGATGAGTTCACGATCAGTACTGGTTGCCCTGGATGTGGATAGTTACGATAAGGCGATGCATTTAGCAGAATGTTGTTCGCCAAAGCTTTGTCGAATGAAAGTGGGCAAAGCGCTGTTTACGCGCTGTGGGCCAAGCGTTGTCCAGGGTTTGCACGATCTGGGTCATGAGGTATTTTTGGATTTGAAATACCACGATATTCCCAACACAGTGGCTGAAGCCGTTCAAGCAGCTGCCGATTTAGGGGTGTGGATGGTTAATGTGCATGCCAGCGGTGGTGAGGCGATGATGCGCGCGGCGGTTAATGCGCTTGATGGTTATGAACGTAAACCGTTATTGATTGGTGTGACTGTGCTCACCAGTATGTCGCAGGATGAATTGCCAGCGCTTGGCGTAGCAAGAGCGCTCAACGATCACGTGTCCGCGCTAACCCAATTGACCGCTGATGCCGGTTTAGATGGTGTGGTGTGTTCGGCACAAGAAGCCTCAGCCGTCAAAGCGGCTCATGGTGCTGGTTTTTACACGGTGACGCCTGGTATTCGTCCAGCATGGGCAGCTAAAAATGATCAATCGCGAGTGATGACGCCGCGTGAAGCTGTGGCTGCAGGGAGTGATTATTTAGTGATTGGACGGCCGATTAGTCGAGCCAAAGATCCGGCGGCTGCGCTTGCGCGCGTGCACAAAGAATTAGTAGGGGAGGCCTAATGAAAGGCTATCGTACGATCTATATTTTGCCTAATGCAGTAACCACTGCTGCATTATTCTGTGGATTTTATGCGATTTTAGCAGCGATTAATGGCAGGTTTGATCATGCGGCAGTGTTGATTTTTGTCGCAATGATTTTTGATGGCTTTGATGGACGGGTGGCGCGCTGGACCAAAACAGAATCGGACTTTGGCGTGCAATACGATTCGCTCTCGGATCTGATTTCATTTGGTGTTGCGCCTTCGATCTTGATTTACCAATGGGCGTTACATGGCTCGATCTCTGATCCACTATTACCGACCAAGCTTGGCGCAATGTCAGCGTTTATTTATACCGCTTGTGCCGCGCTGCGATTGGCACGATTTAATATTCAGGTTGAGCAAGTCGATAAAGCTTTTTTTGTTGGTCTGCCGAGTCCAGCTGCAGCGGCAGTGGTAACGAGCTTTGTGTGGGTGGGCGCACGCTATGATTTTGCGATGAGTCAATATGCGCTGCTGCCGGCGATTATTGTGGTGTGTGTTGGTTTGGCGATGGTTGCGAACATCAGCTATTACAGCTTCAAAACGTTTAAGCTTGAAGGGCGCATTCCATTTTCACGCGCGTTTGTGCCAGCAGCAATCATCGCGTTGATCTTTCTAGAACCACCTTTGATGCTGTTTTTAATTTTTGGCGCTTATGCACTGCATGGGCCACTGTGGTCAGTTTGGCGCTACTGGCGCCGCCAACGCAAGAAAGCCCATGATTGATAGGCTTGAGCCGTTAAGCGACTGCGCGGGGATGACCCTTGCATTGCTAGGGTATCAACGCTGGTTGCCACGATCAGTATGCGCTGGTGCGTTGGCGTTCGACTTACAAGAAACCACGGATCGTATGGATGCGCTGCTGAAAAGCTTCAACGATCAAACGCCGCAACAACCGCTTGAGACAAGTGAGCCGCTGGCGCTTGATTGGTGGGTTGCGCATCTGAGCCACCCACCGCTATTACAGCTTACCCGCGATATGAGCATCTTACATGAAGCGGGCGCGCCAGAAGCTTGGTTGTTACCACCGCTTTATCAAGGCGATCAAAACGCTTGGACATTTTGGCGTAGCGATTCAGAAGCAGCGCTTTGGCACGCAGCATTGAACGCTTGTGGGCACTATCAGGCTGCAGGTTGGTTTGCTCGTGCATTAACAGAACCTGTAGCTGCTAAACAATTACCCAAGCAATCAATTGCTGCGGATCAGTGGTCGATGCCCGAAAGCATTAACACCCTTTGGGTGATTGATGGCTTAGCGCACCATTGGTTTTTTGCTGGAAAAAATACACAACGGCAATTAAGCATTGATTGGCAAGGCAGGCAAGTTGCAGTAAGATGCGTCACACACCCTTATCGCTGCATCCTTGATGGGCGTATGAAAGCTCAATTATGGCGAGATTTGATAATTAAATGATGAAAAAAATGACGATAAAAAGCTTAAGTCTGCTGGCGTTATTCGTTGGCTGTAGTGCACTGGCCCAAGAGGCTGAGCAATCTTGGATTAGTGATGATTTACGCACCGCGGTTCATGAAGAAGCGTCTGCCAATGCTGGCTTTAAAGGAACGGTAATGGCTGGTGAGGCGGTTGAGGTTTTGCAGCTAAGCCCTGATGGCGAATTTGCTGAGATTCAAACTGACGATATTCGTGGTTGGGTGCGCGCACGCTATATTATGGATGCGCCGAGTTTTCGGGCACGTGCGCAACAAGCACAAAGTGCGCTGAATGAAGCACAAAATGAATTGAGTACGCTGCAATCAAGCCAAAGTGGTAGCACAGAAAAAATTGAGCAATTACGTCAGGCATTAACCCAGGCGCAAGGTGAAGCACAAAAAGCCAAAGAAGATTTATTGCGCCTGCAGCGGGCCTCAGAAAATGTGGTGCAAATTGATGAATTAAATAACGAATTACAAAGTAAATTGGTGCGTTTGGAACAAGAGAATATTCAACTCAATCAGCGCAATGAGCGCTTAAAAAGCACCCAGGACAGCAAACAATTAATGTTTGGTGGGGCGTTGGTTGTAGGCGGTATGCTGCTATTCTGGCTGTTGCATTTTATGGTCAATACGCAATCTCGCCGACGCACCTTCCACGATTTCTAACCTCAAGGAGTTTATGATGAGTAAGCGTATTGAAGACTATTTAGGCAATGAAGCTGAAACGCTACTAAACCATACCTGTAAAACCATCGATAAAAATGATCTTTACCTGCCAGGCGGGGATTATATTGACCGGGTTTTTAGCGAGACTGATCGTTCTCCGGCGGTGCAGCGTTCATTCCAGCAAATGCTCGATCATGGACGTTTAGGCGGTACAGGCTATTTATCGATTCTCCCTGTCGATCAGGGCGTTGAACACTCTGCGAGCGCCTCTTTTGCTGCTAACCCACGCTATTTTGATCCAAAGAACATCGTTGAACTCGCTATTGAAGGCGGTTGTAACGCAGTTGCCTCAACTGCGGGTGTGTTGGCCAGTGTGTCGCGCAAATACGCACACAAGATCCCATTTTTAGTCAAGCTTAACCACAATGAATTATTGAGTTTGCCAGCGATCCACGATCAAAACATGTTCGCAAGCGTTGAACAAGCTTTTGATATGGGCGCGATTGCGGTTGGCGCGACCATTTATTTCGGTGCGCAGGAATCGCGTCGTCAGATTATGGAAGTCAGTGAAGCGTTTGCCCGTGCGCATGAACTCGGTATGGTCACCGTTCTTTGGGCGTATACACGCAATTCAGCATTCAAACACGATGGCGTGGATTATCATACTTCTGCCGATTTAACCGGCCAAGCGAACCATTTAGCGGTGACCATTGGTGCCGATATCGTTAAACAGAAGCAAGCGACCAATAATGGCGGTTTCCGTGATATTGGCTTTGGTCAGACCGATGATCGCGTTTACAGTGAACTCACCACCGACAACCCAATTGATTTAACCCGTTATCAGTTAGTGAACTGTTATATGGGTCGCTTTGGTTTGATTAACTCAGGTGGCGCGGCTACTGGCAAAGATGATTTGGCCGAAGCAGTTCGCACCGCGGTGATTAACAAACGTGCTGGTGGTATGGGGTTGATTCTCGGGCGTAAGTGCTTTAAGAAGCCGCTTGATGAAGGTATTGAGCTATTAAATGCCGTACAAGATGTTTATCTCAACGATCAAGTCACCATCGCTTAAATACATTCGGGGCGGGTTGACCGCCCCTTTACATTCCTTGATTCACTATGCTTTATCATCCTGATATTAACCCCTATATTTTTGAACTCGGCCCGATCAAGCCAACCTGGTACGGAATGATGTATGTGATTGCGTTTGTGCTCGCGATTGTGCTCGCTAAATATCGCGCCAAACAACAGCCATTATGGACCGAAGAAACCGCTGATAAATTGGTCACCAATTATTTAGCCTTTGGCGTTATTCTTGGCGGTCGACTCGGCTATGTGTTGTTTTATGGTTTAGAATACTGGCAGCAAGACTGGCTTTATCCGTTAAAAATCTGGCAGGGCGGGATGTCGTTTCATGGCGGTTTACTTGGAGTGATTTTTGCGTGCTGGTTGTTTGCGCGCAAACAAAAAATGCACTTTTTCCAAGTCACTGATTTCTTAGCGCCACTGATTCCGGCCGGTTTATTTTTTGGCCGGATTGGTAACTTTATTAATGGCGAATTGTGGGGCAAAATCAGCGATGTGCCATGGGCGATGGTGTTTCCGACCGGTGGGCCGTACCCGCGCCATCCCTCGCAGCTCTATGAAGCAGCTTTAGAAGGATTGGTATTATTTGTCGTGCTTTGGTTGTACTCAGCCAAACCACGGGCATTAGGTCGAGTATCAGGGGGCTTTCTGTTCGGCTATGGCCTGTTCCGTGCATTGATTGAATTTGTTCGTGAACCAGATGCACACTTGTCGTATTTGGCCTGGGATTGGTTAACCATGGGGCAAATTTTGTCTTTGCCGATGATATTATTTGGTTTGTATTTATTATGGCGGCCCGTCACTCATGAAAAATTATCTTGATTTAGTCCAGGAAATTATCGATCACGGTGTGGATAAGGATGATCGCACTGGTACTGGTACGCGTTCACTTTTTGCACGTCAGCTGCGTTTTGATTTAAACGCGGGTTTTCCGTTGGTCACGACAAAAAAAGTTCATCTGAAATCGATTGTTTATGAATTATTGTGGTTTTTGCGTGGCGAGACCAATATTGCCTATCTCAAAGAGCATGGTGTGCGGATTTGGGATGAATGGGCCGATGAGCAAGGTAATTTAGGGCCGATCTATGGCAAACAGTGGCGTGATTGGGACGGCCACGATCAAATTAAATTGGTGCTAGAGCAGATTAAAACTAACCCCGATTCCAGACGAATGATTGTCAGCGCGTGGAACGTTGGCGAGCTGGAGAATATGGCGTTGATGCCGTGCCATGCGTTGTTTCAATTTTATGTGGCTGATTCACGCCTGTCTTGTCAGCTTTATCAGCGCTCGGCTGATATTTTCTTGGGCGTACCGTTTAATATTGCCAGTTATGCGCTACTCACGATGATGATGGCGCAACAAACCGGTTTAGGCGTCGGTGAGTTTATTTGGAGTGGGGGTGATGTGCACCTTTATCACAACCATTTTGAGCAAGCACATACCCAGCTGGCGCGCGATCCTAAGCCATTGCCACAGTTACGCCTCAATAAGGCGCCGGCGATCGATCAATACCGCTACGAAGACATCGAACTCATTAATTACCAACATCATCCGGTGATTTCAGCGCCGGTTGCTGTATAGAAAGGACAGACTCTTGTTAAAGCTCATCCGTAATACATTTTATTTTTTAGTTGCCTTATTTATCTTAGGCCTTGTGGTCGCTGTGGGTTATGGGATCCATCTTGATCAAAAATACGGTCTTTCTGATGAAGATCTCGGTGGTGCGCTGTGGTCGATGCCGGCGAAAGTGTATGCTCGGCCGATGGAGCTTTATCAAGGCGCTGAGATTAGCGCTGAACGCCTGGTGCGTGAGCTTGAGATACTGGGTTATCACAAAACGGATAATCCGGTTGTGCAAAATACCTATAGTGTGGGCGAGAATACGGTCACTTATTACGCGATCCCATTTGTTTTTTGGGATGGTGCGAAGCCGCCGCGTAAGATTGAAGTATCCTTTGCTAATGGCAAAGTTACCAAGATCACCAATTTAACCACTTTAGAACCGGAAGTGCTGGAAAAGCTTAATCCGCTGCGGATTGCTAATATTTATCCGAAGCACCGTGAAGACCGTATTTTAGTCGATCTTGATGATGCGCCACCGGTACTCATCGATGGGTTGATTGCGCTAGAAGACCGCTATTTCTGGCAGCATCCGGGGATTGATCCGAAAGGGATCATGCGCTCGATTTATGTCACTTTTATTAAACAAACCGGCTTTCAAGGCGCGAGTACGCTGACCCAGCAATTTGTTAAAAACCATTATTTGACCAATGAACCGACGTTGTCGCGGAAAATCAAAGAAATGCTGATGGCGATAGCGCTCGAAACCCATGCCAGTAAACAAGATATCCTTGAAGGGTATTTGAATGAAATTTATTTAGGTCAGGATGGGCAGCGCGCCATTCATGGCTTTGGTTTGGCGAGTGAATTCTTTTTTGATAAAAAGCTCAAAGAGCTAAATTTACATGAAGTCGCGATGTTGCTTGCATTAGTGCGTGAGCCAGGTGATGCAAACCCGCACCGCCATTCAGAATATGCCCTGGAGCGGCGTAATCTTGTGCTCGATGTGATGTTCGAGCGAGAGCTCATTAGCGACAAAGACTTAGAACTCGCCAAATCTCTACCGCTGGATGTGGTTGATGCGAAACAAACCACCGATCGTGTGCTCTATCCAGCGTTTGTTAATATGGTGAGCAAGCAGTTGGCGCAATATTACAGCCAGGAAGATTTAACCCGTGAGGGATTAAATATTTTCACTACTCTTGATCCGCTGATGCAGGAAGACACCCAGGAAGCGATCAGCAGCGGCTTGCCGGTATTAGAGCAACGTGAAGGGCTTAAGAGCGAATTCTTACAGAGTGCGGCAGTGGTGGTCAATAGCACCAATGGTGAGATTAATGCTTTGGTGGGTTCACGAACGCCAGGCGATTTGGGCTTTAACCGCGCCTTGTCGGCGAAACGTCAAGCGGGTTCATTGGTCAAACCGATGGTTTATTTGAGCGCCTTGGAATGGCCACAGCTCTACTCGTTAGCGAGCATGATCGAT
The DNA here is from genome assembly GCF_021513215.1 of Suttonella sp. R2A3. Classification (NCBI taxonomy): domain Bacteria; kingdom Pseudomonadati; phylum Pseudomonadota; class Gammaproteobacteria; order Cardiobacteriales; family Cardiobacteriaceae; genus Suttonella; species Suttonella sp. R2A3. The sequence continues at coordinate 475,636 of NZ_CP090975.1, read as the reverse complement.
GATAGTCCGCTGAACTACGATATGGGGAATGGTACGGTATGGTCGCCGAAAAACTACAGCAAAAGAAACCATGGCCAAGTGATGCTGATCGATGGCTTGGTCAAATCGTATAATATCCCGACCGCCCGTATTGCGCTTAATTTAGGGATTAGCGATGTGGTCAGCACCATGAAACGCTTGGGTGGGCGTGATGACATCCCAACCTATCCGTCTGTGTCGCTTGGCACAGTTCATTTTACACCGATGGAAATCGCGCAAATGTATGAAACCTTGGCCAATGGTGGCTATTACACACCGCTGCGCGCGATTCGTGAAATTACCAGCCAAGACGGGGAAGTCATTCAGCGCTTTCCTTTATCAAACACCAAAGCGATTGAGCCGGGCCCGCATTACTTGATCACCAAAGCGATGCAAGAAATTCCGCGTCGCGGTACCGCACGTTCGATGAGTAGTAAAATCGATCCTTCGTTGAATATTGCCGGGAAAACTGGTACCACGGATAACTATCGCGATAGCTGGTTTGCCGGTTATAGCGGGAATGTATTGAGCGTGGTTTGGGTAGGTAACGATCAAAACAAACCTACTAAACTTAGCGGCAGCAGCGGCGCGCTGCGGGTGTGGATGGACGTGATGAAAAACATGCCGTTAAAACCCTTGAATGTGGCGAAACCTGGCGGGATTGTCGAGTATGATATCGATCCACAAACCGGGTTGCGGGCAGGGCGTGGATGTACCGGTGATCGTTTGATAACTTTACCGTTTATTGCCGGATCACAGCCGCAGGATTACACCAGCTGTGTGAGGTTAAACCCCGAGATCACTGAGCCTGAAAGCGGTGGTGCGTCGCCTTATTATCAGATGCAGACGAATCCAATGTTCCAAACACCAGGGAATACAAATACCAATCCGTCGGGAAATACTTCAGGTTGGTTTGGTAATTAGAGAGAATACCGGTAAAATAACGAACAAGTGTATTCAATGTGGAGTGGGTTAATGAATAAATTTAGTCTTAGCGCGATTGCGGCAGCCTTGGTATTGAGCGGTTGTAGCTCAATGATGTATGGCGACTCAGTCGCACCAATCGTTAGTTTAAATACATCGGTTGGGCAACAGCAAATGCTACAACCACAAAATACGCCTGCCGAACCGACTGGCGGTTATCGTGGACAAGTCGCTAATACGACCCAACAAGCCAATACTGCTAGCGCACAATCGTTTACTCAGCCGGTAAATGCGCAAAATACGCCATTAGTCCCACAACAGAATATTTCACCGTACCAGCCAGTACAAAACAACCAAACGGCGAATAATGATGATGGCTGGTCTGTGACGCCTGGCAAAAATGGATTAGAACAAAATACACAAACAGCGCAAGCTGAAGCGGAAAAACCTCAAGAAAATCGACCACAGGCTGTTCGCCCACAAATGGCTAATGAATCAACTGGACCCAAGCCAAGTGAGCCAAAACCTGAGACCGCAGAGAATAAGCCTCAAGAGCCGTCAAGCAATCAGACGCCAGCAGAGAATAAGCCTCAGGGAAGTAATGAACAAGTTGCCAGCGTGACCCAACCTTCAGAGCCGCAACAACCACCAGCTGAGGAAGATGCTGTATCAACGCTGTTGAAAAAGGCGTCTGCTTCCTTAGGTAAAGGCGATTACGATGGCGCGGCAGCGTATTTAGAAAATGCGCAGCGTATTGAACCGCAGAACGCGAAGATCCTGTATGACATCGCCAACATCCGCTATCACCAAAAACGCTATCGCGAGGCTGAATCCTTTGCTAGCCGCGCGGTGCAAGTCGGTGGTGGTAATAGCACAATGAAGAAAACGTGGGCATTGATTGCCAATGCACGCAAATCATTAGGCGATAACCAAGGGGCGATTACAGCAGCAGAAAAAGCTGCGTCACTGTAAATTGCTCAACCACTTTGAGTAAACACTCCGCTTCGTTATTTGCACATAACGGAGCGTTGGCCCAGGCTGTAGAAGGGTATCAGCTGCGTGAATCGCAAAAAACGCTCGCTGAAGCCATCGATCAAGCCCTTGATGAACAAACCTTATTACTCGCTGAAGCCGGCACGGGTATCGGTAAAACCTTTGCCTACTTGTTGCCAGCTTTGTTGAGTGCGCAAAAGGTTCTCGTTTCAACAGCCACAAAAAATCTTCAAGAACAAATCTATACCCGTGATTTACCGCTGGTGCGTCAAGTATTGCGTAAGGCGTGTAAAACAGCGCTGCTAAAAGGGCGGCGTAATTATTTTTGTCATCATCACCACGAGCAGCTTGAGCAATCTCCACCAGCGAACGCGGAAGAAAAGTTTTACCGTAATCATATCAACCAGTTTTTAGCGCGAACTACGGATGGTGATTTAGCCGGACTAAGCGAGATTCCTGAAGACGCGCTGATTCGTGATGCGATCTCCAGCACAGCAGATAATTGCTTGGGTAGAGAATGTGCATTTTTTGAAGAATGTTTTTTACAAAAAGCGCGTCAAAAAGCCAAAGAAGCTGATGTGGTGGTGGTCAATCACCACTTGTTGCTCGCGGATTTTGCGTTAAAGAGCGAGGGTTTTGCCGAAATCTTACCCGATATCGACGCCTTTATTATCGATGAAGCACACCATTTGCCGGCAACTGCGGTGCAATTTCTTGCCAAACGCCTGTCGTATCGACAATTGGTGTTACTGTGTCAAGACGCTGAGGCAGCGCTGATTGATGAAGCCCCTGATGCCCTTGATGCACGTAACGCGATCAAAGCGTTGCGTAAAGCGGGCAGAGACGCGTTACTGAGCGTGAGTACTCATGGTGAAGCACGTTTTGACATGCAGGATTTGCAGTCCTTGACCCCATTCTGGCAGGCGCTTGATACACTCATGGTTGCGCTTAGTGAGGTGGAACGGGCTTTGGCTAAACATCGTGAGCGGGGTAAGTTGCTTAATAATGTTGCCGAGCGTGTGGATAGCATGCTGCTTACGTTGCACAATTTTATTCATAAGAAACCAACTGTGCAAAGCGAGCCGGAAGGTGATGCTGATGCGCCGCAACAAGCGGCACCGGAAGCGCGTTGGCTTGATACCAGCGATAAAGGCTTTATGCTCTGCGCGGCACCGGTTAATGCCGCTGGTCGGTTTGCTGGCTGGGTTCGCCAGAGCGAGGCGAGCTGGATATTTTTATCGGCAACACTTGCCGTCGGTGGCGATTTTAGTCATTTTATTCGCGAAATGGGCCTGCCGAATGATGTGCAAACGCTATTACTCGATAGTCCCTTTGATTATCGTAAGCAGTCGCTGCTCTATCATCCCAGTGATTTGCCCGACCCCAATAACCCGAATTACACCGAAGCTGTGTTAGATGCTGTATTGCCGGTGATTGAGCGTAGTGGTGGCCGTGCATTTTTACTGTTCACCAGTTACCGCGCACTGTATGCTGCCGAACGTTATCTCTTTAGCCACGATTTTCATTTATTGGTTCAAGGTAAGGCGCCAAAAGGGCAATTACTGGAAGACTTCCGCCAACACAAACGTGCGGTATTACTCGGTACATCGAGCTTTTGGGAAGGCGTTGATGTGCGAGGCGATGCGTTGGTTGTGGTGGTGATTGATAAATTGCCGTTTGCGGCACCGAATGATCCGATCAGTAAAGCGCGTCAGCAAATGCTTAAAGATAAAGGCTTGTCGCCGTTTATGCACGATGTGTTGCCGCAGGCGGTGATCTCGCTCAAGCAAGGGGTAGGCCGCTTGATTCGTGACCAGCACGATTATGGGGTGATGGTGATCGCTGATCCGCGTTTGACCAGCAAAGGGTATGGCAAAATCTTTCTCGATAGCTTGCCGCGCATGACACGCACCAAGCAATTTGCTATTGTAGAGCGCTTTTTCAACCATCACGAATCTTGATATGACCTGTATCCCTAATCCACCCTTACTCGCTATCGATACCGCGACGCCCGCGTGCTCGGTAGCGCTACTTCATCAAGATGGCAGCCGTCAGCAAAAATTTGAACAAGATGCACGCAAGCATACCCAGCTGCTGTTACCGATGACGCGTGATTTACTCGATGACGCACAACTTAGCATGGACGATATTGCAGGGATTGTGGTCAGCGCGGGACCGGGGGCATTTACCGGTTTGCGTGTTGGCGCTGCGGTTGCTATGGGGATTGGTTGTGCGCAAGATATGGCGTTATCTGCAGTATCAAGTTTAGCCCTGCTGGCTGCCACTGCGGCACGAACTCATGGTGATGGGCGAATTCTGGCACTTCTCGATGCGCGGATGGGGCAGGTTTATGCCGGTTTGTATGATTGTCAGCAGGGACATATTGCCACACTGGGTGAAGACTGTTTGGCAACGATCGAGGATTTGCCTCAATCGTGGTTTGCACAAGCTGACTATGCTGCTGGCGCTGGTTGCCTATACGCTGAACAATTTCCTGAATCACTCACCACCTATGAAGACGTATTGCCGCAAGCGATTGACGGGTTTGATTTATTGTTAGATGCTAAGTGGCAAAGTGCGTGGCAAGGCGTACAATTACGCTATCTTCGTAACGATGTGGTGCAAAAATGAGTCACTTTTCTACCACGCTAACGGTACGCGTTGGGGATATCAATTTTGGTGGCCATGTTGGTCACGACCGTTTGATTGCGCTGCTTCACCATGCGCGTCATGCGTTTTTGCGATCTTTTGGCTATAGCGAGCTCGATTGCGGTGGCGTGGCGTTGATTATGCGACGTATTGAAGTCGATTATCTAGCCGAACTTTTTCTAGATGACGCGATCGAAATTGCCGTCTGGGCAGATGATTTTCGCAATAAGCGATTTTGTTTGCACTACCGTGTGTCAAAAGGTGAGAAAGTCGCTGCCAAGGCGCAAACTGTCATGGTGAGTTTTGATTATCAGGCGCGACAAGTCGCTGCCTTGCCCGAGATCGTAGTTGAACGGTTAGGATCAAGTAATGAGTGCTGATAAAAAGAACACATCGATTGATAGCGTTAGCCTGTTGCGTAAGGTTTTTATCCTGTTAACCGTGTTGATTGTACTCGCGGTATTGCTGCTGATTTTTCAGTTTACCGATGTGGCGTTTCGGGTGTGGGATCGCTTACAAAATACCCCGAGTGGGTTTTTATTGGTCTATGTGCTGGGGGTGATTGTCATTGCCACCTTGGGCATTTTGTTGATTTATCGAATATGGACGGTTGGGCGCCGCAAACCGACTAAAAAAGCATCACCTGAACCACTACGCGTTGAAGACGTACAAGCGCGCTTAGAAGACGCGCGTAGTAAAGGGATTGACGTGCATACAGTCGATCAAGATTTAGCCGCGGTTAGCGATAAGAGCGAACCTAGGGAACTACAAATCGCACTTTTTGGCAAGATCAGTACCGGTAAAAGTTCGCTCATTCAAACCATTTTGCCGCAGGCGCATATTGATATCTCGATTATTGGCGGCTCGACAACCCGGGTGGAACGCTATAGCTACACCGCTGATAGTGGGCTGGATTTAACGCTCTATGATATGCCGGGTACGCAACAAGCTGAAGCGCTGCCGAGTATGGAAGCCGAAGTTCTTGAGGCGACGCGCCGCGTGCATGTGGTGCTTTATATCCTCGACCAAGACCTGACTGCTTCTGATCTCAGCGCTATCAAACAACTCATAGGCTTTGCTAAACCGCTGATCGTGGTGCTCAATAAAAGCGGGCAATACGAAGATGATGAGCTTGTGCAGTTACGTGAGCGGATTGTCTCACGACTTCCTGAGGGGACAATGTTGGTGACCAGCGATAGTGCGTATCGCCGCGAAGTAACCATTCGTGGATCTGATGGCGATGCCCGTCAGGAAACGCGCTTGGTCGGTGGCGAGATCGATGAATTACTCAGCGCTTTATCAAACCTCGGTGAGCAACGGGCAGAATTAGGTGAGCAACAACGTCATGCCTTGTTGTCACTGGCTGATGAGTCGCTCAAGCAACGGGTAGGCAAGTATCGGCGTGAACGTGGTGAAGCAATGGTCAAAGCGTATGCGCGCAAAGCGATGCTTGGTGGTGTGGCTGCGGTTGGCCCGGGCACTGATGTGATTATCCAAGGCTATTTAGGCGTCGATATGATGAAATCATTGACCAAGCTTTATGATGTGTCGGTCAAAGACGTTGATTTGCACGCCTTAGTTGAAACAGCGAGCAGTAAGGTACGCTCTCACCTGACAGTGATTTTGGCTTTGGCCGGTAATGTGTGTAAAGCGTTTCCAGGGTTAGGTACTGTGCTTGGCGGCGCCTCACATGCCGTAGCCTATGGATTGGTTTTTGAAAGTTTGGGTCGTGCCACACTCACCACCTTGGAATCATCACACGAAGATTTTAGCGATACAAACATCATGCAACATTTTGAGGAACAGCTTCATCATGATTTGGAACAGCGGGCGAAGAAACTCATCACCACCGCCATCAGCGGACGATCCGAGCGCGGATCATCTTGAGCAGGCGCAAACCACGCTGCAATCGCTGCTTGATGATAAACGCTTAGATCACGCAGCCAAAGCTAGACTCAGTGAAGATTATGCACAATTACAACGCCTGCTCGATAAAATCGAGCAGGGGCATGTTTATGTGGCGGTTTTTGGTCGGGTTAGCGTGGGTAAATCGGCGCTGCTTAATGCATTGGCTGGTGAGCAGGTGTTCGCCACGTCGGTATTACACGGCGAAACCAAACACAGCGCGCAAACCTTATGGCAGGAATACGACAGTGGTGGGGTGTATTTACTCGATACTCCAGGGATTGATGAGATCAACGGTGAAGAGCGCAGCGAAATTGCCGAACAAGTAGCTCGCCAAGCCGATGTGATGATTTTTGTCGTCGATGGCGATATGACAGAGATTGAATACGACGCACTATTTAACCTCGCCAGCCCGCAACAGCCAATGTTGTTGGTACTTAATAAAGTCGATCGCTTGGGTGAGCGAGAAACCAAGCGCTTGCTCGCACATTTGCAGCGTCGTGTTGATGGGATCGTTCCAGCTGAACATGTGCTCGCAGCCAGTGCTGAACCAGATAAAGTGTTGGAATATCAAGAAGACGCACAAGGTAATGAGCAAGAAGTGTGGGCTCAACCCGAGCCGGATGTTAAAGCGCTGCGCGATACGCTGTGGCAGTTATTAAAGGCCTCGGGTAAAAGTTATGCGGCGCTTAATGCCAGTGTGTTTGCCGATCAACTCTCACAAAAAGTCGGTGCAGAAATTATCGCCACCCGACGCGATATCGCCGAGCGCCTTATTCGTCAGTATGCACTGATTAAAGCGCTCGGGGTGGCGGTGAATCCCATCCCCGTGGTCGATTTGCTCGCTATTGCCGCAGATGCCTCGATGGTGGTGCATCTCTCAAAAGTCTATAACATTCCGCTGACCCGTCACCAAGCAGGTGAATTGATTCGGGCGATTACCGTGCAAATGGGCGTGTTATTAGGCACAGTCTATGGTGTACATGCATTATCCTCGGTGTTAAAAGGTTTAACGGGTGGTCTGTCGACCATACTGACTGCCGGTGCGCAAGCTGGCGTGGCGTTTTACGGCAGTTATGTCGTTGGGAAAGCGGCCGAGCGCTATTTTGAGCAAGGTGCTTCTTGGGGTAAGCATGGGGCGAAACAAGTGATTAAACAAATCATGGATGATCTGAACAAAGACGAGCTGGTCGAACAAGCACGATCATCGGTGAAAGATTATTTTAGGAAAGGTAAAGATGAGTGAGTTATGGATTGCTGATACAGCGCTGAGCCTAGACGATATCAGTGTGGGTATCGCAAAACTGTCGTTTCGTGGGATCGATGATGCCGATGTGTTTATTCAGCGCGCGCGCCAGGAAACGTGGGCATTGAATGAGGGCAAGGTCAAGACGGCCGATTATTCGGCATCAGCCGGTTTGGGTGTGCGTGCCTTATCGGGTGAGCAAACGGGGTTTGCTTACGCTGATGGTTTAACTCCTGTGTTACTTGATGATGCGGTAGCAGCGGCTAGAGCGATTGCGCGCCATGGACAGAGCGTGACCCATGCGGTTCATGCGCAAGCACAAACGGCTGCTGCACTCTATCCTGCGCTTGACCCACTGGCGCAATGGACAGCTGAGCAAAAAGTGGCGTTGCTGCATCGCGCCGATGAATATGCCCGACGTCGCGATTCAGGTGTGGTTGATGTCAGCGTATCACTTTCAGGCAGCTATGAAGAGATGCTGGTGATGGGGCTAGACGGTCGATTTGCCACCGATCTTCGTCCATTGGTGCGCTTTAACGTCAGTGTGGTGATTGAGCGTAATGGTCGGCGCGAAAGCGGCTTTAGTGGTGGCGGTGGTCGCGATGGCTATGCGTGCTTTTTCAGCGATGAGCAAGTGTTGGCGTATGTTGATGAGGCGCTCACACAAGCGCAGTTAAATCATCAAGCGGTTGCTGCACCGGCTGGACAAATGCCGGTAGTGTTAGGCAATGGTTGGCCGGGTATTTTATTGCATGAAGCGGTAGGTCATGGCTTGGAAGGCGATTTTAACCGCAAAAAAACTTCAGTCTTTAGCGGCAAAATTGGCGAGCAAGTATGCTCACCGCTATGTAGCGTAATTGATGATGGTACGCTTGCTGGACGCCGTGGTTCACTAAGCGTTGATGATGAAGGAACGCCGAGTGCGCATAATGTGTTGATTGAAAATGGGGTACTCAAAGGCTATATGCAAGATCGCCTCAATGCGCGTTTGATGGGCACCTCACTCACTGGTAATGGTCGACGCGAAAGTTATGCCCATCTGCCAATGCCGCGTATGACTAACACCTACCTTGCCGCGGGTCATCATCATCGTGAGGAGATGATTGAAAGTGTGACGCGTGGGATCTATGCCGAAACGTTTGGTGGTGGACAGGTGGATATCACTAATGGACAGTTCGTTTTTGCTGCCACTCAGGCGTATTTGATTGAAAATGGCAAGCTAACGACGCCGGTTAAAGGGGTAACCTTGATTGGTAGCGGACTGCAGGCGATGCAAGCCGTGTCTATGGTTGGTGATGACCTTGCCTTTGATAGTGGGATTGGTGTGTGTGGCAAACAGGGGCAAAGTGTCCCCGTCGGTGTGGGGCAGCCGAGCGTCAAAATAGATGAATTAACCGTAGGTGGGACCGCATTATGATCTTACGTGATAAACAAACGTTGTTTGATGCTGCCCAGTGGGCGTTAGAATGCGCCAAACGTTGTGGTGCGGATCAGGCAAGGGTATCTATTGGCGAGCAAAGTGGGCTGAGCGTTGATTGTCGAGATCATCAATTAGAAACGCTGACTCGAGAAAGCGATATCAATGTATCGCTGAATGTGTTGCGCGCAGGGTGTGCCGGTAGTGCACAAATCAGTGATTTATCGTTTTCAGCCATTGAACAAGCCGCTTCTGCGGCGTGTGCGGCGAGCCACTACAGTGAAGCAGATGATGATTTGCGTCTGCCCGATCCTGAGCAATACAGCACGATGAGTGACGCTGATATTGAGATGCTTGATGTATATGACCCCAGCACGAATGATGTGGGTATGGAAGCACTCCTTGCTCAGGCACAAGCTTGTGAGGCTGCAGCGCGCAGCGATCGGCGAATCATCAACAGCGATGGCGCGAGCGCTACTGCAGCGCGACAGCAAGGTGTGTATGCCACCAGTAATGGTTTTATGCGGCATTTGCTCAGTTCACGACAAGGATTATCGGTGAGTGTGGTCGCTTCTGATGGTGGTGGGCAGCAAACCGATTACGCCTATAGCAGCACACGTCACCGTGAGGATCTTGAGTCCGCAGAAGCTATAGGTAAGCGGGCGGCTCAGGGCGCGATTGCCGCGTTAAACCCCCAAAAAATCACCAGTGGGCGTTATCCGGTGGTGCTGCGTTATGATATGGCAGCCTCACTGATCGGTCATTTGCTTGGGGCATTATCTGGTGTACAGCAATATCGGGGTTTAAGTTTTCTCACAGGCGCGTGTGGTGAGCAGATTGTGCCGTCGTGGCTGAGTATCGATGAGCAGCCTTGGCTGCCGCGCGCGCTAGCCAGTGCACCATTTGATAGCGATGGCTTGCCGGCAAGTGACGCACCGATTATTAAAGATGGCGTCATTGCACGTTACCTACTCTCGCTTTATGCTGCAAGACGCTTGAATTTGCCAGCAACTGGTAACGGTGGTGGCGCGCGTAATGTTCGTTTGTTAGCTGATGATAGGCATGTTAAAAGTTTTAACGATTTACTAGCCGATATTGAAGATGGCGTACTGATTACCAGCCTCATGGGGCAGGGCGTTAATCTCTTAACCGGCGATTATTCGCGCGGTGCAAGTGGTTTACGTATTCAACAGGGCAAAATTACCCATGCGGTTGAAGGGATTACGATCGCGGCGAACCTCAAAGACATGCTGCAAGGGATTTCTGCGATTGGCGATGACGTCGATTATCGTGGGCGTATTCACGCACCAAGCCTGCGCATTGATGCGATGACTGTGGCGCAGTAAATGATTCGCTGGGTCAGCGCACCAGCTTACGCTGAGCACATTAGCAAACGCCTGTGGTGGCAGGTGATGTTCGCCTTTGTTGCTGCATCGCTGCCGCTGTGGTGGTTTTTACCCACAGTAATGAGCGGATTATTGATTCTCGCTGTTAGCGCAAAAATGCTCGCCTTATGGTGTGGGCAACAGCGCTGGGCATGGGCTGCAATGATGCTGATTGTACCTATTGGGTTGGCGCAGATTTATCTTGACTATCCCAATCAAGGACTCACCTTTAGTTTTATTGCTTTGCTTGCGTTAACTGGCGCCGGAAAGCTGCTCGAATCGCGTAATGAACGCGATATTCAGGTGCTGTTTTTGCTTGAATTAACCCTGATGATGGCATTTTTAATGTATTCACAGGGTTTTTTGCTGTTTCTCTATTTGTTGGTCGCGCTCATCATCGCAGTAGTAGTGCTGATTCGTGTCAGTCAAAGGCGAAGTGAGGTGGTGCAGTTTGCGCGCTGGCAAGAAATGGTCAAATTATTAGGTTTGGCGCTGCCTTTTGCTATGTTGCTGTTTTTCTTCTTCCCACGCATCGATCCGCTTTGGGGTATTCCTCGCCATGAATCGCGCGCGGTTACTGGTTTGCCTGATGAAATGCAGATGGGGGATCTAGCCTCATTAGTGCAAAGCAATGAGATCGCGTTTCGTGTGCGGTTTGATGGTGAGCTACCACCACCACAAGAGCGCTATTGGCGTGGGACTGTTTTATGGTCGTTTAATGGCGAGCGTTGGTTACAGCGCGATCGTGATCTGCGTGAATCACCACCGTATTCTTATTATTGGTCAGCCAGTGAGTATACCTATACGCTGATGCCGGTAAAATCGTCGTTAAAATGGCTGCCGGCGCTCGACAGGCCGCTTGATGTGCCTCAGGGTTTAACGCGTGGTGCCGCATATCAGATTAGGCTTCCTGAAACACACAAAGGACCAGCGCGCTATCGATTAACGTCTGTGTTGGCGTATCGGGGCATTGAGCCGCTAAGCGATGTTGATCTCCGTGCGGCGCTCCAATTGCCGGAAGATCTTGAGATGGCACAAACTCGAGCCTTGGCTGAACGTCTATTGAGAGAAAGTGGACACGATGCGGGTAAGTTCGCTGAAGCGTTTACCCGCTATATCCGCAGTGAACCTTTTTATTACACCCTTGAGCCACCACCCGGGGTGGGTGATGTCGAAACCTTCTTATTTGATTGGCGGATGGGGTTTTGTGAGCATTATGCCAATGCCCTAGCTTTGGCCGCACGTAGTGTGGGTATTCCCTCTCGGGTGGTGATCGGTTATCAGGGCGGTGAGGTGAACCCGCTGAATAATGATTTTGTGGTGCGCGAAGAATCCGCTCATGCCTGGGTAGAGCTTTGGGCGGACGGGCGTGGCTGGTTTCGAGTGGATCCCACCGCAGCTGTTGCCCCAGAGCGTATCGAGAATGCCCGCTTAAGCGCTGAGAATTTTAGCGCAGGAGATGATCAGCGTGCGCTCGGCACACGCCTTGCTGATTCGCTCTCTGCCATTGCCTGGTTACGTCACGCTAGTGATGCGGCGCAAGCCTTTTGGCAGGACTGGGTGGTGGATCTCAATCGTGCGCAGCAGGGCAGTTTATTTAATGCGCTAGGGCTCGCGCAACTCACTGATGGGTTGCTGATTGTGTTTATGATGGTGCTCACCATCGGCGCTGTCGCTTTATTATGGGTGGTTTGGCAACGGCGGGCACGGTCTGACGAAGATGCGGTTGCGCGTGCGGCACGGCGAGTGCTTGCACGTTGCGCAAGGCGTGGCGAATTGGTGCTCGCGGGTGAGGAATTCAGTGAATTTTTGCGGCGGATGGCAGAAAAGCAGGAAGGGGAGCAACGTAGCAAATGGCTGCGCGCCGCACAACATTACCAAGCGTTGCGTTACCACGAGCGCGGTGACAGTACACGAGTGATTCGTGAACTCCGTCAGCTTAGGCTATAAATAAACCCATGAAAATCGCAGTAATCAATCGTTGAACACAAATCAATTATTGGCACGTCTTCGATAGAATAATCCCTATAAAGACGTTATAATACGCTGTTTTGTATCAAAGACGATGTTACGTGTTCTAAGCATCATGCTGATGATAGGGATAGGCGCTTTGATCGGTGGCAAGGTGGGTGTGGCCATGAGTTATTGGTTCGCACCTGAGATCATGCGTCTCTACTTAGGTTGGGGCGATTATCTCGCTGTACTACCGCGTTTTCTCTATCCTAGCAACCCAGTGGAACTATTGCCGCTGGTCATTACGTCTCAGATTCTCGGCGTGATCGGTGGGACAGCGCTCGCTTTGGGCATATATCGTTATATCATTCATAGGATAAACAAGCATGTATAGAACGCATTATTGCGCTGAAGTTACCGAACAACTTGACGGTGAGACCGTACGCATTTCAGGATGGGTACACCGCCGCCGCGACCATGGTGGGGTCATTTTTATCGATTTACGCGACCGTAGTGGTTTAGTCCAAGTTGTGGTTGACCCGGATACCGAAGAGGCTTTTAACCTTGCCGAACAAGTGCGCAACGAATTCTGCTTAACCATCGAAGGCCGCGTGCGGCCACGTCCTGAAGGCACGATTAATGCCGATTTAGCCAGCGGCAAAATTGAAGTACTCGCAAAAGAACTCACGATTTTATCGCGCTCAGAAACGCCACCATTCCAAATTGATGAAGACGATGTTTCCGAAGAAGTGCGCCTGCGTCACCGTACCATTGATTTACGCCGCCCACAGATGCAGCAGAATTTAATTTTGCGTAGTAAAGTGGTTTCGAGCATGCGTCGCTACCTTGATAACCACGGCTTTTTAGACATCGAAACCCCGATGCTGACTAAAGCCACCCCTGAAGGTGCACGCGATTATTTGGTGCCTTCTCGTACGCATCCGGGTAAGTTTTTTGCTTTGCCTCAATCACCGCAGTTGTTCAAACAAATGCTGATGATGAGTGGCTTTGACCGCTATTACCAGATTGTCCGCTGTTTCCGTGATGAGGATTTACGCGCTGATCGGCAGCCGGAATTCACCCAGCTCGATATTGAAGCATCTTTTATCGCCGAAGAAGATCTCATGGCGATGATGGAAGAGATGGTTCAAGGTCTGTTCAAAGAGCATATGAATGTAAGCTTTGATGCGTTCCCGCGTATGCCTTATGCCGAAGCGATACGCCGATTTGCCTCTGATAAGCCTGATTTACGTATTCCGTTGGAACTGCAAGATATTGACGATCTGGTTAAAGACTGTGAATTCAAGGTCTTTGCAGCGCCTGCAAAACAAGCTGATGGTCGCGTGGTGGCGCTTAATATTCCAAACGGCGCTCAGCTAACCCGTAAAGAAATCGATACCTACACCCAATACGTTGGGCGTTATGGCGCGAAAGGTCTGGCGTATATTAAAGTCAACGATCGCAGTCAAGGCGCTGCAGGTCTGCAGTCACCGATTGTTAAATTCTTAGGCGATGAGGTGGCTAACGCGATTGTTGAGCGCGTTGGCGCGCAAGATGGCGATTTAATCTTCTTTGGCGCCGATAAAGCGACTGTAGTTAACGATGCTATTGGTGCGTTACGGGTTAAGGTTGGTCATGATCTAGAGATGCTGACCTGTGATTGGGCGCCATTATGGGTGGTTGATTTCCCGATGTTTGAATACGACGAGAAAACCCAGCGCTGGTACTCAATGCACCATCCATTTACCGCACCTAGCACAGATAACCTTGATGAGCTTGATACCAAGCCGGGTGAGGTCAATTCTCGCGCCTATGACATGGTGCTTAATGGCACAGAAGTCGGCGGTGGCTCGATTCGTATTCACGACCAAGCCGTCCAGCAACGCGTATTTAAGAGCTTAGGCATCGACGCTGAAGAAGCGCAAGAAAAATTCGGCTTCTTGTTGAACGCCCTGAAATACGGCTGTCCGCCGCATGGTGGGATCGCTTTTGGCTTAGATCGCTTGATTATGCTGATGGCGGGTGCGAAATCTATCCGCGATGTGATGGCGTTTCCAAAAACCCAAACCGCGTATTGCTTGCTCACTGATGCACCAGCTGATGTCAGCGACGCGCAGCTTCGTGAACTGCATATTCGCCGTCGGCAAAGCACAGAGCAGGCGTGAGTAATCCATTATTAATGCGATGACTTCGAAACATTCAGGCAACGGTTAAGGAGCGTATCATGCGTCAGATTATTTTCGATACCGAAACCACCGGTATGAATAAAGGTGGCCATAACGTTGCCGAAGGTCATCGTATTATTGAAATTGGCTGTGTGGAGCTCGTGAATCGCTTGCCGACAGGTAATCATTTTCATGTCTATCTCAAGCCCGATCGCAGTGTTGATCCGGAAGCGGTGAATGTGCATGGGATTACCGATGAATTTCTTGCCGATAAACCGAGCTTTAAAGAGATCGCTGGCCAATTGTGGGCGTATCTGAACGGCGCTGATGAGCTGATCGCGCACAATATGGCCTTTGACCAGGCCTTTTTTGATGAGGAAATACGACTGCTCGATGGCGGCAGCCCGTTAGCTGATCGCTTTCATTTAATCGATTCGTTAGAGATTGCGCGTGAGCGACATCCAGGGCAACGCAACAATCTTGATGCCCTGTGTAAACGCTACAATGTCGATAACCGCAGTCGTGATTTACACGGAGCGTTACTTGATGCTGAATTGCTCGCCGAGGTGTATTTACGCCTAACCGGTGGGCAGAACAGTTTGGATTTGAGTATGCAAGCCCCAAGCCCCCAGGCTACGGCGCCTGGGGTAATCCCTGAGGATCAAGGCTCTTGGGTGATAGCGAGCGTGAGTGAGGCCGAACAGGCTGAGCATCAGCGTATTCTCGCTGAGATTGGCCGTCAATAAAGGCCAAACGGCACTTTATTGACTTGCCCTTGGGTTAGATCAGCACTAATGGCTCATCACCGGACTTCATTTCGCCGATAAGCATTGCCTGCTCACCTTCAGTACGCAGGGTGTCTAACACCGCATCACGTTCTTCTGCCGGCACAATCAACACAAAACCAATACCCATATTGAAGGTACCAAAGCATTCTTCTCGGCTGACATGTTCACTAATTGCCGACATTAACGGCAGCGTTGGTAGCTTGGCTGTATCGATCTGTGCGGATAGACCAGCGCCATAGGCGCGTGGCAAGTTCTCTGGTAATCCACCACCAGTAATATGAGCCAGGCCATGAATACGGTGTTTACTTAACGCGCTAAGTACTGACTTAACATAGATACGTGTTGGGGTGAGTAACCATTCGCCTACACTTTTACCCTCAACCTCCTGCGTGAAATCGGTAAATATTTTGCGTAGCAGTGAATAGCCATTACTGTGAAAACCGCTCGCCGCTAAGCCGATGATGCTATCGCCTGCTTGTACGCGGCTGCCATCAATCAGTGCATCTTTTTCAACTACACCAACTGAGAACCCTGCGACATCGTACTCGCCATCGTCGTAAAATCCAGGCATTTCAGCAGTTTCTCCACCGATCAGCGCCGCACCGGCTTGGCTGCAACCTTCAGCGATTCCTTTAACCATATCAGCGGCCACGCTCGGCTCAAGTTTGCCGCAGGCGAGGTAATCGAGGAAAAATTGTGGCGCAGCGCCGTGGCAAAGAATATCGTTAACGCACATCGCCACCGCATCAATACCGATGGTGTCGTAGCGCTCCATCGCAAAAGCAACTTTGAGCTTGGTGCCCACGCCGTCGGTCCCGGAAACCAAAATGGGGTGTTGGTAGCCAGATAAATCATAAAACGCACCAAAGGCGCCAATTTGCCCTAAAACCCGTGGGTTATGGGTAGCTTTAGCAAAGTCTTTGATGCGACGCACGGTATCGTAGCCAGCTTCTTTATCAACCCCGCTGGATTTGTAATCAATCTGACTCATGCCATCTCACTCCATGCCTGTAAACGTTCCAGCACATCTTGATAGGCATTGGTGAGCCCGCCCAAGTCACGGCGGAAGCGGTCTTTATCGAGTTTCTCTTGGGTATCAGCATCCCACAGGCGACAGGTATCAGGAGAAATTTCATCGGCTAAGACGATATTGCCTTGCGCGTTGCGGCCAAATTCAATTTTGAAATCGACCAAGATGATGCTGCAATCAGCGAACAGGTTATCAAGTGTTTGGTTGATTTTGTCCGTCATTTCATAGACGACATCAAGTTCCTCATAACTTGCTGCACCCAAGGTAACTGCGTGATCGTCGTTAATCAGCGGATCGCCGAGGGCGTCATTTTTATAACACAGCTCATAAATCACATTGGGTGGCAGTGTGCCTTCTTCAATACCTAAGCGTTTGGCCATCGAGCCGGCAATTCGATTACGCACAATCACTTCCAGCGGAATGATCTCGACTTTTTCACAGAGTTGTTCACGCTCGTTAAGGGTTTCGCGGTAGTGGGTGGCAATGCCCGCTTCGTTTAAGGCTTGGTAAATGATGGTGGTAATTTGGTTATTCAGAATCCCTTTATTGTCAATAACATCATGTTTTTCACCATTACCCGCAGTCGCGTCATCGTTGTAATGAATGATCACTAAATTCGGATCATCTGTGCTGTAAACGGCTTTGGCTTTGCCGGTGTAGAGTAAGTCTTTTTTGTCCATGGGGCGTTCCTTAAATTGAAGCAGGCAAGATGGTGTGGATGAGATAGGCATTGTAGGCGATAAATGCACAAAGCAACAGTGCACCTTCGACTCGATTGATACGACCGCCGCGACGGCGTGAGAGCTGTAAGCCCATCAGCATTAAAATAACCGTCATCGCCGCCATCACCGGCATATCTCGGGTAAAAATGGCCGGTGAGACGTCCATTGGATGGATAATCCCGGCGATACCAACCACGGCGAGGGTGTTAAATAAATTGGAACCAATGATGTTGCCGATGGCGATATCCGGCTGATTTTTACGCACCGCGGTGAGGGTGGAAGCAAGCTCAGGGAGCGAAGTGCCGACGGCAAAAACGGTTAGGCCAATCAGTAAATCATCGACGCCAAAGTGGCTGGCGATATTTGCAGCACCCCAAACCATGCCTCGCGAGGCAGCCATTAGAACGAGCAAGCCAACAACCGTCATCATCCACGCGCGCCGAACAGGCAGCTTTGGTGAATCATCACGATCATAATCGTTGGGGTGGCGCATGCCTTGATAGATGGTCCAAGCCATTAAGGCAAAAAATACCGCAAGCAACCCCCAAGCTTCTAAGCGTGTGATGCTGGCATCTGATACCTGCCACGCGGCAAGTCCTGTGACCGCTAGTAGGATAGGGAATTCTTTTTTCAATACCTGTGAATGTACGGCAATCGGCATAAGCAGCGCGGTGACGCCAATAATCAAGCCAATATTGGCGATATTAGAGCCGTAGGCGTTACCTAGGGCCAGCCCTGGGGTCCCTTGCCAGGCGGCAAACGCTGAGACGACCATTTCTGGTGCTGAGGTGCCAAAACCAATGATCACCATACCAACCAGCAGTGGCGGCATACCATATTGTCTGGCTAAACCAGCAGCGCCGTCTATAAAGTAATCGGCGCTCCAAATGAGCGCCAATAGGCCAATGATAATGGCAATAACAGAAAATGGTATCATTCGTTCAGTCCATAGAAAATTGTCATCAATAGGGCGCGTATCTTATCTACGTCTTTATGTGAATTGTCAAGGTGTGTGCGCATGATCTGTCGTCCTAGGTTAAAACGCACGAATACCGGCGCGGAAAATATCTTGCGCTCTGAAGTCAGGATAGTTCTGCTGTCCATGCAACTGATGACGCTCGCTATGGCCCATTTTGCCGTAAATTTGCCCACATGGGCTGGTGATGCCTTCAACTGCATAGTCGGAGCCATTAGGGTTGTATCTAGGCTCTAATGATGGTTCACCGGTAAACGGATGGGCGTATTGGGTGGCAATTTGCCCATTGCGCACTAATTGCAAAATAACCTGATCATTAGCAACAAAGCGGCCTTCACCATGGGAAAATGCGACATCATGAATCTCGCCAACCTTAAAATCAGCCAGCCACGGACTATGGTTGTTTGCAACCACTGTGCTCGCGACTCGGGCAATATGACGATCAATCAGGTTGTGCGTTAGCGTCGGATCGCCAGGTTCAGGGGTACGAATGATGCCGTGTGGCAATAAGCCAGATTTAATCAGCGCCTGAAAGCCGTTACAAATCCCTAAAATTAGCCCGCCACGCTCTAAAAATGCCGCAACAGCATCCGCAATTTGGGGGTTTGATAGAACAGCGACAATAAATTTACCTGAACCATCAGGCTCGTCACCGGCGCTAAATCCACCGCTAAGTGCCATAATCTGGCTGTTATTGAGGTTATCGACCAGTGCGGTGAGTGAGTGCTCAATATCGCTGCGGTTACGGTTGCAGATAAGTGTTTCTTCGACAATGCCCCCGGCGCGTTGGAAAGCGCGCGCAGTGTCGAGTTCGCTGTTAATCCCTGGGAATACCGGTAAACATACACGCGGTTTAGCAGTGTGTGGTGCCTGATGGTTAATCGATTGCTCGGCGCTTGCGAGCGCTACAGGGCCACTACGTGTTGGTTGGCTTGGGTTGAGTGGGTAAACCGATTCAAGCACATTTTCTGCGATTTCATGCAGCGTATCAATGTCTTCGCTCACCCCGTTAATCGAGAGCGTTGCTTCGTCAACCGTATAACCAATATTAAAGAGGTTCGGCGCAATACCTAATCCGCCTTCAGCACTAATTAAATAACCGCCGTATTCTGGGCCAAATAAATCATCGAGTTGTTCAATTTCAACGCCAATACGGTTGCCCAATGCACTCTCATAAAGTGCTTGCATGATGCCACCATGGCGCACGCTACGAATGCTTTGGATCAGTCCTTCATTGATCGCTTCATGAATAAATTGATTATTGGCGATAAACGCATCCATATCTGGGAGGCCTAGCGCATTTTGTGGACAACGTAACCAATAGAGTTGGTGGCCGGCTGCTTTAAATTCGGGGCTAATCACCTGGCGTGTGTCTACTGTGCTCACAGCAAAAGCGATTAATGTTGGTGGGACATGCAAATCATTAAAGCTGCCGCTCATCGAGTCTTTGCCGCCAATTGCTGCGCGTTCCAAGCGCGATAGGGCGTAGTGTGCGCCTAATAAGGCCGCATATGGCAGTCCCCAATATTCTGGGTTATCGCCTAAGCGACGGAAATATTCTTGTAAAGAAAAGTGCGCCTTGTTCGCATCTCCACCACAAGCCACCAAACGTGCGGTTGCTTCAATAACCGCGTAAACGCCACCATGATACGGGCTCCATGCGCTCAGGTTGGGATTAAATCCGTAGGCAAGGATAGAGGCGGTATGGGTTTGTCCCTCAGTGGGTAACATATACACTGAAGCTTCAGCCGGGGTGCGTTGGCTATAACCGCCATAAGGTAATAATACGCCTGCTGCACCGACGCTATGATCAAAACGATCGCCAAGACCGCGTTGATCGGCAAATTCAAGGCTCGCAAGCTGCGTTTTAAGGGTCTCTGACCAATCATTATCTGACTGATCACTCGCGAGTGGCGATTCATTTTGATTGATATCCGGCAGACGTACGACGCTTTGGCTCAAATCAGCACCAGCGGTATCTAAAAAGGCACGCTTCAGCGATACAATCACTTCACCACGCCAGCGCATGGTCAAGGTGTCATCGTCGGTAATATCGGCAATATGGGTAGCAGTTAGGTTTTCTTCGGCCGCTAGCGCTTGCATCGTTGCCACGTGTTGCGGGTTAACAACTACTGCCATTCGCTCTTGCGATTCAGAGATCGCTAATTCTGTGCCTGACAGGCCTTGGTATTTTACCGGTAATTGGTCTAGATCGATTGAGAGTCCATCGGCAAGCTCACCAATGGCTACGGCAACACCACCAGCGCCAAAATCATTACAGCGTTTGATATGACGGGCGAAAGCTTTTTTGCGGAATAGGCGCTGTAATTTGCGTTCTTCAGGTGGGTTGCCTTTTTGTACTTCCGCGGCACTTTCGCTGAGGGATTCACCATGTTGTGCGCGTGATGAACCAGTGGCACCACCACAACCATCACGGCCGGTTGCGCCACCTAGTAATAGCACAACATCACCGGCTTGGGGTTCTTCACGAACCACATGATCGGCTGGAGTTGCGGCCACCACCGCGCCGACCTCCATATGTTTGGCTTTATAACCAGGATGGTAAAGCTCGACCACTTGTCCGGTAGCCAGACCAATCTGGTTACCATACGATGAGGCACCTGCGGCTGATCCTTCAGCGATCACACTTTGTGGTAATTTTCCGGGTAAGGTTTTACCAATCGGCTCACGTGGGTCAGCGCTGCCGGATAGGCGCAATGCTTGATAGACAAAAGCACGACCTGAAAGTGGATCACGAATGGCCCCACCAATACAGGTTGCCGCACCACCATAGGGTTCAATTTCGGTCGGGTGGTTATGGGTTTCGTTTTTAAACTGCAATAGCCACTTGCTTTGCTGACCATCTTCATCAACGTCAACAAAGACCGAACAGGCGTTCACTTCAGCAGAAAATTCAACGTCATCGATTTTGCCAAGCTGGCGTAAATATTTCGCATCAATGGTGGCTAAATCCATCAGGCTATCGCCTCGAGATTCTGCCTTTGTGCCATAAACGTGTTGGCGTTGATCCTGGTAGCGTGACCATTCCTGGCGCAGGTGATTGCCAAAATCACCTGCAGGGAACTCGAGTGATTCAATCCGTGTGGTGAAGGTTGTGTGGCGGCAGTGATCCGACCAATAGGTATCGAGTACGCGGATTTCTGTTTCACTTGGCGCTCGACCTTGTTCACGGAAATAGTCTTGTACTAAGGCAAGATCGGCTGGAGTCATTGCGAGGCCGTGTGCTTCATGCCAAGCGAGTAATGCGGTATCGTCTAGGGCGTTAAAGTCTTCATAGCGAGGCACAGGCGCAGGTTCATGTGGTTCAGGTAACTCCCAAACCGATAAATCTTTTTCGCGGCTCTCAATCGGGTTGATGAAATGGTTGCGTAACCGCTCGCGCTCATCGTCATTAAGGGCGCCAGTAAATAAATAAGCCACAGCGCTGGTGACAACGGTGTCTGCGAAGTCTGAATCAATCAGACGCAGGCATTGTTCTGCCGAATCAGCGCGTTGATCAAACTGTCCTGGCAGAGGTTCAACAACCAGCGTAAAGTCGCTTTCTGGTAATTTATCTAATACTTCATCGCTGACTGGATCAGCAAATACCTTTGACTGTGCGCGCTCTAATAACGCCTCAGGACAATGATGGATATCGTAAATCGCCACACTTTGCCAAGACAATAAACTCGGGATATTGAGCTGCTCTTTGAGGCGTTCAAGGTGTGCAGCTTGTCGCTGAAAGGCTGGACGTTTAGCGATAAACAGACGATGAGGCATAAGGAGAATTCCACAGTTAAAAAACCGCTCAATTTTAGCATATAAACGACACAAAGCGGATCGCTTAAGGGAATTCTTGAGCGTTCTTAAATAGGGATTAATGTAAGCGCTTTAAAACAGGTTTTGTCCGAAAGCCAGGTAGAAGTTGGGAAATTATTAAAAGCCAAGGCTAAATGTGCAAATAATGAATCAGGCTACTTGGTTTGGATAAGAGGGGGAAGATGGTGGGTTGTGAAGGATTCGAACCTTCGAGCCCATATTGATCAAGGGTTAAAAGCCAAGGCTAAATGCGCAAATAATGAATCAGGCTACTTGGTTTGGATAAGAGGGGGAAGATGGTGGGTTGTGAAGGATTCGAACCTTCGAGCCCATATTGATCAAGGGTTAAAAGCCAAGGCTAAATGCGCAAATAATGAATCAGGCTACTTGGTTTAGATAAGAAGGGGGAGATGGTGGGTTGTGAAGGATTCGAACCTTCGAGCCCATATTGATCAAGGGTTAAAAGCCAAGGCTAAATGTGCAAATAATGAATCAGGCTACTTGGTTTGGATAAGAAGAGGGAGATGGTGGGTTGTGAAGGATTCGAACCTTCGACCAATTGGTTAAAAGCCAACTGCTCTACCACTGAGCTAACAACCCATCTGTGTTGGAAGGCGCACATTATAAATGCTCTAGATGATGATGCAAGCTTTTTGTTAAAAAAAAATGCTATTTTTTCGTAAACACAGGAAAACGCGCACAAAGTATTGCTTCACGATGGTTGAGTTGTGCGCAAATTTGTTCGTATTGTTGGTGCTCGGGGGTGATCAGGCCATGACGGATAAAGAGATCAATGAGTACAATATTGGCGTTAAATTTGAACTGATCGGTGCGTGAGACTAGTTCCATCACCTCTTCAAGCGGCAAACAGTCAAAAGAAGCCACTTCGCCATCTTGGTTATGCGGGATGAAGCTTTCTGGTAACCAGAGGTCGTAATTGAAGAGTTGATCCGCGCGGATGCCATTTTCTACCGCATAAAAATAGCTACTCATACTCACCGCAGTCGCGGTTTCGCTAAGTGATAGAGGGATGGACGCCTCTTCGTCGCACTCTTTTTGCATATTGGCAAATACATCGATGCCATGCGGGATGCCCCCAGCGGCAATTTGATCGAGTTTGCCCGGGTCGGTGGGTTTGTCATCAGCGCGTTTAGCGATCCATAGGTGGGTTTTGCCCTGTTTTTTGGTGAGTCCGTTTACATGCACGCCATAGCCACAGGCGCCAAAAATAGGCATCGAAGCGCGCTCGATCAACGCTTTAGGTGGGGCGTAAAAATCACGACTCAGTGCATACTGTTCGCCTCGCCAACCGGGAACAAAACCTTCTGTGGCTAGCGAGAGAATGATGTCGTTTAAATAGGCGCTACGCGTTTGACAATCTCCATCATAGTCCCAGTGGTAAGCGTTTTCTTGCACATCAAGCGCTAAGCCTTGCTCATTAAGCCGAACGACATTGGTGTGATGTATTAAGCCAACCGCGCAGCCGTCAATCACAAAAGGCGCATAATCATCTAAACGCGCATTGTTGGCGGATTCAATATGGGCAAGAAAATCGAGCATGCTTATAAGGCCGCGTTATCGCTGATCCGTCCATTGTAATAAAGCAGCGGTTGGCGTGAAGTATCGACTTCGCTACTGATGACTTCTGCGATAAAAATATCATGATCGCCTTGGGCGATTTGTTCGCGGATTTTAAGCAGCATTGTTGCCTGGGCGTGTTCAATCATCGGACACGATTGTTCGTTACGCTGATGAATGATGGACTCTAAATTAGTGCGGTCCGGGCCGGCAAAGCGATAGGCGATGTCGGTTTGTTCGGCAGAGAGAATGCTCAAGCCGACATGGTTTTGCATGCTGATTTCAGGAAAAATATAGGCGTTGTGATCAATACAAAATAAAACCAAAGGTGGGTTCAGCGACAGCGAAGCGAAGGAACTCACCGTAATGCCTTGAGTTTGATTTCCTTCATGCCAGGTAATCACTGTCACACCGCTGGCGAAAAGCGCCATCGTTTGTTTGAATTGTTGTTCGTTAATCATAAAATACTTCTTTTAAGGGGCACTGACTTCTAAAAACAGTTCATGATACTAAAGTTGGGCTTTATTTGAAGTTGAATTCGTCTTACAATCGTTTGCTAAGATATAGATAATATCTTTTTTACTCGCAAAACAGACTAACGAATAGGTTGGTGCTTGATAAGCATCGGCGACAAGATACACTGAAATAAAAGGAACACGCATGAGTGAAGTAAGCTTGACCTCTTTAGACAGACCATGGCTAGAGCATTATCCACCAGGGCGTCCCGCTGAAATCGAATCATTTCATCATCAAAATCTTGCTGACTACTTACAAGCAGTATTTGTCGAATATGCGGATGAACCAAGTTATACCAACTTTGGCACTACACTGACTTTTCGTCAGGTGAGCGAGCGAGCCCATGCGTTTGCCGCTTACTTGCAGCACGAGTTAGGCTATAAGAAGGGCGATCGTATTGCCTTAATGATGCCGAATTTATTGCAATATCCGGTGTGCTTTTATGGCTGCCAGTTAGCGGGTTTGGTGGTAGTGAATGTGAATCCACTCTATACTGCACGTGAATTAGAGCATCAACTGCATGATGCGCAAGTTAAAGGGATAGTGATCGCTGAGAACTTCGCCCACACTTTAGCCGATGCGCGCAATCAGTTACCAGAAATCGAAGATATTATCGTTACCAAATTTGGCGATGAACTCGGTTTTTTCAAAGGCATGGCGCTGAATTTTGCGATTCGCTACATTAAAAAATTAGTCCCTAATTATTATTTAGCCGGTGCGCTGAACTATAGCGACGTGGTCAGTAAGGGTAAATCGCTTGAATTAAAACGCGTCGAAATGACGCTTGATGACGTGGCGATGCTGCAATATACCGGTGGAACGACGGGTGTTGCCAAGGGGGCAATGCTCACCCATAAAAATATTCTCGCCAACGTTGAGCAAGTGAATTTATGGGTCGGCGAGGAAGTAAAAGAATCTGGCTTGATTATGATTACCGCATTGCCGCTTTATCATATTTTCTGCTGTACAGTCAATTGCTTATTGTTCCCGAGTAAAGGGATGCACAGCGTGCTAGTGACCAATCCAAGAGACATGAAATCGTTTGTTAAACTCTTGGCCAAATATCCACCAGCGGTGACCACTGGGGTGAATACCCTATTTAAAGGGCTACTCAATACGGATGGTTTTGATCGCTTGGATTTCTCAGATTTAAAATTTGTGATTTCTGGCGGGATGCCACTGGAAAAAGTGGTTTCTGAAGAATGGCAGGCGGTGACCGGTAATGTGATTATTGAAGGTTACGGCCTCACTGAAACCTCCCCCATTGTTTGTGTGAACTGGCTTTACGCCGATGGGTTTACGAATGGTATTGGCTATCCGATGCCGTCAACCGAAGTGATGCTGTGTGATGAAGATGGTGAAGTGGTCGGCGTTGATACACCAGGTGAAATGTGGGTGCGTGGACCACAAGTGATGAAAGGGTATTGGAATCAGCCAGAAGAAAACAAAACGGCGATTACCGAAGAAGGCTGGTTTAAAACTGGCGATATGGCGCAGATGGATGAAACCGGCTTCTTCAAGATTGTTGACCGTAAGAAAGATATGATTCTGGTTTCTGGCTTTAACGTCTATCCAACAGAAGTGGAAGGCGTGATTATGGAGCATCCGGCAGTGCTTGAAGTCGGTTGTATTGGCGTACCATCAGAAGAATCTGGTGAGGTGGTTAAGGCTTATATCGTCTTGAAAAAAGGCAAGAAAGTCAGCGAAGAAGAATTACGTAAATTTGCCAAGGAAAATTTAACCGGCTATAAACGTCCGAAGTTTTATCAGTTCTGTGACGAGCTACCAAAATCCAATGTGGGTAAGATCTTACGTCGTAAATTACCGGAGCTTGATCCACAAGATAACGATTGATCAATCGATTGGTTAATCTTGAATGGTGCGGTGGCGTTAAACCACCGCACTTTTCATATGCTTAGCTTAGAAAGCGAAAACGAACCGTGTCGCCGGGCTTGCTTTGCGCTAATGCACAGCGACTGCTCTCGCTAAGCGCGCCAATTTTAGGGTAGCCACCGAGCGATTGCGCGTCTTGTTGTAACACAATCGGTTGTCCTTCATTGGTGATCTGGATTGCGCCAGGCAGTAGACCTTCTGAGAGTAGTTCACCGCCGGTAAAAGATAACGCTTCTTCAGCTCGTAAGCGCGTCCCCATACGGTCTCCGGCCTGTATTTGATAATCTTGCGCAGTAAAAAGTTCGTGCATCTCCAGACTAAAATTGTCGTACTGGTAGGCTGGGATAACATCGAGTGTGTGCTGTTGTAGGGTATCAATATTCCCACGCGATACCCCGCGGGGTTCACTGATTTGCGTTATTGCTTGAGCAGATAGAATGCTGCCGTCACCAATGGTTTGTGCGCTAATCCCTAAGCGATCGGTGGTGGCATAACTCTCTAGAAAAGCTTTACCAGCAAAGCCACCTTTAACCGCTAAATAAGCGTAGATACCGTACTTAGCAAAGGCGAACTGTAGCCGTTGGCCTTGCTTGAGATTATGGGCGCAATAATTGGTTAAAGGTTTGTTATCGAGCGTAGGCTTCATATACGCGCCACTGATGGCAATGGTACAGTCAGCTAACACCTCAAGCATCAATCCGCCTAGAGCGATTTCAACTTGCGCGGCGTGTTCATTATCATCAAGCAGTTGGTAATTATGGGTAAAGGCGCGACTGTCCATCGGGCCGCTATGGCTAAAGCCTAAATGCAGCGCACCAAAACGACCACCATCTTGAAGCTGGGTAAGCGGGGCTGCTCGAATCACGCGCAAGATAGGTTGTGCTTGATTTGGATTCATGAAGCGCTAGCCTCGTTGTCCTGCCACGCGTGAAATTCATCGATACTGATTGGCTGGAAGCGTACTTCATCACCAATAGCAAAGCGTGAATATAGCTCCTGCTGCGGATCGTAGAGCAGCTCTGGGCAGCGGCCAATGATTTGCCAGCCACCAGGTGAGTCTGCAGGGTAAATACCGGTTTGACGGCCGGCAATCCCCACGCTACCGGCAGCAACCTTTGCGCGTGGGTTTTGGTGTCTTGGGGTGGCTATCGCTTCATCGACATAACCAAGAAAGGCAAATCCGGGAATAAACCCTAGGCAGCATACTTGGTAGCTTTGCGCACTATGCTTGGCGATAACTTGATCGGTGCTTAAGTCGTGGGTTTGTGCAAGTGTTGCTAAATCAGGGGCTAAAGATTCGTCATAGCATACTTCGATGGTGTGACGGGTAATCTCTGGGGGGGTATCTTGTGGGTCGTGGCTGTGTAAAAACTGTTGCGCTGCATGGCAAATCTGCTTTCCCTCATGATCGCTGATGGGGTTATCAAAGACCAATAACAAGCTGCGATACGCCGGAACGACATCACGCAAAGAAGCGCTGTATTGCTCGCGGCAATGCTCAAGCAAGGCACGACAGATCAGCGGATACGTTGGTGTGACAGGCTCAGGTAAATAGAGTAAGAGCGCGCACTCGTTGGCGCGTCGCCAAGTTAGTTGTGCCACTGCGCGATCGCTTGAACAGAGGGTTCATGATCCCCATGAATACAAATGGTACTGGCGTGAGCAATGTCTAATTGGGTGCCATCGATAGCGGTTATTTGCCCACGGCTGGTAATTTCATCAAGCTGCGAGAGTATCCGCGCTGGGGTGGCATGAAGTGCATCATCATACTTTCGTGGACGCAGTAAGCCGCTTGGCTCATAGGCACGATCGGCAAAAACTTCCCACCAAATCGTCAGTCCGCGTCGTTTGGCAATCGCTTGTTGGGCATCCTGACGCGCGTTTGTTGGTACCATGATCGCTAAATCAGGGCTTAGCGCATAGGTCACACGACAGATGGTGTCGAAAATCTCGTCGTGTTGCAGCATGTCATGATTGAGTGCACCATGGGGTTTGACGTAGTGTAGGGGATGGGTGATGTTGAGCGCCATCTCGCTAAGGGTGGTGATTTGCTCAGTCAGTGTGCGCTCGAGTTCAGCAATCGGCAGATCGAGCGAGTGACGACCAAAATGTTCGCGGTCCGGGTATCCAGGATGTGCACCAGGCATCACTTGATGGGTTTTAGCCAGCTCAAGGGTTTGTTGCATCACGGTTTGATCACCTGCGTGCGCACCGCAGGCTATATTGGCGCAGTCAATATACGGCATCACCAAGCTGTCATCACAGCCTTCGCCAACATCAGCGTTGAGTAACCAGTGTGTCATTGAGCCTCCGTCATTGTGGTTGGTAGCCACGTTGCAATTTCTGGGAAGAACCAAAGTAGCACAATCGCGAGCATCATAAGTAAGAAAAATGGCAGGGTGTAGCGGGCAATTTGTAAAAGGTCTCGTCCAGTTAAGCTTTGTAGCACAAATAAGTTAAATCCTACTGGTGGGGTGATTTGTGACATTTCAACCACCAGCACCAGATAGATACCAAACCACAGTGGATCAATACCGGCGGCCTGCACCATCGGTAAAATGGTTGCTGTAGTCAGCAAAATCACTGAAATACCGTCTAAGAAACATCCTAAGACAATAAAAAGCAGGGTGAGCATGACGATCAGCATACCGAGCGATAAATCCATATCAGCAACGACATTCGCGAGCGCACGCGGCAGACCAATAAAGCCCATCGCGTTGGTCAATACAGACGCGGTGACGATAATAAATAACAGCATAGCTGTGGTGCGTACCGCGGCCATCAAGCCTTCACAAAAAGTGGCAAAATCCAAGCTGCCTTCAATACGTGTGAGCACTAAAGCGCCGAGCACCCCTAAGCCTGAAGCTTCAATAGGTGAGGCCAGCCCAGTATAGATAGAGCCAAGGACGGCGATTATCAGTAATACTACCGGCAGGAGTTTTAAGGTGGCTTTGACTTTATTATCTTGCGCGTTTTCGCTGGCTTCTTGTGGTACGGCCTCGGGGTTTAACCAGCAATATACTGCGGTATAGCCCATAAACAGGACAATCAATAAAATCCCGGGAAGGACGCCGGCCATAAACAATCTCGATACTGAAACTTCTGCTGCCACCCCATAAATGATCATCATGATTGATGGGGGGATGAGCAGGCCAAGCGTGCCAGAGCCGCCTAGGCCACCAATGGCGAACGACTCACGGTAGCCTAAGCGTTTGAGCTGTGGCAAGGTGATGTTGCCCACCGTTGCGACGGTCGCAGCAGATGATCCGGAAACGGCGGCAAAAATACCACAGCTTAAGGTGTTAACGTGAAATAGCTTGCCGGGAATACGATTGAGCCATACCGACAAACCGTCGAATAAGTTCTTTGACAGCCCGGAGCGAAAGAGAATTTCGCCCATCCAGATAAACATTGGTAGCGGGGCGAGCTTCCAATCGGCAATCGAGCCCCAGCTGATGGTCGCGGTAATGTTGCCCCATTGACTGTTATCAATCAGCCAGTAACCACTGACCGCCATCAGCAGTAACGCCAAAGAAACCCACAGTCCCATGGCCAAACTGATAAATAAGATAGTCAGTAAAATAGCGGCAATTTCCATATGGCCCATGAGGTGTCCTTAGGTGATTTCGGTTGCCGCTGGTTTGGCGAAAAAATCCTCAAACATCGCACTGAGCATCGATAGGGTGAAAAGTACCGCACCAACGGCCATAGGCAGCTGCATGAGCCAAAGTGGCATCGCAATTTCTCCATCGGTTACATCGCCGTAGTGCCAAGATTCGTAGACCAATTGAATAATAAAATAGCTAAATATCGAGAGCATCGTGCAGGCAAAAGCCGCGACTAACAATAATAACCAGCGACGGTGTTCGCGACGCATTCTGGTAATGAAAAGCTCTACGCGGATATGTCCGCGCGCTTGCATGGTATAAGGCAGGCCAAGAAAGGTTGCCCACACCACTGCAAACCCAATCAAATCACCGGATGACGGGATATGGGTATCGAGTTGTCGGGCAATGATTTGCGCAATAATTAAAACAAATACGATGATAATTGAGAGCGCAGCGCATAAGCCTGCTAAACGGTACAGACCATTTAGCAGGCGGTTTAAGCGATTAAACACGGTTTATTGATTGCTGCGATAAGCGTCAAGAATAGCCGCGCCATCTTCACCGGTTTCAGCAGACCAGGCTTCAGCCATTTCGTGACCAATGTCGTTAAGTTTCTCTTTTAGAGCATCGCTGGCATCAGCAACGTTCATGCCGTTTTCAGCCAAAATAGCCTCGCTGTTCGCGTTTTTCTCTTGTGACATTTCCCAACCGCGTTTTTCAGCCGCTGCTGCAGCGTCAAGAATGGCTTGTTGGGTGGCTTCATCCAGGCGATTCCAAGTGCGCTGGTTAATAAAGATCATGTTTTTCGGCAACCAAGCATTTACACGGGTGTAATTTGAAACAAAATCCCATGCTTGAGAAGACGCACCGGTGGCACTCGAGGTGATCATCGCGTCAATCTGTCCGGTTGAAAATGCCTGTGCAATATCAGAGACTTCAATTGTGGTTGGTGCAGCGTCAAGTTTGGCCGCAATTTCAGAAGTCATCGCGTTGTAGGCGCGCATTTTTTTACCCTTGAGACCCTCAGCATCAGTCAAAGGCTCTTTGGTGTAGAAGTTTTGCCCTGGCCATGGTGTGGTATAGAGCAAAATAGCGCCTTCTTCTTTGAGTGCTTCGGTGATATACGGCTTAGAAGCGGCCCAAAGTTTTTGTGCGTCGTCATAGTCGCTGGCGAGAAACGGTAGGGTGTCTACCTGGAAAATCGGGTTGTCGTTACCCAAGCTTGATACCAGCAGCTCACCTAGTTGAATCTGGTTTGAGCGTACCGCTTTAAAAATCTCCGGTGCTTTATACAGTGAAGCGCCGGAATGGAGGGTGATTTGAATATCTCCATTGGTATTCTCGGCAACGTCTTCGACAAATTGTTTGATGTTTTGGGTGTGGAATTCAGCATCAGGATAAGGGGAAGCCATATTCCATGTGGTGGCGGCTTGTGCGCTACCAATGGCAACGGCTAATGATAAAGCAAGTGGTTTTAACATCTTGGGCTCCTGTGTTCAGTAGAGCTTTTTATTATTACTAAAGCACTAAGTAAATGCAAATTTAACCCTGTTAGCTTATTAATCATGCTTGCAAATAATGCTTATGGGCTGTTTTCGGTTACTTCACTACGTTGTAAGGTGATGGTTGGTGTAGCAGCAGTCGGTGCGTTATCGAGGCTAAATCGAGCGCTGGCGCTTTCGCCTTGTTGATCGATCACACTCAGGTAATAGGTGCCACCGGTTTGTGGCTGAAATTGGGCGCGCGGGGTAGCAGTCTGTGCAACAACCTCATCGTTGATAAACCATAAATACGGCGCTTGACCGCCTTTAACCACTAAGCTAATCGGGCTATTCTCTCGCCAATCAATTTGGCTGTTCGATAATGGGCTGACGATATGTAAGACGTTTTGTTTAACCGTGGTGCTGGGTTGTACTGCGCGTCGGGTTTGTGTGATATAGCGTTCAAGTGGCGGTAGCGCCGTGTAAGGGGTTTTCTCTTTAGGTAGTAATGCGACCAACTGACGCATTGGGCTGAGCAACGCTTCACCACCGCTGCGCTGTTCACCAGCGCTACCATCAGCGCGACCTTCCCAGAGTAATAAAGTAACATCGCGTGTGTAGCCAATTAACCACCCATCACGCCAGCCGTACGATGTTCCGGTTTTTAGTGCCACCGGTTCGTCACCATAGCGTAGATCACTGACCTGATAAAGGATACGTGTCACATTAATACAAGCGCGTTGTTCGGCGAGCTCTTGGCGTGGATTAAAGGTACAGTTCGCCAAATCACGGTATAGATGAATAAGCTCGTCAGCACGCACACCGACACCGCCTAAAGCGATTGCTAAATTGGCTTGCTTATTGCCAGGAAAGAATAACGATAACCCACGGCGTCGAAGGGCTGCTGCGAAATAATCAGGGTCAATAGCCGCGAGTAAGCGTACAGCAGGAACGTTACGTGAGCGCGCTAGTGCATCAGCCAGGGTAATTTCTCCACTAAATCTGCCATCATAATTGACCGGACGATATGAGCCTCTGGTGATTGGTGTGTCGTTTATATGGCTACTGGGGTGATAATTCAACCAATCAAAAGCGAATAGGGTGATAAAGGGTTTTAAGGTGGATCCGGGTGAGCGCACCGCGCGGAGCATATCGATTTGCCCATCACGTTTTAGGGAGAAAAAGTCGGCACTACCAACATAGGCTAAATACTCACCACTGCTATTATCAAGCACCGCGCCAGCCATATTGCTCTTGGCATCACGCGAGCGCAGGGTTTGTGCTAACAACGTTTCTAAAGCGGTTTGCAGGTTGGCATCGAGTGTGCTGCCTATCACGCATTGTTCAGGCTGACGATTGCGTAGATAGGCAGAGATATGCGGGGCATGGCGCGGCATCGGTCGGGCTTTAATGATTATAGGTTCGGCGAGTGCACGTTCAATTTCTTCGCGCGCAATAACGTCTTGTGTTAATGCACGCTGTAAGACTTTATCGCGCGCTTCTTGGGCGTATATTGGATCGCTGTAGCGTTTAGGCGATTGCGGTAAGGCGACCAGCCAGGCGGCTTCACTCAAGGTTAAATCGCGTGCAGGTTTGGCAAAATAGTACCAGGAAGCGGTTTCAACGCCTTGAACATTACCGCCCATTGGCGCAAGCGTTGCGTACATCTCGAGGATAGTTTTTTTATCATAATGCCACTCGAGCTGAAGGGCGCGTAACGCTTCAATCGCTTTGTTTGCTAGAGTACGGGGGCGAGGCTCGAGCAGGCGTGCGGTTTGCATGGTTAGCGTTGACGCACCAGAAATCACCCGCATATTGCTGATGTTTTGCCAGGTGGCGCGAGCAATGGCCAGTGGGTCAACACCAATATGCGCGAAAAAAGATTGATCTTCATAAGCAATCAGTAGCTTAAGATAGTGTGGTGAGAGTTGCGCGACACTGAGCCGCCACTGTTCGTCTTGGCTTAAAGCGATGTTGAGGACTTTGCCTTCGCGATCAACGACGACCGATGAACAATCTTGATAGCGGCTTAAATCAGGGGGAAAAAGTCTATCGAGCAACCAAGCGAGTGCAACCAGCAAGATAGCGGTGATGACCAGCCATTTAACCGTCTTCAAAAGTTCGCACCTGAGGATCAATTCTAAAGCGACGTTGACTGAGCATCGGCATTTGCGTGCGCGCTTGTACCAAACACTCGGATTCAAGGGTAGCGTAGAGCTCACCAGGTTGTGCGCCAAGTTGGGCAATCGCCACCCCATAAGGATCGACCACACGGCTCATGCCAATTCGCCGTGTGCTACAACTATCAATAGCTACCAGATACACACCATTTTCAATCGCTCGCGCGGCGCATAATACCTGCCAATGCCACTCTTTTAACGGGCCGGCAAACCAAGCGGTAGGCACGATAATGACATCAGCGCCACGTTCAGCCAAGAGTCGTGCAAGCTCTGGAAAGCGTAAGTCATAGCACGTCATTAGCCCACAATGCAGGCCACTAACCTCAAAAATGGGCGGTAATTCATCACCAGCAACAAACTCATCGGATTCGCGGTAGCTAAAGGCATCATAGAGATGCAATTTACGGTAGTGATGTTGTAGTGCACCGTCTGCAAGTACCACGGTCGTATTATAAACCCGTGAATCTGTGGCAGGCTCGCTCATTCCGGCAACAATGGTGATCGATAACTCTTCAGATAGCGTACTCAACGCTTGCACGAAAGGCCCATCAAGCGGTTGAGCGTAGAGGGTTTGATCGCCTGGTTCTCGAGTGTAGAGTGAGGATTCAGGCAGGACAATCAGTTTTGCGTCACGTGCGGCCGCACGACGAATGGCTTGTTCGCTGGTGGTTAAATTCAGTGACCAATTACTGCTTGGAGCAAATTGAATACCGGCAACGTTTAAGGAAGGCATGTGGACCTCTGGCAAAACTTTTCTCTATTTTAGAAGGTTTAGCGAGATAAATCAGTATGCTTATTGTTTTATAGTAATTGAATGTATCGTAATGACTGCACTGCAGTGGGTGATTGATGTCACCTATATCGTTTTGTCGAATCTTGATGGACTAGTTAGAACGCTTTGTTTAATCATAGACTTTAGCAAAAAAAGACGTGTTTATTTTTCGTGTTCCAACTGTGCTTTTTGCCTGTGTGGTAACCACAGGTATTTTTTTGTTTATCCACTTAAACAAGTAAAGAACAGAACTAGATGAATATCTTTCCGGTAAGTGCAAAATAGTTAGTATTGCTCTCGACCTTGTTGGCACTGAGTTAGTGATGGTGTTTGAACGGGATATGGTGGCGGGTTAGAACGTAAAAAATGGTTGTTAGATTTTGAAAAACAGCAAAATCATCAATCTAATGCATATTGATTTTGTTGCATGAATGTTCAGCGACATGGCGATGACTTGTTTTCGTACGCCAATAGCCGCAGAGTGAGTTTTTGTACCATTGGTGCCAGCAACAACACGCCGATAAACGCTGCAGGAAAGGCCATCAGCCATGCTTTGAACCAAAGATTTATAAATTGCTCAGTAAAGCCGAGGTTAATCCATGTGACGTAAAAAGTCATGAATAACGATAAGAATATGCTCATGATGGCGGTATTGACGATGCGAAATTTGAAAGACATGGTGTGCTCCTATTGCTCGATACCGGACCAACCCGCGTCGGGGTAACGTTTTCCGGTGATGCTGTCTGTGTGAAAAAGTTTATCTAGGCGGGCGATTTGCGAGGGTGTCAAGATGACGTCGGCGGCTGCGCTATTTTCAATTAAATAGTGTTCGCGACGCGTACCGGCGATTGGAATCACGTGTGCGTATTTGTTGAGCATCCACGCGAGACAAAGCTGGGCATTGCTAAGTTGCCAAGTGTTGGCAAGTTGGCTTAATGTATCGACTAATGTCTGGTTGTGGACGGCGGCTTGACCATGAAAGCGCGGCAGTATTCGACGAAAGTCATTATCTGTGAGTGTGCTGGTGTCGACTTTTCCGGTTAAAAACGCGCGTCCTAAAGGGCTATAGGCAACAAATTGAATGCCCAGTTCTGCGCAAACAGGGATAATTTCTGTTTCCACTTCGCGTGTCCATAATGAATATTCGCTTTGCACGGCGCTAAGCGGATGGATGGCGTGTGCACGGCGAATGGTTTTGGCATTGACTTCTGAAAGACCAATGCCACGAATTTTTCCGGTATCGAGGAGATGCCCAAGCGCATGCATCATTTCTTCAAGCGGTGTGTCAGGGTTGCGGCGGTGGCAGTAATAAACATCAATATAATCGGTTTGCAACCGCTTTAGTGATGCATCGCAGGCGTATCGAATGTAGTCGGGAGAATTGTCGATATAGCGTTCATATTGTCCCGGCTGGCGAACAATGCCGAATTTCGTGGCAATAACGAGTTGTTCACGAAGTTGGTGGTTTGTGTCGCGGGTTTTTAGCCACTCGCCAAGCAACGCTTCGTTGTGTCCAAAACCATAAGTATCGGCGCTATCCCAGAAATTCACGCCCAGCTCGTAAGCTTTGTCGAGGAGCGCTAAGGACGCCTGGTCATCACTGTCACCATAAAACTCACTCATGCCCATACACCCCAGACCAATGGGAAAAATGGGGGTGTTGGCTAATGATTTTTGTT
This sequence comes from Suttonella sp. R2A3, assembly GCF_021513215.1. NCBI lineage: Bacteria > Pseudomonadati > Pseudomonadota > Gammaproteobacteria > Cardiobacteriales > Cardiobacteriaceae > Suttonella > Suttonella sp. R2A3. The sequence goes on along the minus strand of NZ_CP090975.1, from coordinate 439,939 downwards.
GCATGGTTTGCTCGCCTTTATCCAGGAGTTGAGAGTAGTATAAACAAACCAATTTTGCATAAAAATAGCAGGAATAAGCATATAATGTGCAAATTTACACAGTAAGAGCGTCGTAATGAACTGGAATGATGTACGTTATTTTATTTGTCTGGTCAATGAACAAACATTGTCAGCGGCGGCCGAGAAGCTTGATGTGCAGCATACCACTGTTGCCAGACGTGTCGCGGCGCTTGAAGAAGCGCTTAATGTACGATTATTCGACCGCATGGGTAAACGTTATACCTTGACCCAGGAAGGGCAGATACTTTATGGACAAGCCTGCGACATCGAAAACAGCATGCATACGTTACACCGCATGGCCATAAAGCAAACAGTGATGCAAGGCGTGGTGACATTATCAGCGCCACCTGTGCTCGTCAATGAAATTTTAGCACCTAAATTGTCAGATTTTTATAAGCAATACCCTGATATTTATTTGAATATTCAAGGTGAAGTGCGCCATAGTAATTTGTATCACAGAGAGTCTGATATTGCGTTGCGCCTTAATCGTCCCAGCGAACAGGATTTGGTCATCCGTAAATTAGGTGACATCGATTACCATTTTTATGCACATAAAGATTATTGGCAGCGCTGCCAAAATGGGTTTTGTGCTTGGCGTTGGGTGGCATTTCAGGCCAATACACGTTTGCAGAGTTGGTTTGAGCAGATTAAACAGCGGCGTGACGGAAATGTCGTATTTTCGACTAATGATTTCTATCTGGCTAAAAATGCTATTAAGAATCAGTTGGGTATGGGTATTTTACCGGCGTTTTTGGCTTGCGACGACACGCAATTGGTTGCTGTTAATCCAATAAAAGGGGATTTGCTCGTCGCAAATCCTAATCAAGACAGCGATATATTTCGTCGCTTCGCACTCTATTTGGTAATGCACGAAGACCTCAGGCACACGCCACGGATTCGCGCCGTGGCAGATTGGCTGATTTCTGCATTTGCTCGTGTTTGAGGCGTTTTGTGAAGAATTTGCCTGTCCAGACAGCATCTATCGATTATCCGTAATGGATACTGTCAGGCAAAAGCATACCGGCAAAACCGAGGGCGAGGAAGAGGCTGCCGCTGCACAGCATGATGAAGGCGTGCCAGTGTTGTCGCCGATAAGCGATGATGGGGGCGAGTGGTAGGATGATGCTGATTAACCCGTCTAGCCAGTGGCGGGTAAAAAACGATGAAAAAACGATGATTAACCAGCCTGCGGTGAGTGCGCCAACGCCAAGCAGGCTGAGTAAGACGCATAGGGCATTGAGTGTTTGCATGGATTAAGGAAGTAGTCTGCGATGGCCGATACCTTGAAAGCCGAAGCGATCGGCGTCTTCGGCAGTACGTGTACAAGGCCGCTCTACAATTGCGGATTGCCCGTTAATAAGCGCGCTTTCACGTAGATAGCAAGGGGCGAACTCGTTGGTATACACATCAAGCGTGGGGCGTAAGCGGATGATGCGCGGTTGTGGGTCGATAATCTGCACTCGACCATCAGCAAATAGAGCAATGGCGGCTTGTTTGCTGATGTTGGCGTGATCGCGCCAGGCACCATCGCTAATCGCTGCTTGTGCGTTATGCGGGGTAGTGCTTTGACAAGCACTCAGTAAGAAACCCAGTAGTATGAGTGCAAGATAACGGTATTTGCGACTAACTAACATGGCGTAATCCCCGGGATGATGGTTTTGCGTTGTATCAAAGGTCCTTGGTTCTTTGGCGCTTGCTGACAGGGTTGGCGCGTTGGCACGATGATGACATTAACCGGCTGCGGTGGTGGCACTGCTTCGATAGTCAGTGCGCCACGGCCATCTTGATCGATCCGCCCTTTGATGACGGGCGCAACCTGTTCACGATCATGCCATTGCGCTTGATGGGTTTGGGTAATCTGTTCACCACGATAATTGAGCGTCGTGGTGTTTTGATACTCGTGGTAGCTAGATTGTTGCACGCAGCCGCTGAGCGTCCATAAAACGCTTAAGCTTGCGAGCGCTAAGCTACAGCGATGGCTCTTTGTCTTCTTTGAGCGCATAGATGCCCGGTAAATGACGGAGATAACCATGATAATCCATGCCGCAGCCGTAAATATAGCGATCAACGACCTCGCGACCAATAAAATCCGCTTTAAAGTTAGGAACTTTGCGGTCATGGTTTTTATTCAGCAGTACACAGCAATTCAGCGTAGCTGGTGATTCCTGGCTTAATTCATCAACAATCGCTTTCAGTGTGTAGCCTTCATCGAAAATATCATCAATCAGCAGTACATGTTCGCCGCGTAAATCGATATTTGGGCGCATTTTCCATTGCAGGTCATCGGTGCCTTGGTTATCACGGTAACGCGTGGCGTGGATGTACTCCATGCGGTGAAAGAAAAACAGTTTGGTCAGTAGCTGGCCGGCAGGAATAAGTCCCCCGTTCATCACCACCATCACAATAGGATTGAGTCCGGCGTAATGCAGGTTCAGCTGGGCAGCAAGTTTGTCGTAGGCGGCGTTGACTTCTGCTGTGGTAATCAGGCATTCAGAGTTGCGTAGAACGTTTTCGAGTTCTTGGTTGCTTAGTTGGCTCATGGTCTTCTTTATATTGGGTTAATTTATAAGGGGTTAATAGGTTAGGGTGGTGACATTGCTGTTCATGATTTCGCCAACGATATAGCCACCACTGACCACCTCGCTGACTTCGGCAATCAAATTATCGCCCCATTTTTGTACCACAAATTTACTGACTTTAATCTGCACGCCGCTTTGGTAGGCTTCTTTTAATAAATCATAAACCGTTTCATCGGTTTTACGTGGCGATTCGATGGCCTCAGCGACACCACGAATGGCGATTTCGCCCGCACGACCAGCGAGAATGATTTCCGCTTCATAGTCCATTGAGGCGGCAATGGTAGCATGATAAATCGGCTCAACCATTTCGCTTTGATTTTCCGGGTTGCTGTTGAGTATGACGACGACAAGTTTTTCAGCCATCAGATCGCTCCTGGTGAGAAAAAAGGGTTAAATAGTGGGTGTTAAAAAGTGCTTTAGCATGATTGTAGCGTTGTAGCGCATCGTTTGAGGGTTGGAATCGGTGACGCAGCGCTGCTATCCGGGTTTGTGAATGTTTTGCCTGTGGTTGGTCGTAGTTGGCAGCTAGCGCTGCATCGATTGCCACAAAATTGTTACAGATTAACGTCAAATCAGCACCAGCAGTCAGCGCTTTTTGTACTTTCGCTGGTCCGTCACCAATGATATCGGCACCGGCCATATCTAAATCATCGCTGATAATTGCACCATCAAAGCCATAATCACGCAGGCGTTGTAACATGAGCGACGAAAATCCCGCTGGCAAGCCGTCACTTTCCGGATAGACGATATGCGCAGGCATCAGCGCTTCGATACCATCGTGGATTTGGGTGAGAAACGGCGCTAAATCGGCCTCACGCTCACATTCTGAGCGTGTGTCATGAGGGAGCACATGATGTGAATCGCCACAGACGCGGCCATGTCCAGGATAGTGTTTACCAACCGCGACCATACCCATATCGGCAAGCCCTTTACGCAGCGCACTGGCGAGGATGCTGACTTCGGCAGGATGTGCTGAAAGGGCACGTTCACCAATTACGCTCGATGCGCTGTCTTGTAAATCGAGTACCGGAGTGAAGCTAAAATCAATATCGAGCGAGGCGAGCTCGTAAGCGATAATCACCCCGCAAGCGTGGGCGAGCTGTAGCGCCAAGACTGGACGTTCGCTAAATATTTTGCCGAATGTGGCCATTGCAGGAATGCGGGTAAAGCCATCCATGAACCGTTGTACGCGGCCACCTTCATGATCCACACATACTAAGGCATCAGGTTTGCATGCGCGAATATCTTCAATAAGCGTGCGCAGTTGATCATAAGAGGAAAAATTACGCGTGAATAAAATGGCGCCGGCACAGTTTGTTGCGCGCAGACGGCGTTGGTCTGCAGCGCATAATGTCTGTTCTTCGATGCCAATAATGATTGCCGACATAAACAGGGTTTATCACAAAAAGGCAATTTTACCAGAGCAGGGCGCTATTTGGTATGCTGTATACCAGCATTTAGTGATGAGGAGCTTTTATGAAGGTTTTTTGCCAAAAACTTCAACGTGAAGGAGAAGCGTTAACACGTAAACCGATGCCAGGTGAGCTTGGTGAGCGGATTGTCAATCATATCTCGCAAGAAGCATGGAGTATGTGGCTTGAACAGCAAACGATGTTAATTAATGAGCATCATTTATCTTCCTTCGAGCCTGAGGCTCAGGCTTTTTTGCGTGAGCAAATGCAGGCATTTTTGTTTAATGACGAAGCGGTTGCGCCTAAGGCTTATGTTCCTGGCTCATCTGAAGCATAAAATACGTTCACTATTTGATGTGTAAAGTATTTAACAGGCACTATAAGTGTGCCGGAAGTGTGCCGAATTAAGGGAAAAAGTAAAAAAGTTATGGAAAGAGTTGACGCAGGGCGCAAAATGCTGTTTAATGCGCAGCCTTCCGGGGCCAAGTAGCTCAGTTGGTAGAGCAGCGGATTGAAAATCCGCGTGTCGGTGGTTCGATTCCGCCCTTGGCCACCATTGTATGGTTTTTAATTTAATATAAGAGGTACGGCTATGGCCCGCATTTGCCAGGTGACCGGTAAAAAGCCGATGGTCGGTAATACCGTTTCCCACGCGAACAACAAATCTAAGCGCCGTTTTCTGCCGAACATCCAAGAGCATCGCTTTTGGGTTCAGAGCGAGAACCGGTTTGTGAAACTAAAAGTATCCACCCACGGGATGCGCATTATCGATAAAAAAGGTATTGATGCCGTTTTGAGCGATATCCGTGCACGTGGCGATAAGGTGTAAGGAGTAAGCGATGGCTAAGAAAAACGTTCGCGAGAAAATTCGTTTGGTTTCTTCTGAAGGAACTGGGCATTTTTACACCACGACCAAAAATAAGCGCAACATGCCTGAGAAAATGGAGATCAAGAAATTTGATCCTGTTGTCCGTAAGCATGTGATCTATAAAGAAGCGAAGATTAAGTAATTTAATCACACATTGCGCTAAAAACCCGCTAATATGCGGGTTTTTTTACGCATCTTTTTTATGACCCTAATCCAAGCCAACGCGATTAGCTATCGCCACCACGCAAAGTGCATTCTTGATGATTGTTCGCTTAGCGTAGGTGCGCAAGAGATCGTTGCCTTGGTAGGTGAGAATGGGTCAGGAAAAACAACGCTGCTTCAATTGCTTGCTGGTATGAAAACGCCACAAAAAGGCACAATTGATTATCGCGACGGTGTTGCTGAGCATTTAGCTATGATGCCGGATAAAGCCCCCATCTATCCTGATTGGAGCGTCTATGAAGCGTTGTGTCGCCTGCAAAATACGTATCGACAAGATAGTGTACACCTTGATGAAATCATTGAGCTCTGCGCCTTAGAGAAGGTACTTAATCAGCGTGGTTGTGCATTGTCTCATGGTTATCGCCAACGCTTAGCGCTGGCACAAGTGTTGCTGACTAGTCCGCAAGTGTTACTGCTTGATGAGCCCAGTAATGGTTTGGATGTAGCGCAACGTCAAGCGATGAAGGTTTTGTTTAAACAGATCGCACAAACGAGCGCTATTGTCTTAGTGAGTCATGATTTAGGCGAAGTGGCGGCACTTGCTGACCGTGTGTATGTGCTTAGAGAAGGCCGCTGTTTGGCGCTCGATTTACCAGAGCCGCGACATGATTTACAGTGGTTGGCGTTTAAGAATCGACATATAGCAGAGCAAATTCCTGATGCTGTGGTGCGTGATGGGCGATTTATTGGGTTATCCGCCGAGCAATCGATGTTGCCTGAAGGTGTGTTGAGTGTGAGCCAAGACTATCCGGCTGAAGCGCTACAGGAGAAAATCGATGCGCTTTCGTGACGTGTTTGCCAAAGAGTGGCGCTTGCTGTGCGGCGGCGCTTTTTATGTGAGTCTCCTACTGATGTGGCTGGGTTTGACGATTTATCTCCTCGCTGCTTTTGAAGCCTATCAAGACCTGGCACCCAAGCTTGCACAACTGAATAATCAACGTGGTGCTACCGAGCTATTGCTCGGTCAGGGCAGTCGTGTGGTGGTGTGGTTGATTATCATCTTTAGTCTTTATTTTGCCGCGCGGTGCTTAGGAATAGAGCGAGAGTGGCGTACTGACCAATTATGGCGATTCAATCAAGGACGCTGGCGCGTCATTTGGGCAAAGTTGCTGGTCTTATTGATTGGCAGCATGTTGGTAGCGTTGCCATTTTGGTTGTTTGTTGGCGCACTCACGCCAGGAACCGATTGGGATAACGGTTTGTTATGGGCTATGGTGCTTGCTCAAGGGTTAGTGATCATTTATGCCTTGTTACTTGGCCTGATGGTTTCAGCAAAACTACCGCCGTTAGTAGCCTCACTCTGTTTGGCACTTATCTGGCTGCTATTGTGGCTTATGCCGATTTTGTTGAGTTCACCGGATTGGCTGGTGGCGATTACGCGCTGGCTATCACCGTTTGAACATATTGAGTTATTACATCAAGGGATTCTCAGCATGCAAACGGTGTTTTTTTTGCTGCTGCATATTTTGTGTTTTACGACGCTTTTGTCATTATTTTTAACTGAGGAATCATAAGTTTATGAGCGCTTTTTTCTACGAGTATGGATTGTTTTTTGCCAAGATCGCAACATTCGTCCTCGCATTAGTCATTATCATCGGCGTGGCAGCGGCCGCGCGCAAACATAAAAATGACGATGATAAGCTGCACATTCGTTCGTTGAATGAATCGTTTGCCGCTCAGCGTGAACAACTCAAAACGGTCTTGCTCGATAAAAAAGCATTAAAAGCACACCATAAAGCGGAAAAAAAGCTGAAAAGAACCGTCAAGAACAACAAGCCGAGAAGCCGAATATGTATATTCTCGATTTTGATGGCGATATCGAGGCGAGCGCGGTGGTTAGTTTACGCGAACAGATTAGTGCGGTACTGCAAGTGGCGGGTAGCAATGATCATGTCATGCTTCGCTTAGAAAGCGCTGGTGGTTTGGTACACGCTTACGGCCTTGCAGCCTCGCAATTGGCACGCCTGCGCGCACAATCGGTACGCTTAGTGATTTGTGTCGATAAGGTTGCTGCAAGTGGCGGTTATATGATGGCGTGTGTGGCGGATGAATTACTCGCTGCACCTTTTGCGATTATGGGTTCGGTAGGGGTAATCGGTGCGCTGCCAAACTTCCATGATTTACTGGAAAAAAATGCGATTCATTACGAACAACACACCGCTGGCAAGCACAAACGTAGCCTGACGATGTTTGCTGAGAATACTGATGAGGATCGCGCACAATTTAAGCACGAACTGGCGATGACCCACGATCTGTTTAAAGACCATATTCGTGCCGCACGCCCACAATTAGATGTGGATAGTATTGCCACCGGCGAAACCTGGTATGGCACACAGGCGGTTGAAAATGGCTTGATTGATGGTGTGCGTACCAGCGACGATTACATTTTGGCGCACTTGGATAGCCATAACCTATTACTGATTGAGGACGAAGTGCATGAAAGCTTGTTCGATAAGCTGAAATCGCGCTTTCTCGGTAAAGCGATGGTACAAGGACCATTTAAAGCGCATATTCAATAGATTTGCCAAGCGGTAATCGCCTCATCTTGTACCTGCAAGGTGCTGGCGATACCATAGCCCAATCGATTATTTAAGGACGTTCTATGACCATTAAAGACCTTCAACCGCAGCTATTGTGGGGCTATTTTCATGCCTTAACGCAAATTCCGCGGCCGTCGTATCATGAAGAGGCCGTGCGCCAGTACGTGCTCGACGAAGCGGCGCGTCTCGGTTTGTTTGCAGAGATAGATGAAGTAGGCAATGTATTGGTGCGTAAACCAGCAACCGCTGGTAAGGAATATTCTCCTGGGGTTATCTTACAATCACATTTGGATATGGTGGCGCAAAAAAATAATGACAGCGATCATGATTTCCAGCGTGATCCGATCCGCACACAGGTCGATGGCGACTGGTTGCGCGCACAAGGCACAACGCTCGGTGCGGATAACGGCATTGGTGCAGCTGCGGCATTGGCTGTATTAGCTGATAAAAACCTCGTCCATGGTCCGATTGAAGCGCTTTTTACGGCGACAGAAGAATGCGGGATGGATGGTGCGAAAGGGTTGCGCGAAGGATGGCTGCAAGGCGATATTCTGTTGAACCTTGATTCTGAAGAAGAAGGAGAGCTCTATATTGGCTGCGCGGGTGGGGTTGATGCTGAAATTACCTTGCCGCTAACCCGTGAAAATAATACTCAGACACACGCGTATCATCTGACGATCAGTGGCTTATCCGGTGGTCACTCAGGGCTGAACATTATCGATCAACGTGGTAATGCGACTATTATCCTTATGCGGGTGATTGATGAACTGGTAGAGCATTATGAGATCAAGCTTGCCAGCGCTGAAGGCGGTAATATGCGTAATGCGATTCCTCGTGAGGCAGAGGCGGTACTGTGTGGCGAGATCGATGAATCAACCCTGCAGGCACACATTGAGGCGATTAATAAGGCGTTACGTGCTGAGTTACCGAAAGAAGATCAAAAGCTTGCGATTGGCTTGAAGAAGGCTGAACGTCCGGCAACCGTTCTCGAGCAAAGCTCGCTGCAACGCTTGATTGCCGGTGTGTTAGGTTGCCCAAATGGTGTGGTGCGCATGGATCTTGCGATGTCAAACTTGGTAGAAACCTCGAGCAATTTAGCCATTATTCGCGTCGGCGAAGACCAAGCCAGCCTGCAAGCGCTGATCCGCTCATCGCATGAAGATGCAAAAGCAGATTTGGCACGCCGTTTCTCAATCCTGGCTGCTGCTTTAGAGGGTAGTGCAACATTTGAAGGCGATTATCCAGGCTGGCAACCGGATCCTGAGGCAGCCATTGTGCAAACGATGCTCAAAACCGGAGAGGCTTTGTTCGGGAAAACCCCACAACTTAAAGCCATCCATGCGGGATTAGAGTGTGGCATTTTGGGTGAACATTACCCCGATTGGCAGATGATCTCTTTTGGCCCAACCATCACCGGCGCGCATTCACCCGATGAACAGGTGCATATCCCTTCGGTGGTGACGTTTTGGCAATGGCTGTCCGCATCATTGAGCAGCATCGCAGATCAAGATAGTGCAGCATAATTTCCACTAGCAACACGCTGAATTCACGCTTATGCTTTGGTATTAAATGCGCTATATTGAGTGCATAAACCGCTCATTGAGCGTGATTAAGAGGGTTGGCTATGTTTAAACATACACTCACGCAAACTGAGATTGAAGATACGCTTGCGAAGCTGCGTGGATTTTATCAAAGTGGGCAGAGTAAACCGCTTGCTTGGCGACTTGAACAACTCAAAGCACTCGCGCGAATGCTTGATGAGCAGGAAGCGGCATTTACCGAAGCATTAAAGCAAGATTTAGGCAAGGCGGCGTGCGAAAGCGCGTTAACCGAAATTGGTTTTGTCGCCAGCGAAATCCGCTACACCTTAAAGCATTTAAAAAAATGGTTGAAACCAAAGCGCGTGCGCATACCGTTGTCGTTGCAACCAGCCAGTGGGCGCTTGATCTATGAGCCTTTGGGCACAGTGTTAATCATCGCACCGTGGAATTATCCGCTGATGTTATTACTCTCACCATTAGTTGGCGCACTAGCCGCGGGTAATACTGCGTTACTTAAACCCAGTGAACATGCGCCGAATGTCGCGCGTCTGTGTGCCGAATTATTACCGAAATACCTCGATCAACGCGCGATAGCGGTGATCATCACTGATGGTGCCGGTAGTGCAAAATTATTAGAAGCGCGCTTTGATCATATTTTCTACACCGGTGGTGCAGCAGTCGCACAAAAGGTGATGGCCGCGGCTGCCCGTCACCTGACACCAGTCACTCTTGAACTCGGCGGTAAATCGCCGCTATGGATCGATGGTAGCGTTCATTTAGAGAATGCGGCCTACCGTATTGCTTGGGCGAAATGGCTTAACGCTGGGCAAACCTGTGTCGCCCCGGATTATATTTTAACCACTGAAGCAATGGCTGAGCCCTTGATTGCTGCGCTCAAAAAAGCTGTGGTGCAGATCTATAGCGAGCACGTTCGTGAGAGTGCGGATTATGGGCGGATTATTCATGAGCAACATCTAGAGCGTCTAAAAGGGTTATTAACAGACGTTGACCCACAACAGGTTGTGTTGGGCGGTGAGATCGATGCCGAGACGCGTTATATCGCGCCAACGATTGTTGATCGCGTATTAAATGATGCGCAGTTGATGCAAGAAGAAATCTTTGGCCCGATATTACCGATTGTGCGCGTAGCTGATGTTGATGAAGCGATTGCGTTTATTAATGCTCGTGAGAAACCGTTAGCGCTCTATGTGTTTAGCGACGATGAAATAATACGCACAAAATATAGAGAACAAACAAGCTCAGGGGCGCTTTGTTTTAATATCGCTGTTGCGCATCTAAGTGCGCCAGAATTGCCATTTGGCGGCGTGGGGCAAAGCGGCTTTGGTCGTTATATGGGGCGCTACTCATTAGAGACCTTTAGTCACCAAAAGCCGATCATGAGTAAACCGCTATGGCTAGAGACGATGCGATGGATTGCACCACCGTATAATCGACTGACCCAATGGGTTATTAAACATATCGTTAATCGCTAGGAGTGGACTATGGGATATGGCGTTTCAGGAAAAAATGTGCTGATTACCGGCGCTGCTATGGGCATGGGGCGGCTTTATGCACTCAGAGCAGCAAGAGAAGGTGCCACAACGCTCCATTTATGGGACCAAGATGTTGCTGGTATGCAAGAAACCGCAGATCTTGTTCGTGAAGCGTCTAACACGCCTATCGAGGTGATCACTACTGAGGTCGATTTAAGTGATAGCGCAGTAATTGACCAACAGTTAACCACGCTGCTTGAGCGTGGGGCGGCCGGTGAGATTGATGTGTTGATTAATAATGCCGGCGTGGTGTCCGGTAATGCGTATTTCTGGCAAGATGAAAAACCACCTGAATGGTGTATGCAAATCAATACGCTTGCGCCAATGCAAATCACACGCGCTCTATTGCCACAAATGATAGAGCGTAAGTCGCAAGAGATGCGGATTTTAAATATTGCCTCCGCTGCGGCTACGGTATCAAATCCACGTATGGCGGTCTATTGTGCGTCAAAATGGGCGATGTTAGGTTGGGGTGATTCGCTACGTTTGGAGCTGATCAACGCCGGCCACGAGCACATTAAACTAACCACATTTTGCCCGAGTTATATCAGCACTGGTATGTTTGCAGGTGCGAAAAAGATGTTCCTCACCCCGATATTAACCCCAGAACAAGCAGTAAATGCCGCTTGGCAGGCTATGCTGGATGGCAAAGCAGTTCGTTATTTGCCGTGGTCGGTGCGTTTAGCGATGATCATTAAGGCACTGTTGCCTCAGCCGTGGTGGGACTGGACGGCAAAACATATCCTCAAAGTGACCTCATCGATGGACGAGTTTCGCGGGCACTAAAGCAGTAGCTGCCAACTAGCTTTCCCTGCTGACACTGAGTGGCGCAAATGCCTGACACGTTGGCATGATTTCGATGGTGTTGACGTTCATATGCGCCGGTGTACTGGCAATCCAGGCAACGGTTTCGGCGATATCTTCAGGGGTGAGCGCAGATGTGCCTTGATAAACGGCTTGTGCTTTCGCATCATCACCATGAAAGCGCACGTTGGAAAACTCACTGCCACCAGCCAAGCCTGGCTCGATATTACTTACGCGCACGCCGCTACCGGCTAAATCAGCGCGTAAATTGAGACTAAATTGGTGGACAAACGCTTTGGTAGCGCCATAGACATTACCGCCTGGATACGGGTAAGTGCCGGCGATCGAGCCGATATTAATCACCAGTCCACTACCACGAGAAACCATCTGCGGTAGGATAGCGCGTGTAAGAACCACCAGGCCTTTGATATTGGTGTCGATCATCGTTAGCCAATCATCGAGTTGCGCTTCATGCGCTGGCTCTAATCCTAACGCTAAACCGGCATTATTCACCAATACATCAATGGCTTGCCAATCTTCAGGTAAGCGTTCACTCAACTGCGTTAGCGCTTGTTGATCACAAACATCGAGCGGGAGTGGGTATACGGCTTCGCCGAGTTCTTGCGCGAGGGCATGTAACCTATCCTCACGTCTGGCGGCAGCAATCACCTGATGGCCATCGCTGACCAAGCGTCTGGTGATTGCTTCGCCAAATCCGGAACTAGCCCCTGTGACCAAAAAACGCATGACGGTCTCCTTATAGATTTATTGAGCGAAGGTAACGGTCGTGCTGATTTTAGCTCATGGTGTTGGTTGCATCATCAGCAGCTTCATCACCATTGACTTCAGGTAGTGTGTTAGGGCTGGTTTTGAGCACGGGTTTATCATCTTCGATCAGCACATCAACATGCCCACCATGTTCAGCAAGTTCACCAAAGAGCAGCATTTCTGCTAAAGGCTGTTTGATGTGTTGCTGAATGAGGCGGTTCATCGGTCGGGCACCCATTTTCGCGTCATAACCTTTATCGGCCAACCAATCTTTGGCTTGAGGAGACAACGTTAAGGTGACATGTTTTTCCTCAAGCTGGTGTTCGAGATCAATAATGAATTTATCCACCACATGGGTTATTGTGGTGCCCGAGAGTGGCGCAAAGCGGATGATCGCGTCAAGCCGGTTACGGAACTCCGGACTGAAATGGCGTTTAATCGCGGCTTCAGATTGCGCATTCGCGGCATCTTTAGAGCTTGCTTGGGCAAAGCCGATACGGTTTTTATCCATTTCAAAAGCGCCGACGTTACTGGTCAGGACAATAATCAATTGCCGACAATTCACTTCACGCCCATTGGCATCAGTAATTTTCCCGTGATCCATGATTTGCAGCAGCAGGTTCATGATGTCGGGGTGCGCTTTCTCGATTTCATCGAGCAACAGCACAGCATGCGGATTTTTCAAAATCTGTTCAGTCAGCAGGCCAGCTTGTTCATAACCGACATAGCCCGGTGGTGCGCCAATTAAGCGCGATACGGTATGCGCTTCCATATATTCCGACATATCAAAGCGTAATAACTTAATCCCGAGCACATGTGAGAGTTGACGACAAACTTCAGTTTTACCAACCCCTGTTGGCCCGGTAAAGAGGAATGAGCCGATCGGTTTTTCTGCCTCTCGCAAGCCTGCGCGCGCCAATTTGATCGCTGAGGCAAGGTTATCAATCGCCTCATCTTGGCCGAAGACCACGGTTTTTAGATCGCGCGCTAAGGTGCGTAACAGGTTGCGGTCATCCTGGTTGACGCTTTTCTCAGGGATGCGCGCCATAGAAGCGACTAGCTGCTCAATCATTAGCGCATCAATATACTCCTTACGCTCATCCGGCGGTACAATACGCGAGCGCGCGCCGGCTTCATCGATTAAGTCGATCGCTTTATCGGGCAAGCGACGTTCATTAAGATAGCGGTTCGATAGCTTAACCGCAGCATCAAGCGCCTCATCTAAATACGTGATGTCGTGATATTCTTCATAGCGCGATTTCAAGCCGCGCAAAATAGCAATCGCATCATCGATACTCGGCTCTGTAATATCAATTTTCTGAAAACGGCGCGCCAAGGCATGGTCTTTTTCAAAAATCTGGCGGAACTCCTGATCGGTGGTCGCGCCAATACAACGTAACTCACCATTAGCGAGCGCTGGTTTGATCAGGTTTGAAGCATCCATGGTACTGCCAGACGTGGCACCAGCGCCGATAATGGTATGGATTTCGTCAATGAATAAAATCGCGTTATCGATTTTGCTGAGTTCATCGAGTAGCGCCTTGATGCGGTTTTCAAAATCGCCACGGTATTTGGTGCCCGCGAGTAGCGAGCCGATATCCAGGCTATAAATAACCGCATCTTCGAGCACTTCCGGCACGTCACCATCGACAATCGCTTTCGCAAGCCCCTCAGCAATCGCGGTTTTACCAACCCCTGCTTCACCAACCAGAATCGGGTTGTTCTTGCGGCGTCGACACAGGCTTTGTATGGTGCGCTCAATCTCTTTATCACGTCCAATGAGCGGGTCAATTCGGCCTTCTTTGGCTTTATGGTTTAAGTTGCTCGCGTATTCTGCTAATGCGCTTTTCTTTTCCGGTAGACTCTCAGCCTTTTCTGATGAGGATTCTTGCTCGGCTTGTTCTGCTTGGGTGGCAGGGCGGCCGTGAGCAATGTAGGTCAGTAAGTCCAAACGGCTGATGTCTTGTTTTTTCAAGAAAAAAGCGGCATAGGAATCACGCTCAGACATAATCGCCACCAACACATTCAAGCAGCTGACTTCTGTTTTACCGGCATTTCGGGCATGCAAAACAGCACGCTGGATCATGCGCTGGAAGGTGGTGGTTGGTTGTGTGCTGCGACTTTCATCATCGACATCAAGCTTAGGCGTATGTTCGTTGATATAGCGATTGATGTCTTCACGGAGCTTCACAAGGTCGCCACCAAAGCTTAGAACCGCATCAGTGACGCTGGTTTCATCTAACAGCGCGAGCAATAAATGTTCTAAAGTTAAAAATTCGTGATGCGCACTTTGCGCGCTGCGAAAGGCGCGATCAATGGCTTGTTCTAGTGCGGTAGATAACATCTTCTTCTCCAATCAATGCGGCTGCATGACACACAGCAGGGGGTATTCATGCGCACGGGCGTGGTCAACAACTTGTTTGACGCGCATCTCGGCAATTTCACGACTGTAGATCGCACAAACCGCTGATCCTTGTTCATGGATGGTAAACATAAGTAATTCAGCTTCGCTATAGCTTTTACGAAAAAACTGCATCAATACATCAATGACAAAATCCATTGTGGTGTAGTCATCGTTGAGCAGCATCACTTCATAAAGCTGCGGTTCTTCAAGTTGTGGATCGCTGATCTCGGCGTCCACTTCCTGGGCAAAGTTGGGCTGTTCGCTCATGGTTCGTTTCCAAGGAATATAGTTCTATTATGGCGACTGATTGGGGGTTTGCAAGGGCAATGCTAGA
Source organism: Suttonella sp. R2A3 (assembly GCF_021513215.1). Taxonomy (NCBI): domain Bacteria; kingdom Pseudomonadati; phylum Pseudomonadota; class Gammaproteobacteria; order Cardiobacteriales; family Cardiobacteriaceae; genus Suttonella; species Suttonella sp. R2A3. The sequence goes on along the minus strand of NZ_CP090975.1, from coordinate 424,854 downwards.
ATAGTTTCCTTTTTATTTAGACAGATTATGATTCAATACAACGTTCGCACAAGTCAAGGTGGACACCGTTATCACATCCGCCAAACGATCTCGCAGTGTGCTGGTCAAGCGCTAACCCTGTATTTGCCGATTTGGATTCCCGGTAGCTACACCCGCCGCGATTTTGCCAAACATATTCGCGATATGCGTATCACAGCGGATGATCACGTACTGAATTGGCAGTTGCTCGACCCGTCCACTTGGCAGGTTGATGTGCCTGATGGCTGTGACGAACTGGTGTTGGAATACAGCGTGTATGCACGCGATATCTCAGTACGAGGGTGTTATTCAGATGATGAACGTGGTTTGTTTAACCCCTGCTGTGCGTGTCTTGCGGTAGAAGGGCAAGAAAATAAAGCGCATCGCTTACAGCTGAGCTTTGATGAACAGCGCACAGGTTGGTCTCTGTATGGAGCGGATTTGGTAGATCAAGCGCTGAGCTTCACTGACTACGACGCACTGATCGACACACCGCTGATCCTTGGTGCACATCTTGATTGTGCGCGCTTTGAGGTACATGGTAAAACCCACGAATTGATTGTTAGTGGCGCAGCTATGGCGACCGATACTGCCCGTCTGGTTAACGATGTGCGTCAGATTTGTGCTGCCGCACAGGAAGTTTTTGGCGACTGGCCGGCTCAAGTGGGTACCTATCGTTTTATGCTCCATGTGACCGATAATGTGTACGGTGGTCTAGAGCATCGCAGCAGCACGCTGCTGATGGCGCCACGGCGGTTATTACCGCGTAAAGATTACCCCATTGATGACCATTACCTGCGTTTATTAGGCCTGTGTTCACATGAATATTTCCATACCTGGAATATTAAAGACCTAAAGCCGCACGATTATCAACCCTATGATCTGCGCCACGAGCAACCCAGTGAGATGCTGTGGTTATTTGAAGGTTTTACCGCCTTTTTTGATAACTGGCTGTTAGTGCGCAGTGGGGTGATCAGTGCGCAGCAGTATTGGCGATTGCTCGCGGGTGACATTAGCAATCATCTGCGTCGCCGCGGGCGACATAAACAAACGCTGGCGCATTCAAGCTTTGAAGCGTGGACAAAGCTCTATAACGGTGGTGAGGATGCGATTAATAGCAGCACCAACTATTACGTTCATGGTGCACTTTTTGCGCTCTGTTTGGATGTCTTTTTACGAAAAAATACTCATGACCAATGGCATTTGCCGCGAGTGATGCGTAACTTATGGCAAGACTACCAAGCGAGCGGTAAAGGATTAACCGAAGCGCACTTTAGCGCCTTTGTGCGCGAGCAATTACCAGCAGACGCTCATGAAGCATTTAACGAGTTTATGTACGACGGGCTGCACACAACCAAACCTTTGCCATTAGAAGAAACGCTCAGCGCACTCGCGATGTGCTTGCATTACCGTCTTGCCAAACATAAAGACGAGCCGATAAAGGTCGATCCTGGTTTTCGCTGGCAAAAGGTTAATGGCGCGTGGCGAGTGAGTGCACTCGATGAAGCGAGCGTTGCTGCCGCTGCTGGGGTTGCGGTGGATGATGTTCTGGTTGCAGTCAATCAGTTACAGGTGAGCAGTGAGGTATTGCGTGATGAGCTACAGCTTGCACCAGAAAACAGCCGTGTTGATGTACACGTTTTTCGCGATGGTGTGCTAAAACGGAAAACCTTTAGCCTGCAAGCTGCCGAACTCGATGAAGCGCATGTTGAGCCAGATTCTCATGCCAGCGCCGCTGCAAAATTGCGCCTCAGACAATGGCTTAATCTCAGCTTAGACGTATAATCAGCATAAAGCTATAAGGAAACACCGTGAGCAAACTAACGATCCCCACTCCTGATGATTTTCATATCCACCTGCGCGATGGAGCTGCGCTGGCTCGGACGGTTGCTGATGCGGCAAGCCAGTGTGCGCGTGCGCTGGTGATGCCTAATTTAACTCCGGCACTCGATAGTGTGGCAGCCGTTGAGGGGTATCGTGAGCGAATTATTGCCCATATTCCAGAAGGCACAACTTTTACGCCATTGATGAGCCTTTATCTCAGCGACGGGTTAACCCCACAAACGGTTATTGAAGCGAAAGCTGCAGGGGTGGTGGCCGTTAAATGGTATCCACGTGGGGCGACGACGAATTCAGCGCAAGGTGTGGCCGAGGTAAGCGCAATTTATCCGCTGCTTGAAGCGCTTGAGGCTGAAGATATGCTACTGCTCATCCATGGTGAGGTGACCGATCCTGAGATCGATATTTTTGATCGTGAAGCGCGTTTTATCGATGAGGTGCTGTGTGATTTACGTGTGCGCTTTCCACGGCTGCGTATGGTACTTGAGCATATCACCACTAAACGAGGCGTGGAATTTGTCCGTAGTCAAGCGAAAAACACTGCAGCGACCATCACACCACAGCATTTATTGTTTAACCGCAATGCGCTGTTGGTCGGTGGCATTAAACCGCATTATTACTGCTTGCCGATCTTAAAAACCGAAGCCGATCGTGCGGCGTTAGTTGAAGCTGCGACCAGCGGTGATCCACGGTTTTTCCTTGGTACAGACAGTGCACCGCACGCACAGAGTGCAAAAGAAAACGCCTGTGGTTGTGCCGGTTGCTATAGCGCGCACGCCAGTTTGGCTTTATATGCAGCCGTGTTTGATCAAGCTGGGGCACTCGATAAGCTGGGCAATTTTGCCGCGCGCTTTGGTGCGGATTTTTACCGTCTGCCGTATAACCCTGGCACGGTTACACTTGAGCGCGTTGAACAGCGCTTTCCAGAAACGCTGCCTTATGGCGATACCACGATTGTGCCGTTTTTAGCCGGTGAGCGTTGGCCTTGGCGCTTGCTTGCATGAAGACAGGAGATCAGCGGCTAACTAAATTCGTTGCATTAGGCGCACTTATCGCTGTTGGCGTGATTTTTTATAGCAGCTATGGTGGGGCGAATTGGTTGGCCGGGCAACGTGACTCGGTGCCAGAGATTGCTTTTGCGTGGGAACGCTCGATTCCTTTTTGGCCGTGGACGATTGTCCCTTATTGGACGCTCAATCTGTTTTATGCTGCCGCTTTTTTTCTCTGTCGCACAAAAAAAGCCTTATGGCGTTATGTGCAGCAGCTTCTGCTTGCACAAACGATTGCGGTGCTGTGTTTTATACTTTGGCCGCTGCAATTCAGTTGGTCGAAGCCTGCCTCTGACGGCCTTTCTGCTTGGTTGTTTCAAGCGCTAGGGGCGTTTGATCAGCCGTATAATCAAGCACCATCGCTGCATATTATGCTCTCAATCATCGTGGGCTATTTTTATTGGCTGCGTTTTCCGGCTTGGCGTACTGCAATTGTTGGCTGGTTTAGTTTAATTGCTGTATCGGTACTCACCACTTGGCAGCACCATTTTATCGACATTCCAACCGGCGTGTTAGCGGCTGCTGTCGTGTTATGGTTGCTGCCAACCAATCAACCGTCGCCTGTGTGTCGTATGGCGAAGCGTCTTCATCCGCGCTGCAGCCTCGCCTACGCTCTGCTGACCGCAGTGGCTGTTTTATTGATGTTCTTTGCTGGCAGCTGGTTATGGACAGGCTGGATTGCTGCTGCGTGTGTATTCCTGGTGCTTGCTTACGCCGGCCTTGGCGCACAAGCTTTTCAAAAGCAAAGCAATGGACGCCATAGTATGCCGGTAACCCTGTTATTGGCGCCGTATTATCTGGCGTGCCGTGCGAATATCGCTTTTTGGTTGCGCGGTAAACCGCGGGTGGTGCGCGTTACAGATCGGGTACAACTAGGCAGTATTGTTGCAGCCAAACATAACCAAGCGATGCTCGATGTGTGCGCGGAATATCCTTTGTGGAATACGCCAACGCATTATCAGAGCGTGCCGATGTTGGATTTAGTGTCGCCAAAGGTCGAGGATTTGCGCCGGGCTGCTGATGGGTTGGAAGATCTGTTAGGCACGCAATCAGGGCCTGTATTGGTGGCGTGTGCGCTAGGCTATGGTCGTAGTGCGGCTGTAGTACTGACTTGGCTGGTTCGTTATGGTAATGCAGACACTCTGACTGAGGCGAAAGCGTTGCTTTTAGCGGCGCAGCCGCATATCGTAATATCTGAGACCACCCAACGAGCGATTGAGGAGGCGATTAATGACTGATAATGAGCGGGCTTTAGCAACGCTAACGGCGGCAAGCTTGCGTGCTTACCGTACGCTGTGGGCGTTAAATATCGTCGTGGTGATACTGGGATGGATTAATTTTGGGTTTTATATCGGCCTCGTGTTGCTGTTCATTCTCTTGGTTCAAGGCTATTTTGTGCTGCGTATTACGATTGATGAGCGATTGTTTGACCGCCTTGGTTCTGGTGCGCTCACCTTGGAAGCCTTGGATGAAGCGCTAGAAAGTCTATACGCTAGAAAAACGGGAGCCCGGAGTATGGCTGAGCGCTGTCAAGCGGCCCAACGCTTAGGACGCTGGACATTGATATTAAGTGTGCTACAGATTGTTTGTTTATTCTTAACCATATCCTATAGATTACTTCTATAGCATCATGATCTTTCCCGCTATATAATGCGCGGTTTGCTTTTTCATTGATCATGTTGCATATTCATCGGCGCTATCCACGCCTCACGTTACCCTCAGCCCCGGCGCTGGCAATCGGGAACTTTGACGGCGTTCACCTCGGTCACCAGGCGGTGATTGCGGCATTGCATGCGCGCGCTGAAACGTTGGGCTTAACCCCGATGCTGATGAGTTTCTTCCCACACCCACGTGCAGTGATCAACAAAAAAGAGCCGCCTCTGATTACGCCATTGCGTGATCGTGCACACTGGCTGGCGCATTATGGGGTCACGCACTGGACGTTGCGCTCATTTACCCAAGCACTGCGTCAATCATCACCTGAAGACTTTGTGCAAGAGTATTTGTTGGCGGATCTCGGGGTGAAGCATTTATTGGTTGGCGATGATTTTCGCTTTGGTTATCGTGGACGCGGCGATTTTGCGCTACTCCAAGCGATGGCTGATAAAGGTGGCTATACGGTTGAAAGCATGGATAGTGTCTGCACGACCGATGGTGAACGTATCTCGAGTTCAGCGATTCGTGAAGCCGTTGATCGGCATAACTTAACCCGCGCACGTGCCTTATTAGGGCACGGATTGACCTATACTGGACGGGTGCGCCATGGCGCGAAACGTGGGCGTTCGATGAATACACCAACCGCGAATATACATGTGCCGAATGCGTGGTGTTTACCCGATGGCGTGTATGTGGTAAAAATACAGGTTTTGTCTGCAGCACAAAGTGTGTGGGGGGTGGCAAACCTTGGTGTCGCGCCCACTTTTGCAGGCCAGCAGCGCAAATTGGAAGTTCATGCTTTTTCACCACTTGGTGAGGTATATGGCGCGTTGCTGCGGGTAGAGATGGTTGAATTTTTACGCGAAGAACGTTGCTTTGCCGACAGCACCACGTTGCAAGCACAAATTAAACAAGATATCGCGCACGCGCAAGCGTTGATTGCGCAGTATCAACATTAACGGAAATTATATGGCTGACTACAAACATACGCTCAATCTCCCACAAACCGATTTTCCGATGCGCGGAAACTTACCGCAGCGCGAACCGGAAATGCTCGCTTTTTGGCAGGAACGCGACATTTATAACAAACAACGCGAGCAATTTGCGGATAAGCCACGGTTTTTATTACATGATGGGCCTCCATATGCCAATGGCGCGATCCATGTCGGTCATGCGCTGAATAAAATCTTAAAAGACATCATCACCAAATCACGCCATCAATTAGGCTACGACAGTCCGTATGTACCAGGCTGGGATTGCCATGGTTTGCCGATTGAGCAAAAAGTTGAGCAAAAAATCGGTAAACCGGGGCCGAAAGTCAGCGCGAGTGAGTTTCGCCATGCCTGTCGCGAATTTGCTGAAAGTCAGGTCGCGCTGCAAAAAGATGATTTTATTCGCTTAGGTGTTTTTGGCTATTGGGACAAGCCGTATATTACCGCAGCGCCACAAACCGAGGCCGGTATCGTACGTGGTTTGGCCGAGATTGTTCGCCGTGGACATGTGGTTAATGGCTTTAAACCGATTAACTGGTGTTTGGACTGTGGTTCGTCGCTGGCTGAGGCGGAAGTGGAGTATCAGGATAAAACATCCATTTCCATTGATGTGCGTTTTGCGGTGCGTGATATCGCCGACTTACAAAAGCGCTTTGCCTATGATGGGGCGATTGATGCTGCGGATGTGGTGATTTGGACAACAACCCCGTGGACGATTCCAGCAAACGTTGCGGTGAGCGTACATCCAGAGTTTAGCTATGTTCTGGTTCGCGCTTCAGCGGGTGTCTTTATTGTCGCGGCAGATTTGTTAGAAGGTTTGGTTGAACGTTGGCAATTAGATGATGCTGAAGTGTTAGCGCAGATCGATGGCAAGCAGTTAGACGGCTTAAAACTCGCGCATCCTTTTGTCGATGAGCGCGTAGTGCCGGTGGTGTGCGGTGAGCATGTCACACTCGAACAAGGCACTGGCTGTGTGCATACCGCGCCTGCTCATGGGGTTGAAGACTACGATGTCTGTCGCCGCTATGGTTTAGAAATGATCAACATTGTGCTCGGTAACGGGTGTTATAGCGATGATACGCCATATTTTGCCGGGCAGCACGTGTTTAAAGCCAATAGTGCGGTGGTTGATTTATTGCGTGAGCGTGGACGTCTACTACACGATAATAGCTTCACCCACAGTTACCCACATTGCTGGCGCCATAAATCACCAACGATTTATCGCGCGACCACGCAGTGGTTCATCAGCATGGATCAACAAGGTTTGCGTGATACCGCACTGAGTGGTTTAGAAGGCGTGCAGTTTACGCCCGAATGGGGGCGTGCACGCTTAACCAATATGATCGCTGGTCGCCCAGATTGGTGTATCTCACGTCAACGCTATTGGGGTGTGCCGCTGTGTTTCGTGGTGCACAACGAAACCGGTGAGTTACATCCGGATGTGGCGTCAATTATGGAAGAGGCGGCACAGGCGATTGAGAAAAACGGGATCGAAGCGTGGTTTGATTTACCGCTAGAAGTGCTCATTCCTGCAGAAGATCTTGCGAACTATCACAAACTCGATGATGTGCTCGATGTGTGGTTTGATTCGGGTATCACCCATTACGCGGTGTTGCGCGAACGTCCAGAGTTGTCTTATCCGGCGGACCTGTATCTCGAAGGTTCGGATCAGCATCGCGGTTGGTTTCATTCCTCATTACTTACCGGTAGCGCGATTGATGGGCAACCACCTTATCGTGGTTTGCTGACCCATGGCTTTACCGTCGATGAAAAGGGCCACAAGATGAGTAAATCGCTGGGTAATGTGGTCGATCCACAAACGGTGATTAAACAAATGGGCGCTGATGTGCTGCGTCTTTGGGTAGCTTCTGCGGATTACAGCGCCGAAATCAGCCTGTCAAACAATATCTTAAAGCAACGCGCGGATGCCTATCGCCGCATTCGTAATACCTGCCGCTTTTTGCTTGCTAATTTGCATGATTTTGATCCGGCTGCGGATCAAGTCGCGCGTGAGGACATGGTCGCGCTTGACCGTTATGCGGTCTCGCTTGCCTATCAGTTGCAAGAAAAACTACGCCATGCGTATGAGCATTACGAATTCCATCTCATTTATCAGCAGTTGTTTAACTTCTGTTCGGTCGATATGGGTGGGTTCTATCTTGATGTGATTAAAGACCGCCAATACACGATTGCTACCGATAACCGCGCGCGTCGTTCGGCACAAACCGCGATTTATCATATCCTGGAAGCGATGGTGCGCTGGTTGGCGCCAATTTTGAGCTTTACCGCAGAAGAAATTTGGCAGTATATGCCGGGAGAGCGCGCCGAATCGGTCTTTTTAAGCGAATTTTACGATGGTTTGTTTGCCCTTGATGAAGATGATTACGACGCCTCATTCTGGCGATTGTTAATGCAATACCGTGAGCGGGTGAATACGGCGCTAGAACAAGCACGTAAAGAAGGTAGCATTGGTGGTTCTTTAGAAGCCGAAGTGACGCTAACCTTGCCTGAAACAGATCGCGAACAGCTGGCACGACTCGGTGATGAACTGCGCTTTGCCTTTATTGTGTCTTCAGTGACCTTGCACACTGGCGAGCCTGCGGTTGCTGTGAAGCAATCAAGCGCGGCTAAATGTGAGCGCTGCTGGCATCATGTGCCAAGTGTGGGTGAAAATGCTGAACACCCTGATCTTTGCACCCGTTGTGTGGACAATATCAGCAGCGATGGCGAAAATCGCCAGTACGTATAAGGAATACACAATGAGAATAGCAGCGTTAGTACTGGCTTTGCTGTGGGTTGCTTTTGACTATGTCACCAAGCAATGGGCGTTAAGCACACTGGCCGATCAATCGATAGTGGTTAACGAGTATATGAATTTTGCTTTGGCTTTTAACCGCGGGGCGGCCTTTAGTTTTCTTGCAGATCACGGCGGCTGGCAACGCTGGTTGTTTCTTGGCCTGGCTGTGGTGGTGAGTATTTGGTTGATCTACGCCATTCTCACCGAAAAGCCGCAGTGGTTGATGTTGCTGGGTTATGGTTCGATTTTAGGTGGGGCGATTGGTAATGGCTATGACCGCATGGCGCATGGTTATGTGGTTGATTTCATCCAGTGGCATTACCAAAATTATTATTGGCCAACCTTTAATGTTGCTGATATCGCAATTTGTACGGGTGTGGCGCTGATCATCGGCGGATGGTTATTCACTAAATCAGCTGCAAAGACTTGAAGACAGGAACAATGCCGGAGTGGATCCGGCATTGTTCATCAGCTTTACTGCGCAGTAATTTGTGTCAACCCGCCCATATAAGGCTTAAGAACCTCAGGAATCGTGATAGAACCATCCGCGTTTTGGTAGTTCTCTAAAATCGCGACCATGGTGCGGCCTACGGCAAGCCCGGAACCATTAAGTGTGTGAACCAGTTGTGGCTTTTTCTCGCCTGGTTTGCGGTAGCGCGCTTGCATGCGTCGCGCCTGGAAATCGCCACAATTGCTACAAGAAGAGATTTCGCGATAAGCATTTTGTCCGGGTAGCCAGACTTCTATATCATAGGTTTTACGTGCGCCAAAACCCATGTCACCAGTACACAATACGACCGTACGGTAGGGGAGCTCGAGCTTCTGCAGAATCGTTTCCGCGTGTGCGGTAAGCGCTTCGAGTGCATCGTTAGACTCTTCCGGACGAACAATCTGCACCATTTCTACTTTTTCAAACTGATGTTGGCGGATCATGCCACGTACGTCTTTACCGTGCGCACCCGCTTCAGAACGGAAGCATGGCGTTTGTGCAGTGAGACGCAGCGGGAGCTGTTTGTCGTCTAAAATCGTGTCGCGAACTAAATTGGTCAAACTCACTTCTGCGGTTGGGATGAGATAAAAAGCGCGTTCACCAAGCTCGGTTTGGAATAGGTCTTCGCCAAATTTAGGCAGCTGACCTGTGCCGAATAAGCTATCAGCGTTCGCGAGATAAGGCACATAGGTTTCCTGGTAGCCGTGTTCTGCGGTATGCGTGTCGAGCATGAATTGCGCCAGCGCACGGTGCAGGCGAGCTAAAGCGCCGTGTAAAACGGTAAAACGTGCGCCCGCGAGTTTCGCACCTGCGGCAAAATCCAAGCCAATGTGTTCTAAATCGGCGTGTTCTTTAACCGGGAAATCAAATGCACGTGGGCTGCCCCAGCGTCGCACTTCAACGTTATCGTCTTCACTTTCTCCTAACGGTACGCTGTCATCAGGGATATTCGGTAACCCTAACAGTAAATCATTGAGTGCGGCTTGGGTTTCAGCTAAAGCCGCATCAGTACTTTTTTGCTCGTCACCAATGCTCGCGACTTTTGCCATCAACGCATCAGCGCTCTGGCCATTGGCTTTCGCTTTACCAATCGCTTGGGAGAGTGTTTTGCGCTCTGATTGCAGGGTTTCGCTGCGGACTTGTTGTTCTTTACGTGCGGCTTCTAAGCTGGCGTATTGTTCAGCAGGAAAATCAAAACCGCGCTTAGCAAGCGCGGCACGAACAGCTTCTGCGTCTTGGCGCAGCCATTGAATATCGAGCATGGTTAATCCTTCGTGACGTGCAACGGGGTTTGTTGCACCTGAGTAACTTGATTATTGGTATCGTAATCGATGATTAAATCGCGTTGATAGCGGGTGTTGGACTCACCGCTTTTAAAGCGATATAAATAATGATCGCGTTGTGCATGAAAAGGATCATCGAGCAACGGCGCACCAAGTAAGCGATGCACTTGTTGACGGGTCATGCCGGGCTGGATTTGTGCCACCTTTTGCTCATCAAACACATTACCTTGCGCCACATCGACTTGATAAAGAAAGGGCATGCGCGTGCAAGCTGCGGTGAATATCAGCGTGGTTACGATCAGCGGCAAATGTAAACGCATTCTCATGAATAATCCTTGTGGGTAAATGATGGCATTATAAGGTGTTAGCGTGGGAAATTCATCCTCGACGATGATTGTCTGCTGCATCGAGCATGGCTTGTGCATGGCCACGCGAGGTTTCGCTTTCAGCGCTGCCTAACATGCGGGCAATTTCTTGTATGCGTTTTGTCTGATCCAGCGTATGAACGCTCGTGAGTGTACTGTTTTGATCGCTGGTTTTTTCGATATACAAATGATGGTCGGCATAGACTGCGACTTGCGGCAAATGAGTGATACACAGAACCTGTCGATTTTGACTGAGGCGTTGCAGCAATCTTCCTACCGTATCGGCCACTTCGCCACCAATACCGGCATCAATTTCATCAAAAATCACCGTCGGCACCGGGGCTTCATCCAGACAAGCCACTTCTATCGCCAGACTCACGCGCGATAACTCACCCCCAGAGGCGACTTTCGCTAAGGGCTGCAAAGCCTGCCCTGGGTTGGCGCATAAGTGAAAGGTTACCCGATCGAGTCCATGGATGCTCGCTCGCTCACTCGCTTCAACCTCTATTTTAAATTCAGCTTGCACCATACCGAGTTGGCGAATCCATTGTTGAACGTCTTTGGCTAACTGTAAAGTGGCTTTTTTACGGGCCTCACGAAGTTCTAAAGCGGCTTTTTGGTAGTGAGCTTCCGCTTGCTGACATTGTGCTTCTAGCTGGTTTTGACTGTCTTGTTGCGAACTAAGTGCGTCATATTCTTGCTGCAAGTCTTGCCAATGTGCGCCTAATTCATCAGGCGAGCGGTGGTGTTTGCGCGCTAAAGTGTGTAGTGCATTCATCCGCGTTTCAATCTCAGCGAGCTGCTGGGGATCATGCTCGATGCGACTTAGCTGGCGATTGAGTGCATCTGCTGCCTCATCTAAGTAAATAGCGCTCTGACTGAGTAGCTCGGCGATTTCAGCAAAGCGAGGGTCAATCCCATGCAGCGCGTCAGCGCTGTGTTGTGCTTGACGGACGCCGCTGGTTAATGCCTGATCGCTGTCTTGCAGCATATCAAGCAAACGGCCACCTTGGCTCAGGATGTTATCGGCATTAGCCAGGATATGTTGTTCTGCAGAAATTGTCTCAAACTCACCAGTTTGAGGATTAATTTCTTCAAGTTCGTCGAGTTGGTAGCGCAACAGGCTTAAACGTTCTTCGTGTTCACTACGCGCATTTTGCCAATCCTGGTATTGGGCTGTTAATTGTTGCCAGCTGCGATAGGCGGCGCTGGTTTTCTCTAATAATTGCTCATTGCTGGCAAAGCGATCTAAACGTTCTCGTTGTGCTTCGCTTTTGATTAATGATTGATTGCTATGCTGACCATGAATACTTAGCAACGACTCGCTTAAGTTTCTCAGCTTTGCGCTAGTCACGGATTTATCGTTACAAAAAGCTTTACTGCCGTTTTCACGCACGCTGCGACGAATAATACATTCGCTCGGCATGTCATCATTGGCTAAAGCTTCGTCAGCAAGGGTATTTTGTAGTGGCTCTGGAATAGCACTAAAAAGCGCTTGCACTAACGCTTGCTCAGCTCCATGGCGAATAGCACTGGAATCTGCACGCTCACCAAGCGCTAAGGAAACCGCATCGATCAAAATGGATTTACCAGCACCCGTTTCACCGGTTAATACGTTAAAACCAGGTTGAAAATGAATACTGCTACGCTCAATGATTGCTAATTGTTCGATGCTGAGTGCTTCAAGCATCATCGCTCCCGGGGCTGCGGTCATAGCTTATTTCGCCAGCAACACCCCAATGGAATTTTTCACGTAAGCGCTGCTGGAATTTATACTGCGCAGGGTGGATGACGTTGAGCTCTTGTGCTTGTCGCACAACCACCTGATCACCAGCTTGCATGATGTATTCTTCCTGTCCATCGATGGTCAGCTGAACGTCTTTAAAGCGTTCACGGTTCAAGCAGGCGCGAATGACGCGTTGGGCGTCAAGAACCACCGGGCGCTGCATTAAAGTATGCGGACAAATCGGCACGAGCAGGGTGGCTGGTAAAGAAGGTTCGACAATTGGCCCACCTGCCGATAGTGCGTAAGCAGTCGATCCGGTCGGGGTGGCAATAATCAAGCCGTCGGCGCGGTAGTGCGCGAGAAAGCGCTCGCGGGTATAAACCTCTAAATCAATCATCCGCGCCATATTGCGCTTGTGAATGACCGCATCATTGACGGCATAAAAAGTTGCCTGACAAACGCCATCATTTTCCACGCTTACATGCAAGGTATGGCGGATTTCGCTGCAGTAGTGACCTTCGAAGATGGTTGAAAGCTCCTGTTCTAAGGTGGCTCCGGGAATATCTGCGAGAAAGCCTAAATGACCAGCGTTGATGCCCACTAAGGGGATTTGGTGCTCAAGCAGCATGCGGCCAGCGTACAGGAATGTTCCATCACCGCCGATCACCACACATAAATCGACTTCATCGGGCCATGCGCTAATCGACATACTACGCGGATGATCCTGCAGCGCTTCAGGCATGGTGTGTTGATCAAGGCTATAAGCGATGTGCTGATCATCGAGCAGCGCAATGACGCGGCGAATGGTGTCTTCAACATCATGCAAGCGGTATTTGCCGATGATGCCGATGTGCTTAAAAACAGGTTGTGGCATAAATAGTAACGCACGCAAAAAATAATCTATTCATTATATCGTTAATTAAAAGCCATGCCCACCGCAAACCATCTGCGTTTAAAACAACGATAGCTGCGGACTCTCTTCATCATCTTTAGGAGTAACTTTTTTCGGTTGTTCGGTGGGTGTTTTACGTTTATTAGCGTTAAACAAATCGAGCTGACGGGGCGTTGGTTGAGTGGGCGCATGTTGACGCTCGGCAACGCTTTGTAAGTAAGCTGCGCGTTTATACGCCAGTTTGCGGCGATAACATTTGCGTAATACACGCCGCTTTTCCTCATCATCGTATTCTTCCCAATGTATGCGCTCATCCATATGCCGCATGCAGGTACGGCAATAGCGTTGTCGATTAAAGCGACAAATCTGCTGACAGGGGTTTTCAATAGGGAAAGATTCAAGCTGCTTCATTGCGTTATTATAACCTGTACAGGGCGTTTATTTTGCTATTGTTTAGGGGAATCATTAGTGAGGGAGCGCTATGAAGATTGCGGTAACAGGGGGCACAGGTTTTGTTGGACAAGCTGTTGTGGCCAGATTGCGTGAAAAAGATCACGAGGTGGTGATTTTATCGTCCTCACAATCGGGAATCAAGGATGGAGTGCTTTTACGCCAGGTTGATTATCATGATGTGAATGCATTGGCTGAAGCGATGGATGGCTGTGATGGGGCGATTCATCTGGTCGGTATTTTGCACGAACACGGTGAGCAATCCTTTGAATGGGTACATCATGCCTTAGTTCGCAATGTGGTTAAGGCGACCGCTCAGGCAGGGATTAAAGACTATATCCACATGTCCGCCCTCGGGGTGGAACATCGAGGTCCAAGTCAGTATCTTAAAACAAAAGCGGCAGGTGAGGCAGCCGCTTTTGAATTGGCTAAAACACACGATATACGTATGGTCAGCCTGCGCCCATCGATTATCTTTGGTGAGGATGATAACTTTTTTAATCAGTTTGCGCGTCTGTTGCGCTATCTGCCGGTGATGCCGCTGGTTTGCCACAAAGCTCAGTTTCAGCCGGTGGCTGTAGAAGATGTTGCACACGCTTTTGTATGGGCGCTGGAATCGTCAGTAGATCGCACAAGCTATGAGCTTGGTGGCAGGGAAGTGTTAACCATGCGTGAGGTGATCGCCAGGGTGTGCGAAACCTACGATTGGAAGCGTTTGATTATTCCACTACCCGATAGTGTGTCAAGAATTCAGGGTAAGATTATGGGGATGATGCCTAATGCACCGTTTACCTACGATAATTATTTAAGCATGCAAGTGCCGAATACTACCCAACAAGCACCATGGTCAGAAATGGGGATTGAACCTAAACCAATCACCATTAAACGCTTATTTTAAGCAGCTTTTTTCTTGGCCACTGAACCAAGATAGATCGCAAGCAGGGTGAGTGACGCGCCTGTCCACTGTAAACCATTAATCGATTTGTCGAGTAATAAATAATCAATAATTAACGCAGCAACGGGTTCGCTGAGCAAAATAAGTCCGGTGAGTGCCAATGAGAGGCGCGGAATCGCCCAAGCAATCATCGTCCATGCCAAACTTTGCATCACTAAGCCATAAGTGGCGACTAAGGCGATATCGTGCCAGTTAGTCGGGAAAAACGCAGCATCACTCAATAGTGCAATTGGTAGGATCGCAAACGCGCCACTGAAATTGAGTACCACCATCAATGGGACTAATGGCGTGGGTTCACTGGCATGAGTGAGACGAATCGCGGTCATCGAAGCCGCAAGCATCGCTGCTGATAGACCGCCGCTAATAAATCCCCAAGTCGCCGCGCTGTTATGTGCGAACTCAGGACTGGCAATCAGGCCAACGCCAATAATGGCTAAAAACAGGCTGAAAGTTTGCTGCAGGCTAAGGCGTTCCTGAAAGAGTATCCAACCCAGAGCAGCGAGGAAAAATATCTGCAGGCTATTGAGTAGGGTGGAAATCCCAGGGCCAACCGCGTAAATGCTTTCATGCCATAGTGATAAATCAACGGCAAGAAAAATCCCTGACAAACCGGCAAAAACGATGGCGCGTCGGTTTTTGGGCAGGTGATCACGACGAAGCATAAATAGAGCGCCAAATACCACGCCACCAATCAACATTCGCCAAAAAGCAATCGCATAGGCACCAATCGGCACAAAGGCAACGATTAAGCTGCCTAAGCCGAAAATCACACAGCCAATCATCAATCCGGTGATTGCTGTGGCGCGCTCGCGTCGTGTAATACTCATGAGTGTACTTTACTGAGTAATAGCCGTAGTGCGAACAAACATAACACCCCACCCATCACCCGATCAAACCAATGGCCGACGCAATTAAACCAAGCCCTTATTGACTGACGAGAAAATAGAGTAGCGACTAAAACAAACCACAGTGCGGTAGTGATACACATCCAAAGACCATAAAACGCCTGCACGGTGAGCGGCGTACTGGGTGCAACCACGGTGGTGAAAATAGCTAAGAAAAAGAGCGTGGCTTTGGGGTTGGTTGCGTTGGTGAGAAAGCCTCGCCAAAACGCTTTCTTTGCACTCAATGTATCGGGCATTGTGCAGGCTGTGTCCTGGATGGGGGATGTGGCAGGGCGGGCGCGCAGTAGATGCCAGCTTAGCCACAATAAATACCCCGCACCAAGCAATTTGGCCGTCCACATTAGCCAAAGATGACTTTTCAGCAGGATGCCAATCCCGAGCAAAGTATAGGCCACATGCACGCCAATGCCACAACCGATGCCTAAGGCGGTAATAATACCTAAGCGCCGGCCGTGACGAACACTTTGACTGATAATCACCGCAAAATCGGGCCCTGGCGACATCAGCGCTAAAAAATGCGCGATCGCCAGCAACGTAAATTGCGACAAACCCGGGTAATCAGCGCTCATACGCTTATGCGTTTTTACTCAAAGAAACGGCTAGGCCAATATACTCGCCTGGTTTCAGCGTACGTAAGCGTGCTTTTGCCTCATCAGGTAAGTCTAGGGTATCGATAAACTCAGCCAGCTTTTCTGGAGTGATTTTTTGTCCACGGGTCAGCGCTTTAAGTTTTTCATAAGGCTCTGGGATGTCGTAGCGGCGCATAACCGTTTGTACGGCCTCACCGAGTACTTCTGGGTTGGCGGCAAGATCGGCAGCAATCACTTCATGGTTGGTTTCGAGTTTGCCAATCCCTTTTTCTAATGCAGCTAAGGCAATAAGGGTGTGACCAAAGGCGGTACCAAGACTTCGTAGCGCGGTAGAATCGCTCAAATCGCGCTGAAAACGCGACACAGGGAGTTTTGCTGCAAGATGCTGAGCCAGTGCGTTGGCGATACCAAAGTTTCCTTCGGCGTTTTCAAAATCAATCGGGTTGACTTTATGCGGCATGGTTGACGAACCTACCTCACCAGCAATCACTTTTTGTTTGAAATAGTTGACGCTGATATAGCCCCAGATATCACGCGCAAAATCGAGCAGGATGGTGTTGATTCGCGCCACATTATCGAGCAATTCTGCAATGTAATCGTGTGGCTCGATTTGGGTGGTCATTGGGTTGTAGGTGAGTTGCAACGTCTCGCTAACAAAAGTTTGCGCCAATGCGGGCCAATCAATATCTGGGTAGGTAATGTGGTGGGCATTAAAGTTTCCGACTGCGCCGTTGATTTTACCGAGCATTTCTTGATGTTTAAGCTGATTGAGCTGGCGAGAAAGGCGGGCGTGCACATTAGCGATTTCTTTACCCAAGGTGGTCGGGGAGGCTGGTTGGCCGTGGGTGCGCGCGAGCATCGCGGTTTGGGCTTCGCGCGCGCTGAGCTCGGCAAGCGCATCAGTAATCCGTTGATAGCGCGCGAGCAGTAGATCACGGCCATCACGCAGCATTAACGCATAAGAGAGGTTGTTGATGTCTTCAGAGGTACAGGCAAAATGGGTGAATTCGATTTTGCCTTTAAGTTCATCGTTGGCGCTCAAATCTTCTTTTAAGCGGTATTCAACCGCTTTAACATCATGGTTGGTAGTGCGCTCAATCGTTTTAATCGCTTCAGCGGTTTCTAAATCAAAGCCTTCATACAATGCGTTGATAAATGCAGCGCCTTCATCACTTAGTGGTTGTAATTCTTCAATTTGCGGGTGGTTGGCGAGTGTTTGGAGCCAACGCAGCTCAACGCGATAGCGGTATTTGATTAAACCGTATTCACTGAAAATCTCACGAAGATCGGCTGTTTTATCGCCATAGCGGCCATCAACGGCAGAAACAGCGGTCAAAGCATTGAACGAAAGCGTCATAAAAGGTTCCTTTTAATAAAATAATTCGGCAGATAGCCATAGTACGATTAGCGCAAAAATACCCGCCAGTACGTCGTCAATCATAATCCCTAGACCACCAGGGACACGTTGATCGAGCCAATGAATCGGTGGTGGTTTAACGATGTCAAAGAATCGAAATAGGATAAAGGCAGCGAGGGCGCACCACCATAATCCCCAATGGGCTAATAAACTTGGTGGCAAACACACAAGCACCAACCACACGCCAACAAATTCATCCCAAACAATGCCGGAAAAATCATGTACGCCTAAATCTTTGGCGGTTTGTCCACATAAATAGATGCCAATAATAAAGCTTGCCAGTAGTAATAGTACACCAAACCAACTGCCAATCAGCCATTGTTGAAAGGGCAAAAATAGCACCACAGCGGCTAAAGTGCCCCAAGTGCCAGGTGCCGGGGTGATTAAGCCGCTACCCAAACCAAAAGCCAAAAAATGGGTTGGGTTTTTAATCAGTTGTGACAATGTCATGTTTTTGCAGCCTGCAAGCACTCACGTACCAAGCGTGGGCCATGATAAATCAAACCACTATAGACTTGTACGAGATCCGCACCAGCGGCAAGTTTGTCCTGATAGTCGGTCGCGCTCATCACACCACCAGCCGCGATTAACGCGATATCAGGCAATTGACCGCGGATGCTGTGAATAATCTGGGTACTGTGTTCGGTTAGTGGTGCGCCAGAAAGGCCGCCTTCTTGGTCGGCATATTTATGTGTGCGAACGCGGCTTTTGTCCAATGTCGTATTCGTTGCGATAATCCCATCAATACCGCTATCGCTGATAATGGTTAACATCTCGCGCAAAGCTTGATCGTCATTATCAGGGGCGATTTTAACCACTAACGGCACATAACGCCCATGCTGTTCTTGTGCCTTGGTTTGCGCCTGCTTTAAACCTGTGAGCAGATCTCCTAAGGCCTGGCCGTGTTGCAGGTCACGTAATCCGGCGGTGTTCGGTGAGGAAATATTGATCGTTAGATAATCCGCTGAAGGGTAGGCTTTATTTAGCCCGATAAGGTAGTCATCTAAGGCCCGTTCATTCGGCGTGTGTTTGTTTTTACCAAGGTTAATCCCGAGCAGGGTGTCTCGTTGTTGTGCGCTACGGCGCAGGTTATTTAACAGCGCGTCAATGCCGTGGTTATTAAACCCCATGCGGTTGATGATTGCTTGATGTTCGGGCAAGCGAAACAGGCGCGGTTTAGGGTTGCCGGGTTGTGCGAGCGGGGTGACGGTGCCGACTTCGATAAAACCAAAACCCATGCGTGCAAACGCATCGACTGCGACCCCGTTTTTATCCAATCCTGCAGCAAGCCCTAATCGATTAGGAAAGCGTAGGCCCATGAGGGTGATCGGATCACGGTGGGTAAAGAGGGGATCAGCCATGGGAAATGGCTGAGCGTATCTAAGGTCAGATTGTGAATGCGTTCGGCATCAAAACGAAAAAGTAGCGGGCGGATGAATTTATACATGACGCGTGGCGAAATCGTTCATAAAGTCGATTAAGGCATCGACACTACGCATTTCCAAGGCGTTATACAAACTCGCACGTAGTCCACCAACTGAGCGGTGACCTTTCAAGCCATTCAACCCTTGGGCTTCTGCTTCGCGAGCAAAGGCGATGTCTAAATCTTGTGATGGGGTGCGGAAAATGACGTTCATTGTCGAACGGTAGCGCGGATCAACATCGTTATGATAAAAATCAAGCCCGTCAATTGCTGCGTATAATTTAGTGGATTTTTCTTGCGCATAGTCAGCAAAATACGTGATCCCACCTTTTTCTTCCATCCAATGCAGGACTTTATTGAGTAAATAAATTTGCCAGGTTGGCGGGGTGTTATACAAAGAATTGGCATCGGCATGGGTTTTATAACAATAGAATTTTGCCAGTTCAGGATGGTCTTCTAAATAGTCTTCACGCACAAAAACCAGCGCAAGGCCAGATGGCGCAAGGTTTTTTTGCACTCCACCATAGACCACGGCACAACGTTCCCAGGGCAACTCACGGCTAAAATAATCCGATGACGCATCTATCACTAAAGGCACATCAACTTCAGGAAATACCGGAAATTGTAAGCCATTAACCGTCTCATTACTGGTGAGATGTAGATAAGAAAATGGTTTCTCAAGTTCGAGTGATTCAGGCAGGGTGGTGTAATCGTTGATCGCGCCATCCCAAACGACTTCCATACGACCAACGCGATTGGCTTCCTGCAACGCTTTTTTCGCCCAAATCCCGGATTTAACAATCGCGGCAATATCATTGTTACCAAGCAAATTTTGCGCGCTCATGGCAAATTGCTGGCTCGCACCACCGGGTAATAACAACGGCTTAAATTGCTCCGGTGCGCCGCTTAAACGTTGCGCTAATTGCAATGCCTCTTCGTGAATCTGCATGAATGCTTGACTGCGATGGGAAATCTCCATCATCGACATGCCGGTGTCAGCAAAGTTGGTCAGCTCAGCTTGCGCGGCTTCAAGCACACTTAATGGCAGTGTACAAGGTCCGGCACAGAAATTATGAATGCGCACGATAAACAATCTTCCCGATGAAAAAAACGCTAACTTAGCACTGCATCAGCGTAAGTGCAACAGAGCGTTTATTTCATGGATTGGTGATCTAGAGAAAACCCTTAAATAGCTGCGATGTCACTGAGTGGCCAACGCGCTCGCGCATCAATATTCAAATCGTGAGTTCCGGCTTGTTGTGCACGTAGCGCACCCACATAAGCAATCATCAAGGCATTATCGGTGCATAAGGCTTTAGGTGGGAAAAATACCCGTTTGTTGTGTTTTTGGGCGCTGTCTTCTAACGCCTGTCTGAGCGTTTGATTGGCGCTCACACCACCAGCCACCACTAAATCACGATAGCCGGTATGTGCCCAGGCACGCTGACATTTAATCACTAACGTATCGGCAATCGTTTGTTGAAAACTGGCGGCAATATTGGCCCGCGCTTGTGCCTCGCTGTTTTCAGAGGATTCAATTAACAGGCGTACTTGGGTTTTTAAACCGCTAAAGCTCATATCCATCCCCGGGCGATTAACCATCGGGCGCGAGAGTTTGAATGATTGTGGATCGCCATCTTCGGCAAGTTTGGCGAGCTCAGGCCCGCCTGGGTAGAGTAGGCCCATCAGTTTGGCTGTTTTATCAAAAGCCTCACCCACCGCGTCATCCAACGTTTGCCCGAGCATTTGATAGTCACCAGGGGCGTTGACTGCCATGAGTTGCGTATGCCCACCAGAAACCAATAAGGCAACAAAAGGGTATTCGGGTTGCTCATCACCGAGCATCGGCGAGAGGAGGTGGCCTTCCATATGATGGATGCCAAGGGCTGGTTTATTCAGACTAAACGCTAAAGAGCGCGCAAAAGCCGCACCGGTCATTAGCGCACCGAGTAATCCCGGGCCTGCTGTATAGGCAATGACATCGATATCGCTCAATTGCCGTTTAGCACTCGTTAGCGCTTCATCGAGTAAAATAGGCAGGCGACGCATATGATCACGCGCCGCTAATTCGGGCACAACGCCACCGTGCTCGCGGTGTAAAGGGATTTGCGAGAATACTTCGTTCGCTAAAATACCTTGCTCGGGATGATAGATGGCAACAGCTGTTTCATCACAGGAAGATTCTACAGCCAATACGGTTGGTTTATGGGTCATGAAGCGTCTGTTTAATACGGTTTGCCGGTCATTATACACGGACGTTTGGCAGATCTGGGCTAAGATAGCTTACGCCAAGAGATGCGACAGGCAGTGATTATCGGCCTGTATTGATGGATTTAACCGGGTCTCGGTTTAGGAGAAATCCAATTCTTTTTCAA
This sequence comes from Suttonella sp. R2A3, assembly GCF_021513215.1. Lineage (NCBI taxonomy): Bacteria > Pseudomonadati > Pseudomonadota > Gammaproteobacteria > Cardiobacteriales > Cardiobacteriaceae > Suttonella > Suttonella sp. R2A3. The sequence continues at coordinate 403,632 of NZ_CP090975.1, read as the reverse complement.
ACGCGCGTAATTGATGACGGGCAAGCGCAAGGTTTGAGCGTTGACGTTCAAGGACCAAGTACAGAAATAAATTCTCGTTGCGGTCTAATGGGCGAATGATATGGTGACTTTTCGACAGTGAAATCAAAATATCTTCGATGGTTTCATCAAGGTTGAGTGTGGTTAACGTACGTTGTTTGGCGCGTAAAACCTCAGTATTGCCCGCTGCAGCGAGTTCTAAATTAAGACCTTCGCCAATAGTTGCCAAAGATAATCCACTGTCGCAATCGACCAATGCAGCAGCGCGGAATCCATCGATGTCTTCGAGCGCTGTTAAATCCAATCTTGCCATAAATTTACCTCATCAAATAAACGCTTTTAATCAAATATTTTAACAAATGAAAGTCGAGGTGTCTAATAAATATTTAATTTTTACTCATTTTCGACAATACCTGAAAGACATTTTTACCCTTTTTTAAAAGTAAGTTATGATTGTTCGTTCTTATTTATGTATAACGCTCACTTTTAGTGCATGATAGCAAAACGACAGACTTTTGATATTACCGATATTAATGACTTAACTCAGTGGGTTAACTCGGCACAAACCTATTTCTTGGGAAAAGTTATCTATCTTACTGGTGATTTAGGCAGCGGGAAAACAACTTTTGCCCAACAATGGCTTCGCAGTCTTGGGGTTCGTGGCGCGATCACCAGTCCAACGTATACCATAGCCAATGAATACAGCTTGGAAGATGGGCAGCGCGCGATTCACGCGGATTTGTATCGTATCCATGATCCGGAGGAGTTGATTTATTTAGATGTGCGTGATTGGACAGAAAATAGCGCTATTATTTTGATAGAATGGCCAGAAATAGGCGAAGGGTTGCTACCTCCTGCAGATGCGCACGTGCATCTATCTTTAGAAGGTGAGCGGCGGTATTTGGTTTGGCAGGAGGCATGCTCTGCTTCCGTTATCGAAAAGGATTAACAGGATAATGATGCAACGATGGCGATGGTTTTTGGTGTTAATCACCAGCCTCATAGTATGGTCTACGGCCCAAGCAGTCACCCTCGAAAATCTTCGCGCCAATCGATTGCCCGATAAGGTGCAAATTGTGCTGGATATCGATAAGCCCAGCGAATTTATGCAGTTTAGTTTGTCTTCACCACCGCGTATTGTGCTCGATTTTCCCAATGGCAAACGAACGGGTCGAGCCGGGTTGCAGCTTGATGATGGTGCGGTTGGTCGTGTACGTACCGGGCAGCGCAATGAAGAAATGCTGCGTGTGGTGATTGATCTTAATTATGTGGCCAAAGTTAATATCTATACCGCACCTCCTGGGGGTAATCGTGGGCACCGTATTGTGGTCGATGTGTATGATCAAAATATTCAGCCCGCACTCACTTTAGAATCGCTCAGTGGTGCGCAATCGCCAGAAGTGGTTTTTGCGGGTGGGCCGTTGCCGCGCGTGCCTGGCGTACCCACGCAAACACCCCCTGCACCGAACCCACCGACACCACCACAGCCTGAAAAACCCAGTGTGGATCAAACGGCAGTCATGACGGTTGAGCGCAGTATTTCCCCCACCGGTCAGGTGCAAGAGCAGAAAACCTTGCCGACGCCTGTGCCGTTTAATAAAGATATTGTGGTCGCTATCGACCCAGGTCATGGTGGTAAAGATCCTGGTGCGCTGAGTAGCGCAACCGGGCTGCGTGAAAAGAACGTGGTATTAGAGATTGGTAAGCGCCTGCGACGTATTCTTAATGAAAAAGAAGGCTATCGCGCGGTGATGACACGCGACACAGATATCTATATTCCGCTGTATCGACGAATGACGATTGCCCGCGAGAAAGGTGCGGATTTATTTGTCTCGATTCATGCGGATGCGGTTGAAAAAGGTCTGCCTACCGGTTCGTCGGTATACATTCTCTCAACCCGTGGTGCTTCTTCACAATTAGCAAAATATCTCGCGAACAAAGAAAACGCTGTGGATCTAAAGTGGGGCGTGGATGTGAGCAAATACGATTCTGATATTCAAGAAGCGTTACTCAATATTCAACAAGAAGCGACGCTCGAATCGAGTAATATTTTGGCCGAACAGACCATTAGAGAATTAGCGCGTGTTGGCGATGTGCATAAATCCAATGTGGAGCGAGCAAACTTTGTGGTCTTGCGTTCGCCGGATATTCCTTCAATGCTGGTTGAAACCGCGTTTATTTCAACGCCTGCGGAAGCGCGTTTGCTCGCGCAACCAGCCTATCAAGAAAAGCTTGCGAACGGGATTGCTAATGGTATCGAGCAGTATTTTAAAGAGCATTTACCGCAGCATATGTTGCTTGGCGCGCAATAATGGGTTAGATCATCGTTGCGCATAATAATAAAAAGCCCATTAAAAAGGAGAAACGATGATTGTTGCCCCACCATTAGAGAAGATCACCTGTATTGAAGACTTGCGCAGGGTGGCTAAACACCGTGTGCCTAATATGTTCTATGACTATGCCGATTCAGGGTCATGGACAGAGTCGACGTATCGCAATAACGAAACTGCTTTTCGTGAGATAAAGCTCAAACAACGTGTTGCGGTTGATATGAGCGGGCGCAGCACGCAAACCACGATGATTGGTGAAAAGGTTGCTATGCCGGTTGCGATTGCACCAACCGGGCTTACCGGGATGCAGCATGCTGATGGGGAGATTCTCGCGGCACAGGCTGCGGAGGCGTTTGACGTTCCTTTTAGCTTATCAACGATGAGTGTCTGCTCAATCGAAGATATTGCCACGCACACCTCAAAGCCATTTTGGTTCCAGCTCTATGTGATGAAAGATCAGGCCTTTTTAAACAATACCATTGATCGTGCGAAGGCAGCAGGCTGCTCAGCGTTAATCATCACTCTGGATCTACAAGTGCTTGGTCAGCGTCATAAAGACATTAAAAATGGTCTATCGACACCGCCTAAACCGACGATTGCCAATATGCTTAATTTAGCAACCAAGCCTTACTGGTGCTGGCATATGCTACAAACGAAACGACGCAGCTTTGGCAATATTGTCGGGCATGCTAAAAATGTTAGCGACTTAAGCTCGCTGTCTTCGTGGACCGCCGAACAGTTCGATCCAAGCCTGTCATGGGATGATGTGGCGCGGATAAAAGACCGCTGGGGTGGGAAGATTATTCTCAAAGGAATTATGGAGCCTGAGGACGCTGAATTGGCGGTCAAAAGTGGCGCGGATGCGTTAATCGTTTCCAATCATGGCGGACGACAACTCGATGGTGCGCCTGCAACAATTGATAAACTCCCGCAAATTGTTGACGCTGTTGGTAGCGATATAGAAGTATGGATGGATAGCGGTATCCGCAGTGGCCAAGACGTGCTAAAAGCTTGGGCGCTGGGTGCACGTGGAACGATGATCGGACGCGCCTTTCTTTATGGCTTGGGCGCTTACGGGCGTGCAGGGGTTGATAAAGCACTCAGCCTAATCCACAACGAGCTTGATGTGACGATGGCATTTTGTGGCCATAGGGATATCAATACCGTTAACCGCGATATTTTGTTGCCGGGAACCTATCCTACCGCGGATCTTTATCGTTAACCGGGTTCAATAGAAAATAAAAAAGTCGGCGATCGCCGACTTTTTTATGGAAGGGTTACCCTTTAGATATGGATGTTGAAATCGATATCAATATTGCCACGTGTGGCGCGAGAATATGGGCAAACATGATGCGCATCGTCGATGAGCTTCTCAGCGGTTTTTGCGTCCATACCTGGCAGGTGAATGTCAAAAACTACACTGATATCTAAATCTCCCGCGTCTGATTTGGATAATGTTACGTGGCTGTCAATGTTGAAGTCTGCTGGAACATCAATGCCTTGTTTGCCAGCAACCAACTGCGTTGCGCCAATAAAACAAGCCGCATAGCCGGCTGCGAATAACTGCTCTGGGTTAGTGCCTGGGCCACCTTTGCCACCCAGGCTTTCTGGGGTGTCGAGGGTGATATCGAGTTTGCCGTCATCAGATTTCGCTGTACCACTGCGACCACCGTTGACCTTTACTAGGGTTGAATAAAGCTTTGTCATATCGATACTCCTTTAGGTTAAAACCTTATCTTAACGAGTAGCGACAGGGTAATGCCAATAAGGTTTGTTAATAATACTCATTCCTGATTTTGGCCTGCGTCTGCTCTATGACACCACGATAAACTGAATTAATCATGCCGCTAAAAATGAACGATAATTAACGACGCTGCAGTATCACACCAGATTCGATATGCGGGGTAAACGGAAATTGATCGAATAAAGCCGCATCGGTCACCGTATGGGTTTCACTCAATGTTGCCAGGTTGGCAGCAAGGGTTTCAGGATTACACGAAATATAGGTGATTTGAGGGAATTCGCTGAGCAGATTTAGCGTATCTTCGTCAATACCGGCACGTGGTGGATCGACAAGTACCGCAGCAAATTGATAGTCATCTAGCGCGATATGATCTTGTTTAAGTCGGTTAAATTCGCGCACCCCGCGCCAAGCTTGGGAGAATTCTTCTGCCGATAAACGCGCTACTGTGAGGTTAGTACATTGATTGAGGGTGATGTTTTCGCGTAACGCACGAATGCCGCTTTTGCTGATTTCGGTGGCTAAAACGCGACGGTAGCGCTGTGCCAGCGGTAAGGTGAAATTACCATTACCACAATACAACTCGAGCAGATCAGCTTGTGGTTGGTGGTTATGCCGATACGCCCAGTCGAGCATTGCTTCGCAAATCACGCCGTTTGGCTGAGAAAAAGTGCCTTCGTATTGTCGGTATTGATACGCTTTGCCGGCAACAGTCAGGGTTTCGCTGACATGATCACGACTAAGTACAATCTTTTGTTTACGGCTGCGTCCGATAATCGCGCAATTGAGTTGGTTTTGTAAGTCTTCGGCTTCTGCTTGCCAGCACTCATCGAGCTTGCGGTGATAAACCATAGTGATTAAATCATCGCCGCGTAAGGTGCTTAGAAACTCAACTTGAAACAGGCGCTCACGTAACACCTCGCTTGTATTAATCGCGTGCATTAACTCTGGCATCAGTGCATTGATGCGCTGATTGGCTGCAGGCAGTTGATCAAGGCGAATGACGCTATCCGTATGTGCCTTTTCGCCTTGACGCGTCATCACATAGCTGCATTGTCCTTCATCGTGCCAAATGCGGAACTCAGCTCGCAAGCGGTGATGAGTTTCCGGCGATTCGTGGATCTCAATCTCCCCATCATAAAAAGGCGCGAGTAAATCACGTAGGCGATGGTGTTTTTTACGTAGCTGGCTTTGGTAATCAGGCATCATGTGTTAAACCTAATAACGCTAATACGCTGTCTCGGTAAATGGCAGTCAGTGGTTCGAGATCAGCGATACGCACACATTCATTATTTTTGTGAATTGTTGCGTTACTTGGACCAAACTCGACCGTTGCAGCGCCATGTTTAGCAAAAAAACGTGCGTCTGATGTGCCGCCGGCGGTATTAAACGTCACCGTTTGTTGAGTGTGGCGCGTGATGGCTTGACGTAGCGCTTCGGTTAAATCGTGATTATCGGTAGCAAAAGGTTCGCCAGATAAGCGCCAGCTTGTCTCCGTTCGAACACCATATTCTTGGCTAATACGCGCGATAATGGCGTTGGTGCGGTCTTTAATCGACTCAGCGGTGTGCTCGGTGTTATAGCGCCAGTTCATCGCAAGTTTGGCCGTTTCTGGGACTACATTATCAGCCCCTGTACCACCATGGATATTGCTGATTTGACAGGTGGTTGGAGGGAAATGGCTATTGCCTTCATCCCAGATAATCGCGCTTAGCTCTGCGGCCATCGCACTCAGTGCATGGATTGGATTATTGACTTGTTCAGGGTAGGCCACATGGCCTTCTTTGCCAGTTACGCTGAGGTGTAAATGTAATGAGCCACGTCGGCCATTGCGTGCAGTGTCACCCAGCGTATCTTTACACGTTGGCTCGCCAACAATCGCATAATCAATGTGAATGCCGTCGTTTTCAAGCAGCGGTAAAACGGCTTTGGTACCATCGACGGCAACGCCTTCTTCATCGCTGGTAAGCAAAATCGCGAGTGTACCAGGGTGATCAGGGTGTGCTGCAATAATTGCTTCTAAAGCAACCACCATCGCCGCCACACCAGATTTCATATCTGCTGCCCCGCGAGCATAGAGATAACCGTCACGCTCGGTTGGGGTAAACGGTGGGCTGTGCCATTGCGCTTCATTACCTACCGGCACAACATCGGTATGCCCACCAAAGGCAATAATTGGTGCGCCGCTGCCATGGGTTGCCCAGAGATTGCTTGTCTCGTTGATTGAGAGATGACGGCAGCTAAAGCCTGATTGCTGTAGGCGCTCAGCAATAATCGCTTGGCAGTCAGCATCATGCGGGGTGAGCGAGGCGCGCACGAGGAGGTTTTCTAGGAGTTGACGGGTAGCGTGCATGGTGTTTATCGTGACTAAAAGCGAGCTATGATACCATTAACAATCTGATAGACATATCCTAAACGTAATGTACAATAACGGAGCATTATTATTAACGAGGAACCGCGATTGACCACTGTTGCTGCCTTACAAGCGATTGATATTCATAAATCATTTGCTGATCACGAAGTGCTAAAAGGGATATCTTTAACCGCACACAAAGGGGATGTGATTTCGATTCTGGGCTCATCAGGTTCTGGGAAAAGTACGTTTTTACGCTGCCTAAATTTTTTAGAAATGCCCGATAGTGGCGAAGTGCGCCTGGCTGGCGAAACGGTGAACATCAAAGAAGGCCGTAAAGGTAAGCGTACTGCCGGCAATGCGAAACAAATTGCCCGTGTACGCTCAAAATTAGCGATGGTCTTTCAAAGCTTCAATCTCTGGTCGCATATGACGGTCTTGCAGAATTTAATTGAAGCACCGGTCCATGTGCTTAAAGTGCCGAAAAAAGAAGCGATCGAACGCGCTGATGCACTGCTGCATCAAGTCGGTATGTATGAGCGCCGTAATTATTACCCAGCCCATTTATCCGGTGGCCAGCAACAGCGTGCCGCGATTGCACGAGCGCTGGCTATGGAACCTGACGCGCTGCTTTTTGATGAACCAACTTCAGCACTCGATCCTGAGCTGGTTGGCGATGTGTTGCGTGTGATGCAGGATTTAGCCGCTGAAGGGCGTACGATGATTGTCGTGACCCACGAAATGGGGTTTGCGCGCGAAGTGTCTAATAAAGTGGTGTTTTTACACGATGGACAAATCGAAGAACAAGGCAGCCCCGAACAAGTCTTTACTCAGGCGCAATCTGAACGTTGCCGACAGTTTCTCTCAAACAGCTTAAAAGGCTGATTTTTAACAACCAGGAGCTTCAAATGAAAAAAGTAATCCTTTCTGCGGCGATTGCCGCCCTCAGTTTTTCCGCGACTGCGGAAACGTTACGTGTGGCAACCGATGGTACTTATCCACCATTTTCAGAATTAGGCCCTGATGGTGAAATGACCGGATTTGACATCGATATCGCTAAAGCCTTGTGCGCTGAAATGGGTGTGGAATGCGAAGTCAAGCAAGTGGAATGGGACGGGCTGATTCCTGCGCTGAAAACACGCAAAATCGATGCAATTATTGCCTCAATGAATGCCACTGAAGATCGTCGTAAAAGCGTTACCTTCTCTGAGCCGTATTACAGCAACCCAGGGGTGTTTGCTCGTCCGGTAGGCAGTAATGTGGAAATCAGCGAAGCTGGGTTGAAAGGTAAGGTGCTAGGGGTGTTACGTGCCTCAGTATTTGACGATTATGCGACCAACGAACTGGGTGATTGGGTTGAAATTCAGCGTTATGGCTCACAAGATGAGGCGAACTTAGACGCTGTGGCCGGTCGTGTTGACTTTGTTTTTGCGGACAAAATTGTCTTGCAAGATGGCTTTTTACAACGTGATATTGGCCAGGATTTTGAACAGTTCGGCCCAGAACTCACTGAAAAAGAGTATTTTGGCGAAGGGATCTCTATTGCTGTTCGCAAAGAAGAACAGGAACTCGCTGATCGCTTTTCCAAAGCCATCACCGCGATCCGTGCCAATGGTGAATATCAAAAGGTCAATGACAAATACTTTGACTACGATATTTACGGCTTAGATCAATAAGCGACTGCGTCAATGACAGAAACAGGCACATCGATCCTACTCGGTTATGAGCATAACTTGCTCGAAGGGGCGCTCATAACCCTCGAACTTTCGCTTGGCGGCTTAGTACTGTCGCTGGTGATTGGTATAGTGGCGTGTGCGATGCGCTTATCCGGTATTCGCGTGCTTAAATGGCCGTCGGTGTTCTACACCACGGTCGTGCGCGGCGTGCCGGATTTGGTGCAGCTATTTTTGATTTATTACGGTGGGCAATTTTTACTCAATATGCTTGCTGATAAAATGGGCTGGGGTTATCTCGATATGAACCCGTTTATCAGCGGCATCTTTACCATCGGTTTTATTTTCGGCGCGTATATGTCAGAAACTTTTCGTGGCGCTATTTTGGCGATTCCTCATGGACAACACGAGGCGGCAACCGCCTATGCGCTGTCACGCTGGACAACTTTTCGTCGCATCACCTGGCCGTTGATGATGCGTTATGCCTTGCCGGTACTCGGGAATAATTGGTTGGTTTTGCTCAAAACCACCGCTTTGGTCTCGGTAATCGGCCTTAATGATTTAGTGGGCTTTGCTAATCTGGCTGCTAAAAGTACCCGTGAACCGTTTTTATTTTACGCAGCGTCTGCGGTTGGCTTTTTAGTGCTGACTTCATTGTCGCTGGGCGTTTTGTGGTGGTTAAAACGCCGCTACTCGCTAGGTTTTACGGAGCGTTGATCAGTATGTGGCAAGAAGGTTGGCAAACGTTTTTGAATAATTATTGGGTGATCATTGCTGATCACTGGCAGATGTTTATGGGCGGTGTCTGGACGACATTTTGGTTGGTTGGACTTTCCCTGCTGCTAGGTTTGATCATCGCTGTGCCTTTTGGGATGATTCTCGCCTCACGACTGCCGCTGTGGGCAAAAGCTTTTCCCATGGCATTTAGCTATGTTTTTCGCGGGACCCCAATGTTGGTGCAGCTTTATCTGGTGTATTACGGTATTGGTTTGCAGCTCGGCGATGTTGAGGCGGTGCGCGGTAGTGATTATTGGTGGCCGATTTTGCGCCAGGCCTGGCCTTGGGCGTTACTGTCTTTTACCTTAAATACCGCAGCGTATACCTCCGAAATTGTCCGCGGGGCGATAGAAACGGCACCTAAAGGGGAAATTGAAGCAGCAGTGGCGATGGGGATGAGCAAAGGCCTGGTAGCAAGACGGGTTGTGTTACCCAACGCGCTTCGCCGTGCCTTGCCAGCTTATGGTAATGAAGTGATCTTTTTACTACATGGTTCAGCGATTGCTTCGGTGATTACGATTATGGATATCACAGGGGTGGCGCGTAACCTCTATGCTATTTACTACGAGCCTTTTGTACCGTTTATCGCTGCAGGGGTTTTGTATCTGATGATTACCACGACCGTGGTGATGATCTTCCAGCTTGTCGAGCGCGCGCTTAGCAAGCATTTAGTGATAAGGAGACTATCATGAAAAGCTTATTGTTAGCTATTTTAGCGGCGTTATTGGGTTCTGCACTCGCTGCAGATGATTTACGCATTGGGGTTGAAGGTGAATACCCGCCATTTAGTGAGGTCAATACCGAAGGCGAACTGTTTGGTTTTGATATTGATATCGCCAACGCGCTTTGTGAGCAGATGAACCGCGAATGTGAACTGGTGCAAATCAGTTGGGATGGCCTGATTCCAGCGCTGAAAACCGGCAAAATTGATGCGATTGTTGCTTCAATGACCGCCACCGAAGAGCGTAAAAAAAGCGTTGATTTCACCGAGAAATATTACGACAGTAATGGCCGCTTGGTGCTGCGCAGCGATAAAGCTGGGATGATTAACGATGATAATCTTAGCGAATCACTATCGGGTAAAGTACTCGGGGTGCAGCGTGCGACCACCCATGATAGCTACGCAACCAATGAACTCGCTGATGTGGTGGGTGAGATTAAGCGCTATAACTCACAAGATGAAGCCAACCTGGACTTGGTTGCAGGGCGCATTGATATGACCTTGGCCGATCAAGTCGCGATGTTGACTGGTTTTTTAGATACCGAGATGGGCGAAGGCTATAACTTTGCCGCCCCCGCCTTTGACGATACCCAGTATTATGGTGAAGGCGTGAGTATCGCGGTTCGTAAAGGTGATGACGGTTTGCGCGAAGCGTTTAACCAAGCGATTTTAGATATCCGCGATAGCGGCGTTTATCAAACGATTAACGACCAATATTTCTCGGAAGATATTTATTAAGCGATTTGTGCTGATCAAGCACATGATGCCGCCTGCGGTTGTAGGTGGCATTTTTTATTAAGTTGGTGATTTTTGCGCTTCTTGTTCGTACTTAGAAGCGGTGCACAATCGCTGACACAGTGATAAGATAGTCAGTTGTTTCATTGGTGAGAACAGCTTTAGGAGAGATAATGAAAAAATTTAGCAAAGATCATGAGTGGGTTGAGATCGTTGATGGCGTCGGCACAGTCGGCATTACCGATCATGCACAATCAGAATTAGGCGATATTGTATTTGTTGAACTGCCAGAAGTTGGCGCTGAAATCGCTGCTGGCGATGAAGTGGCGGTGATCGAATCGGTTAAAGCCGCTGGTGAAGTTAATAGCCCGGTTAGTGGCGAAGTGATCGAAGTCAACGAAGTGTTGATTGATGAGCCAGGCACGGTCAACAGCAGTGCTGAAGACGATGGTTGGGTTTATAAAATCAAGTTGTCCAATGAGTCAGAATTGGATGATTTGATGGATGAAGACGGCTATCAAGCCTTTATTGCTTAATGCATTAGTATTTAACAAACCATGCGTAAAGAGCTGCATATTGTGCGGCTCTTTTTCATGATTACTATTTTAGGGAACTAACTTCATGAATGATTCACCTTTTGTTACACGCCATATTGGGCCTTCTCCAGAAGATGAGCAAAAGATGCTCGACCAACTGGGTTTTGCTTCATTAGACGCATTTGTTGACCAACTCGTGCCTAATGATATTCGTCGTCAACAAGCACTTGATATCGGCAGAGCGATGAGTGAGGAAGCTGCGCTTGAACGACTGAAAATGATGGCAGATAAAAATCAGGTGTTTCGTTCGTTAATTGGTCAAGGTTATTACAACTGCCATGTACCGAATGTGATTGCGCGCAATGTGCTCGAAAACCCGGCATGGTATACCTCATACACCCCTTATCAACCAGAAATTTCTCAAGGGCGCCTAGAAGCGCTGCTGAATTTCCAAACCATGGTTAGCGATTTAACCGGTATGGATATTGCTAACGCTTCGTTGCTTGATGAAGCAACAGCCGCCGCTGAGGCGATGACGCTGGCAAAAAGACAAAGTAAAGCTAAATCGGACGTGTTTATCGTCGATCGAGGTGTGCACCCACAAACCTTAGCGGTTGTCGAAACGCGTGCTGGATTCTTAGGTATTGAGGTGCGGGTTCATGACTGCGTTAATGGCCTACCAGAAGACGGATTTTTTGGGGTGCTGGTGCAGTATCCGAATAGTGATGGACGCATTGTTGATTGGCAAGCGCTGGTCGAACAAGCACACGCACAAAAAGCGGTTGTAGCAGTAGCGACTGATTTACTGGCGTTAACCTTATTAAGCCCACCGGGTGAATGGGGTGCGGATATCGTGATTGGTAATTCACAACGCTTTGGTGTGCCGCTTGGCTTTGGTGGCCCACATGCGGCGTTTATGGCGACCCGTGAAGCGTATAAGCGTACGATGCCGGGGCGAATTGTTGGGGTATCGATTGATAGCCATGGAAAGCCAGCGTATCGTTTGGCCTTGCAAACGCGTGAGCAGCATATTCGTCGTGAAAAAGCGACCAGTAATATTTGTACCGCACAGGCATTGCTGGCGATTATGGCTGGGTGTTATGCGGTTTATCACGGCGCAGAGGGTTTGAAAGCGATTGCCCAACGCGTGCATGGGTTAACCACTCGTTTAGCAGCGACCCTTCGTGACCAAGGTGTGAATGTTGATCACGAAGCGTTTTTTGACACATTAAGTTTTACTTGTGCCAATCAGGCAGAAGCTGATGCGGTGATTGAGCGTGCACAGACATTACAGTTTAATTTACGCCGTATTGATGAGCGTCGTATCGGCCTGTCTTTAGATGAGCGTAGCGATGAGGCGGAAGTTGAAGCGTTGGTGTCGATTATTAGTAACCGTTCTTTAGCGACATTAGCGGAAAGCGGCAACGCTTTACCACAGGCATTAGTGCGCCAAAGTGGGTTTTTAACCCATCCGGTATTTGCGCGCCATCGCAGTGAAACAGAAATGATGCGTTATTTGCGTCGTTTGTCGGATTATGACTTGGCGCTTGACCGTGCAATGATTCCATTAGGCTCATGCACCATGAAACTCAATGCGGCGAGTGAGATGGTGCCAGTCAGTTGGCCAAATTTTAGCGATATTCATCCGTTTGCGCCTGCCGAGCAAACGGTTGGTTATCGTGAGCTCTTTTCTGATCTTGAAACGATGCTCGCAAAAGCCACAGGCTATCATGCGATTTCTTTACAGCCGAATTCGGGTGCCAGTGGTGAATATGCAGGTTTGCTGGCGATTTTGGCCTACCATGAAAGCCGCGGGGAAGCCCATCGCGATGTCTGTTTGATCCCTTCGTCAGCGCATGGAACAAATCCGGCGTCAGCGGCTTTAGCGGGTATGTCGGTGGTGATTGTTGCTTGTGATAGCGATGGCAATATCGATATCGAAGACCTTAAGGCCAAGCTTGACACCCATCGTGACAAACTTGCCGCGATCATGATTACCTACCCATCAACCCACGGTGTGTTTGAACATCACGTGCGGGAGGTATGTCAATTGGTGCATGACGCTGGCGGGCAAGTGTATATCGATGGCGCCAACTTTAATGCGCTATTAGGGCTGGCGTCTCCAGGTGGCTTTGGTGGTGATGTATCGCATTTGAATTTACATAAAACCTTTGCCATTCCACATGGTGGTGGTGGCCCTGGGGTGGGTCCGATTGGTGTCGGTGAGCACCTTGCGCCATTTTTACCCGGTCACGGTCAGGTTGATGTTGGCGAGCGCCACGGTAAGGTGGTCAGTGCTGCGCCTTGGGGGAGTGCCTTGGTGTGCGTAATCCCTTGGATGTACATGCGTATGATGGGCAGCAAAGGGCTGAAAAAAGCTTCAGCAGTTGCTTTGCTCAACGCTAACTACATCGCTTTGCGCCTCCGTGAAGGCTTTGATGTGCTCTACACCGATGAGCAAGGTCATGTCGCTCATGAATGCATTATTGATGTACGTCCATTTAAAGACCATCAAGGCATCAGCGTTGATGATATCGCCAAGCGTTTGATGGACTTCGGCTTCCATGCGCCAACGATGTCATTCCCTGTGCCGGGTACGCTGATGATCGAGCCGACTGAAAGTGAATCACTCGCAGAATTGGATCGTTTTTGTGCGGCGATGCTTGCTATTCGTGGTGAGATCCAAAATGTCGCTGATGGCGTATGGCCACAAGATGATAATCCTTTGGTTCATGCACCGCATACCTTGGCCGATATTACCGGGGATTGGGATCGTGCTTATGACCGTAAAACGGCAATTTTCCCGCTTGAAGGGATGAATCCAGCGAAATATTTCACCCCGGTGAATCGGGTTGATAATGCCTGGGGTGATCGTAATTTACAGTGTAGCTGTCCATCGATTGAAAGTTACCAATAAGGTCTACCACAAGCTCATTTGTTTGTTCGGCTGCTTGGCAGTCAAGCGGCTAAAAGTTACGCCGACCAAGCGAATGGGTTTATCGAGCGGCACGTCATCAAGCAGTCGATCGAGCCAATAATGGCTGTCAGAGGCGCAGTGAAACGTTGAACTCAGCGTTTTACTGCGCGTAATCTGGCTAAAATCATGATATTTGATTTTAATCGTCACACAATGGGCCATCAGGTTATGGCGGGCTAAATCGCTAAATGCCTGTTCGTTTTGTGTCAGTAGGGCGGTGAAAATATCTTCACGCTGGGTCAAATTGCGGGCAAAAGTCGTTTCGCTGCCCACTGATTTATGTTCACGCTTGGCACTGACTTCTCGGTGATCTTCACCATGAGCAATCGCGGCATAAAACGCCCCTCGCTTACCAAACTCTTTAACCAACATCTTTGGGTCAGCAGCGCGTAAATCGGCGCCAGTGTGAATGTTTAGCCGCGCCATATGCGCAGCGGTGGCTTTGCCTATACCATGAAAACGGCCAATCGGTAAGCTGGCGATAAACGCATCCGCTTCCTGTGGCGTAATCACAGCAATCCCGTTGGGTTTGTTAAGATCAGAGGCAATTTTAGCGAGCATTTTATTAAACGAAACACCGGCAGAAGCGGTTAGGCCTGTTTGCTCAAAAATTTGTCTGCGTAAGTGATTGGCAATACGCGTGGCTGAGCCTTGGAAAAGCGTACAATCGGTGACCTCTAAATACGCCTCATCGAGTGATAAAGGTTCAACGTGCGGGGTGATGGCAAGCATCAACTCACGAATTTCTTGACTGAGTGCACGGTAGCGCGCAAAACGAGGTCGAACAAAGATCAAATCGGCGCAACGACGTTGCGCCTCAGCACTCGACATCGCTGAATGAATACCAAAACGCCTCGCTTCATAACTTGCCGCAGCGATAACCCCACGCGTGTTCGGCAAGCCACCAACCACTAATGGCCGGCCACGGTATTGTGGGGTATCTAATTGTTCGACAGAGGCAAAAAAAGCGTCCATATCGATGTGAATGATTTTGCGCATGCCCCTATTTTATCAGTAATAGTTATCCACAAGGGCTTTTGCGGTGCAGGCAAGGCATTTATGGGGCGTTTATCATTATGAACGGTCTAAAGAATCGACAGAATTTTTTCTAACTTTTTGTCCATAATGCTTTGATTTCAGCAACATAAGATAACTACCTGATAAACAATGGCTTACATCAAATACAATAAAAACAAGGGGTTAATGCCTTATTGTTGAGTAATCACTAATCATGCTATTTATTTTATAGTTCGAGTAGATAATCAGACAAAATATTATGGTATTTTTTTAATCTCATGAGGTGCTTAATTTTTGAGCATCACTCCTGCACACGCTGTCTAGTGGCGATTAATGATTTTTACCCAAGGTTATCCACAGATTTTGCGGATAAATGTTGCCAAAATATGTCGAGTACATCATGATCAGACTGTATTGCCTGTACCGGCTATGCGACAATAGATTTTTTGCGCAAAGTGGGGGGCTAATGAGTGAGCGTTTTAAGTTAGTTGCTGATTATCAGCCAGCTGGCGACCAACCACAGGCGATTAAGCAACTGGTTGAAGGCTTAGAAGACGGACTCGCCAAACAAACGTTGCTCGGGGTAACCGGTTCTGGCAAAACCTACACCATGGCCAATATTATCGCCGAGGTGCAGCGTCCAGCGTTAATTATGGCACCGAATAAAACGCTGGCTGCGCAACTTTATGGCGAAATGCGCGCGTTCTTCCCGCATAACGCAGTGGAATATTTTGTTTCCTACTATGATTATTATCAGCCAGAAGCGTACGTTCCGGCCTCCGATACCTTTATTGAAAAAGATGCCTCGATTAACGAACACATCGAACAGATGCGCTTATCAGCAACTAAAGCGATCCTGGAACGTCGCGATACGATCATCGTCGCCAGCGTGTCGTCGATTTACGGTTTGGGCGATCCCAAGCTGTATATGAAGATGGTGTTGCATATTAATCGTGGCACCCATATTGATCAACGCGCGATGCTCTCACGCCTGGCAGAGCTGCAATACACGCGTAATGACCATCAACTGTTACGTGGGACCTTTCGTGTACGTGGTGATGTGATTGACATTATGCCGGCGGAGTCTGATTGGTATGCGTTGCGGGTTGAGCTTTTTGATAATGAAGTGGAATCGATTCGTTATTTTGATCCACTGACTGGTGAATTGCTCGAGCAAATTCCACGCGTAACCATTTACCCGAAAACACACTATGCGACCCCACGCGGCACGATTGTCGAGGCGGCGGAGTCGATTAAAGCTGAATTGCGTGATCGCCTGGCAGCGCTAAATGCAAGCAATAAACTGGTTGAAGCGCAGCGCCTGCAACAGCGGACCCAGTTTGATCTGGAAATGATGCTCGAGCTTGGCTATTGTTCAGGCATTGAAAACTACTCGCGGTATTTGTCTGGACGCAACGCCGGTGAACCGCCACCCACACTGCACGATTATTTGCCAGCGGATGCCATTTTGATGCTTGATGAAAGCCATGTGACGGTGCCACAGCTCAATGGCATGTATCGTGGTGACCGTTCACGCAAAGAAACCTTAGTTGATTATGGGTTTCGCCTGCCTTCAGCGCTCGATAATCGTCCGTTGCGTTTCGAAGAGTTTGAAACCATTGCGCCACAAACGATTTATATTTCCGCCACCCCCGGGGATTACGAACAAGAACATTCAGGACAAATTGTCGAGCAAGTGGTGCGTCCTACCGGCTTACTGGATCCGCAGGTCGAGATTCGTCCGGTTGATCGTCAGGTTGAGGACGTACTGGGTGAAATTCGTAACCGAGCAGCGATCGATGAACGGGTGCTGATCACCACATTGACCAAAAAAATGGCCGAAGATTTAACCGATTATCTGCTCGAACATGACGTGCGTGTGCGCTATATCCACTCTGATGTGAATACCGTTGAGCGCATGGAAATCATCCGTGATTTACGTTTGGGTGAATTTGATGTGTTGGTGGGGATTAACTTGTTGCGTGAAGGCCTAGACATGCCGGAAGTATCCCTGGTCGCGATATTTGATGCCGATAAAGAAGGGTTTTTGCGTGGTGAACGCGCGTTGATTCAAACGATTGGTCGAGCGGCGCGTAACGCCAAAGGTATGGCAATTCTTTATGCCGATAAAATCACTAAATCGATGGCTAAAGCAATGGAAGAAACCGCGCGTCGTCGTGATAAACAGATTGCGCATAATGAAGCGCACGGGATTACACCAACCACGATTCGCAAACAGGTTCAAGATGTGATGGAAGGTGCGCATGTGGCGGTCAAGGCGAGTAAAGCACATAAGGCAAAGCAAGGTAAGACCTCAGAAATACTCACCCCCGCAGAGGCCGATAAACGCATTCGTCAGTTGGAAAAAACCATGCTCGAACACGCACAGAATTTGGAATTTGAACAAGCTGCTGCCTTACGTGATGAAATCAAAAATCTTCAAGCACAGGTGTTCATGCAATAGTTAAGTATGCACGTATTTTTGCTTGTATGAGAGGTTTGGTCAACATAAAAAGCTAAATCAATTGCGGGGTTAACAAGTTTTGCTGCAAGAATTTTTGGCGTTGTTAAAATGGCCATTTTATTCGCCATTTTATGAGTACACCGTTACAGGTCTTTGATCAGGCACACATCTGGCATCCTTACAGCTCCCCAACCCCTGCTTTGCCACCCTATGAAGTGACTGCAGCGAAAGGGGTGATTTTAGATTTGGCGGATGGCAGGCAATTAATTGATGGAATGTCGAGCTGGTGGTCGGTGATTCACGGCTATCAGCATCCTGATATTAATGCCGCTATGTGTGCACAAATCGAACGTTTCGCGCACGTGATGTTTGGTGGTTTAACCCATGAACCGGCAGTGCGTTTGTCGCAGCGTCTTTTATCAATTGTGCCCTCATCTTTGGCGCATGTGTTTTATTGTGATTCGGGCTCGGTCGCGGTAGAAGTGGCGATGAAAATGGCCTTGCAATATCAGCATGCGCGAGGTGAGACGCAACGGCGGCAATGTGCAACGATTCTGGGAGGATATCACGGTGATACCTGGCACCCCATGTCTGTCTGTGATCCACAAACAGGCATGCATCATCTCTATCATGATCGCTTGATGACACAACATTTTTTGCCACGCCCGCGCTCGCGTTTTGATGATGCGCAGTGTTGTGATGAAGACAAAAATGCGTTAAATGATTTTTTTGTCGCACACGGCGAGCGTATTGCCGCTTTTATTCTTGAACCCATTGTTCAAGGTGCGGGAGGAATGTGGTTTTATCATCCCGATTATCTACGCCACCTTGCTACTTGCTGCAAGGCCTACGGCGTCCTACTTGTGGCTGATGAAATCGCCACCGGATTTGGCCGGACAGGACAATGGTTTGCGGTAAATCATGCTGATATTACACCAGATATTATGTGTCTGGGTAAGGCGTTGACCGGTGGGTATATCAGTTTTGCGGCAACACTGTGTACAACCGAGGTTGCGCACACGATTGCTTCTGGAGATCCTGGCGTGTTGATGCATGGTCCCACTTTTATGGCTAACCCACTGGCGTGTGCGACAGCCGATGCTTCACTACAGTTATTACAACAAGGAACTTGGCAAGCACAGGTTCAGACAATTGCCGCACATTTTAACGACACCTTATTGCCTTTACGAACACGCGATTATATCGCCGATGTTCGCGTGCTCGGCGCGATTGGGGTGATCGAATTGCATGATGCTGTGAATATGGCGCACATTGTGCCACGCCTGGTTGCGGCAGGAATTTGGGTACGGCCTTTTGGTCGATTGGTGTATTTGATGCCACCTTTTGTCATCAGCGCAGCACAATTAACCGATTTGACGGACGCCTTGATTGGCGTATTGGACGGGTTGTATGCGTGAGATATTGCGTGATCAGCTAAACATACTGCAACAAACAGCCGCTTTGCGCACTTTGCCTTTGACAGCACATCCGGGGGTGGATTTGCTGAGCAACGATTATTTAGGTATTGCTGCTAATACAGTGTTATATGAGCAATTTGTTTTAGATTGGTTTGGTGCAGGTGGTGGTGCGAGTTCAGCGAGTGCTTCGCGTCTGCTAGGCGGTAATGCGGTATCTAGCGCATCTTTAGAAGAAACGGCCTCGGCGATATTTAAGCGTGACGTACTGTATTTAAACAGTGGTTATCACGCCAATATCGGTATTTTACCGGCGCTTACTGCGCGCGGCGATTTAATCCTTGCCGATAAGGCCATCCATGCCAGCTTGATTGATGGTGCACGCTTGACCCAGGCGAAGCTGCTGCGCTACCCCCATCAAGATTTAACGGCTTTGGAGGCATTGTTGCGCCAGCACCGAGCGGCGTATCGTCGGGTATGGATTGCCACAGAGAGTGTGTTCAGTATGGATGGCAGCTGCAGCGATCTGCGCGCAATTTGCGCCTTAAAACAGCAATACGATGCGCAATTGTATGTTGATGAAGCACATGCCGTAGGTATTTTTGCTGAAGGCCGTGGACTGGCGCAAGCACAAGGGGTTTTGGATCAGATCGATATTTGTGTGATGCCCTGTGCGAAAGCGCTGGCATCCTATGGGGCATTGGTACTCTGTGATGCGGTGTTGCGTACTTATTTGATCAATCATTGCCGAAGTTTGATTTTTGCCAGCGCACTGCCGCCAATTGTGACGGCGTGGACAGAATATGTCCTCAAACATTTAGTCGATTTTACACCGCAGCGCCAGAA
Source organism: Suttonella sp. R2A3 (assembly GCF_021513215.1). Taxonomy (NCBI): domain Bacteria; kingdom Pseudomonadati; phylum Pseudomonadota; class Gammaproteobacteria; order Cardiobacteriales; family Cardiobacteriaceae; genus Suttonella; species Suttonella sp. R2A3. Next base: position 384,029 of record NZ_CP090975.1, on the reverse strand, counting down.
AATACAGCGACACAGCCAGATGTTACGCCAAGCATTAGGGTTGAAAACTGATGGACTTTTATCACCCATCGTCGCATGGGTAATCGGTGAGAACGCGCCAACGATGAACTTGGCAGCAGCTTTGGCAGCAGAAGGTATTCATGTTGGTGCCATTCGTCATCCTACTGTGCCGCAGGGTGCGGCGCAATTACGATTGTGCGTGCATGCCGGGTTAAGCTCGTCGGAGATTGATGAGGTGATTAAAACGATCCAACGACACACGAAGGCAGTATCTTGATGAAAGAAGCTGTCTTGGTGTTTAATGGTTGGGGTATGGATGATCGCGCCATAGAGCATTTATGTGATGGGCGCCGTGTACTGCTGATTGCCCCGCAAACCCCGCTACAAACTATAGCCACCATGATTAACGCATGGGGCGAACGAGAAACGCATATCATTGCCTGGTCGATGGGCGTTTGGGCGGCAAATCGCTTCCTGAGTATGTATAGCGACGCTTTGCTGGTTAAAAAAGCGATAGCGATTAATGGTACACCGCCCGGTATTGATGATGACTATGGCATACCTTTAGCCGTATTTGAGCGTATGGTCGCAGCGTTTAATCAACAACAGCGCAATAAATTATATCGCCGTATTTTTTCGCTGCCACATTGGCGTGATGATGATTACAGTGCGTATTTGCCACAATGTGCTATCAGCGAACAGCACCATGCGCTGACGGTCTTATTACAGGCGAGTGCAACACCGTATGATACTTATGCGGCTTGGAGTCACGCCTGGATAAGCGAGATGGATTCGGTAGTACCATCGTTACATCAACATCGATATTGGCGTGAACGTGGCGTTTGTCTACAAACTAAGGCTGCGCCGCATCATTTATTGCGAAACTGGTCTTCATGGGCAGATTTTTTACATGACTGTCCATGAACACCAACAACAGTTGGCGGCACATTTCTCCCGCCATTTGGATGCGTATCATCAATACGCGGATCATCAACGTGGTGTTGCAGACCGTTTGGCGCAGCGGCTGTGCCAAATCATTACGCGTCCTTATCATCACGCATTGGAAATAGGTTGTGGGAGCGGATTTTTAACCACTGCCTTGGCCCAATATTGGCGGCAACCGCGTATTGCACGTTATGGGTTAAACGATTTATACCAACCCCCAGCGCTCAATCCGCCAGCTCTTGAGACCTATTTGCATATTGGTGATATCAGCAAACTGCTGTTGCCAGCTTCGCTAGATTTGGTGTTGAGTGCGTCGGTGTTTCAATGGATAGAGCCATTAGATGAATTGTTACGCAAGCTACATCAGACGATGCATGCTGAGGGCATTTTTGCATGCAGCCTTTATGCAGGGCAGCATTATCAGGAGTTACGCGAAACATTGGGCATTGGTTTGAACTATCGCGCCCCACAGACGCTCTTTGACCTATTCACGCAATATTTTCAGCCACTGTGGTCGGATTCGGTGTGTTCACGCATCTATTTTACTGATCCTCATGCGGTATTGACGCATATTCGCGATAGCGGATTGCATGCACTTAGCGTATCACCAACGTTTAGTGCTTGGCGACAATTTCGTTCTCGCTATGCGCGTTTGTGCGATGAACAAGGCTACCCACTGACTCAAGATGTGTTTTTATTTATAGGCAGGCGGCGATGAAAATCTTTTTTATTACGGGGATTGGTACAGATATTGGTAAAACCTACGTAACTGCAAGGTTGTTACGTGCTTTGATGGCGTACCAAATCAAGGTCAGTTCGTTTAAACTGGTACAGACAGGCATGACAGAAGGGCAGATTGCCCCCGATATTTTAGCGCACCGCAGCGACAGTGGACAACCTTTGAGCGAAGCAGATCGCATAGGATTGAGCTGTGGTGCAACATTTCCTTATGCCGCTTCGCCGCATTTGGCGGCTAGTCTGCTTGGAACAACGATTGATGGTGCGCAGTTGTGGCAGCGCTTGACGCACTACGCCACAACGTGTGGGGCGGATGTTGTGTTTTGTGAAGGTGCTGGTGGGGTATTTGTGCCGCTTAATCACACAGAACTTACCGTAGATTGGCTGATTGCCCATCGCCTGCCGATTATCTTAATCGCTAATGCCGCGTTGGGTAGTATTCATCATAGCATCGCCACGCTTGAGGCAATGCGTTCACGAGGCATAAGTCCACGCTGGCTTATTTATAATCCCTATCCGTATGCAGCACCACTCATTGCGCAAGACAGTAGCCAGTATCTGGCGGCTTATTTGGCGCGTAATCATCCAACGGTTGGCTTTCTTCATCTGAGTGCAGGGAGTAAATTACCAGAGGATTTTATCAATATTTTTCGTGATTAAAATAAGCGGCGAATAGGTTATAGTGTTTCAAGAAATAATGCGTCATGCTCAGTTGTAAGTATAAAAAGGTGGTTTAAATGCGGGCTCGGTTGTGGAAAATATGGAGCGTATTGTTTTCGCTGTTTGTGATGCTGATGGTGATTTTTTATTTCTCGATTCAAGAAAAGCGCGTTGGTGTGGTTTTTAATGATGGCGAAACGCGTACGTTCTCGGTGTTTCGGCCGTTGGCCGGGAAAGGGGTTGTGCTGTCGATGCAAACAGCCGCTTCGCCAGAGCTGCTTGCCTGGCTTGAGCAAAATCAACGCAAAGATCGGAGTAAATCCTGCGAATTTGCTTATCAGCGTCATTGTGTCTCTGAAGAGATTGAATACCCATTTACACTGGATATTCGTCTCAATAAACAGGATGCACACCCCATACATGCAGTTGCTTGGTATCGCGATGACGAGAAAATTATCTTTGAGTTTGAACCTCAAGATGCGTTAGCGTCGCTGGCTTTTTGGCCTGGGTGGCCTAAGCTTGAGGTGACTATCCATGACACACATGGCGTAGTGCCCCAAGAGAACAGCATCTTTATTGTCCGGCCAGCGTTGAGGTTATGGAATAGCTCGTCATACGGCTACCAATGGTTGGCTTGGATGTTTTTCTGGCCCATTTGGTTGTTACTGTTTGTGTTATTTGCCGGTGTTATGGAGTTGATCTTCTGGCTACAGCGGCGCAAAACAGCACGCCTTAATTCATGAGCGCTGAAATTGCTTTTGTTTATGTGCTATTACTGCTAACGGTAGTTGCGTTTATTATCGATCGTTGGCGCATGGATATGGTGGCGCTGATGGTGGTGATCGTGCTTGCGGTATCCGGTGTGATCACCCCCGCAGAAGCGGTTTCCGGATTTGGCAATACAATCGTGGTGATGATTGCCGCATTATTTGTTGTCGGTGAAGGGATTTTTCGTACCGGTGTTGCAGGCACGATTGGTCAGTTCCTGCTAAAAATTGGTGGCAAGAGCGAGCTACGATTGTTGCTGGTGTTATTGCCGGTGGTGTCTTTATTATCCACCAGCATTAGTTCGACAGGCACCGTTGCGTTACTCATTCCCGTGGTGATGGCGATGGCGCGTAAAGCCGAAATTCATCCAGCGAGGCTGCTGATGCCAGTCGCCTTTATAACCTTGATTGCCGGAATGACCACTCTGATTGGTACGCCACCGAATATCGTGGTTAGCGGGGCGTTACGCGATGCCGGAAGAGAGGCGTTTGGCTTTTTTGACTTTACGCCAGTTGGTGGGCTGATTTTATTGGTCAGTTTGGGGTTGATGCTCAGCGTCGGACGATTTTTATTACCTAAGCGAGCTTTAGATGGTGATAAATCTGAACGTGCGTCATTAGAAGCATTTGCCGAGCGCTATGAAATCAGCGGCCAACTGCATAAATTGCTGTTGGCCAATAACAGCCCGTTGAAAGGTCTGACAGTCAGCGAGGCGAAATTACGCCGCCAGTATAACGTCACGTTATTTGCGCTTAATCAGAATAACCGTAAAGCCAATGCTTTTATTCCGGCGATGCTCAATAGCCAAATCGCGCAAGATGATGCGTTGTGGGTTTATGGTCGTGACGAGGATGTTAGCGAGCTGTGTCAGGCAATGCACCTGTATCGCTCACCATTTAGTGCCTATGAAGAACGGCGGGTGCAGCGTGCATTTGGTTATGTTGAAGTGTTGATCCCGCCTGATAGCGCCTTGGTAGGTAGCACACTGGAACAAGCCGCGTTTCGTCGCCATTATGGGCTCAATTTGATTGCCTTACGCCGCGGGCAACAAACCATCACCATGAATTATGCATCCACGACGTTACAAGCTGGAGACAGCTTACTGCTTGCGGGGAGTTGGTCGCATATTCGCCGTTTGTCTAATGAGCGCAACCTGGTGGTTTTGCAAACGCCAGTGGAATTAGAAGATATTGCGCCATACTCGCATAAGGCACCGCTTGCGATCGGGATTATGCTGCTGATGATTGCAGCGATGGCGTTTGGTTGGCTGGCGAATGTTAGCGTAGTACTTATCGCTGCGATGTTAATGATCATCAGCGGTTGCGTGAGTATCAAAGAGAGTTATCAATCGCTCAATGAAACCAGTTTAGTGCTGCTCGCGGGTATGCTGCCACTGGCTGTGGCGATGGAAAAAAGTGGCGCGTTACAACTGTTGGTTGATACGTTGCTGGCAGGGTTTAGCGAGATTTCACCACTGGGTTTGTGTACCTTATTATTTGTATTAACCGCCGTGCTTAGCCAATTTATGTCTAATACCGCCACAACTGTGCTACTTGCGCCGGTGGCGATATCGATGTCTCAGGCGCTTGTAATTGCCCCAGAGCCGGTGATGATGACGGTGGCGATTGCTGCGTCATCAGCCTTTGCAACCCCGATTGCCTCACCGGTGAATAGTTTGATTATTTTACCTGGTGGATATCGTTTTATGGATTTTGTTCGTATTGGCGTACCCTTACAGTTGGTTATTATGGTGCTAACGCTGTATCTGGTACCGATATTTTTCCCATTTTAGGAAGGGTGATTCATGAGTATCTATGCCTTAAAAAGCCGTTTCCAAGCACTATTGCGACCCTTGGTTCAAAACTTATTTGAGCGTGGCGTGACGGCTAATCAAGTGACCATTGCGGCCTTATTAGGTTCATTAGTGCTTGCGGCGCTCTTGGCCTGGCTAAGTTCAATAACTTGGGTATTTATCTTGGTGCCGCTATGGATGTTTATTCGCATGGCGCTCAATGCCATCGATGGGATGTTGGCGCGTGAACATGGCCAGCAATCAGCGCTTGGTGGCTATCTCAATGAATTGAGCGATATGTTGGCGGACGCTGCTTTATATGCGCCATTTGCATTACTGAGTGGGGTTTATCCATCTTTGGTGGTGGTGTTTATTATCTTTGCATTACTCAGCGAGGCGGCTGGAATTCTTGGTGTCGCCCATGGTAATGGGCGACGTTACGATGGCCCGATGGGTAAAAGTGATCGCGCTTTTTTAATCGGTTTGATTGCTGTATTGGTGGTTTTTCATGCACTATTTTCTATAATCAATGGATTATTTTTTATCGGTATTGGGTTATTATTAATCACGAATTGGCGACGTGTCAGTAATGGATTAGCAGGATGAGCCATGAATGAACAACAACAGAATTTTGTCAGCCACGATGGTGCGCAGTTATTTTATCGCTACCGTCCGCCAGCAAGTGGACGCACCGAGAAAGCACTGATTTTATTTCATCGTGGACACGAACATTCCGCGCGGATGATGCATGTTGGCGAAGAATTAAACCTAGAAGATACCGCAATTTTTGCCTGGGACGCACGAGGGCATGGTCATAGCCCGGGGGAACGAGGGGATAGTCCGTCGATTGATGCCTCAGTGGCCGATGTTGAAGCGTTTGTTCGTTATATTGAACGTACCTACGATATTGATTATGGGCAAATGGTGGTTATTGGGCAAAGCGTTGGTGCGGTGCTGGTGGCAGGCTGGCTGCATGATTACGCACCAAAAATCCGTGCGGTAGTTTTGGCCTCACCAGCGTTTAAAGTCAAGCTTTATGTGCCGTTTGCTCGCCCGGGTTTACGCCTAATGCAGCGTTTGCGCGGTAACTTTTTTGTCAATAGCTATGTTAAAGCGCATTACCTCACTCACGACCAAGCCCGTATTGATAGCTTTAATAATGACCCACTGATCGCGCGTGCGATTTCCGTGCGCATATTGTTGGGGTTGCACCGACTCGCGAAACGGGTAGTCGCTGATGCACAAGCGATCACGGTGCCGATACAGCTATTAATCTCCGGCGATGATTGGGTGGTGTCTCATCAGCCGCAGCATCAATTTTTTAACCATTTAGGTAGTGCGGATAAAGAACGCCACGTATTGCCCGGGTTTTATCACGATACGTTGGGTGAACGCGATCGTGCACAAGCCATTGACCTTATGCGCACATTCATCGAGCGGCAGTTCGCAACGCCTTATGCGCCGGTTTCGGTTACTGATGCAGACGAGCGTAGCGTGAGTCGCGTACGAGCCGACAAGTTGGCAACGCCACTAGCGAAGTGGTCACCACGCGGCATGTATTGGCGGGCTTATCGTGCCGCGTTGCGTTTCGGTGCTCGTTGGTCACAAGGCTTAGCTGTTGGGCGTGATGCCGGGTTTGATAGCGGGGCTACCTTGGATTATGTCTATCAAAACCAGCCAAGTGGGACAAATGCATTTGGCCGCTTCATTGACAAGCAGTATCTGAGTGCGATTGGTTGGCGTGGGATTCGTGGAAGAAAGCGGCATATTCAGGTAGCGATTAATGAAGCTTTTGCGTGCTTAGAAGCCGCCGGTAAAGAAAAACGGGTGTTGGATATTGCCGCCGGTCATGGACGCTACGTGCTTGATGCTTTATTAACCTCGCATCACCCCGAACAGGTCTTATTACAAGATTTTAGCGAGGCGAATGTCGCTGCCGGAGGAAAGCTGATTGCTGAGCGTGGTTTGAGTGAAACTGTAACCTTCGTACAGGGTGATGCCTTTGATCGCGCGGCATTCGCTGATCATCCAATTGAGCCCACGCTCGGGATTGTTTCCGGGCTGCATGAATTATTCAGCGATAATACTTTAGTGCTGCAATCGCTCTATGGTTTTGCCGATATTATCAGCGAGGGTGGCTATTTGATTTATACCGCACAGCCTTGGCATCCGCAGCAGGAAATGATTGGTCGTGCACTATCGAGTCATCGCGCGGGACAGCCTTGGGTGATGCGCTGTCGCTCACAGCAGGAAATGGATCAGTTGGTTGAACAAGCGGGTTTTGTGAAATACGCGCAGTGGAGTGGTGAAGATGGGATATTTACCGTGACTTTGGCGAAACGGGTCTAGCTGTGGCTCAATTCATGCGCTTATTGTTGTATTGGCTGGTGGTGTTAGTTACCGGCGTGCGGACGCGCAGTGCCCGGCAATGGCCTTATCCGAGTGGGGCAAAGCTGTTTTATGCCAATCATGGTAGCCATGGTGATTTTCTCTTACTGTGGGTAGCCTTACCCGCGCATGAACGTGCCGAGGTTCGTCCGGTTGCGGGTGCTGATTACTGGCTGAAAACCCCAATGCGGCGTTTTCTTGCGCTCAAAGTGTTTAATATGGTGTTAATTGATCGTAAAGGCGATCCGCATCAAGCCATTGAGCAAATGGTGGTCGCCTTAGAGGAAGGGTCGTCGTTAATCCTCTTTCCCGAAGGAACGCGTAATACGACGGAAACGTTATTGCCGTTTAAAAGCGGGGTCTATCACCTGCTTAAACAAAAACCAGTGCCGGTTGTCCCGATTTGGATTGAAAATATTGCAGATGTGTTACCTAAAGGGCGTTATATTCCAGTGCCAATGCTTTGTGCGCTGCGCTTTGGCGAGAGCTTTCAAGGTGCGCATGCCGATAAAACAACCTGCCTTAATCGATTAAAAGACGCACTCATTAGCGCAAGGGGATGTGCATGAATACCACCCATGTTTGGATAGTACTCGCCGTTATTGGTACGATTCTCACCACAGCAACCATCGTCTCGAAAGTGCTTATCGCCAAACATGGTCACAGTCCAACCTTAGACAACCTGTTAGATCGCGTACAAGCCTGGTGGATGATGGTGGTTGTGCTGTTGTTGGCGTTTCTATTTGGCCGCGCGGCCACTGTTTTGCTGTTTATGCTCATTTCATTTTTAGCACTACGAGAGTTCCTGTCGCTGATTTATCGCCGCCGCGCTGATTATTTTGTCTTGGTTGGGGTGTATTATGTGGTACTGCCGTATCAATACTGGCTGGTTTATGACGCTTGGTACGGTTTATTCTCCATCTTCATTCCTGTCTATGCATTTTTACTCATGCCGATTGTGGCCTCACTGGCTGGTGATACCGAGCGTTTCCTAACCCGTTCGGCAAAAATCCAATGGGCGCTGATGATCAGTGTGTTTTGTGTCTCGCATGTGCCTGCGCTGTTGTTCCTGCATTTTCCCGGTTATGACAGCAACATCGCTTTGCTGATCTTTTTAATTGCGGTCGTGCAAGCGAGCGATGTGTTGCAATATATCTGCGGCAAATTATGGGGTAAACGGAAAATTGTCCCAAGTTTATCGCCGTCAAAAACAGTCGTTGGGACGCTTGGTGGTATTGCACTTGCCACCATGCTCGCAGCATCTTTGTGGTGGATGACGCCCTTTACACCTTTTGAAGCAGCGGCACTTGGATTGTTGATTGCGGTGATGGGCTTTTTAGGTGGGCTGGTGATGTCGGCGATTAAACGCGATATCGGGGTCAAAGATTGGGGCAGTATGCTCAGTGGACATGGCGGTATGCTCGATCGGATCGACTCACTGTGCTTTGCCGCGCCCATTTTCTTCCACGTGGTGCGTTATTTATGGCGGGCAGGCTGATTATTATTGCCGGTCTTTGCTTAGTCGATGGCATACGGATTAACGCCTGGCAATTTGATTATTTTTCTCGGATAAGACGTTTTCTCAGATAGGGGATTCGTGCTAGGATAAGTAGCTGCATGCAGTAGTGGGTACGGCGTGCATTTATTTTGGGAGTACAACAAGAATGAGTAAATCACAGTCACTGCAAGATCCTTATCTTAATGCGTTACGTAAAGAGCGCGTACCGGTTTCCGTGTATCTGGTTAACGGTATCAAGCTGCAGGGACAAATTGAATCCTTTGATGCGTTTGTCGTGTTATTGCGCAACAATATCTCGCAAATGGTTTATAAACACGCGATCTCTACCATCGTGCCGTCACGTAATGTGAGCATTGGCGGGGCAAGCGATGAAGAAGAAGACCACAGCGAACAGCCGGCGAACGTATCGCATCAAGCAACGCCGAATAGCGATCCTTTTTATTGATGGTTAGCAATTGCTTAATGCCTTTCATTTATTTCTGTCGGTAGTCGGTTTTGTTTGAACGTCCACAAAGTGGTGAACGCGCGGCACTCATTCAGGTTGATATTGGTCGCGCAACCGACCCGGCAGTACGCGAAGAATTTCATTTACTGGCAGATTCAGCGGGTGCTGAAGCACTGTGGTGTAAAGACTATACGCGAGGTGAGATCGAACCTCGCTATTTTATTGGCCGCGGTCAGGCTCAAGAAATAGCCGAAGCCGTCGCCGAGCACGAGCTTGATTTGGTGATCTTTAACGCGCCACTTTCGCCCTCGCAAGAGCGCAACCTTGAAAAACTCTTTAATGCCAGAGTGTTGGATCGTAGCGGCTTGGTGTTGGATATCTTTGCCCAACGTGCGCGCAGCCACGAGGGTAAATTACAGGTTGAGCTCGCGCAATTGCGTCATTTATCCACCCGCCTGGTACGTGGTTGGACGCACTTAGAGCGACAAAAAGGGGGGATTGGTTTGCGTGGCCCTGGGGAAACGCAGCTTGAAACCGACCGTCGTTTGTTGGGTATTCGCATCAAACAATTACAGCGTCGCTTGGAGAAAGTACAAACCCAGCGCGAAGAGAATCGCAAAGGGCGTTCGCGTCGGGAAATGCCAACCGTAGCATTGGCCGGCTATACCAACTCTGGAAAATCGACGCTGTTTAATGCGCTCACTGATGCAAACGTGCTTACTAAGGATCAGCTCTTTGCCACCCTTGATCCAACCTGGCGCAAACTACAACACGATGGTGTGCAAACGATTTTGCTAGCTGACACGGTGGGGTTTGTCAGCGATTTGCCACATGAACTGGTTGAGGCGTTTAAATCCACCCTCGAAGAAACGGCGTATGCGGATTTGGTGTTGCAGGTCATTGACGCTGCGGACGAAGATCATCTTGACCGTGAATCGGTGGTCGCTGCAGTGCTTAAAGACATCGGCGCTGACGATTTGCCGATGATTCGTGTCTATAACAAAATTGATTTGCGCGATGAAGCGCCCCGTGTGCAACGTGATGATCAAGGCAAGGCACGTGCAGTATTTTGTTCGGCAAAAACCGGCGTAGGCTTGGATCTGTTACGCGAGGCGATTGTGGATCATTTTGCGAGTAGTCAGTGTGCCGGCTGGGTGCAGTTGTCGCTGGCTGATGATGGCGCACTACGCTCGGCATTATTCAGCGAACAAGCAGTGTGCGAAGAGGTGCTGGGCAGTGATGGCTCACTGTGGCTTAACATAGTTTTAGCTGAAAAACGTTTTCATCAGCTACAATCTCAGTATAATCGGGCATTGGATTTGGTCCATCAACGACCTGAAATGGTATAAAGGTAATTATGTTTAATTTGTTAGTTGGCTGTTATACAGCAGCAAATAGTATTGCACGGCGTCGCGGTTTGGCGATGGCTACCCAAGATCCTTGGGGAGAGCGTCCGGAAAGTGATAAACCGAAACAGCAGTCGGGCAAAGATGAACAAGGCCCACCGGATCTTGATGAACTATTCTCCAAGTTAATCAAGCGCAAACCCAAACGCTCGGGTGGTGATGATCAGAGCGGTGGCGGTGGAACACCAAGCCTGCCGCCGATGTCGGGTAAACTCATTGCGCTGATTGCCGGGGCGATTGTTGCTGCCTGGTTGGCGACCGGTTTTTACACCATCCAGGAACGGGAAAATGGGGTCGAAATTGTTTTAGGTAAATATGCTTCAACCTCAAAATCAGGTTTGAATTGGAATTGGCCTGCCCCGATCGGTAAGGTAGAAAAAGTCGATGTGACCTCTATTTCTACGATGCGTGTCGGTGAGTTTAAAACCCAATCCGGTAATACCAGCACTACCTCACAGCGTGTGGGACAAATGCTGACCAGCGATGAGAATATCGTTGAAATCGGTGCGGCAGTGCAGTACCGAATTGGTGATGCGAAACAATTTTTGTTCCAAGCAGAAAATCCGGTGGATATGCTTGAGGATATTGTGATCAGTGCGATCCGTGAAGTGGTTGGTGCTAATGGCGTCGACGATATTTTGCGTGATAAACGCAGTTTCTGGCCACAGGAAGCGAAAGATATTATTGTGCAAACCTTACAAGAATACGATTTGGGGTTTGAGATTATCGCTTTTGAACTGCAAGACGCGCGCGCACCCGCTGAAGTGCAAGACGCGTTTGAAGATGCGGTTCGTGCACGTGAAGACGAAGAGCGTTCACGCTTGAAAGCCGAAGCGGTGGCTCGTGAGCGCTTACCACAGGCCCGTGGTGAAGCGGCAACGATGATCGAACAAGCTAAAGAATACCGCGCAAATGTGCTCGCTGATGCCAATGCTAATGTGTCACGCTTTGATGATTTATTGGCTGCGTATCGGCTTGATAAAGAGGTGGTTCGTAATCAGCTCTATCTCGATACGATGGGTGATGTGTTTAGCAGTGTACCAAAGATTATTGTTGATGCTGAAAACGCACAACCGATTGTTAATTTAGGTAATAACCAACAACAACGCGATGAATCGGTTCGATCTAGCGTAGGCGCTAGCAGCGTCGAGAAGCGCAATAACGAAAGTGGCGACAATCGTAGTAGCGGTAATCGAAGTGATACAGGCCGCCAGTCATCAACGCAAGAAAATGATTTACGCAGTCGCGAACGCCCACAACGCGAGTATTAAAGAGTAAGGTTGAAACGATGAATATGAAATTAAATGCACTGATTGCCGTAGTGATTGTTGCACTCGTGCTGTTGTTTAGCTCGTTTTATGTGGTGAGCGAACGTCAGATGGCTGTGGTCACTCAATTCGAACGGTTGGTGCAAACAGAAGAGCAAGCTGGCTTGCACATGAAAGTCCCATTTATCCAAAGTGTGGAGTTTTTTGACTCACGGATGCAGCGCTTAGACGTTGAACCAGAGCTGTTTTTGACCAGTGAGAAAAAATACCTCGTGGTTGATTATTTTGTGATTTGGCGGATTGGCGATATTCGTGAGTTCTATACCAGCGTCCAGGGTAATTTGAGCCGTGCTTCGAGTTTACTTGATCAGTTGGTCAAAGACAGTTTGCGTAATGAATTTGTTGCGCGTACGGTTAAAGACGTCATTTCTGAAGACCGTGGCTCGATTATGAACAGCGTGACCGAATCGTTACAAACCGATGCCAAGCGCTATGGTTTGGATGTGATTGGTGTACGTTTGAAGCGGGTTGATTTTTCGGAAGGTATTCGTGATCGGGTATTCGATCGGATGCGTGCTGAGCGTGAGCGGGTGTCTAAGAGTTTGCGCGCACAAGGTGAAGAAAAAGCGGCGATTATTCGCGCTGAAGCGATGCGTCAGGCGCAGGAAATTGTTGCTGAAGCACGTGAGAAAGCCAACATCATGCGCGGTCAGGCTGATGCTGAGGCGGCAAAGTTATTTGCCGAACATTATGGTCAGGATTTAGAATTCTTCCGTTTCTGGCGCAGTATGCAAAACTACCGCAACGCGATCCGCGCGGATAACACCACCTTCTTGATGGAGCCCGATAGCGAATTCTTTAACTACTTCAAAAAGAAAGACGCAGCAAATGATCATGAAATCATACTTTCTGATGATCTTCTTGAAGAGTATTAATCGTCAATGAGTGCTTGGATATTAGCTTTTATCATCGTCCTCTTTTTTGAAGGGGCAATGATAGGCATTGCACCGAAAACCTGGAAACGCACCATTATCGAGCTGGTAAAACTGCCCGATCATTCATTGCGTAAAGTGGGCCTGTCGATGGCGGGCGTTGCGCTTGTCTTATTGGTGCTATTTAAAACAACGGGAAGCTGAAATGGCTAAATATTGGCTACTACCGGAAGATATTATCGAGTTGCTCCCAGATGCCGCAAAAGAAGTTGAGGCGTTGCGTCGTTTGACGCTCGATCATTTCGCCAGTTGGGGCTATCAGCAAGTACTCCCACCTCTGGCTGAATATTTAGACTCGCTATTAGCCGGTAGTGGCGCTGATTTAGAAGCACAAACGTGCAAAATTACCGATCATCACAGCGGCCGCTTAATGGGGGTTCGCGCTGATATCACCCCACAAATTGCGCGCATCGATGCGCACCGTCTCCCTACCGATGGCGAGAGCCGTTATGGTTATTGTGGTGAAGTGTTGCGTAATCGCAGTGAAAGTACCGAGCCACGCCGTAATCCGCTGATCGTTGGCGCTGAATTATTTGGCGTTTCAGAAGTAGGTGGTGATGTAGAAATCATTGCCTTATTGCTCGATTGGTTGAGACGCACCGGGATTGATGATTGTGTCCTTGATTTAGGCCATGCCGGTATTTTTAGCGGTTTGGTCGCGCGTGAGGCGCTTGATGCCGATGATCGCGCGCTCTTACAAGATATCTTTGCCGGTAAAAAACGCCCAGATTTGATGGCCTGGCAGGCACAATCCCGCTTAAGCGATCGGTTGATCGAAGATGTCCAAGCGCTGATGGGGCTTTACGACGATGCTCAAGCCCTTGATACGCTGCGTGAGCATTTTGCAGGCACGCATCCTGAGTTTGACCGCGCGATCGCTGATCTAGAGGCGGTGCAAAAGGCTATTAGTGCATTTTTCCCAGAGCAACGCACGAGTATTGATTTAGGTAGTGTCGGCAGTTATGGCTATCATAGCGGTTTGGTGTTTAGCTGTTTTGCCAGTGGGCATTATAGTGCGATTGCCCGCGGTGGTCGTTACGATGGCGTTGGTGCGGCTTATGGGCGTTCACGGCCGGCAACAGGCTTTAGCGCTGATTTATTGACCCTGGCTCAGCTGAGCACCGGTCATGGTGAGCAACCTGCGTTCACCGAAGTTTTATTTCCCGATAATGCTGAAACGTTTGCTGCTTTAGCACAGCGTCGCGCAGCGGGTGAGTCTATTCGTTTTAAGCATAATAAAGGTGCATGATGAGTACAAATTTGGTTGTCATCGGTTCGCAATGGGGCGATGAAGGCAAAGGAAAAGTGGTTGATTTACTCACAGAATCAGCCGGCGCAGTGGTGCGTTTTCAAGGTGGGCATAATGCCGGTCATACCTTGGTTATTGATGGACAAAAAACCGTGCTACATTTAATCCCCTCAGGCATTTTGCACGATGGTGTGATGAGTTATGTGGGCAACGGTGTGGTGCTGTGTTTGCGTGCGTTTAAAACCGAAATGGATAAACTGGTTGCTGCTGGGGTTCCTGTTGCTGAGCGTTTGCGCTTATCGCCTGCGTGTGCATTGATTTTGCCAAGCCATATTGCCTTGGATCAGGCACGTGAGATAGCGCGTGGCGAAGAAAAAATTGGCACGACCGGTCGTGGTATTGGTCCAGCTTATGAGGACAAAGTAGCACGCCGAGGTCTACGTTTAGACGATCTGAGTGACCCTGAAACGTTTAGCACCAAAGCACGCGCTTTGATCGACTATCACAATATGCTGCTCACCCAGTACCATAAAGTCGACGCGGTCGATGCAGATGCGGTGATCAAAGAATGGCTCGATTATGCAACAATCGTTCTGCCGTTGATTGCGGATGTGAGTGTGGCGATTGCAGCGCATCATGCTAATGATCAACACATCATCTTTGAAGGTGCGCAAGGGGCGATGCTCGACATCGATCATGGCACCTATCCGTACGTGACCTCTTCGAGCACCTCAGCTGGCGGTGCGGCTAGCGGTAGTGGGATTGGTCCGCGCGATTTGGATTATATTTTAGGGATCACCAAAGCTTACACCACACGCGTGGGCAGTGGGCCGTTCCCAACAGAACTCCATGACGATATTGGTGCGCATCTCGCCAAAATTGGTCAGGAATTTGGTGCAACAACTGGGCGTGCACGTCGCTGCGGTTGGCTGGATTTGCCGGCATTACGCCGCGCAATCTTAAACTCGAGTATTGATGGACTGTGCATTACCAAGCTCGATGTGCTCGATGAACTGGCAGAAATCAAAGTCTGTGTGGCTTATGAGTTGGATGGTGTTCGCCAAGAGATTGCGCCACTCGGTGCAGAGAGATTAGCGCGCTGTCAGCCGATTTATGAAACGTTAACCGGCTGGCAGGAAAACACGGTTGGTTATGATCAAGATGAACAGCTGCCTCAAGCAGCGCGAGACTATCTCGCCCAAGTTTCATCGTGGCTTGATGTGCCGATTGTGATGGTCTCTACCGGCGCAGAACGTCGCCATACCATTATTCGCCAACCGTTGTTGGTCTAGAACGATAAGGCCGCCTTATGGCGGCTTTTTGCTGTTTAAGGAGGATGTTCCTATGAGTAAGAAAATCACTAACTGGCGTAAACTCGATCCATTTCATGCGCGTGAGAAAGAAAAATACGGTGCAAACCCGTTGCCGAGTCGTGAATTCATCCTGCAATGGATGGGTGAAGAAGGCAAGCTGCTGACTTTCAATCAGATCATTAGTGCTTTTGCTTTAGATGAACAGCAAAGTGAGCACTTAAGCCATCGTTTGAAAGCGATGATTTCAGCCGGGCAGCTCACGCGCAACCGTCAAGGTCGCATCGGGATTACCAAAAAAATGAATTTGCTCACCGGGCATGTGGTTGCTCACCCTGAGGGTTACGGCTTTTTTAGCCCGGAAGGTGATGAGCCTGATGGCTTTATCCCGCCCAAATACATGCAGACATTGATGCATGGCGATAAGATCATTGCACGGGTGAAATTTGTTGATAAACAAGGGCGTAAAGATTATGCGCCGGTAGAGATTCTACACCGCGAGCAACAACGGGTTGTCGGTACGCTGAAAAACGAACAGGGCGTGTGGTTTGTTGTTCCGGAAAACCGCCGACTGACCAATACGGTATTGGTTTCTCCGGATAAGCTTGGCCCAGCCAGTGTTGGTGAGATTGTTGTGGTGCAAATTCATGAGTACCCAACGCGAAACCGTCAAGCGGCAGTGGGGGAAGTGGTTGATGTGCTTGGTGATGAGCTTGCCCCGGGCTTGGAAGTCGCTATCGCCATGGAAAACCACAATATTCCGTCAGAATTCCCGCAAGCAGTACGTCAGCAAAGTGAACGTTTGCCTGAAGCATTAACCGATAAAGACTACCAAGGGCGTTTAGATCTGCGTCATTTACCGATGGTGACCATTGACGGCATTACTGCGCGCGATTTTGATGATGCGGTTTATGCGGAAAAGCGCGGCGACAATTACCGCCTATACGTCGCGATTGCCGATGTGTCGCACTATGTTCGCCCTAATGCCCCACTCGATGAAGAAGCGTATTTGCGTGGGACATCGGTCTATTTCCCTGACCGAGTCATACCGATGCTGCCTGAGAAGCTCTCTAATGGCTTATGTTCACTCAATCCGAATGTTGATCGCCTGGTGATGGTATGTGAGATGACGATTGGCCCAGATGGGTATGTGCGACGTTCTAAATTCCATGAGGCGGTGATTCACTCGCATGCGCGCTTTACTTATGAGACGGTTGAAAAGATCTTATTTGAACGTGACCCTATGATGCGCGAGAGCTTCAGCGCCTTGCTTGAACCTTTAGAGCATTTGAAAGCGGTGTATGAAATTTTGGCTGCAGCACGTACTGCGCGTCATACCATTGAGTTCAACTTCAAAGAAGCTGAGTTTGAATACGACAGTGAAGGTAAAATTGCGACGATTGCGGCACGTGAGCGTCTTGATGCTCATAAGTTGATCGAAGAGTGCATGATTATTGCCAACGTCACCGCGGCAAAGTTTTTAGAAAAACATAAGATGCCGGCGTTATACCGCGTGCACGATGACCCGAGCACTGAGCGTTTGGAGCAGCTGCTAGAATACGTCGGTAAATTAGGGCTGGTGTGGCGCGGTTCGGGCACGGATAACATCGAGCCAAAACATTTTGCTTGGTTGCTCGAGAAAGCTAGCGAACGCGATGATCGGGTGCTGCTGGAAAAGATGGTGCTGCGCTCAATGTCGCAAGCGATTTATACCCCAGAAAATCGTGGCCATTTCGGCTTGGCGCTTGATCATTATGCGCATTTCACCTCACCGATTCGCCGTTATCCGGATGTATTGGTGCACCGAGCGATTCGTCACGTATTGCGCGGCGGTAAAGCCAGCGATTACCGTTATTCGCCTGAGACGATGATTGAGATGGGTAAACATTGTTCCATGGTTGAGCGCCGCGCTGATGATGCCACGCGCGATGCGATGGACTATCTGAAATGTGAATTCATGAGTCATCGTTTAGGTGAGCAGTATCACGGACAAATCTCAAACGTTACCAGCTTTGGCTTTTTTGTCACCTTAGACGAGTTTTTTATTGATGGCCTGGTGCATGTTTCAACGCTAACCAGCGATTATTACCATTATGATGCGAACAGCGTTAGCTTAACTGGTGAGCGCAGCGGCCGTGAATTCCATATGATGGATAAGGTTGAGATTCGCGTGGCTAAAGTGGATATGGAAGGCAAGAAGATTGACTTCGAGTTGATTAGTCATGAAGGGGTTCCTGCCGTGAAAGGGCCAGTGAACGGGAAAAATCCTAAACGTAAGTCTAAGCGTGGGGATAAAGACGACCGAGTTGTTAAAAAAGAAAAGAAAGGCCGCCATAATGGGGCCAAAAAAGGCAAAAAGCCGCCTAAAGGCAAAGCCAAAAATAAAGCTAAGAAAAAAGGACAGTGATGAAAACACAGCAGTGGATTGGGGGTGTGCATGCCCTCACTCAGGCATTAGAAAAAGGACAAATACTGCGCATTCAGGTTGCTGATAATAAGCGCTCGAAAAAGGTATTAGCGCTAATTGAGGCCGCCCAAGCTGCCGGTGTCTCGGTGGAAACAGTGCCTGCTTATGCCATAGATATGACGCTTCCCGGAGTCAAACATCAAGGGGTGATTGCCGCTGTTCGCCAAGAATCAGGTCAGGCACACGATTGGCAGAGTGCGATCGCTGGCGTTGAAAACCCGTTGATCTTGATTCTCGACAGCATCCAAGACCCGCATAACTTGGGCGCATGCTTACGCAGCGCTGCCGCTGCTGGCGTTGATGCGGTGTTGATTCCTAACAGCCGTGCGGCGGAAGTGAACGCCACGGTGAAGAAAGTCGCCTGTGGTGGCGCGGATATTGTGCCGGTATTTAGCGTCGCGAATCTACGTCGTGAAATTCAACAGATGCAGCAGCAGGGTATTTGGGTCGTTGGTGGCGCGGGTGAAACAGAACAGACGCTTTATGAGGTCGATTTAAACCTTCCGCTTGCGATTGTGGTGGGTAATGAAGGTGATGGGATTCATTATGGTATTCGCCAGCAATGCGATTATCTAGCCGCGATTCCGATGGACGAACGCATGGAAAGCCTGAATGTATCGGTGGCGTGTGCGCTGATGCTTTTTGAAGCACGCCGACAAAGATACTTTAGGTAAATGGTGGGCCCGGAGGGACTTGAACCCCCGACCAAGCGATTATGAGTCGCCTGCTCTAACCAACTGAGCTACAGGCCCACAAAGAAGGCGGCAATCATACTTGATTTGCCGCCTTTTGTTAAGCAAAAGTTGTGTTATCCACCACTACGTAGTTGGTCTAAGTAGTTCGGGAACGCCAAGGTGATTTCCGGCACATAAGTGATTAAGCCGAGGAAGAAAATCAACAGCAAGAACCACGGCACCACAGCCTTGATCACCCAACCTAAATCACGTCCGGTAATCGAAGAAGTCACAAACAGGTTCAACCCGATTGGTGGTGAGAGCATGCCGAGCTCCATATTAACCACCATGATAATCCCTAAGTGAATAGGATCAATGCCTAACTTAACCGCGATTGGGAATAAGATCGGCGCCATAATCAGGATGATCGCTGAAGGCTCCATAAATGCACCCGCAATCAACAGCAGGATATTGACGATAATCAGGAACATCCAAGGCTGGAGGTTCATATTCACAATCCCTTCAGCGAGATGGTGCGGAATCCGCTCGCTGGTCAGCACATGCGCAAATAACATGGCGTTTGCGATAATGAACAGCAGCATGATGCTCACTTTTGCGGCATCGAGAATACTATCGCGCACTTCATGGTTGGTGAAGGTTTTCGGGATCGCGAGTAACGAAATGCCGAGATTTCGTATTACTGCAGCGCCAATCGCTTCATCTTCTTTACGCCAGGGCACATTTTTTAATGGCCCAATATCACGATAGCCCCATACCGCAATGAAGAAGGCATAAACCGCAGAAATGGCCGCGGCTTCTGTAGGGCTGGCAATACCCATATAAATTGTGCCGAGCACGATAAAAATGAGCATTAAGCCACCAGCAGCTTTAGCGCCACTGTTAAACCACTGCTTTACTCCTGGAAAAGGCAGAGAAGGGAGTTTCTTGATCCGTGCAACGATATAAATCGCGACCATCAATACGCTACCCATCAGCAATCCTGGAACCAATCCGGCTTCAAAGAGTTTAGAAGCGGATTCCTGTGTAGCAGCTGCATAAACGAGCATAACGATCGATGGCGGAATCAAAATACCCAAGGTGCCGGCGGTGGTAATGACCCCCGCTGCGAGCTTTTCCGGGTAGCCTGCTTGGACCATGCCAACAATCACAATTGAGCCGATTGCTGCGACCGTCGCAGGCGATGAACCCGAAACTGCAGCAAAAATCATACACGCCAACACGGAAGCCATCGCTAAACCACCACGAATATGCCCCACGCTATCGTTGGCAAAATTGATAATTCGCCGAGCGACACCGCCGGTAGTCAAAAATGCTGAAGAGAGGATGAAAAATGGAATCGCGAGTAAGGTGTAATGCTCACTGGTGGCACTATAGAATTGCTGCGAGATGCTCGCCAATGAATCGTTGGTAAAAAAGAGCAGGGTTAATACGGATGAAAAACCTAACGCCACGGCGACGGGCATGCCGAGCAGCATCCCGGTAAATAACAAGGTAAATAGGAAAATTGTGGTCATACTTGTTGCTCCGTGGAATTAGGTTGCGCAAGGTGCTCAACGCTTTCTTTTGCTTCATCAGCGTAGGCGAAGCCAGAAGTCCGACCCAGCAGGATATTGATCCCGAGCACTAAAAATCGCCAAAACAGTAAGGCAAAGCCCACGAGAAGACCGGTATAAGGAATCCATTGTTTGACTGGAATATCGACAATGTCAAAACCGATTTTGTATTGACGTTGCACGTATTCCCATGAACTGGTTAAGAAAATCGCCGTATAGGCGATACACACAGCAACTGCAATCAAACCGATGATTTTTTTGATGTTGGGGTGGCTGATGCGATCAGTCAGAACGGTCAAACCGATATGTGATCCAGTACGCACGCCAAAAGATGCACCAAATAACACAAACCATGCCGCGTTCCATTTCAGCGCCTCTTCCATCCACAAAGCAGTGGTGCCAGTTTGGCGGAAAATGGCATCACAACAACCAAGGATGGTCAGGCTGGCGAGCAATAAACAAAGCAGCGCTTCCTCGCTGCGGTGAAGAAATTTAATCACCGGTTAGTCTCCTAATTATCATCTAGGGAGATCTTGGCTTATCATTAGGTATCGGGTAATGATTCGCTAGATACTCTTACAAAAACACCGGCTTAGGGAAGCCGGTGTGTTAAAGCTAATAACAAATTGAGAAAATGCTTATTTATTGCAGGCTTCAGCGGTAGAAATAAGCTCTGCGCCAATTTCTTCTTCAAACTGTGCCCACACCGGACGCATGGCGTCAACCCATTGCTGGCGCTCTTCAGGAGTCAGCTCGATAATTTCGCTACGACCACTTTCAGCAATCGTTTTACGGTCGCGTTCGTTAATCTCAGCAGCTAAGTCATTACCGTAGGCAATGGCTTCGCTCATCGCTTCGCTAACCATCTTCTGATCTTCTTCAGATAAAGAACCCCAGAATTCGTTTGAAGTGATCACCATATAGTCGAGTAGACCGTGGTTAGAGACGGTGATATACGGCTGAACTTCGTAGAACTTCTGCGAGAACGTATTTGACCATGGGCTTTCCTGGCCATCAATCGCTTTGGTCTGCAACAGGGTAAAGACTTCAGAGAATGGCTTTTTCACCGGGATCGCATTAACTGCCTGGTATTGCGCCGCGAGTACATCTGAAGACATGATGCGGAACTTCTTACCGTCAACATCAGCAGGAACACGTACCGGAACACTCGCTGAGAACTGCTTGAGACCGTTGTGGATATAACCCAAACCCATCAAGCCTTTACCATCAATACTGTGCAGTAATTCTTGCCCAGCATCGCTTTCCTGGAAGCAGGTAACCGCGTCCATATCTTTAAACAAGAATGGCAGATCAAAGAGCTGCAATTTTTTGGTTAAACGATTGAGTTTAGATACTGATGGGGCAGCGATCTGTACGTCGCCTAGAAGCAGTGCTTCTAAAACTTTATCATCATTATAGAGCTGTGAATTTGGGAAAACTTCCACCAAAAATTCACCATTTGAACGCTCTTCGAGCAGCTCTTTAAACTTTAGCGCGGATTGTCCTTTTGGTGTGTCATTGGCAACCACATGAGAATATTTAATCGTGGTTTGCGCGAGTGCTGAGGCGCTGATTGCCATAATGGCGGCACTTAACAGTAGCTTTTTCATCGTCTATTATCTCCTGGTTGAAAAGTAACGTAACCTTAATAATTATGCGCCAATGGCGCGATGGCGTCAACTATTGTACTGAGACACCAGAATGATCAAGCATAAAGACAACCATATCATGGAATTGTTCATCACTGATTGCTGCGCCGCCTTTAGGTGGCATAGCAGCGACGCCAGTAATCCCTGACTGTACTAAAGCATCTAATGAGCCTGCGTTGTCCAAACGCGCTTGCCAATCCGCAGCTTCACCAAATACTGGTGCACCTAACATATCATTCGCGTGGCAAACTGCGCAGATACTATCGTAAGTGGCTTGTGGATCGAATGAAGCAGCGGCAGTTTCTGTGCTTGGGCTATCAGATTGAGTGCTTGATTCTGGAGCGCTTTCTGCTGTGCTTTGTTGTTCACTTGCTACATTCACGCTACCCACTGGCGCTGTGCGTGTAGCAATCATATTCTCTTCTGCGATTGTGATGGTAGGATCCGTATTTCCCCAAAAGAAGAAAGGTAAAACCAAAAAGATTGGCATAAAAATAAAGGCGACAAAGATAATCCATTTAACGAAACGTGGAATACCGTTTTTTTCTTGAGTTGCTGTCATGATGATGCGCTCCTGATTTAAGCTTTTTTATACAATTTGTAATCTGTGATTATCACAAATCCGTCATTTTTGCGCAAGCGCACGCGGTATTTTATTTATCTTATTGTGCACGCTATGCTAGGTTTATTAGGTTAAAATGCCGTTTTTATTATTTGGATGTTTATGAGCGAAATTGACACCAGTCGTGTACATTATCTAACAATTAGTGCTGAAGATGATGGGCAACGCGTGGATAACTTTATCCGCAAGCGTTATCCAAACTTGCCTAAAAGCCGCATCTACCAGATGTTGCGTAAAGGTGAGGCGCGACTAAATAAGAAACGTTTGAAGCCAACCAGCAGGATAGCTGCTGGCGATCAGCTACGTTTACCGCCAATCCCTGAAGGCGAGCGCGTGGCGCAATGGATTCCGCCGCAATGGCAAAAGACGGTCGCAGAAAGCGTGCTTTATGAAGACGATAATTTCTTAATCCTCAATAAACCGGCAGGATTACCGGTGCATGGCGGCAGTGCACAGCAATATGGGATGATTGATATTGTGCGCGCCGAGTGGGGTGAGCATTATGCTGAACTCGCGCACCGTTTAGACCGGGACACATCAGGCTGTTTGGTGCTCGGTAAGCATCGTCAAGCATTGAGTGCCTTTCAGCAATTAATGAATGATGGTGCGGTGGAAAAGCGTTATTGGGCGCTGGTTCGAGGTCAGTGGGACGCGCACTGTACGGAAGTAACTTTGCAGTTACATAAAGAAGCCGAAAAAATAGTGGTGCGAGAAGGCGGTAAGACCGCCAAAACCTATTTTCATATCTCACGAGAATTCTCTGAGATGACACTTATTGAAGCGATGCTCGAAACCGGTCGCACCCATCAAATACGGGTTACCACCAGTCATCTTAATCATCCGATAGCCGGTGATGATAAATATGGGGATTGGTCATTTAATCAATCGATTTGCGAGCGCGGCTATCGCGGGATGTTTTTACATGCACGCTCAATCCGTTTTACTTATCAAGACACACTCATTCATGTGCAGGCAGCATTGCCGCAAGCCGCTAAGGACCTACTCGAACAACTGGAGAAAAAATCGTGACCTATGATGAAGAACATGCGCTCGCACAAGTTGCGCAAGAAGCGATAACTGAGCTGCGTCGCCGCCGGCGCTGGAAGATCTTTTTCCGCCTGATCTGGCTGTTGATCTTTATCGCCATTGCTGTGCGTCTTTTTGTACCCAATAAAGGTGAAGATGCCTCACCTTTTGCTAATGCGCATGTCGCGGTGGTTGAGATTGATGGGGTGATTAGCGCTGGCATGGAAGCGAACGCTGAGGATATTAACGAAGTGCTCGATCGTGCGTTTGCAGCGGTTGATGCCAAAGCTGTGGTGCTTGACATTAATTCTCCTGGCGGCTCACCGGTTCAATCAGGGCAGGTTTACCGCCATATACAGGCGCTAAAAGCTGATAACGATAAACCGCTTTATGCCGTGATTAATGATGTTGGCGCATCGGGCGCGTATTATATTGCCGCAGTCGCTGATGAGATTTATGCTGATCCGGCGAGTATTGTTGGCTCTATCGGCGTCATTTCGCAATCGATAGGCGTGCAAGATTTATTAGACAATATTGGTGTAGAGTCGCGTACCTTTACTTCCGGTGAGCACAAAGACTTCCTAAGCCCGGCTGCGCCACTAAAAAGCGATGAAGTCGCGCATATGAACCAAGTGCTTAATGACGTACATCAGCAGTTTATCGATGCGGTCGAAGCCGGGCGCGGCGATCGCCTGGTAGATCCTGAAAGCAATCAACTCTTTAGTGGGCTGTTTTGGAGCGGCGCGCAGGCTGAAGAACTTGGCTTGGTTGATGGTTTAGCTTCACTTCGTGAATTGGTTGATGAGCGCTATGGCCAAGAGATGCCTGTAGTGGTGTATTCGCCGGATCTCACGCCTTGGCAGCAATTGACGCGTGATCTAAAAAGCAGTGTGACCCAGCAGATTAATACATTATTCGGCAAGGGCGAGCAGATCAACGCCGTACTCACGAAATAGTTCGCCAAGGGCGATCGTCGGCAGGCCAATCAGCGCATTGGGATCGCGTCCATTGAGTGCAGAAAAAAGATGAATGCCAAGGCCTTCTGATTTGAAGCTGCCAGCGCAATCTAGCGGTTTTTCGAGGGCGATATAACGCTCAATCGTTGCCTGATCAAGCTCGCGAAACTGCACAGAAAAAGGCTCAACAATGGTGCGAATCGTGGTGCCCTGGCGCACACAGAGCCCGGTATAAAACACCACTTCTCGGCCACTGAATTTCTGTAGCTGCGCTTGGGCGCGTTCTACGGTGTGTGGTTTACCGAGGATGGCATTATCAAGGGTCGCGACTTGGTCGGAGCCGATCACAAACGCTGACTCGGGTGCCTCAATAGCTTGTGCCTTTAACGCTGCCAGACGAGCCACTAAAGCTTGTGGGGGTTCATCTTCTAATGGGGTTTCATCGATGTTTGGCGCTGCTGTGCGCACGTTTAAGCGCAAATTGTGTAAAATGTGGCGGCGATAGGGCGAGGTGGAGGCTAAAATAATGTGCATAAGCAAGATCCGTTTGAGAACACGCGTATTATGACAAACAAACAACAAACAACAAATCATTCTGAGAATCGACGCGGTTACTTATACCCTCGTTATTGGGGGCATTGGTTATTACTCGGTGTGCTGCGATTATTGACCCTGTTGCCGCATCATTTGCGTTTGCGCGTAGGTGGTTGGCTTGGCCGTGGCGTGCTTGGACTGCTTAAGTATCGCCGCGAAATCAGCGCGATCAATATTGCTAAAGCCTTTCCCGAATATAGCGAGCAGGAGCGCAAGGCGCTGCTCAAAAGCTTTAGTGAAAATATGGGGCGAGGAGTGATTGAAAGTGCGATGGCGTGGTTTTCCAGCGATGAACAATTAGAAAAACGCACGACTTTTAGCGCGGACCCTGATTCACTAGCGCTCATTAATAACCCTGATGTGCCGGTTATCTTAGTCGGTATTCATAGCACCATGCTTGAACTGGGGCTGCGTTTGCTTGGGCTTCATATAGACGCCGCCGGGATGTATAAACCGCTGCACGATGATTTTTTCAATTATTGGCTGAAAGAACACCGCGCCAGTTCGGCAACCGATATGGTGCATTATCAAGACATGCGCCTGACCTTAAAACTCTTAAAAAACGGTGGCAATATCTGGTATGCGCTTGATCAGGATATGGGGCCACGGGTAAGCGTTTACGCACCATTTTTTGGTATTAATACGGCCAGTGTGAATATTTTGCCGAAGCTTCGTGAGCGTAGTGGGGCGCACTGGATTCCGGTATTCATGTGGCGAGAAGATGACGGCAATTATAGCGTGCGAGTCGCCGAAGAAATCAAGCCCCAAGACAACGACACCGATGAGGCGGTAATGACACGGGTTAACGCGGCCTATGAGCAAGAAATCCGTCGTTATCCTGCGCAATATTATTGGTTACATCGTCGTTTTAAACATACCGCTGATGGTGCACCGCATGAATACCCTAAACGCTAAAACCGATCTGGCGATATTCCCCACAGGCAAGCGCTTTCACGTTACAATAGCCCATTCATTTTATTTTTGAGTCTTCATGAGCGATACGTTAATTAGCCAGCGCTTTCGTAATTTTTTGCCTGTTGTGGTCGATGTGGAAACCGGCGGCTTCAACTCGGCAAAAGATGCTTTGCTTGAAGTTGCGGCGACTTTTGTCAACTACGATGAACATGGTCACTTGCACTTGGTTGATACCTTGCATTACCACGTTAAGCCGTTTGCTGATGCCAATATCGACCCTGAATCGCTGAAAATTACCGGTATTGACCCTTATCACCCGCTGCGCCCAGCCTGGGATGAGGCAAAAGTGGCTGAGAAACTCTTTGGTGCGATTCGTACCTATCAAAAACAGCAGGGCTGTTCGCGTACCATCTTGGTCGGGCATAACGCACAATTTGATCTCGGTTTTATCAATGCCCTCGCTGAGCGCACGAATTATCAACGTAACCCGTTTCATCCATTTAGCGCTTTAGATACGGTATCACTTGGCGCACTCGCTTATGGACAAACCGTGCTCGCGCGCATCGCACAATATGCTGGATTTGAATACGACAGCAAGCAAGCGCATGGCGCGAAATACGACACTGAGCTCACCGCCAAGATTTTCTGCCATATTGTGAATACGTGGCATGATAAGGTTGGTGCTTTGATTAAGCCGTAAAATCGGGTAAAATGCCGTGCCTCTAAACTTGGGAGGCGTCATGCGCATCATCGAAGAAGCCCTTACTTTTGACGACGTTCTGCTGGTTCCGGATTTTTCCGATATTCTACCCCGCGACGTTAATCTTTCTGTGCCTTTAGCACGCGATATTGTCCTTAATATTCCTATCATTTCTGCCGCGATGGATACAGTGAGTGAGGCGCGTTTAGCGATTGCACTCGCCCAACTCGGTGGGATGGCGATCATTCATAAAAATATGACCCCAGCTGAACAGGCCGCCGAAGTGCGCAAAGTGAAGCGCTTTGAATCCGGGGTCATTCGTGATCCGCTGACTATCGGACCGAATAATACTGTTGGTGACGTGCGCGAAGTAACGCGGACGCATGCGTTTTCAGGCCTCCCTGTGCTTGATGATGAAACCGGCAAACTGATCGGTATTGTCACCCGCCGCGATATTCGCTACACCGAAGATGATCGTTTGGTGCGCGATGTCATGACCCCACAAGATCGCTTGATAACAGTTAAAGAAGGCGCCACTCAGCAAGAAGTTAAAGCGATTTTGCAAAAAAACCGCATTGAAAAAGCACTGGTGGTTGATGATGAATTTAACCTGCGCGGCTTGATTACTGTAAAAGATATCCGTAGCGCGCGAAATTACCCACAGGCATGTAAGGATAAGAACGAAAGTCTGCGTGTCGGCGCGGCGATTGGCCCAGGCGGTGATGCTGATGAGCGTATCGCCTTATTAATGGAAGCGGGCGTGGATTTAATCACCATTGATACCGCGCATGGTCACTCAAAAGGGGTGATCGATAAAGTCGCAGAAGTGCGTCAACGCTTCCCTGATCTTCCGATTATGGCAGGCAATATCGCTACCGCAGAAGCAGCGATTGCTTTAGCAGATGCGGGTGCGGATGTGGTGAAAGTTGGGATTGGTCCTGGCTCAATTTGTACCACACGTATCGTGGCTGGCGTTGGTGTGCCGCAGATTACCGCAATCGATGTCGTTTCTGAAGCGGTTGCTGGACGTGGCGTAACTGTGGTTGGCGATGGCGGTATCCGCTATTCTGGTGATGTCGCTAAAGCGATTGTCGCTGGTGCGAGCGCGATTATGGTCGGCGGCTTACTCGCAGGTACCGAAGAATCACCAGGTGAGGTTGAGCTATTCCAAGGGCGTTCGTATAAATCTTATCGTGGCATGGGCTCATTAGGGGCTATGTCGGCAGGTTCAGCAGACCGCTATTTCCAATCAGGCAAACAAGCAGAAAAATTGGTGCCGGAAGGTATTGAAGGGCGTGTGCCGTATAAAGGTTCATTGTCTGGGGTGATTGAACAGCTTATTGGCGGCTTGCGCTCTTCTATGGGTTATGTCGGTTGTCATAATTTAGCGGAAATGCGCAGCAAGCCACGTTTTGTCAGAATCACTAACGCTGGCGTGCAAGAATCGCATGTCCATGATGTAACGATTACCAAAGAACCACCAAACTATCAAAGACACTAATTATGACGAGTAAGCAGCACGGCATTCATGCCGAGAAAATCCTGATTTTAGATTTTGGCTCACAATACACCCAGCTGATCGCCCGACGGGTACGCGAAGCGAATGTGTATAGCGAAATTTATGCTTGGGACGCCGATCCACAAGCAATTCGCGAGTTTAACCCACAAGGGATTATTTTATCCGGTGGCCCAGAATCTACCACCATTGATGATGGCCCTCGTGCGCCGGAGGTTGTGTTTGAGCTGGGTGTACCGGTATTGGGTATTTGCTACGGCATGCAAACACTCGCTGTGCAGCTTGGTGGCAAGGTGGAAAC
Source organism: Suttonella sp. R2A3 (assembly GCF_021513215.1). NCBI lineage: Bacteria > Pseudomonadati > Pseudomonadota > Gammaproteobacteria > Cardiobacteriales > Cardiobacteriaceae > Suttonella > Suttonella sp. R2A3. Next base: position 355,555 of record NZ_CP090975.1, on the reverse strand, counting down.
TGCTGCTAAACAAGAGTTTGGCTACGCACATATCACTGTACAAGGGGAAACCGATTTATTTGCCGCGCTTGACTCCAGCGCTGGCTTTGATGTGTGGATGAGCCATGGCGATCATGTGGTGGCTTTACCCGAAGATATGCACGTGGTGGCTGGCTCTGATAATGCGCCGATTGCTGCGATTGCCCATAATAGCAAGCCGTATTTTGGTCTGCAGTTTCATCCGGAAGTCACCCATACACCGCAAGGCACTGCCATGCTTAGTGCGTTTGTTCACAAAGTGTGCGGCTGCCGTGGACAATGGACTACTGGGCAATTTATCGAAGAAAATACGAGTGCGATTCGTCAGCAAGTTGGCGATGATCATGTCGTCTTAGGACTTTCTGGTGGCGTAGATTCGTCAGTGGTTGCCGCATTATTACATGAAGCAATTGGTGAACAACTCACTTGTGTGTTTGTGGATACCGGTTTATTGCGCCTTAATGAAGGCGATGAAGTGATGGCTGTGTTTGCACAAAATATGGGCGTAAACGTCATCCGCGTGAATGCGCAGCAGCGCTATTTTGATGCCTTGGCAGGAATTACAGACCCAGAAGAAAAGCGCAAAATTATCGGCCGGTTATTCGTTGAGATTTTTGATGAAGAAGCGGCAAAAATTGATGGCGTTCACTGGTTGGCACAAGGCACCATTTATCCGGATGTGATCGAATCAGCTGGTAGCGCAACCGGTAAAGCGCATGTGATCAAATCGCATCACAATGTGGGTGGCTTGCCTGAAGATATGAAGCTTAAACTCCTCGAGCCACTGCGTGAACTCTTTAAAGACGAAGTGCGCGAGCTTGGTGTGGCCCTAGGTCTGCCTGCTGAAATGCTTTACCGTCATCCGTTCCCAGGCCCGGGTTTAGGCGTTCGTGTGTTAGGTGAAGTCAAAGAAGAATACGTCCGTTTGCTGCAAAAAGCCGATGCGATCTTTATCGCGGCACTGCGCGAACACGGCTTATACGATAAAACCAGTCAGGCATTTGCGGTGTTCTTGCCAGTGCGCTCAGTAGGCGTCATGGGCGACGGTCGTCGTTATGATTATGTGATTGCGTTACGCGCGGTGGAAACGATTGATTTTATGACCGCGCGTTGGGCGCACCTGCCCTATGATTTTCTTGACGATGTGTCGCGCGCGATCATTAACGAAATCAACGGTATCTCTCGCGTGGTCTATGATATCTCGGGTAAACCACCAGCCACCATTGAGTGGGAATAGTCAGCCACACAGTCGCTTAACCTTGAAATGATAACGGCGTCACTTATAAGTGATGCCGTTATAGTTTTTGGTTTGATAAAGACCGCCAAACGCGCAAAATATGGCTAGCACAATCACGTATAGGATAGTTAGAACATTATGCAACGTATTAACCAAGACAATATTGCCGCCGTCACGCACTATTTAAAAGGTTTGCAGGCGCGTATTTGTCAGGCGCTAGAAGCTGAAGAGCAAGCAGGTGGCGCTGATGGCGCGAGCGATGCACGTTTTATCGCCGATGATTGGGATAGAATCACTGATGGCAAACACCAGGGCAGTGGGCGCTCATGTGTTTTAGAAGAAGGGCAGGTGGTTGAAAAAGGTGGGGTGATGTTTAGTCATATCCACATTGACCACTTACCAGCAGCAGCTTCTGATCGTTACCCAGAGCTTGCTGGCGCACGCGCCGAAGCCATGGGTGTGTCACTAGTCATTCACCCCAAAAATCCGCATGTGCCCACCTCTCATGCCAATGTGCGCTTAATAGTTGCTTACCCCAAAGATGAAACCAAACCGCCTGTGTGGTGGTTTGGTGGCGGGTTTGATCTAACACCGTTTTACCCCGTAGATGCTGACTGTAAAGCTTGGCATCAAACGTGTTATGACCTTTGTAAACCTTTTGGTGAAGATATCTATCCAGCTTACAAACAGTGGTGCGATGAGTATTTTTATTTAAAGCATAGAGATGAGCAGCGCGGTATCGGTGGCTTGTTTTATGATGATCTTAATGCCTCAACCGAAGTCGGCAGCGGTCTTGATGGCAAAGGGTGGGACTTTGAGAGCTGCTTTGCTTTTATGCAAGCGGTTGGTGATGGCTACCTAAACGCCATTATTCCCATCTTTCAAAACAATAAAAACAAACCTTACACCGACGAGCAACGTGAATTTCAGCTCTACCGCCGTGGCCGTTATGTCGAGTACAACTTAGTGTATGACCGTGGCACTATTTTTGGTCTGCAATCCGGTGGGCGTATCGAATCGATCTTGGTCAGTTTGCCCAATCTTGTCAGCTGGCATTACCGTAAAGAGTACGCTGAAGGAACCGCTGAACATAAACTCGGTGAATACTTAAAACCTAGAGATTGGTTAGCTTAGAATTTAATTATAGAGCTGCAACACCTATCTACAGGCTAAGTAAATTTAGCCAATTTAGGGTGTTAAGGCCTGTGGTTAGTTTATTATCTTGATCAGTGGGTTAAAAAATCGGTAAGCTAGAAAGCCATACCCTTGAATCTGATTAAGGCTAAATTAAATGACGCTTAAACGACTCATCAATCCCTTTACTGTTATTGCTCTGTTGCTTGTAGGTGTGCAAGTACTAGCTCAAGCACCGAGAACCGATTCATGCGTGTTTACATCTAGCGTATTCAATCTCGAAGATAACACTCGTGTGGATGAATATAGCTGTCAAGCAGGTCCTTACAAAACAACTTTTCAGTACGAACGACTGTTATCTGATGGACAGCACACGATTGGAGAATGGCGAGAAGGTTCTGAGTACTTTATCCATGTCCTAGATAAAGAAGGTAAAGAAGTCATTCCTGTGGGTCAATATGATCACATAAATTTTTATCGACTGGATTCAAAAAGTGATCGTGAGGAAAGTTACTTTTTGGTTGGTCGGCTGCTTTCTGAATCAGATGAAGCCTATTGTTTTGGTGTTTTGGATAATCACGCCAACACGGTCATCCCAGTCGAATATCGTTTTTTAGAATCTCTAGGCGACCATGAGCGATTTATCACACAAAGCTGCACTGAAGACACGGGTCTTTTTATCATCGATGAAGCAGGACAAAGAGTTGCTCAGGGTTCTTTCGATACGATAGAAAGGGCGCCGACTGTCTGGAACGATCGGTTTTTTTTAAAAGTGATGAAAAATAATTTATACGGACTGCTAGACATAAAGACTGGTGAATTGGTTTTTGAGGCAAAATATGAAGTCTTAGGTCTGGAGTATGATGAGGTTAATTTCCAACCAAATCTCAGCACAGCAAAATTCAATGGTCGATGGGGTGCGCTTAATTTAGATGGGCAGGTTGTCGTTCCCTTTGTGTATGAGCACATCATGCTAGATCCGGAAAACTTAGTTAAGTCAGGTTTGGATAACGCTGATGGTAAGACTTACTTTTTGGTTGTTGATGGCGATAGCGTTAAACAAGTCGCCTATAAACAAGGTGAATTGATTGATGAAAAAGCGGTGCCTAATCTTTACTCTGTAGCATTCACACAGGATTTCTTAAAGTCTGCTTATCCTGATGGCGCTTATGTTCCCAAAGAATTCTCGAATATGAAGCAGGCTTATTTTGGCATACATGAGCAAAGGCTAAAGCGCATGCTGATCCCGGTTATGTTAGTAAGGGATAACCAAGCAGAAGTACCATTTGTTTTTTTTGAACGTAGTGAATTGAGTTTAGGTGATTTCGAGGATACGCAGACAATTAGCCTATTGGATAATGGTTTTCAGATAACTATAGAAGGCATTTCGAGATTTGACGACGAAAAAATCAACACAACGCTGGATTTTGTAAAAACACAAGATGGGCTTCTTTGCGAAGCCTGTAAGGATTATCAGATTCCTCGTGAATGGGTCAGACTGAAACGACCTTAAGCCATTGAGAATAGATAACTATCAATATTGGGTAAGTAACAATACAAATGCTCAAAAGCCCATTACGTATGGGCTTTTATTCGTTGATTTAATGCTTAAAAATTAACGCAGTAATAATATTGGGGTAATGGCGGTTTCTAGCATGTTGGTGGTTGTGCTGCCAACGAAAAACTGACGAATTCGTGAATGCCCATACGCACCCATAATCAGCAAATCAATCTGTTGTTCGTTTTGATAATCATGTAGTGTTTGCTCAACGTCACCTTGGCGTAGCGCTGTTTGCACCGTGTGTCCTTTTGCATTCAGGGTCGCCGCAGCTTCATCTAATTGCGCCTGGTTTTTCGCGTTTTCCTCACCAATCATCACTAAATGAATCGGTAAGCCTTTGAATAATGGACTATTTGCAAGCAGCTTTACGCCTTTTTTAGTGCTCTCGCTACCATCAAAAGCAAGCATGGCACTTTTTGGTGGCGTAAACTCAGCTGGGGTCGCTAATACAGGGCGGTGCATTAAGCGAATAACGCTTTCAAGCTGGCTGCCAACGTGCAACTCAGAGCCACTGCTGGTTTCACCTTGCCGACCAATGACTAGCAGGCGAATTTCTGATTCCATAGCTTGTAAGCTTTCGAGCAAACTACCGTGGCGCTGCTTGCCTTCAGGTGTGCTAATGCCATCAGCAACCGCACGCTCTTTGGCAGCACTCAATAACACACGGCCTTGTTCTAAAGCCAGTTTGCCACGCTGCTCATCGAGTGAGGCGAGCTCTTCGAGCAGATGTTCGCGGCTGCCTAGCCCAATATTGCCACTTAAATCGGTTTCAGTTGGGTATTGGCGTTGGTCTAATACGTGTAAAAAACGCAGTGGGGCATCTAAACGAAGTGTCGCCCAAGAGGCATAGTCACAAACAGCTGGTGCGGAAACTGATCCGTCGATACAAGCAGTTACATAAGTCATCGTATTTTCCTCTTAATGTCCCATTAGACCATCAATGGCATCGGGTTTGTCGTGAACCCCAAATCGGTCAACAATTGTCGCGCTCGCCTGGTTAAGCCCTTGAACGTCAACTTCTGTTCCTTCACGGCGAAATTTGATCACCGCTTTATCTAACGCAGAAACGGCAGTAATGTCCCAAAAATGAGCACGACTCAAATCAATGGTAACCTTGTTCAACACTTCTTTGTAGTCAAAAGCGGCAATAAACTTATCCGCAGAGCTGAAAAACACCTGACCTGTGACTTCGTAAGTGCGGTGTTCGCCAGCTTCATCGAGCGTTGAGTCAATCGCCATATAATGGCTGACTTTATTAGCGAAGAACATCGCAGCAAGCAGGACGCCAGCGAGCACACCAAATGCTAGGTTATGGGTAAAGACCACCACAACCACGGTGACAAGCATCACTAGGTTGGTTGAAAGAGGGTGTTTTTTCAGATCACGTAGCGATTCCCAGCTGAATGTACCAATTGAGACCATAATCATTACCGCAACCAACGCCGCCATCGGGATTTCTTTTAGCCAATCGCCGAGAAAGACCACTAAGATCAGCAAAAAAACACCAGCGGTGAGCGTTGAAAGGCGCGTACGACCGCCTGATTTAACGTTGATTACCGATTGACCAATCATCGCACAACCTGCCATACCGCCAATCAGCCCAGAAGAAATGTTGGCGATCCCTTGGCCTTTACATTCGCGGTTCTTATCGCTGGGTGTATCGGTCAAATCATCAACAATCGTCGCTGTCATCATCGACTCTAACAAGCCAACAACCGCGAGCGCTGCAGAATAAGGAAAGATAATCTTCAGCGTTTCAAAATTAAGCGGCACCTCAGGCCATAAAAACACCGGTAGGGTGTCTGGCAACTTGCCCATATTGCCTACCGTACGAATGTCTAAGTCTAACGCCATAGCAACCGCACTTAGCACAAGAATACACACCAATGGTGAGGGAATGATTTTGCCAACCTTCGGCAGGTAGGGGAACAAATAAATAATGCTAAGGCCGGCGGCCGTCATCGCATAGACATGCCAAGTAACATTGGTTAGCTCTGGAAGCTGCGCCATAAAAATCAAAATCGCTAACGCATTAACAAAGCCAGTGACCACAGAACGCGATACAAAACGCATTAGTGCGCCAAGCTTGAGATAACCCGCAATAATTTGTAGCACACCGCATAATAAAGTGGCAGCGAGCAGATACTGCAAACCATGATCTTCAACCAGATTGACCATCAGTAGCGCCATTGCACCGGTTGCTGCTGAGATCATCCCCGGGCGGCCGCCAACAAAAGCGATCACGACCGCAATACAAAAAGAAGCATAAAGCGCGACTTCAGGATCAACGCCAGCAATAATCGAAAAAGCGATCGCTTCGGGCACTAAAGCAAGCGCGACCACGATCCCGGCTAACACATCGCCACGAACGTTTGAAAACCAAGTTTGTTTTAAGGAGTAAAGCATCACAAATCCTAAGGCAATATAACCCTGTACACACAGTCGGTGTAAGGCGCATACAAGCGTTAAAAAAAGAAGGGTTGTTTGTCGGTCAACCGCAAAAAACATCGCTAAAGCGAGTGCATATAAAATGCCAGAGCGCGCAAGAGCTAGAACCCAAAAAAGCGCGCAATCTTACCACAAGCGATAGCGCTCGGCAAAAATGGGTTTAGTCAGCACAAAAAAATAGATAGGTAGCCGTAAAGAAAAGTAGAAAGTGAAACGGCTCACCGATAGTGAGCCGCTTAATTTTTTGGATTTAGTCACAAGGACATCACCTTGTTAACGACATTAAACTCAAAGTTTGTCAATACCCCTTGGTTAAGGCATTTTGTTGACGTGGGTCTGAAGAGCCGTAGAGGCCGCCTTCTTCAATCATAATCGATTGGGTGCTGCCCATGGCGTCTTTTTCAATCACGGTATGGCCCTTGGCTTCGAGTAGGCCAATGGTGTCTTTACTGAAGCCTTCTTCGATACGGATTTCATCCGGTAACCATTGGTGATGCATGCGCGGTGCGTGGGTGGCTTGGGCCACGTTCATGTCATGATCAACCACGTTGAGAATCATCTGCAAGGTAGTGGTGATGATTCGGCTACCACCTGGGCTACCGGTAACCAAATATGGATCGTTGTCTTTTAAGACAATTGTTGGGCTCATTGAACTCAGCGGTCGTTTATTGGCTTCAACCGCATTCGCATCGCCACCAATCAAGCCATAGCCGTTAGGTACCCCCGGTTTTGCTGAGAAATCATCCATTTCATTATTGAGCAACACGCCTGTTCCTTCAGCAACTAAGCCTGTGCCGTAAGAAAAGTTCAGAGTATAGGTGTTGGCGACCGCATTGCCTTCTTTATCGACAATCGAATAATGCGTGGTTTGATTGCTTTCATAAGGAATCGGGTTGTTTGGTTTGATTTCGCTGGCAGGGCGAGCATGATCTAAATCGATGCCTTCAACCAGACTCTTCGCGTATTCTTTACTGGTCAAGCCTTCAACAGGTACATCCACAAAATCCGCATCGCCTAAATATTCTGAACGATCAGCGTAGGCTAATTTCATCGCCTCAGCCATCACATGCATCGTATCGGCATTATTCACGCCCATTTCAGCAATCGGATAATGCTCTAACATGTTTAAAATTTGAATAATGTGGATTCCACCGGAAGATGGTGGCGGCATGGAGATCACTTTATAGCCACGATAATCCCCAGCGACTGGCTGACGATTGACCGCTTGGTAGTTCGCAAAGTCGCTCATTTCCATATTGCCATCAGCTTCTTTAACCGCTTTGACAATGCTTTTAGCAACTGGCCCTTCATAGAATCCAGCCGCACCTTTTTCAAGGATTAAACGCAGGGTGTTGGCTAAATCTTTTTGCACCAAAATATCGCCGGGTTCATAGTTTGAGCCATCAGCTTTGTAGAAGATTTTTTCACTGCTTGGCCATTTGCCAATCCGCTCTTTTAGATCAGCAAGTGAATCCGCTAAATCAGGGCTGACAACAATGCCATTTTCTGCCAACTCAATGGCTGGGGTGATTAAGTCTTCTAACGGTAAGCTGCCGTGTTCTTCGTGTGCTTTTAACAGGCCTGCAACTGTGCCTGGTACACCAACAGATAGGCCATGAAATTGCGATAAATTACTATCCGCATCGCCATTGGCATCTAAGAATTGATCACGCGTTGCATTCGCCGGGGCTTTTTCCCGATAATCGATAGCCACGCCTTTATCGTCGTCGTTATCGAAATAGAGCATAAAGCCACCGCCACCAAGGTTACCAGCGCGCGGTAGGGTAACTGCCAGAGTGAAGCCGACAGCAACCGCTGCATCAACTGCGTTGCCGCCTTTCTCGAGAATTTGCACGCCAACTTCGGTGGCGTATGCTTCTTGAGTGGCGACCATACCATTAGCTGCCCAAACAGGGTGGTGGCGATCAACGGATGAATAAATAGCGGTTTGCTGTAGCGCTAGCGACTGGGTGCTTACGCTCAGCATAATGCTGACGCTAATTACAGAGAGTGATTTTTTTAGTGGTAGATTCATACTATTCTCCTTGAGTGGTTTAGTTAAGGTCTTTAATAACTGTTATCTATAGCCCATGAATAATATCACTCAATCTGTGATTAGGGAATCTAAAGCAGCACTATAATTAAGCGGTTAAGGAAAGGGCTTATTTTGTACGAATAAAGCATAAAAAATACTGTATAAGCAATATTGGGTTTTAGTTATAGTCAGTATTGATTATTTTTCCAGTCTACAAAGTCATTTATTTGTGGTATAACATGACGCATAAATAATCTAAAAATCACATGAGGAATGAATTATGAAGCTTTCGCTTGCGATGAGCTGCCTCGGTATGAGCGTATTCTCATTAAACGCTTTAGCCTTAGAAGGCAATGCTGAAGAAGGACATAAATCGGCCATTGTCTGCTCGGCTTGTCACCACGAAGATGGTAGTGGGCAAAATATACCTGGCGGTGAGTCATGGCCAAAATTGGCTGGGATGAACGCTGAATATCTCTATAAACAGTTGCAGGATTTTAAAGAGGGTGCGCGCGAAAACCCCACTATGGCAGCGATTGTGCTGCCATTAAGCGATGAGCAAATGAAAAACCTCGCTGTTTATTATAGTGAATTACCAAAACTGCCGGGACAAGGTGGTGAAGAGGCGAGCGAAGAGCAGTTGGCGTTAGGTCAAAAATTGGCTGAGCGAGGCAACTGGGATAAATATATTGTTTCTTGTCAGAGCTGCCATGGGCCGGATAATCAAGGTGCTGGCACACATTTCCCTGCGATTGCTGGACAACATGCGGGCTATATTGAGCAAGAGCTCAAAGCCTTCCAAGAGGGTGTTCGCTATAATGATCCGCAAAATCTCATGAGCACGATTGCAAAGCGCATGAATGATGAAGAAATTCATGCTGTTGCTCTGTGGCTCTCAACGCAAAACTCGCACTAAGGAGAATAATTATGATGAAACAATCAATTTTTAGTGCGTTAGTGGTCGCATTCGGCTCTGTGTCATGGGCAAACGCCGCGGACTATACGAATCCGGTTGGTAATCTTGATCCGCAAGAGAATGAATTGGTGCATATTCCGCCAACGATGGAAGATTTGGAAGCAGCCAATATTAGACCTGAATTAAAGCAGGTTATCCGTCGTGGCTATGATTTATTTATGAACACCCAGCAGCTGCGTGGTGAATTTGTGTTTAACAGCATGAATTGTCAAAGCTGTCACATGGGCGAAGGTCGTATGCCGTTTGCTGGTCCTATCTGGCCTGCAGCGACTACGCTCCCTGATTACCGTGGTAAAAACAAACATGTAAATAGCTTAGAAGAGCGTATTGCGGGCTGTTTCGCATTTTCGATGAACGGCATTCCGCCAGAATACGGTAGCGATAACATGTTAGCGATTAGCAGCTATATTCAGTGGCTCGCCAAAGGCTCACCGGTTTATCCGGATCAAAAGATCTATGGACGCGGTTATCCTAAATTGCCAGATCCAGAGCAAACGCCTGACTACAAACGCGGCAAGCAGACCTTTATGGAAAACTGCAGCATTTGTCACGGTGATAATGGTGCTGGTTTGGTGCAAAATGAAGAAGTGGTCTTCCCAGCGCTATGGGGCGATACGTCTTATAACTGGGGCGCAGGGATTGTGCGTAAATATACGCTCGCAAGCTTTATCCGCCATAATATGCCGCTTGGGCAGCCGAACTCAATGTCTGTTCAGCAGTCTTGGGATTTGGCTGAATTTATCAATAGCCAGGAGCGCCCACAGGATCCACGCTTCCTAGGTGATGTGGCATCAACTCGCACTGAATTTGAATCATCATTCCATAAACACACCAATTATGGTTTAACGGTTAATGGTGTAGTGCTAGGTGATCATGAAAACTTTGGTGAAAAACCGATTAGGATGCCTGAAATGTTAGGACCTCGAACCTTTGGCGCGGAATAATCCGAAGCTAAAATAAACAAAGGCTAACCAGAACGGTTAGCCTTTGTTTATTCAGCATGGGCTTACCTAAATTCGAGATTTGCAAAATCATCTCGCATGGCTTTTAAGTAGGTTAAGTCAGCATCCTCTGATGGCAAGGCTTCCAGGCGTTGTTGTTCATTATTAGTGGTAACAAGAACAGTGTCTTTAAAGAGTTGATAATCTTTACCGTCCTGACTAAAAGTAATTACGTCTCGCTTCGTATCGTAAATAAAAGGGCCTGAGTAGGTTGTTATCACTTTACCGTCGGCCTCTGTATGAGTAAACATGATGTAATCCCTGCCGGAAAAGACCTTAATTAAGCGCATAACTCTGCCGTCTTTAAAGTTTAAAATATGTACGTCTTGTACATCAGCCCACTGGTTTATATAGGCGTAAGTTTCGATTTCAAAACCATCGCCTTTTTTGATTTTGGCGGTAAAATTGTTGATAACAAAGTCTTTATTTTGTGTGTATTCAATAAGTTTTAAGAGGATAAGCTTGTCGCCACTAACCTTGTACTCGGCAGATTTACCTTGGTAGCTGTACTCAGGTGTGGCTACTTTTATCGTTTGAGTATCGAAGTCTCGCTCAAACATCATGCAGTATTCTTTTGTGAGGTTTGAAAGTTCTTCATGGAGCTTAAGGCCGTTACCTGTTTCCAAATACACCAAATACGCTAATTTGTCGCTACATGCTGGGTCGCTTTGCATGATTGCTATATCTTTTTTGCCATCAAAGTTGAGGTCATCGTAGATAACAATGGGCTGATCTAAGTAATAATGCCATAACGAATGTAAATCAAACGTTCCTTCGTTGTTAGGTAGATATACCAAGCCATCAAATGGGGTGCTTATTATTTTTTGGTTAAACCGCTTTTCATAAATGTTGATAATACCTTGTTTAGCGTTCAAATCCGCGTAATCATCAGGGATGGTTAACTCACCTCTGTAAAGATCAGAGAAATCGCTAATCTGGTATACAACCTGACTAAAGGCGGCTGAGCTAAAGGCAGTTGAGAAAATGAAACTGACTAAAAGTGTAAGTTTTTTAACGTTCATAAGTGTCTAAGGCCTTGGTTAAATCATCAGAGCAGTTGAGCGTTATTTATCTGTAAGGAGTATTGTAAGTTATAAAAGAAGGCTAGGTGTCATTTGTAAGTAATACGTTTTCTCGTCATATTTGGATGGCTTCTGCGATAGACGATAGCCCGTCATTTGTAATGGCATAAAGCGCAATAATTAAAATGCCTAAGAGCTGCATCTTGAAAGGGCCTTTGGCGTCTTCCCAGTAAATAATCAAATGGATAATTCCTGCAGGCAAAATAAATAAGACTGCGAGGCCCCAAAGAATACCCACTTTAAAACCCGAAAATAGATGACCAATGCCACCAATGAGGTGATTTTATCCACGGAAAAATGCCTACAAATACCACTAGGCTAATAATAAGTAGTGCGGATGTGTAAAAAACGGGTGAGTTGATAGTGCTACGATTGTGTGATTGTTGCTCGGTATGCATAGAAGCTCTAAATGCGGATTTCCGCAGTGTTGTATTCAAAATAAAGTAGCGGACTATACACTGACTTAACCGTGAAAAGAGGGTGTTGCTCCTTGAAACATACAAAATAAAGACTACCAGCAACGGCTAATTGTATGAACAGCTCATATCAGTAAACGCAATACGTGTTCTTCCTTTGCCATATATACGCATTAGTATGTTAATATGGTAATAAGTAGAGTATATAATATAATTTTAATCAGGGGGTAAATGATCTCTGACTTTCCCAAATAAATACGAGTAATAACAAATAAATATGCACGAGGGATAGGATATGAAAAAACGCTTTCAACAAACTGGAACGCTATCTCTAACGCTTGCACTATGTTCATCACTATCTGCCGTGCAAGCTGCTGAGGATGTACTCATCGTTTACGATGCTTCAGGGTCCATGTGGGGACAGATCGATGGGGTCAACAAGATTGTTACCGCTCGTGAGGTTATGGCCGATCTGGTGCGAAGTTGGCCAGTAGAAACTAATCTAGGATTGATCGCCTATGGGCACCGTAGCGCTGGTGATTGCAGAGATATTGAAACGCTGATCACGCCGCAGCCGGTGGACCACGAGCAGTTTATCGCCACCGTCAACGCCATCAATCCAAAAGGCAAAACACCCATTGCTGATTCACTAAAGCATGCTGCTGATGTGCTTAAATATCGTGATAACAACGCTACCGTAGTGCTTATCTCCGACGGGTTGGAATCTTGTCAGGGTGACCCTTGTGCTGTGGCTGCAGAGCTGGAATCCAAAGGCGTTGATTTTACCGCACATGTGGTCGGATTTGATCTGGACGAAGTGAGCAACCAAGCGTTGGCGTGTATTGCAGATAACACTGGCGGCATCTTCGTGCCAGCCAGCAACGCGACAGAGCTCAAAGGTGCGTTGCAACAAGTGCAGGCAAAGGTTGAACAAAAAGTGCCCGAGCCAGAGCCCAAGGAAGTCACCAAAGCCGAGGTCACTCTGACGGCGACTGATCAGGATGGCGGCCCCATCATCAAGAGTGGATTGCACTGGACAGTACGCCATGGTGTGACTGGTGAAATCCTCTTTGAGGCTGATGAAGCTGGTGTTGCCTCTGCTAAGTTGTCACCTGGTGTTCATGATGTGACAGTGGAGCGCTATGTCGATGGTGCTGTCGCTGAGTCTGAACTGGTGATGAAATCTAACGACACTAAACTAACGATCCCCATAGTGGTTGAGCTGAAGGCATCTTTGGATGCGCCTAACAGCGCTGCTGCTGGGTCTCACGTGCGCGTTATCTGGAGTGGGCCCGATGAAAAGGATGACTACATTGGCGTGTTCAAGCCTAATAGCGACAACAAGGCCGACATCCATAACTTCTATACGCGGGTAGGTAACCCTGCCAACCTCAAATTACCTGCGGAAGCGGGCACGTATGAAATCCGCTATATTCTACACAACTCCCGCCGAGATCTTGCGACTCGCATGATAGAGGTGACTGGAGTTGAGGTGAACATCTCTGCTCCAACAGAGGTCACCATGGGTTCAGTATTCGATTTTGAATGGGATAATGTGGTCGACCCTCAGGATTTCATCACTATTGTCCCAGCCGATGCTAAAGAAGGCACGCGACATGCGTATATCCGCGTGTACGATAAACACCAGAGCAGTCTCAATGCCCCGGGCAATCCTGGGTTGTACGAGCTACGTTATGTACTCAATGAAGGGTTGCGCACGTTGGCTCGCGTACCAGTGGAGGTGGTCGATAGCGAGGTGACGCTCAAGGGCCCAGATCAGGTTGTTAATGGTGCCGTATTCGATTTTGAATGGGACGTTACGATCAACCCTCAGGATTTCATCACTATTGTCCCAGCCGATGCTAAAGAAGGCACGCGACATGCGTATATCCGCGTGTACGATAAACACCAGAGCAGTCTCAATGCTCCGGGCAATTCTGGGTTGTACGAGCTACGTTATGTACTCAATGAAGGGTTGCGCACGTTGGCTCACACACCAGTAGAAGTGGTTAATGCGGATGCTGCGCTAGATTCGGGTGCTGGGTTGAACGTTCCAACTCAGGGCAAGGTCGGTGAGAGTGTTTCCGTCAGCTGGAGCGTAAATTCAGAAGGCGCTAATCATCGCATTGCCATAGCAGAGGCCAGCGCAGCGGATTTTACCTGGTTAGAGGCACACCAAGTATCGGGCAATGCCTCCCAAGAATTCACATTACCAGATACACCAGGTCGCTATGAAGTTCGCTATTCAGACTTAGGTAATACCGCTGTGTTGGGGCGTTCCATCATCGAGGTGACACCATGAGTTATCGCCAATTAGGTGTGGCTATAGCTGCAGTACTAACTTTGGTTGGTTGCGCCAGTATGTCTGTTGAAGAGTGTATGGTGGCTAACTGGAACGAACAGGGCTATAAAGACGGCCGTAACGGCTACGCACCCACTCGCATCATAGAACACCGTAAAGCCTGCGCCAAGGCAGGCATGGCTCCTGATGCTATGCGCTATCGCCAAGGCTGGGATGCTGGTGTGCTGCAATATTGCACACCGGCCAATGGCGTGGCGCAAGGGCGTGCTGGCAGCCCCTACCGCAATGTCTGTCCACCGCAGCTAGAAGGCGATTTTGTTTACTGGTATCAACAGGGTAAGGCTGTGTATGACGCACAGCGTCGCGTGGATGATCTAAACCGCGAGGTTGAGCAACTCCAATATCAGCTTCACAATGAAAGTGATGATCGCGTAAGACGCCATTTGCGGCGTGAACTAGAGGACACTTGGTATCAGCTGCGCCGAGCCCGTGATGATTTGGCATGGGCTGAGCGGCGGTCGATGTAAGCACCAATGACAATGATATGACACTAAGAACCACGTTACGCTTGCGTGGCACTGTATAGAGATAACATAACTATGAGAATCAAGACAAATTTTGGTCGTAGACAGTATGACATTCTTACTGGTACAGCGCTTATATTGCTTTGTTCCAGTGCGTGGGCTGATCTAGACGGTCATGGTCCTGATGCTTGGCGTGTAAGTGGTGTTTCTGCAGATGATGTATTAAATGCCCGCATGGGACCCGGCACGAATTATTCTGTTATTAACACCTTTATGCCTAATGAGCGGGGCTTACAGCAAGTCACCTGCGTCCCTCTTGTCACTCAAGCCTACTGGATGCAAATGACCGAGCAGCAGCGTAGCGATTTACCTCAAAGCTGGTGCCTGATGCATAGCGCCGATTCATCCCGTACCGGCTGGGTGGCGCAGCGCTATTTGCGCGAGGATAGCAGTGGCGAGCATACAGCTTCTTCCATATCCACCGAAGTTACACCTGCATCAGCCACTACGGTTGCATCAGGCAGTTCCGAATGTGGTGTGATAACCATCAGTGGAGGAAAAGAAGCCACCTCTGATCAGCTTTATGATCAAGTTCAGCTTGATACCGACCAATTCACTGGTGCTCCAGGCTATCAGTCGCTGGATTTGGAGGCGGAAATGGACTGGGATCAGTTCTACACAACCGCACGTTTTCCTGGGGCAGGTCAGTCTGTCATGATGCCAGATGCTGATCTGGGCACGGTGACCAGAGCGATGTTGCTCTTCGACGCTATGGAAGGTGTGCTCCCACACGCACGATACTACATCACTTACTACCAGCGGCAGGTTTTTGATGCTTGCGATACCATTGACACCGCCTACGTTGAAATCACACGCTATAACCTAGGCAACGCACACTGGGAGGACGTCACCCAATACGTGGCGCGCGAAAACTGGCCACCGCGTGAGATTTTTGGTAGTGGTCCACACGTGAGCTGGCGTCTGGCTATGGGGCCGGTGCAGGGCAAGTACGCTGACGTACGCCAAGCCAGCCGTCGCGTCATCAGCGATGAAATGGCAGCAGCCGAGGATTGCTTTGGTCAGTCTTGCTTGGCGCTTGAAGAAGCTAATGGACCTAGCGGCAACTGGCAAGATATACTGGCTGCGCAGGCCTCAGAAGCCGTTTATCGCGAGCCCGATTATGACTGGGCACCTGGGCCTGCACGACTGGCTGACCTACTTTACACACAGGCGACCGGCTCATCAGAAAACCAACAAACGAGTGAATCTACATCATTCGAGCGCCCAGACATAACGATACTGATCTCGCGAGACGTGCAGGGACAGGACAGCAACATGTACGGACTGCTGCAAAGACAGGGACTAATGGACGACGCTATCTCTGAAACTTGGCTGCAGACTCAGATCATGCCTGATCTCACACCACAATGGCAGGAGTTGAATGTTTTTCGGCCGGGACGTCAATAAGAGAAAGCTTAACTCAAGTGCGGTTCACATCATCAACTGGCTGAAGTGGTATCTATTGGGCAAAAACTGTGGTCGAAAGTAAGGTTTTCGGGCTCTCAGTGCTCATATTTGATGGAAATCTGATTTTTTGCACACATTTATTGGGCAAAAACAGCGTATAATCAATAAGGTTTGTTGATAAGGCGAAGGTTAAATTTAAATTCATACGAAAAGAGCTTGCATTGTCAGCGAGAATCCCTATAATAAGCCACCTAGTTAGTGCGGGGTGGAGCAGTCTGGTAGCTCGTCGGGCTCATAACCCGAAGGTCGTTGGTTCAAATCCAGCCCCCGCTTCCAAATTTTGAAAGAGGCCCTTTTATAGGGCTTTTTTCTTGTCTGAAATATGGCTTGCGAGGAGGCAGTATGTCGCGTGAAGAGAAAGTGAGCGAATTGTGTCGTCCATTGGTGGAATCGATGGGCTACGAATGGGTGGGTGTTGAATATCATCACAACACACGCAATGCTATCCTGCGCATTTATGTGGACAAGCCTGAAGGTGGTATCGGGATTGACGATATTGTCGAGGTGACCGAACAGATTAATCCTTTGCTTGATGTGGAAGACCCGATTAGCGCGGAGTATACGCTGGAAGTGTCTTCGCCGGGTATGGATCGTCCGTTGTTTGAGTTGGCGCATTTTGCGCAGTTTGTCGGCGCTGAAGTGAAGCTGATGACGCGTCGCGCTGTGGGTAATCAGCGCAAATTTACTGGTGTGATTGAATCGGTAGATCAAGAGGCAGGGCAAGTGAGCTTATTATTGCCTGACAGCAAAGAGCAAACGGTTATCGTGTTGGATTACGAGAATATTGATAAGGCGCGTTTGGTGCCGATTTTTGAGGACTGAAGGAGTTATCATGGCTAAGGAACTTTTAGCAATTGTCGAAGTAGTAGCGAATGAGAAAGACGTTGATCGTTCGGTGATCTTTTCAGCCCTCGAGGCAGCGCTTGCTGCAGCAACGCGCAAACGCCACCATGATGAGGATATCGAAGCGCGCGTGAGCATCAACACCCGTACCGGTGAATACGAAACGTATCGTGTGTGGCAAATCGTTGATGATGAAGCGATTTTAGAAAACCCGGATGCTGAGATTCGCGAAAGTGTGGCTGAGATTGAATGGCCGGAAGAGAACTTAAAAGCCGGCGATGTGTATGAAATTAAAATCGATAATGAGCCGTTTGGGCGTATCAGCGCGATGCAGGCCAAGCAAATCATTATCCAGAAATTACGCGAAGCGGAGCGGGAAAAAGTCTATCAGCAGTTCATCGATAAAGAAGGTGAATTGGTGCATGGGATTGTGCGCCGTCATGAGCGTCGTAATGCGATTGTTGATATCGGCGGCGTGGAAGGGACGATTTTGCGTGAGGATATGATTCCTCGTGAGCCTCTGCGTAGCGGCGATCGTATTCGTGGTTATTTGGCGAAAGTAAACCGTGAGCTTAAAGGCCCACAGTTACAAATCAGCCGTGTTGCTCCAGAGCTGCTGACTGAACTCTTTACCCTTGAAGTGCCAGAAATCAATATGGGGAATATTGAGATTATGGGTGCGGCGCGTGCTCCAGGCATTCGTTCGAAAATCGCGGTGCGCACCTTTGATCCGCGTATCGATCCGGTTGGCGCTTGTGTGGGTATGCGTGGTTCACGTGTGCAGGCGGTGATGAATGAGCTCAACGGCGAAAGCATTGATATTGTGTTGTGGGACGAAGATCCGCAGACTTATGTCTGTAAAGCAATGGCGCCAGCAAATATCACCCATTCGCGGGTTGATATGGATAAGAAGATGATCGATATCGCGGTGGTCGAAGAAAAATTACCACAAGCAGTGGGCAAAGGCGGTCAAAACGTGCGTTTGGCGAGCGAGCTGACCGGCTGGCAGATCAATGTGCTCAGCGAAGAAGAGTTCCATGCACAGGTTGAGGCCGAGCAAGATGCTCAAGAAGCAGCGCTGGCTACCCAACTGGATATTGAAGAAGAAGTGGCGGTTGAGCTGAATGCGGCTGGATTTACCAGCGCCGATGCAGTGGCTTATGCTGACCGTGAGGATTTATTAGCGATTGAAGCCTTTGATGAGGATTTGGTTGACGCGTTACTAGAACGCGCGACCGATTTCTTGCTCACTCAGGCGTTTGTTGCTGATAATGATCCTGAAGAAGAAATGCAAACACCAATTGAAGAAATGGGCCTTGATGAGGCTTTGGTAGAGCAGTTAACCGCTGCTGGGTTAAGCATTCAAGAAGATGTTGCTGAATTAGCTGTTGATGAGCTGACCACGCTAAGTGGGCTCGATGAGAAACAAGCATCAGCGATTATTCTGCAAGCTCGCGAACCATGGTTCCGACAATCGTAATTAAGGGGGAAAATAATGACCGTAGCAGAACTAGCCAAACAATTAAAAATCCCAGTTAACCGCTTGTTGGACTTGATTAAAGAAGCGGAAATTAACGTTAGCAGCGCTGATGAGACGATGACTCCTGCGCAAAAAGTGGCGTTAACCAAGCACATGCAATCGCGTAAAAATTCTAAATTGGGTTTGTCGAAAACACGTAAGCCGGCGGCGAAGAAAAGCGAGCCAGCTTCTAAAAAGCCAGCGAAAGCTAAGAGTGAAAACGCAAAAGCGGCTGTTAAGAAGCCGAGCGCGCGTGAAATTGCCCAGCAAATGGCTGAGCAAAAGCGCCAAGAGCAAGGTGCCGCGCTGCGTGATAACGAAGAGCGCGAGCGTCGTGAAGCTGAAGAAAGTCAGCGTCAGCGCGTTGCTGATGAAGCTGAGCGTAAAAAGCGTAAGGCCGCAGAAGAAAAGCAGGCAAAAAAAGAAGAAGCTGAGCGTCAAAAAGCTGAAGAAAAACTGCAGGCACAACTTGCTGAGCAGGAAAAAGAGCGAGTGAAGCGTGAAGCTGAAGAGGCTAAAGCCAATGCTGAAGAGCAGCTGAAAAAGCAAAAAGAACGCGAAGCCAAGTCGAAAAAAGAAAAAGAGTTGCTCGAGCGTGAGCGTCAGGCCGCTATGGCGGATGTGCGCAAGCGTGAAGGCTATGAAGAAGAAGCGGAAAGTCGTTTCCATATTCAGTCTAAAGAGCGTCAATACCATGGCAAAAATGACCGTAGCGGTAAGCGTGCGGTAAAAAGTGGTGATGACGAGCGCCGTTCACGTGGTAGCAAGCGTGGCAATGAGCGCCATAGCGAGCGTAAAGGCGGTAAGTTTGAGAAGCCGGTAGCGCCAGTGAGTAAGGAAGTGCGTATTCCTGAAACGATCACTGTCGGTGAATTAGCGCAGAAAATGAGCGTTAAGGCCGGTGAGCTGATTAAAATCATGATGAAGATGGGTTCGATGGTGACCATCAACCAGATTCTCGATCAGGAAACCGCTGCGTTAGTTGCTGAAGAAATGGGCCATGAATATACTCTGACCAAAGAGAATGAGCTCGAAGAGCAGGTATTTGCCGAAGCTGATGAGAACATGGGCGAGATGCGTGAGCGTGCACCAGTGGTGACGATTATGGGTCACGTTGACCATGGTAAAACCTCATTGCTAGATTACATTCGTAAAACGAAAGTTACCGCTGGTGAGGCTGGTGGGATTACCCAGCATATCGGTGCGTATCGTGTGACTACCGATAATGGCCGTCAGATTACCTTCCTAGACACGCCAGGTCACGCGGCGTTTACTGCGATGCGTGCGCGTGGTGCGGATGTGACAGACGTGGTTATTTTGGTGGTGGCCGCTGATGATGGCGTGATGCCACAAACGGTTGAAGCGATCCAACATGCGAAAGCCGCTGGTGTGCCGCTGATTGTTGCGGTTAACAAAATGGATAAGCCAGAAGCTGATCCTGAGCGCGTGAAATCTGAGCTTTCACAACACGGCGTGATTTCTGAGGAATGGGGCGGCGAGCATCTCTTTGCCCATGTTTCTGCGAAAAGCGGCGATGGCATTGATGAGCTGCTTGAGCAAATATTGATTCAATCAGAAATGCTTGAACTTCAAGCACCTGCAACCGGGGTTGGTAAAGGTGTGGTCGTTGAATCACGCCTAGACCGCGGCCGAGGCAGCATCGCAACGGTACTCGTTCAAGCTGGGATGATGAAAAAAGGCGCGATCATGTTGGCTGGTATGGAATACGGCCGTATTCGTGCGATGCTGGATGAGCAAGGCAACGAGCTCACCGAAGCTGGTCCATCAACGCCAATTGAGGTGCTTGGTTTATCCGGTACGCCGAATGCTGGTGATGATGTGGTTATTGTTGAAAACGAACGTAAAGCACGTGAGATTGCGAATTTCCGTCAAGGTAAATTCAAAGAAATCAAGATTGCGCGTCAGCAAAAAGCGAAGCTCGAGAATCTCTTCAGCAACGTGGATAAAGATAAAGTGCATACCGTTAACTTGATGATTAAAGCGGACGTTCAAGGCTCGGTTGAAGCGTTATCTGAATCACTGATGAAGCTGTCGACTGATGAAGTTAAGGTCAATATCGTCTCAACTGGTATCGGTGGGATTTCCGAATCTGATGCGCAGTTAGCGATAGCCTCAGAAGCGATTATTATCGCCTTTAACGTGCGCGCGGAATCGAATGCAAAACGCTTGATTGAAGAAGAAGGCATTGATCTGCGCTATTACAGCATTATCTATGAAGCGATTGATCAGGTGCGCGATGCGATGCAAGGTATGCTCTCGCCAGAAATCCGTGAAGAGATTATTGGGGTTGCCATGGTGCGCGATGTGTTCCGCTCTTCAAAACTTGGCGCAATCGCTGGGTGTGTCGTTGAAGACGGTTTGCTCAAGCGCTCAAATCCGATCCGTGTTTTGCGCGAGAATGTGGTCATTTACGAAGGTGAGCTCGAATCGTTGCGTCGCTTTAAAGATGACGTCAATGAAGTGCGTGCTGGGACTGAATGTGGTCTTGGGGTTAAGAACTACAACGATGTCAAAGTGGGCGACCAGATCGAGTGCTACGAGCGCGTGAGCGTTGAGCGGAGCTTGTAATGCCAAAAGGAATTGATCGCACACGCCGCATCGGCGAACAGATGCGGCGCGAACTCTCCCAAGCGGTGAGCGAACTGCTCGATCATCCGCATGCGAGCATGCTGTCGTTTACCGATGTGCGTGTGACGCGCGATTTAGCGTTTGCCAAGGTCTATGTCACGCATGTGCTCGATAATCCGCATGAGCGTGCAGAATTGGTTGACGCGCTCAATGAGCATACTGGGCGTTTTCGCCATTATCTCGCTAAGCGCTTAACCATTCGCAAAGTGCCAGAGCTGACGTTTTATTACGATGAATCGGTCGAATATGGCGCGCGCATGGAGCATATGCTCGAAGATTTAGTCAAAGATATCGACGATTCTGACGAGGCTCAGGATAGCTAATCATGGCGCGTCGGCGAAAAGGGCGAGCGTTAGATGGCATTCTGCTGCTTGATAAACCGATAGGAATCAGTAGCAATCAGGCGTTGCAGCGGGTTCGCGGCATGTACCAAGCGCAAAAAGCCGGACATGGCGGTACGCTCGATCCTTTTGCCAGTGGGTTATTGCCGGTACTTTTTGGTGAAGCAACAAAATTTGGCAGCTATTTACTCGATGCTGATAAAAGCTATGAGGTGACGCTGCGCTTAGGCGCGCAAACCGACACCGACGATATCGAAGGCGCTGTGCTACATCGTGCAGCAATTCCTGAGCTTAATGGTGACAATTGGCAGGCGGTCTGTGACGCTTTCCTTGGCGAGCAACAGCAAATGCCACCGATCTATTCAGCGCTAAAAGTGGGTGGCCAGCGTGCTTATGATTTAGCACGCCGTGGTGAGCACCCTGAATTAGCCCCGCGTAGCATTAATGTTTCTGAGCTAAGCGTGTTGGATTTCGACCATGAGAGCGCACGATTGCGTGTGCGT
Source organism: Suttonella sp. R2A3 (assembly GCF_021513215.1). Lineage (NCBI taxonomy): Bacteria > Pseudomonadati > Pseudomonadota > Gammaproteobacteria > Cardiobacteriales > Cardiobacteriaceae > Suttonella > Suttonella sp. R2A3. The sequence goes on along the minus strand of NZ_CP090975.1, from coordinate 333,439 downwards.
TGTTCCAAGGGTACGTATATTCGCGCTTTAGTGCGTGATATTGGCGCTTATTTGGGTAGCGCTGCGCATGCAATAGCGCTTCGACGCGTGCAAATCGGGCATTTGCCTGAAGGCATGCACCCACTAGAACAAATCAGCGATCTTACCGATCAAAAAGCGTTTGAGACCTTGGACGAACTTTTGTTGCCTTTAACTGACTGCGTGTCCACGCTACCAAAACTGGTCGTCCCAGCGGAAAAGATACGTTTTATCCGTCATGGTAACGATATTGAATTATTGGCTGATTATCCAGCAGGCGAGTATGCGCTCTACGATGATGATGCTTTTTTTGGCGTCGGGCGCGTTGCAGCAGGGCGCGTTTATCCCGAGCGGCTGTGCCGGTTAAACGATAATCACTGATTACTCACTCACGAAAACTTTGGCAAGAGATTGTCACAACAGCAAGTAACCGCATGAAAATGTATAAAAAATCCGACTTCCATTTTGATCTTCCTGAAGGCCTGATCGCGCGTTATCCGCTGGATAATCGCAGTGATAGCCGTTTGTTGGTGGTTGAGCCACAAGCTGATGAACACGCAAAGCTTAGCGATCATGGCATGCGCGATTGGCTAGACACTATTGGCGATGATGATTTGTTGGTACTCAATAACACCCGTGTTTTGCCGGCACGGCTACACGGGCAAAAAGCCAGCGGTGGTAAGGTTGAGATCCTTATTGAGCGGCTTAAATCCGCCCATGAGGCGCGTGCGTATTTGCGCGCATCGAAATCACCAAAAGAAGGGAGTCAGCTTTTTATTGGTGATGATCGGATTACGGTTAGCGGGCGCGACAATACGTTATTTACGCTGACCAGCGAAAAACCATGGCAGGCGTTAATGGCCGCTCATGGGGAGATGCCGATTCCGCCGTATTTAGAACGCGACGCTGATGCGCTCGATAGTGAGCGCTATCAAACCGTTTATGCGCAACATCCGGGGGCGGTCGCCGCGCCAACGGCAGGCCTACACATTGATCAAACAATGCTCGAGACGATTGCCGCACGTGGTATTGCCTGCACACAAGTGACGTTACATGTCGGTGCGGGTACGTTTCAGCCGGTGCGTGAGGAAGATTTAAGCGCGCATGTGATGCATGAAGAATGGTTGAGCGTTGATCAGAGCGCGGTTGATGCCATTAAAGCGTGTCGTGCGCGTGGTGGGCGTGTCATTGCGGTTGGTACAACGAGTTTACGTGCGCTCGAAAGCGCCGCACGAGACGGTGAATTAGTGCCTTTTGAAGGTGATACCAATTTATTTATTACCCCAGGTTATTCGTTTAACTGCGTGGATGCTTTGCTCACTAATTTTCATCTGCCTGAGTCGACGTTATTGATGTTAGTCAGCGCTTTTGCCGGTTATAACGCGATAAGAGAGGCATATCAGCATGCGATCGACGCACAATACCGATTTTTTAGCTACGGTGATGCCATGTTTATCAATCATCGGTGCGATGTGGTTGCGAAAAGTTAATCGTTGTAGGCGTATGTTATGCTAGCCTAATATTTTTCACTGTAGGAGAAAATTATGCGTTATCCCATTTTAGTCGCAGGTGCGGCAGCATTAACGTTGGCAGGATGCCAAACGCTCTCACAAAACCAAAATGCCGCAATTGGCACAGGCATTGGCGCCTTAGTTGGCGGCGTTGCTGGTCATCAGGTTAATGATGATAATGGTCGTTACGTTGGTGCGGCTGTTGGCGCATTAGCTGGTGGTTTGATTGGTAATTATATGGATCGCCAGGAACAACAATTGCAGCAGCAAATGCAAGGCAGTGGTGTTGGTGTGAACCGTGTCGATCAGGGCACATTGCAGTTAAACATTCCTAGCGAAGTGTTGTTTGGTGTGGATCAAAGCCAAATCACCCAGGCGTTTTACCCAACGCTGAATCAAATTGCACAAACCTTGCAGCAATATCCGAATACTATCGTGCATGTTTATGGCTTTACCGATGGTAGCGGTAGCGAGCAGCATAACTTACAGCTCTCACAGAAGCGTGCGCAAAATGCTGCACAATATTTGGTCGCACAAGGGGTGAATTCACAGCGCTTTGTTGTCCAAGGCTACGGTGAACGCTTTGCGACGGCGCAAAATAACCCACAAGAGCGTCGTGTAGAAGTCTTTATCAAAGCGATTGATGAAGCGAACCCACAAGCCGCTTATAGTCCAGTTTATTAATCACTGGGACTAAAAAGACCGGGCTTTGCATTTGCAAGGCTCGGTTTTTTTTATGGTTTTTAATTAAGCCGGTGAATATTTTATCTCAGTGGTAGGATAAGGTTTTACATGAGGCAGCGTGATGAGTACATTCTTAAGCAAAGAATTTAATTATCGACAACCCTTAGCCAGCGTTGAAGCAATCAAGAATGCCTTGGTCTATAAGATGATTTTTATGCTTGGTTGTGACCCTCGTGAAGCCAGGCCTCAGAACTGGATGAGCGCTGCACAATACGTGGTCCGCGATTTACTCGCTGAGAACTGGTTACAAACCCGTCGCGAACAATTCGATGAGAAACAACGCTTTGTGTATTACTTATCGATGGAATATTTGATGGGTCGAACTTTATCGAATGCGCTGATCGCCTCACAAGTTTATGATTTAATGCGTGAAGCGTTTGCTGGCCTCGATTTGGATTTTGACCAAATTATCACCGAAGAACTTGATCCGGGATTGGGCAATGGTGGCTTAGGTCGATTGGCCGCGTGTTTTCTCGATTCGTTAGCAACGCTGAAAATTCCGGCGGTAGGCTATGGTATCCGCTATGAATACGGGATGTTTCGCCAAGAGATCGTTGATGGTCAGCAGGTGGAACAACCTGATACCTGGCTCGAACAAGGCACCCCTTGGGATTTCGTGCGCCCGAGCAAGCGCTACCGAATTCGCTTTGGTGGGCATGTGATTGAAGAGGGCGGGCAAAAGAAATGGCGTGAAGCCGAGGAAATCGTTGCCTTAGGCTATGATGAAATTATTCCTGGCTATGATAATGGCTATGCCAATACGCTGCGCCTATGGTCAACGCATGCCAGCGATATTTTTAATTTGGCGTCATTTAATAAAGGTGATTATTTTGCCGCGATTGAAAAGCAAAATAGCTCAGAAAATTTATCACGCGTGCTTTATCCCGATGATTCAACCGCGATTGGTCGTGAGCTGCGCTTAAAGCAAGAGTATTTTTTATGCTCAGCATCACTGCAAGACATTTTAGTGCGTCATCTGGCCAGCTATAAAACGCTCGATAATTTAGCCGATAAAGTGGCGATTCATTTAAATGATACCCATCCAGCTTTAGCGATTCCTGAACTATTACGTTTGCTAATTGATGAGCACGGCTACGCGTTTAAAGACGCGTGGTCGATGGCGCAAGCCATTTTCTCTTATACCAACCATACTTTGATGGGCGAAGCGCTGGAAACGTGGCCAGTCGACATGCTGGGCTATTTACTGCCGCGCCATCTCAATTTGATTTTCAAAATGAATAAAGCCTTTTTAGAGGAAGTTCGGCAGAAATTCCCCGACGATGAGGATTTGGTTCGCCGTGTGTCGTTAATTGAAGAGCACAATGGGCGTAATGTACGCATGGCGTGGGTGGCTGTGGTGGGTTCGCATAAAATCAATGGGGTGGCGAAAATTCATTCCCAGCTGATGGTGCAATCAATTTTTGCCGATTTCGCACGCATTTTTCCTGAACGCTTTACGAACGTTACCAACGGCGTCACGCCAAGACGCTGGATGGCGCTGGCTAATCGTGGCTTATCCGCATTGATAGATGAAAAGATCGGTCGTGGATGGCGTAAAAATCTCGCTGAGCTCAATGCACTGATGCAGTGGCAGCACGACGAGGCATTTCAGCAAGCGCTCGCTGAGATAAAGCTTGAGAATAAGCGAGAACTCGCAGCGTATATTGAACAATCGCTGGGGATTACAGTCAATCCTGAGGCGTTATTTGATGTGCAAATCAAACGCATCCACGAATACAAGCGGCAAACGATGAATGTTCTGCACATTATCTACCGCTACCAGCAGATTTTGAAAGATCCTGAAGCTGATTGGCAGCCGCGTGTGTTCCTGATTGCCGGCAAAGCCGCTTCTGCCTACCACACCGCTAAAGAAACCATTCATTTGATCAACGATGTAGCGGAAGTGATTAATAATGATTTGCGCATTCGGGATTTGATTAAGGTGGTGTTTTTGCCGAATTACAGCGTTAGCTTGGCGCAACTCATCATTCCCGCGGCCGACTTATCCGAGCAAATTTCTTTAGCCGGTACAGAAGCCTCTGGAACAAGCAATATGAAATTTGCGCTTAATGGCGCGCTGACCATTGGTACGCTCGATGGTGCGACTGTCGAGATGCGCGAAGTGATCGGTGATGAGCATCTCTTTATTTTTGGCCATACCGTGGAAGAAGTGAGCGCAATTCGCGAGCAGGGCTATTTCCCGCTTGATTATTTAGAACGCGATAGTGAACTGCGCGAAGTGGTGAAAAGCATCAATAAGGGCACGTTTAGCCCGAAAGAACCTGGGCGCTATGGTCATTTAATCCCGGCTCAAGGCGATTACTATCAGGCGCTGGCGGATTTCCGCAGCTATGTTGATACACAAGCATTGGTTGATCAGCATTATCGCGATCAAAGCGCTTGGCGTGCGTCGATGGTGGCAAACATTGCACAGATGGGCTATTTCTCGTCTGATCGATCGATCCGCGATTACGCGGATGATATTTGGCACGTTACGCCTCAGTAGTTATGTCTAACCGCTTGGTTAACAAGGTGCGCAACTTTTGGCTGCGGCGGAAGCAATCTGTTGTACTCGTGCGTCTGCCAACGGCGGCAAAAATGCCGATTGTACCAACGCGATTTGGTTTAGCCCTCGCGTTTGTCATGATATTGCTGTTTATCTGGTCGGCGAACCATCAGCTCAACCTGGGTTATGCGCTGACATTTTTGTTGAGCACTCTGGTGATGTTAAGCGCTGGGCTTAGTGTAGGGCAGTTGGCTAAATTGCAAGTTCGAAGTTTGCCTGCTGCGCCGAGCTTTGTGGGTGAGCGAGCAGTCTTTTCTTTTCTTATCAGCGAGAAAGACGGGCGTGAGCGTGGCGGATTTAAGATCAGCAATGATTGGCAGCAGCAGATGATTTCAGGACTAGCTGCTGGTGCGCAGACGCAAGTCAGTGTCGCCCAACCAACCTTTGCGCGCGGTGAGCTAAGCTGTGCGCCACTGACTGTGCTAACCACCCATCCTGCAGGTTGGTTTGTCTGTTGGCAATGGCTGAAGATGCGATCAACCGTACTGGTGTATCCTAAACCTGAAGGTTGCCAGCTGCTTCCTTATCAACACAGCGCACAACAGGGTGAGATCGCGAGCGGCGCGCGTGGCGAAGATGAATTTAATTATTTAGCACCTTATTATTATGGTGCGCCGTTATCAAGGATTGCTTGGAAACAGCTGGGCCGTGGGCAGATGTTAATCAAACAATTTAGTGGTCAAGCTAATGAGCGCGTCAGTCTGGATCTGGCAGATACGGCAGGTGAACTTGAAGTGCGTTTATCTCAACTTTGTCGCTGGGTGCTGGATGCAGAGGCGCAAGGTGTGCTTTATAGTTTACGCTTGAGAGAACAGTATTTTCCCCATAATCGAGGAGACGCGCATTACCACGCCTGTTTGCGGGCATTAGCGCTGTATTGATATGACAAAAAACCACGAATATTGGATGCGGCGAGCACTTGAAGAAGCGCAGCGCGCGGAATTGGCAGGTGAAGTACCGATTGGTGCCGTGGCGGTGAAAGACGATCAACTGTTAGCGTTGGGGTGTAATCAAACGATTACGGACCATGATCCCTCAGCACATGCTGAGATCGTCACACTACGCAGTTTAGGGGAAAATCTTGTAAACCATCGCATGAATGGGGTGAGTGTCTATGTCACTTTAGAACCCTGCATGATGTGCTTAGGAGCGCTCGTTCAGGCACGGGTCGCAAGGATTATTTTTGGTGCGTATGATCTGCGCGCGGGCGCGTGTGGCAGCGCTTTTGACCTCGCTTTTGCTCGTGAGCATAATCACCGCTTTAGTGAAGTGAAAGGCGGGGTGTTAGAAGCTGAATGTCGCGCGCTGTTACAAGCGTTTTTTCGTGCGCGACGTTAAGCTCTTGGCGTTACACTAACCCAGGCTGGCGCATGATCAGAAGGGCGTTCAAGACGGCGTGGTTCCATATCGATATCCGCAGCGTTGCAGCTTAACGTGTCACTACACAAATTAAGGTCAATACGCAGCCCAAGGTTGCGCCGCAAACCGCCCATGCGATAATCCCACCAGCTAAATTGTTCACGTTCGGGATGAATATGGCGGAATCCGTCATAAAACCCTAACGACAGCAGTTTATTCAGTGCGTCACGTTCGGGCTCAGAGCATAAAATCTTGCCTTCCCATGCTTTGGGGTCGTGGACATCAAGGTCAGCAGGCGCAATATTAAAATCGCCGATCACGACCACCTTGTCATAGGTTTGCAACGTTTCTTCAACATAGCTCTGCAAGCGCGCTAACCAGCTGAGTTTGTATTCGTATTTTTCATCACCGACTTTCTTGCCATTCGGCACATAGAGGTTAATCACCCGAATACCGTTAATCGTTGCGGCGATCGCACGCGCCTGTGGGTCATTATCGCCTGGAAAGCCATAAACGACATCTTCTTGAGCGGCTTTACTGATTAACGCGACCCCGTTATACGTTTTTTGTCCATAGACGCTAATTTGCCAACCTGCCTCATGAAACGCCGCACAATCAACGGCCTCGGTGGTTTGTTTGAGTTCTTGTAAGCCTAAAACATCGGGTGAGGCATCACGTAAATAATCTAAAACATGGCTTTGGCGAACTTTTAGGGAATTCACATTCCAGCTACAAATGGTGGTTGTGCTCATAATGATAAGAGAGGTAAAACAGGTTAGAATAGGCAGCAGTATGCCACTATGGCGATCAGTAATTCAACCCAAGGACCCTATGGCGCGTCGTATTCGAGTTTATACTCCACAACCGTTATCTGTTGGTGAACAGATCCAGTTGAGCGATGACGTGCACCGACATGTTGTCAAGGTGCTGCGTTTGCGTGTGGGTGATGCATTGATCGTTTTTAATGGCGAGGCAAAAGAGTATCAAACACGTATCACAGTAGCTGACAAAAACCAGCTTGAGGTGTGTGTGCTTGAAAGCCGGGCAGTTGAGAATGAATCACCCCTTAAGATCAGCTTGTATCTCGCTTTGCTCAAAGGTGAGGCGATGGACTTTGCGATCCAGAAATCGGTGGAGTTAGGGGTCTCACGTATTATCCCGATTGATAGTGAGCGTAGTGAACGACAGCTTAATGCGCAACGCTTGCCCAAACGCATGACCCATTGGCGCAATATTGTGATTGCTTCAGCGCAGCAGTGCGGACGTAGCCAGTTACCTGAGCTAAGCTCGCCGATGATGTTCGATGAGGCGGTTAACTCTAGTGAGGGCATGCGGATTATTATGAGTCCACATGACGCCTCACCGACTAAACTGAGTACCAAACTGGCGCCACAAGAAGCGAGTTTACTGGTAGGGCCTGAAGGGGGATTTAGTGAGGATGAAGTGGCACAAGCTTGTGCTGCCGGTTGGCAGCCACAGGTGTTAGGGCCGCGTATTTTACGTGCGGATACAGCTGTGGTGAGCGGTCTCACCTGGTTGCAATACATTTGGGGGGATTTACATGATCTATCATGAAAGCCTCATTCCCAACTTTAATCTTTCTTCCCCTGGGCGCGTGCGCAATATTGTTAAAGTGCAAAGTCTACAATACCGTGTCCGTATTGCACGTTTTAGCAACTATTTTCGCTTACTTGCTGTGGCGATGTTTATCGTGGCGATTAGTGTCAGCGCAGATCAGTCGTTTAATATTCGAGAAATAGCGGTTCATGCGCCGCAACCAGAGCATATTTTGAGCGTTATTTTTGCTTTTTGCTATGTTGCAATGCTCCTGGTGTGCAATACGGCATTAAAACGCGTGCATCCTCGCGCAATATTTTTGTTAATCAATGCGGTCCTCGATGTATTTTTTCTTTTATTGCTGTTGATTTCTTATCACAACACGCAATGGAGCCAAACGCTGATCGCGATCTATTTGTCCTCCATTCTCCTATCCGTGTTGAGCTTGTCGGTGCGCCAATCAGCGGTCTTTGCGATATTCAATGTATTGATGATTATGGGGCTGCTGTTGCTGGCGATGTTCTGTCAGCAAATTGACTCGGATATCATGCGGTTTTTTAACCAATTTCCTTCAACAGTTAGGCGAATCCTGGAATTAGATAATGGGTATGATTTGCTCTGGCCATTATTTCAAATCAGTATTTTTGCTCTGGTGCTGTTCTTAATCGGTTATTACTCAGCGCAGGCGCAAGATAACCGAATTCAAATAGAATTAAACCGTAATCTCCTTGAAAATCTTCATAAACTCAATAACTCTATCATTGAAGAAATGGATAGTGGATTGATTGTGGTTGATCCACGCAGCACGATCGTGATCATCAACAAAAAAGCGAAACATATTTTTCAGCATATTTATGAAGAACAAAATCTATCGCCGATTAAGCTGACAGAACTTTCCGAACGCCTAAATTTACGCTATCTGAAATGGATTCATTTGCAGCTGCTCGATTTTGAAATTCTTACGGTTGGCGCAAACAGCTATACCATCCATTTTGCCTCGATTGGGAGTGGCAACACATCAGGTTTGACGTTAATTACCTTGGAAGATGTTGAAGCCCATTACCGGCGCGTACGTGAAACGCGTTTAGCTTCACTTGGCCGTTTAACCGCAGGGATTGCTCATGAAATACGCAATCCGTTAGGCTCAGTACAAAATGCAGCTGATTTGTTGCTCGAGCAGCATAATGATTTACAAACCCGTTTTTTGATTGGAAAAATGCTGCGTAATACCAAACGTATCAACTCGATCATTTCCGAAATTATGCGTTTATTCCATAACAAGCCACATGAAACCAAGTTGTTCCATCTTAACCCCTTTATTTATCGCTTGATGTTGGACGCTAAAGAAAACGAAGAACTGCTTGGGGTAGAAATTATCGCCAATATCGCAGCAACCGTTGATTATGCCGTGTATTTTTCGCCAGGTTCGCTTAATGAGATTTTATATAATTTGATGTTGAATGCGGCAAAACATAACCCCGACCAGCTTGATTTAACGATAACCTTTAGAACCAGTATCAGCAAAAATGGCCACCATCTCTTCTTTGATGTGATTGATAATGGAACCGGGGTTGAGGCAGAAGATGAAGAAAAAATCTTCGAACCGTTTTTTTCAAAGCGCAGTGGTACCGGGCTTGGCCTTTATTTGGTGCGCGAAATGTGCATTGCCAATAATGCGCAAATTGTTTATTTACGTGGCGAAAAGGGAGCGCATTTCCGGATTACGATGGAACGCTATGCCAATAATGAAAATAACAACCAGCCCATGGAAAACAGGTAGGTATGATCCAGCAGACAATGGTAATATAGGTTTTTGATGAACAATAACCTACAGGTTTAAATGAACAGTAAAGCATTGATCATTGATGATGAGCGCGATATTTGCGAGTTGATTGAGATGAGCCTCATGGGGCAAAACATCCAGTGCGATAGCGCCTTTTCGGTGCGCCAAGCCCTGCGCAAACTCAAAAATAACGAGTATAGCTTTGTAATCTGCGATGTTAAATTGCCTGACGGCGACGGCCTGGATTTATTGAACTATATTCAAAAACAATATCCTGGGTTGCCGGTGAGTATGATTACGGCTCATGGCGATATGAATATGGCGATCACCGCGCTAAAACGCGGCGCGTTTGACTTTATTAACAAACCTTTTGAGCTGAAGCAGTTGCGCGATTTGTGCCAGGCAGCTGAAAAACAAGCCCGCAATGACCGCTCGGCGAAACAGCGCGCCGAAAAACCTAAAAAAGGCAAATCCACCACGACAATATCGTCTTCAGAAGCGGATGCTGATGATTTAAATGTCAAACTGGTTGGTTCCTCTGAGGGGATGCTACAAGTTAAGAAAATGATTGGCCGAGTTGCGCGCTCGCAAGCGCCAGTATTTATCCAAGGTGAATCTGGAACGGGGAAAGAGGTCGTTGCACGACTTATTCATCAAAAGAGTACACGTGCCGATGGCCCATTTATTGCGGTGAACTGCGGTGCGATTCCTGAAAATCTCGTTGAAAGTGAGTTTTTTGGTTATAAAAAGGGCGCGTTTACCGGTGCGAACTATGACCAAGACGGTTTATTTATCGCAGCGAATGGCGGCACACTCTTTCTGGACGAAATTGCAGACCTGCCGTTAAATATGCAAGTAAAATTGCTGCGTGCCATTCAAGAACGCAGCGTGCGTCCAATCGGTAGCGCAAAAGAAGAATTCTTCGATGTACGGATTCTTTCTGCGACCCATCAAGATTTAGCGCATTGCGTTCAGGAAAAGCAATTCCGTGAAGATTTATACTATCGCTTGAATGTCATCTCGTTAAACATTCCACCGTTGCGAGATCGCCAAGAAGATATTCCGGAGCTTTCCGCGTTCTTGCTGCAACATTTAGCAAAACGCCATGAATCTGATGCGCGTCAGTTAAGCGATAAAGCCTTAGATAAACTGCAAAGTTATGCGTTTCCTGGCAATGTGCGTGAATTAGAAAATATTCTTGAACGTGCGCTTACTTTTGCCGATAGCGATATCATTGAAGCTGATGAACTTTCTTTAGAACGCACATCCTCACCAACTGCTAACGCAAGAGAAAATTCTGAGCTGACTCATGAGGCTAAGGAAGGGCGAACAACCGATGAGTTGTTTTTGCTTGATGAAGACGTTCCAGATGATTTAGAAGGCTATATGCAGGACATTGAAAAGCAGGTGCTCTTAAAAGCCCTCGAAGACTGTGATTACAACAAAACCAAAGCTACCGAACGGTTGGGGATCAGCTTCCGAGCAATGCGCTATAAACTCAAAAAACTCGGGGTAGATTAAATGCCGCGAGTTACGCAAAATAGCCGCGCTTTGGCGCGGTACTTTTTTTTGACGATGTTAAATAGAGGTTTGCATGCAAATCCGTCATCATGAACCTCTATCAGGCTGGCATACCTTACAAGCCAGTGCACAGGCTCAATCTTTATATGTGATTGAACAAGCTGACGAGCTAGCGGCACTGCCCACAGATGTGTTTATGCTCGGTAGTGGCAGTAATGTAATTTTTTGTGGTGAAGTGGCGCGTCCTTTAGCGCATTTACAGTTAAAAGGGCGTCAAGTCATCGCTGAGGATGAGCAGTTTATTTATTACCGCGCTGAAGCGGGCGAGCTTTGGCATGATGTGGTAAAAGAAACCAGCGAACACGGGTGGTACGGATTAGAAAATTTAGCACTAATTCCCGGCACGGTGGGCGCCGCACCGGTGCAAAATATTGGTGCATATGGGTGTGAGGTTGGTGAAGTTATTGATTGTGTGCATGTTTATGATCGCCATGATGATTCACATCATAAGCTAAGCGCTGCCGCATGCAATTTTGCCTATCGCCATAGCCAATTTAAGGAAGGCTGGCGTGATCGTTATATTATTATTGCCGTCACCTTTCGTTTAGCGCGTCATGGCGAGCTACAGCTTAACTACCCTGATCTTGCGCAATATAAGAGACCACTCACTAATCCTGCACAGGTATGCGAGGCGGTGAGCACTATTCGGCAAAACAAGCTGCCTGATCCTCGCGAGCTGCCTAATGCCGGTAGTTTTTTTCATAACCCGGTCATTCGTGAGAACGAGCTAAAAGCCTTACAGAAACAATATCCTGATTTGCCTGCCTTTGCCGCGCATGCCGGCTTTGTTAAAGTATCAGCTGCCTGGTGTATTGAACAATGCGGCTTTAAAGGACAGAGCCAGAATGGGGTGGGGATGTACCATAAACATGCCTTGGTGCTGGTTAATCAAGGCGGTAGTGGCCAAGACATCCTGCGTTATGCGGCGAATGTACAGCGCGCCGTGCACGAGCGTTTTGCTTTAACGCTCAATATTGAACCGACTATAGTAGGAGAACGCTATGCTTGATATTCAAGCGATCGCTTTCGATAAAGATGGCACATTGTTTGATTCTGAACAGCTCTATGCGATGACGCTACGCGCGGCATTTGCCGACATGAACGTAGATTTTGATGAGGCGATGATTGGCGAGTTTACCGGTTTGGCTGCCGCCTATTCTCTTGCTAAATTGGAAACTTTTTTGGGCGATGCCAGCCAGGTGGCACGTTTTACCACGCTTTGGCAGGCTAACCGCGATCGCTTAATTGCTGAACAAGGTATTCCTTTGATTGATGGGGCAGCACAGACGATTCGTGCCTGCTATGAGAAAGGCTATCCACTCGCGCTCGTTACATCCGATGATTATGATGGCACACTGGAAGATTTCGCACGCGTAGACGCTGATTTATTGCCATGCTTTTCAGTGATTGTGACTGTTGATGATGTTGCACACGCTAAACCTGATCCGGAGCCTTATCAACGAGCCGCCGCTTATTTAGGGGTGCCGATAGAACATATGCTAACCGTTGAAGACTCCATTCACGGTGCACAAGCGGCGTTAGATGCGGGTGCGCCAATTGTGTTGCGTGGTGGTAGTGTGCGCGATAGCGAGATAGAATCGCGCGCGATCGGTCGTGTGGAGAATTTAAAGGAATTACTGCAATGGCTATGAATGAAGCACCTCAAGAATTAAGACTCAGTAAAAAAGGCGATACGTTAATGGTGGTCTTTGCCGACACCCCGTATCCTATGTCGGCCGAATATTTGCGCGTATGTTCACCATCGGCTGAAGTACGCGGTCACGGTGAGGATTGGAAGACCATTGGCGGCAAAAAGGAAGTGGTCATCCGTGCTATCATACCGGTTGGCCAATATGCGGTTCGCCTGATGTTCAGTGACGGCCACAACAGCGGGCTTTACAGCTGGCCTGTGCTGCATGATTTGGCAACCAATCAAGAACATTATTGGCAGCGCTATTTAACTGCGCTTAAAGAAAAGGGCGCGTCGCGCTAATTGCCCTAAACACGAGGAAACTATGAACGAAACCACCCATTTTGGTTATCAAACGATTGATTATGACGAAAAGAACGCTCGTGTTGGCGCAGTATTTGATTCGGTAGCGAGCCGCTATGACATTATGAACGACGTGATGTCGTTTGGCGTACACCGTTTGTGGAAAGACTGGTATGTGTGGCAAACAGACGTCAAACCCGGCGAAACGGTACTCGATTTGGCAGCCGGTACAGGCGATATCAGTGCACGTCTGGGCAAAAAGATGCGTGCTCCAGGTCATGGTGGCGATGTGTCAGGACAGTTAATCGTCTCTGATATTAATGCAGAAATGCTGGCGCGTGGACGTGAACGTTTGCTCAATGAAGGGTTTTTAGCCAATGTGGATTTTGTGCTAGCAAATGCCGAAGCGTTGCCATTTGCTGATAACAGCATCGATTTGATCACCATGGCCTTTGGTTTACGTAATGTCACCGATCAAGCGCAAGCGATCAAAGAAATGCATCGGGTATTGAAGCCGGGCGGTCGGGTATTGGTGCTGGAATTTTCCAAACCGACTTCATCGTTGCTCAGTAAAGCTTATGACTGGTATTCGTTTAATTTCTTACCGCAAATGGGGCAGTGGATTGCTGGTGATCGTGAGAGTTATCAATACTTAGCGGAATCGATTCGTATGCACCCCGATCAAGATACCTTGCAAACGATGTTCAGTGAAGCCGGTTTTGCCAAAGTGGCCTACCAAAATATCAATAAAGGTATTGTTGCGATTCATAAAGGAGTCAAAGCATGATTGAGCGGCTGTTCGATGGCGCGCTGTTAGAAAAGATGCTCAATCAAGCATTAAGCCTAGACTCAGAGCTCGCTGAAAAATTAGCACCACTTGAAGGTAAGACGATTTCTATACGACTTAATTTGCGTGAGCGTCCTTGGTATCTCCAAGTTAGTGGTGGACGCTTTTACCTCCTTGATGAAGCAACGGCTGATCAAGCCGATGTCCGCTTAAGCGGATCATTAAGCGGTTTTTTACGCCTGTTTCGGAGTAATGCTCAGGCACAAGGCGTTAACGACAAGCTTTATATCGAAGGCGATTTACACAGTGCGCAGCAATTTCAGCGGGTGATGGCACAAATCAGTCCGGATTTTGATGCTCTATTCAAACAGCGCTTTGGTGATCGTTTAGGCAGTTTGATTGCCGACGGTATGCATGAATTACGTCAGCAGGGCGATAAAGCTCGCGACGTATTAGAGCAAAAATTAGCGGATTATTTACATCATGAAACCGATGGCGTATTAACCCGTACGGATGCATTGGCGCATCAGCATCGTATCAGTGAATTGCGTCGCCGTTTAGACCGCTTAGAAGCACGTGTTAAACAATTGGGGCAAGCATAATGTGGCGAACACTCATGCGTACGCACGCTATTTATGCCGTCATGCTGCGCTTTGGACTCGATAATTATCTGCCACGGCAGGGGCTGTTTCGTCTATTTCGTCTAACCTCACGATTGCATCCAGCTTATTATCACAACGATCGTAACGTGGGGAGCGCTGCTGAGCGCTTGCGTTTGGCGTTAGAAACCTTAGGCCCTATTTTTGTCAAGCTCGGACAGACCCTTTCAACGCGTCCAGATTTGCTCCCACCAGAGATGGTGATTGAGCTGAGTCGTTTACAAGACCGTGTGCCGCCTTTTTCTGGCAGAGAAGCGCGCGAGATTATTGAAAAGACGCTCGGGCAATCGATTGATGCGGTGTTTTCACAGTTTGAAGATGAAGCGCTGGCTTCCGCCTCGGTAGCACAAGTCCATGCGGCGACGTTGCGCGATGGTTCAGATGTGGTAGTCAAAGTCTTACGGCCGGGCGTTGAGCGTTTGGTCGCTAAAGATATCGCTTTGATGTATGCGCTCGCACGTGTGGTCGCTAAAACGCGTGATGGACGCCGTTTACGCCCGGTAGAAGTGGTCCATGAATTCGAAAACACGATCAGCAATGAGCTGGATTTAATGTTTGAGGCTGCTAATGCCAGTCAATTACGGGTGAATTTTACCGATTCCGAACTGCTTTATGTGCCGGAAGTCTTTTGGCCGTACACCCGTAAACAAGTGATGGTCATGGAACGTATCCGTGCGATAAATATCAGCAATGATCAAACGATTGCTGAGAAAAATACCAATATGCAGGCGCTGGCGGAACGGGGTGTAGAAATCTTCTTCACCCAAGTCTTTCGCGACAGTTTTTTCCATGCCGATATGCATCCCGGTAATATTTTTGTTGATTTAGATGATCCAGAAAAACCCAAATATTGTGCGATTGATTTTGGCATCATGGGTTCACTGACCCCGGAAGACCAGCATTATCTGGCTGAAAACTTTTTAGCCTTTTTTAATCGCGATTATCGTCGGGTGGCGGAGCTACATGTTGAATCAGGCTGGGTGCCGCGTGATACACGGGTGACTGATTTTGAAGCAGCAATCCGTAAAGTTTCCGAACCTATCTTTGGCAAACCGATTAAAGATATTTCTTTTGGCAGCTTTTTGTTGAGCTTGTTTCAAACCGCGCGCCGCTTTGATATGGAAGTCCAGCCGCAATTGGTGCTACTGCAGAAAACGTTTTTTAACGTTGAAGGGTTAGGGCGCCGACTGTATCCAGACCTGGATTTATGGACAACCGCAAAACCTGTGCTTGAGGATTGGATGAAAGACCAGGTTGGCCCGAAAGCGATGCTCAAGCGTACGCGCTATAACGCCCATGATTATGCGAAAATCTTACCGCAACTGCCGTTATTGGGCGCTCGCGCACTGCAAGCGGTTGTTGACGGACAGAATCAATCACCAAGCGATCATCAACGCCATCGCCATAGCCGGCGGGGCGTGTCGGGCGCTGTGATGCTTTCCGCGAGTATTGCTTTGGCGGTATTACATAGCGACTACCAAAGCTGGCAATGGCTATTAATTGGGTTACTGGGCTTATTTGGCGGGTGGCAAATTTGGCGTAAGGAAAAAGAATGATTCAGAGCGTAGATAGAAAGGGCAGTGATTCGGTTAAATGGGCAAAATACGCGGAACAAGATATTATTCCGATGTGGATTGCCGATACGGATTATCGTGCGCCAGAAGCGGTACTCAACGCGTTACACCAGCGTATTGACCATGGCGTGTTAGGTTATGGCATGGCAACCGATGCGTTTATTGATGCGGTGGTTGATCATTGTCAGGCTCTTTATAATTGGACGATTGATCGCTCATGGGTTGTGCCAATTCCGGGGGTTGTCCCAGGCCTGAATATGTCGCGTGCGGTGAGCTTGGCGCGCGGTAAATCCGCAGCATTAACGATCTCGCCAACCTATCCCCATTTACGCAAAAACCCATCGCTAATGAATTTTCGCCAACAATTCGTTGATGCGGTGGATGCAGATGATCATTGGGCGATTGATTTTTCAGCCCTTGATCGCGCGGTGGATAAAGACAGTGGCTTATTATTGCTCTGCCATCCGCACAATCCTTTGGGTAAGACGTATAGCGTAGATGAGCTAGTCGCGTTTGCTGATTTTGCCAAACGTCACGACTTGCTGGTTTGTAGCGATGAAATTCACTGTGATCTGGTTATAGATGGCTCTAAACATACGCCTTTCGCCACCCTTAACGCCGATACACTCGCGCGTACGATCACCTTAATGGCGCCAAGTAAAACTTATAATATTGCCGGTTTAGCTTGCGCGTTTGCGATTATTGCTGATCCCGCGTTACGAACCTCATTCCGCACCTCGTGTGCGGGGCTAGCGGGGGACGTAAATATTCTTGGGATGACTGCTGCCACGGCCGCGTTAAACGAAGGCGAAGCTTGGCATCAGGCAATGATTGCCCATTTCCGTGATAATGCTGAACGGGTTTATGAAGCGATCAATGCGATGAAACATTTGCGCATGAAGCCGATGACGGCGACGTATTTGGCGTGGATTGATGCGCGTGAATTACCGGTTGAGCATCCGCAGCGCTTTTTTGAACAAGCCGGTGTTGGCTTAGCTGATGGCGCTGATTATGGCTCGCCAGGGTTCCTGCGTTTAAACTTTGGTTGTTCCCGTGAGCTGCTTGATGTAGCGTTACAACGGATGGCCAAGGCAATCGCTAGTGTCTGAACAACCACTGGCATTAGAAATCTCTCAACTTACTAAAACCTATCGTAATGGTTTTAGGGCGGTAAAGGGTATCGATTTACGCGTTGAGCAAGGCGATTTTTACGCCTTACTTGGGCCTAATGGTGCGGGTAAATCGACGACAATCAGTATGCTCACCTCATTGACGCGAAAAACCAGCGGCAGTATCCGGATTTTTGGCCATGATATTGATCAGGATTTTTCGCGTGCAAAGAAAAAGATTGGTTTGGTACCGCAGGAATTTAACCTCAATGTGTTTGAGCGCGCAGTCGATGTGGTGCGTAATCAGGCGGGATTTTATAATTTAGCGCCTGAAGTAGCGCTTGAGCGCGCTGAGTATTATCTCGATAAATTAGGATTGACAGATAAAAAAAACAGCCAAGTGCGTGAGCTTTCTGGCGGTATGAAACGTCGCCTGATGATTGCGCGCGCGATGGCGCACGAACCTTCGTTGCTGATTCTCGATGAACCCACCGCAGGAGTGGATATAGAAATTCGCCGCAGCATGTGGCAATTCCTGCAGCAGATTAATGCTGAAGGAACAACCATCATTCTCACCACACATTATTTAGAAGAAGCCGAACAGCTGTGTCGACGGATTGGCGTGATAAACCATGGTGAGATGGTCTATGAAGGCGCGATGGGGCAGTTGCTTTCACAAATGGATGAAGAAACGTTTGTGCTGAATATTGAGCCACAAACCTTGGATCCTAGAGTCTTTAGCGATTTTTCGCTACGCCAAATAGACCTTGAGACGATCGAAGTACGTGTGCATCGTGCAAATCAAACTATCAATACATTAATCGAACGCTTAAGCGCGCATAACGTGCGCGTACACTCAATGCGTAATAAGGTTAATCGCTTAGAAGAGCTCTTTATGCGCTTAGTAAATTGAGCAATTTCTTTTAAATCAATGACTTGGTTTTGCGCAATTTCAATCGATTTGCTTCCTTAAAGCGCGCCTGTGCTTCTTCGATAAACTGTTGCTGTGCGCTTGGTTTATCCTGTGGGTTTTGTCGGCGTTTATAACTGCCATCTGCTTGCATCCGCCAGGCGTTTTCCAAGTCATTTAGCTGCGTATTTAAGAAGTGATTGAGTTTATCTCGGATATCTTGCGCTTCAAGCGGCACAATCACTTCAACGCGGCTCTCAAGGTTGCGGTGCATCAAATCCGCCGAGCCAATGTAATATTCTTCCTCGCCATTATTGTAGAAATAATAAATACGCGTATGTTCTAAAAAGCGACCAACGATACTGGTGACACTAATGGATTCTGATAATCCCGGCACACCAGCAATGACACGGCAGGTATCACGAATGATGAGTTCCACCTTAACGCCAGCTTGAGAAGCACGATAAAGCGCAAGGGCAATATCAACATCTTCCAAGGCATTGGTTTTTAATCGGATATGGCCTTTTTTACCGGCTTTGGCGTGGTTGATTTCACGGTCAATAAACGCCATTAGTCCCGGTTTCATCTGTTTTGGTGCGGGTAACAGCTTATGGTATTTACGGTTTGGCGTGTAGCCTGTGGTGAGGTAGTTAAACAGTTCAGTTAAATCGGTGCCAATATCAGGGTCGGCTGTCAGAATACCTAGATCGCTATAAAGTCTGGCTGTACCGCTGTGGTAGTTCCCTGTACCGATATGTGCATAGCGCCGCAGACCATCATAATCTTGGCGAATCACATAGATCAATTTAGCGTGCGTTTTTAAGCCCACAATGCCGTAGGTCACATGGATCCCGGCTTCTTCAAGGTGATTAGCCCAGCGGATATTCGCTGATTCATCAAAACGGGCTTTAACTTCAACCACAACCGTCACTTGCTTGCCGTTACGTGAGGCGTCAATCAGATAATCGATAATTTTAGAATCTGATGAGGTGCGATATAAGGTCATTTTGATCCCGAGTACTTTAGGATCACGACTGGCATCGCGCAAAAAGCGCTCAACCGATGAATTAAACGACTCGTAGGGCAGTTGGATCAAAAAAGGGCCGTTACGGCGAATCGCATGGAAGATATTATCCTCGCCAACCAAACGCTCATGATCGACCGGTTGGTGTGGTGGATCTTTTAAATCTCCACGGTTAATCGCCATCAACTCCATCAAATCGCGTAAAGCTAAGAAGCCGTCGCTGGCAAAAGTATCCTTGTCTTCAACCAAAGACAGCTCAGCGGAAAGCATACCTTTGTGAATGGCGCTCATGCCGGATTCATATTGCATGCGCACAATCGGCGCAAGTCGGCGCTCACGAAGTTCACCTTCAATCAATTCCAATAAATCTTCAGCTTTTTCCTCGTCTTGCTCAGTGACCGCGTTGCGCGTGACGCGGAATATATCCACGGTATCAATGTTCATGCCCGGAAAGAGCATATCGAGATTATTGATGATCAAATCTTCTAAAGTGATGAATTTTTCAGCATTGGGATCATTAATGTTGATAAAGCGTTTGCTACCTTGTCCAACGGGCACTTTAATACGCGCCAGAGCGCTGCGCTTAGTCTGTGCATAGTGCATTTTTACCAACAAATTCAACGATAAATTAGAGACAAACGGGAAAGGGTGCGCAGGATCCATCGCCTGAGGGGTGATCAGAGGATAAATATTGGTGATAAAGAACTCACGCATCTGCGCCTGCTTGGTGCGTGAAAGCTGTTGATATTTAATAATTTCTATACCAGCTTTGCGTAATTCCGTTTGTAGTTGCTTCCAGCTTTTTTGCAGTGTTTGGTTCATTTGTCGGATCGCTGCATAGCATTCATCAATTTGTTCCTGAGGCGTGCGGCCATCCGGGCTCAAGCTGTCCATGCCAGCGCCAACTTGCTGTTTGAGACCACCAATACGTTTCATGAAGAACTCATCGGTATTACCGCTAACAATCGCGATAAATTTCAGTCGTTCAAGCAGTGGAATCTCAGCACGCGTCGATTCATGCAGCACACGTTCATTAAAAGCAATCCAAGTGAGCTCTCGATTGAGAAGAATCTCGCGTGGGTTAGCGTTGGCTAGATCAACGTCAGGTGTGTTCTCAATTGGCTTGGTTTGATTCATGATGGTTCCAATAAATGGGATATACGTTTATTCTAGCAAAAAATGTTACCGTTTTATGGCAGTGGGTCGCTTTTAACAAACACACATGAATCTTAAGGATAAGTTCAACATAAAGAATATGAGTCTATAAACATGGATACCGACTTGTTATCGATAATTTGTTGTTTGTAGGTATTAAAGAGCTCCGCTAACCTGGTATATCTAATATCGCAGAATGTATATTATGTTAAATAGAAGATATTCACTTATCTGCGTCCAGGCCTGAATTTTTGTTTCTGGTCCTCTATACCTCCTTTGTTTGCTACGCTATAATATTAAGCGAACTTAATAATAAGCCCTGTCATGTTTAGCACCGTCCGTGAGGTTGTTTTAACTTATCTCTGGCGCATCATCAGCTTGCTGTTTCCGATGCGTTTTTGGATTAATCGTGTCAATCCCAGCAACCTTCAGGCCGATTTTTGGGCAGGATTAACCGGTGCTGTGATGGTGTTACCGCAAGGTATTGCCTTTGCCCTTATTGCAGGTCTTCCCCCTGAATTTGGTTTATACAGTGCGATTGTTGTCCAGCTGCTTGCTGGATTTTTTGGTTCTTCGTGGCATATGGTCACAGGCCCTACAGTTGCGCTTTCGATCGTCATTCCAAGTATTGTCGCCCCGTATGCGGTGATTGGCAGTCCACAATATATCGGTATGACGCTAACACTCATGTTTATTGTTGGCATCATTCAATTAGGCTTTGGGATATTCCGTCTTGGTGGTTTGGTTAATTTTATTTCTCATACAGTAATTATCGGCTTTACCGCTGGCGCTGGAACATTGATTATCTCTAGCCAACTACCAACGATATTAGGGATTACCCTGCCAAGGGGTTTAAGCTTTTTTGAAAAATGGACGATTATTTTCGAGAAAAGCGCTGTTTTTCATACCCCAAGCATGATTATTGCCGCTGTGACGGTTATTACAGCCATTTGGGTGCGTCGTTATCGACGTAAATGGCCGCATATGTTGTTGGGTTTGATGGCTGGTATGCTCGCGGGACTGATTCTTAAAGCCCCGGAAAATGGCGTGGAGATGCTTGGTGCATTACCGGCCTCGATGCCGCAAATGGTATTCCCGGATATAAATTTTTACCTTTTTTCCGAGTTGCTCCCTTCTGCGTTTGCCCTAGCGCTGTTAGGCTTAATTGAAGCAGTCTCGATTGCGCGCTCTATTTCTGTACGTTCACACCAACGTATTGATGGTAATCAGGAATTCTTTGGTCAGGGCTTGGCTAATATGGTGGGAAGCTGTTTTTCATGCTATGTCGGCTCAGGTTCCTTTAGCCGCAGTGCGCTCAATTATGATAGTGGGGCAAAAACACCGCTTTCGCTGTTAGCGACTTCCTTAATCGTTATTTTGGTTTTGTTATTTATTCCTAAAGTAACCCACTACTTACCCCTACCAGCAATGGCTGGTGCGATTATTCTAGCCGGTTATAACCTGTTTGATTTCAAACATATCGGCTTGATTGCCAAAACTAGCCGAAATGAGCTGACCATCATTACAGTAACTTTTTTATCAACGTTATTGCTCGATCTGGAATTTGCTATTTATGCCGGGGTTATTTTGTCGCTAATTCTCTATCTACAGAAAACCTCACATCCAAAAGTCACCCTGGTGGATTTTTCATCGGTTTATGAACTTGAAGGTGAAGAAAAACAAACTGATGTGCACCGTAACCCCCCTGTTACGGTTATCCGCTTGGATGGTTCGTTATTTTTTGGCGCGGTTGATCATGTACAAACCCGTTTGGCAGAGTTATCAACCAATCAACGATGGCTCAATGTGGTGATCTTGGCTGAAGGGGTTAATATCATTGATATCGCAGGTATTGAGGCGCTACTTAACGAACGCAATAAACTGCAAAAACGCGGTGGTGATTTATATATCATTGGCTTGAAAACGCATGTGCGTAATAAATTACGTAAAAGCCCGTACTGGCAACGCCTAGGTGGAAAAAAACACCTACACGAAAGTACCTATATTGCGTTTCGTGAGATCTGTAAAGACTTGGAAATCGATAATTATCGGCAATATATGAAACATTTGTTTAAAGATTACAACAAGCTATAGACATAAGCCCGATAACCCATAAATCTTTTGAAAATCATCTCACTTCATGACCAATAAATAAACCGAGAAGCTTGCATTTTATGTGTCTAAACCGCAAAATAGCGCACGTTTCCAACGTCTTCAGACTGACAGAATTTATGAAATCAACACAAAAACTCGTGACCATCATCGCCCTGCCATTGATGCTGAGCGCCTGTATCAGCTTTGGTGGCAATAGCCAATCACAAGAGCGCGCACCGATTACACAAGCGAGAACACAAGTTCAATGGCCTGGTACGTACCAAGGCGTTTTACCTTGTGGTGCTAATTGCGATGGCGTAGCAACGATGCTGGTTTTATATCCGGATCAACGCTATGTTCTGCGCTCACGCCGCCTGGGACAAGATATTAAAGACGTCATCAAAGAAGGACGCTTCAGCTGGATGGAAGATAATAGCCATATCCGCCTCAGCCATAGCGATAAAACCGGTATTATCGATTACATTCGCGTGCAGCGTGATGCTCTGGAATTACTCACCCCAGAAGGTCAAGTGATTGCTAGCGACTCGCCTGATGCCTTCCGTTTGAAGCGCACCAGTGGCGTACCTGCCCCACTACCAACGATTTAAGAACAATCATAACCAAGCAAACTATGTTACTGACCATGATGAAAGGCAAGCTCCACCGCGCAACGGTGACGCAAGCCGACCTTCATTACGAAGGCTCTATTACTGTCGATCAAGATTTACTTGATGCGGCGGGCATTCTCGTACATGAACAAGTCGATGTGCTCGATATTGATAACGGCAACCGCCTGACCACCTATACCATTCCTGGTGAGCGAGGCAGCGGCGTGATCGGGATTAATGGTGCTGCGGCGCGATTAGTCAGTCCTGGCGATAAAGTGATTATTATTGCTTATGTGCAAATGGATGAACAAGCGGCGAAAGCGCACGAACCCAACGTCGTATTACTTGATGATGACAATCATCCGGTAACCATCAATCATCAATCTGGCGCGGCTTTTCCTTCCTGAGATTGACGCCACAGCCTTGCAATAATCGGCATCATATACGTGGGTAATTGCAGCGCACCAATCAGTGGCAAAAAAGACCGTGTCGAGATAGGTACCTGCAATGGTAAGGGTCAGCAAGACATTACGGCTGCCGCTCGCTATCGCTGCGGGAATCGCTTCATCCAGCCCTTCACGTCGATAGATAAAAAACCCTAAAATACAGGTACCAAAGCAGATCACTGAAGCAATGGCCAACAGGATCAAACCATATTGCCAGTCAGTGTTGACGGAGTGACGAAAACCAGCGACCAGTCCGAATGGAAAGGTAAACACCAGGATTACCGCAATCTGTGAGACTTTCGGGTAAATGCGTTCAAGGATATGTTCATTAACATACTGACGAATGAACCCAGCGAGAAGGATTGGCCCACCGATGAAAATCAATAACCGCTGCGTGTAAACCCCAAAATCAATGCGGCTATCGGGTGCGGCAAACAGCCAGAGCACGACTAACAGAATCACTGGCATGATAATCGTTGCTGCAATCGTATAGGCCATCGCTTGTAACGCGTCATACCCAATCGATTTGACCAAAGCACTGGTGGCAAAGAGCGGCGCGGTTGCGGTTGTTGCTGCAATTGCTAACAGTAATGCACCACGTGCGCCCAATAGATAGGCAAGCCCCGTACAAAAAACGCACATTAATCCCGTTTGCAGCAGCGCAAATAACCAAGGTCTGGGTGAAGCCATCCGTCTGAGTAATTGACGTTGATTGATGCCAAGTAAGGTAAAAAACATCAAGAAAAAGAGAAAATACGGCAGTGTTGGCAATAACATTTGCGATAAATCTGGGAATATAAAACCCAAGATACAGCATGCTACCATCACGATTGGCCCATGGTGGGCCAACCACTGGATCAGTTTTGACACTTAGTGTACGCCTTCACCGCGCACGACTGCGGCTTTCAAATGCCCATAGCCTTCTTGATCCATGTTTGCTAATGACACAAAACGCAAGCTTGCGCCATTAATGCAATAGCGTAAGCCACCGGCTTCTTGAGGACCATCGGTAAAGACATGTCCTAAATGCGCATCAGCCACCCGACTACGCACTTCAACGCGCTTCATATTATAAGAATTATCTTCATGTTCCGTGACCACTTCGCCGACGATTGGGCGACTGAAACTGGGCCAGCCACAGCCAGAATCATATTTATCGGCAGAGCTGAATAAAGGTTCACCACTCACGACATCGACATAAATACCCGGCTCAAACAGATCATCGTATTCATGGCTAAACGCACGTTCTGTGGCGCTATTTTGGGTGATATCAAAGGCCATCGCGCTTAAGCGTTGACGCAGTTCAGCCTCATCTGGTTTTTTATAACGCGTGGGATCAACATTCACTGACTGATTGTGATCTTGAGCCTTTTCAGCATGACTTTCTTCTTTGCTCAATGGAATATCGGCCTTACTGACATCGATATGACAATAGCCATTAGGGTTCTTTGCGAGATAATCTTGATGATAAGCTTCTGCTTCATAAAACCCATCTAGCTGCTCATTTTCAACCACAATCGGCTTTTCGTATTTACTTTGTTCTTGTTTAATCGCCTGTGCAATGATGGATTCATCACTCGCATCGGTGTAATAAACCCCTGTGCGGTATTGTGTGCCCCGATCATTCCCCTGCTTATTTAAGCTGGTCGGATCGATCACGCGGAAATAATATGCCAAAATTTCTGAAAGATTGAGGCGATCGGTATCGTAAGTTACCGCAACGGTTTCCGCATGGCCTGTATTGCGACGCACGACATCTTCGTAACTAGGGTTCTCCGTATCGCCGTTTGCATAGCCAGAAACGGCATCAACAACCCCAGGAATACGCTCAAAATAGGCTTCTAAACCCCAAAAACAGCCGCCGGCAAGATAGATGGTTTTGGTATTCATGACTTTTTGCTCTCCTTTGGGTTTGCTGGGCTGGTAGAACTCGTCTTTATAACCAATCTCAGCATTTGGGTCAATCAATAACACTTTTGCTTGAGTGTGGGTGATATTGCCTTTAACCACGCGCAACAAAACCCCATCAGCATCAAATAATGCCCAGCTAGGATACACACCAATACCAAGCTCACGCGCAATCGCCCCACCATCATCGATTAACACCGGCAAATCAGGATAAGACAAACCTTGATACCAAGTGCGAAACTCTGCGGGTGGCATTTCAGAGAGATAATCTGGGGAAGCTACACTGACAATATTCGCAGCACCAAGACTGCCATCTTGTCGCCAGGTTTGCGTTTCTTCTAACGTTGCTAAACACAGCGGACACCAGCTTGCCCAAAATTTAACTAAGGTAGGCTTGCGTTCATCCCAATAGCCTTGCATCTCGTTCGCTTCTGGCAAGGCTTGTAGCCGCGCTGCGGCATCATGCGGCAGCAATTCCTGTTTACCTGTAGCGGCCACCAGCTCTTTACCGAATAATAACCCGATACTCAGCATCAATACTAAACGTAGGATCCGCATAATGCACTCTCCGTCAAAAGGATTTTCCAGTGTAGCTTAATTAGTGGTCGAGTTAATAAAAAATTTTGTTAAGAAACGCATAATATCGCTAAAAAACAGGATCACTAATTGCTGATATATGGGTCTGTAGGCATAAAAAAAAGCGCTGCAAGCAGCGCTTTAAGGTTTTGATTTATATCATTACAAGATTTTTGGTGCAGCGGCTTTGATATCATCGGCAGCCTGCGCACTATATTTCTCAAAGTTCTGATTGAACATTTCAGCAAGCTGGTTGGCTTGCATCTCATAAGCCGCTTTATCAGCCCAGGCGTTATGCGGATCTAAAATCTCATCTGGCACATTGCTGCATTTCGTGACAATACTGAAGCCAAAGCGCGGGTCTTGTTGGGTTGGTGCATGCGCGAGCTCACCTTTGTTAATCGCATCAATAATCGCGCGCGAATATTTAAGCTTGATACGTGAGCCGACGCCATAAGCGCCACCAGACCAGCCGGTATTCACCAACCACACATTCACTTGATGTTGTTGGATTTTTTCAGCCAATAATTCCGCGTATTTGGTTGGATGCCAAACCATAAATGGTGCGCCAAAACACGCAGAGAATGTTGCTTGTGGTTCGGTAATGCCCACTTCTGTACCGGCCACTTTAGCGGTGTAACCAGAGATAAAGTGGAACATCGCCTGTGCTGGGGTGAGTTTAGCCACTGGTGGTAACACACCAAACGCGTCACAGGTGAGGAAAATCACATCGCTTGGCTGTCCGGCTACACAAGGAATACGCGCATTAGGAATATGCTCAATTGGATAACTGCCACGGGTGTTTTCGGTGATCGAAATATCGGTGTAGTCCACCACATGCTCTTCGTCATAAACCACATTTTCCAGCACGGCGTTAAATTTCAACGCGCGGAAAATATCCGGTTCTTTTTCTTCAGAGAGATCGATGACTTTAGCGTAACAGCCGCCTTCGATGTTAAATACGCCCTGGTTGGTCCAAACGTGTTCATCATCACCAATCAACTCACGATTAGGATCCGCTGATAAGGTGGTTTTACCCGTACCGGATAAACCAAAGAGGATGGCTGAGCGAGCCGCGCCCGTTTCAGCGGTCGCTGAACAGTGCATCGAAAGCTCACCTTTTAGCGGCATTAGATAATTCATGATCGTGAATACGCCTTTTTTCATCTCCCCGGCGTATTCTGTACCCAAAATAACCATTTCCTGATCTTCAAAAGACAATGAAACAGATGTTTCTGTGTTCACCCCTTCAACGCTGGTATCAGCTGGGCATTGCCCTGCGTTGTAGATCACATAATCAGGCTCGCCAAATTGATCAAGCTCTTCTGCGGTTGGGCGAATCAGCATATTGTGCATGAATAAGGCATGGTAGGCGCGGGTGGTGATCACACGAACTTTGATTCGATGAGCTTTATCCCAACCAGCAAAACCATCAAAGACATACATACGGTCTGATTGATCTAAGAATTTGACCGCAATCTCACGATTTCTCTGATGCGATGCTTGAGGGAAAGGTATGTTGATGTCGCCCCACCAGATATTGTCTTTAGAAGGCGCTAACTCAACCACACGTTTGTCATTCGGCGAACGCCCGGTTTTTTCACCAGAGAAGGCAATTAAAGCGCCAGTTGAAGAAATTACTGACTCACCACCACTGCGTAGCCCTTCTCTGTAAAGTTTTGCTGGAGGAAGGTTGCGCATCGCAATGGTGTTGATGCCATAAGGTGATAAGTCTATGGTGTGACGAGATAAGGTCATTTCATTCCCTTTTAATCGGAGTAAAGATGGAAACATTATCGTAACAAAAAAACCTTATCAGCGCAGCATCTTTAACTCAATCATGCGGGAATTTAGCCGGGTTTTATCATCATATTGCCTAATGATTGCGTATTGCAACTACCGCCCTATCCCATACCTCTATACCGGCATCGTGCGCTCGTGCTTCTTCGCTTAAAATTCTTCGGAATTGGCGTGCACCAGGTCGCCCAGAAAATAGACCAAGCATGTGGCGGGTGAAATAGGTTAATGGAAGTTGATTAGCCAGCCCTTCCACCATTTGTTTTCGCAGACGAGGCAAAACGTCTGATAATTGATGGGCATTTGCGCCATAAAGTGTATCAACATCGAGTAAAAGCTCAGGCTGTTGATAGGCTGCTCGACCAAGCATCACCCCATCTAAGTATTGCAGATGTTCTTTAGCGTCGGTGATTGAGTTGATACCGCCGTTGAGTATGATGGTCAGTTCGGGAAATCGCGCTTTCAATTCATACACCAACTCATAATTAAGCGGTGGTATATCACGGTTCGCTTTCGGGCTGAGTCCATCAAGCCAAGCTTTGCGTGCATGGATGATAAACACCCGACACGCACTTTCGCTAGCTACTTGATCAACAAATGCTAATACATCCCGCTCATCTTGCTCATCGATCGCTAAGCGATGCTTAACCGTAACAGGGACATCACTCTCTTGCTGCATGGCGCTTAAACAACGAGCGACCAACGCTGGATCGTCCATCAAACAAGCACCAATACGGTTATTTTGCACGCGATCGCTTGGACACCCGACATTGAGGTTGATTTCATCATAACCATAGGGTTGGGCCAAACTTACTGCTCGAGCTAAATCATTCGGATCACCACCACCAAGCTGCAACGCAACCGGGTGTTCGTCCTCATAAAAGCGTAAATGGCGCGCTTGATCCCCATAGATAATCGCACCTGTGGTGACCATTTCGGTGTAGAGTCGGGCATGCGCGCTGAACTGTCGATGTAATAAGCGACATTCACGCGTGGTCCAATCGAGCATTGGCGCCACGCAGAACGTCCATCGCTTGTCGCTCATTAATTTTGTTCGATCGCTTCAAGGTCACGCAACAAGAGTTCAGGCTTGACCAGCCCACCAACCAAGGCGCCATTTTCTAAAATAAAGGCCGGTGTGCCGCGCACACCCATTTCCACGCCAAGCTTATATTGCTTTTCTACTGGCGCATCACAGCTCTTGGTTTTAACTTCACCACCAGCCATCGCGTCGGTGATTGCTTTTTGACGGTCTTTATCACACCAAACGCTAACTGCTTTTCTGTGTGAATCAGAGCCAAGACCGCCGCCTGGAAAAGCTAAATAGCGGACTTCAATCCCTTGTTCGGTGTAATCACTGATGTTCTTATGTAATAAGCGGCAGTATGGGCAATCCACATCGGTAAACACATTGACCACATGTTTGCTTTCTCCTTGCGCAGGAAAAATAATCATATCTTTGGGATCAGCAGAATCAAGCAGTGCTTTTCGTGCCGATTCGCGGTGTGCTTCGCTTAAGTTTTTGCGCGCATTTAAATCAATCATTTCACCCTGGAATAAATAATTCCCGTCTTCGCTGAGATAATATACTTCAGTGCCGACGTTGAAGCGATATAAGCCATCAACTGGTGTGGTATTAACTTCGCCAATCTCATAACGACTAAACGCTTCTTTGACCTGGTTGAGATTAGGTTCTGCGTAAGTTAAACCCATTGCGCTTAGCAAACAAGCAGCAGCGCTCATACGAAAAAAATGCATGTGTCATATCCTTGTCTATCGTGTTGGTTACTCATGATACTAATTGCCGCCAGCTTTACCATGACAAACCGACAATGTGTGTAGAAAAATCACCATTAAGCTCGTGGATGGTGCGCCTGATGAATCGCAGCCAAACGGGCTTCTGCAATATGAGTATAAATCTGTGTGGTTGATAAATCTGCATGTCCAAGCAGTAATTGTACCACTCTTAAGTCAGCACCATGGTTGAGTAAATGGGTGGCAAAAGCGTGACGCAAGGTATGCGGCGAAATGTTCTGACTGATTCCGGCAAGCGATGCATAATGTTTAATCCGATACCAGAACGCCTGGCGGCTCATCGCTCGACCCCGTGCGCTAAGGAATAAATTGTGATGACGCTTGCCATTGAGTAGCCGTGGACGCGCCCGCTCAGAGTAGTCAATCACGCTTTGTATGGCCGCCTCTCCCATCGGTACTAAGCGTTCCTTTGAACCCTTCCCCCAAACCCGCACAACCCCATCACTCAGCGACAAACTGCCTAACTCCAAGCCGACCAATTCGCTCACGCGCAGCCCACAGGCATAAAGTAACTCCAGCATCGCTTGATCACGTAATCCAATATCACTCTCTGTGTCCGGAGCAGCCAGTAACGCACTAACGTCTTCTTCGCTTAAGGTACTCGGCACACTACGGTGTTGTTTGGCTTTGCCAAGGGTTGCGACAGGATTATTCTCGCGGACTTTGCTGGCGATCAAAAAGTGGTAAAAACGTTTTAGGCTGGTGCGCATACGTGCTAAAGAACTGTTAGCACGACCCTGTTCGAGCAGTTGTGCGAACAGGAATTGTAGGTCATCTGCTGTGGCTTGAATGAGTTGTCCATCTGACAAGCATTTGTCTGCCTGCTGTAGATCGCTTTGATAAGCCGCAATCGTTGCATCACTCAAGCCATCTTGTAACCACAACTGGGTTAAAAATGCCTCAACATGTTTTTGGGTTTCGCAATTCATGCGCTTATTTTACAATATTCTTTTTTGTGTTGTGGATTATGCGCGCCATTATCAGAATTAGTTTATGGGGCTTTATGGTGATCAGCATGCTGGCTGGTGCCTGGCTTGCATTGTCTGATAACACGTATTGGCAGTTGCGCGATCAGCCACGCTGGCATTTCTCGCCAACCCAGCAACAAGCGCTTAAGCTCATAGAATCCCCGGTGGTGATTGAAGCGTATATCAGTAATCAACCTCCGTTACGACGCAGCATCAAAAACCTTGTATCCCCTTTAGATCAGCACATCGATGATCTATCGCTTAAATTTATCAACCCGCAAACCCATCCTGTGGATGTACAAAAGCGCAATATCACCCGAGAAGGCCAGCTTTATATCAGCATCAATGAACGTGGTACACGTGTTGATATACCCTCACCTTCGACTATTCTTGAAGCAATCATTGGCTTATTACCCCAAGTCTCACAACAAGCCATTCATCTCCAAGGCCACGGAGAGCGCGCTTTTTTAACCGACGTTGCGGGCTCTTGGCAGGCGAGTTACCAGCAGTTGCAAGCGCGCGGTGTAGTATTAGCTGCCATTGACCCTAATAAACACGACATACCAGTTAATACGGATTTACTCGTTATCGCCGATCCTGACGCCGCTTCGCTCGATGCTGCCGATGAGGTACAAAGCTATTTACAACAAGGCGGTAACCTACTCTATACCACCGATCAACAGCAAGCCTATTTACCCACTTGGCTTGAAACGCTCAGTGGCTTAAGCGTTTTACCCGGTATTGTGGTCGATGCTAATGCCAAGCAGTATGGATTGGAAGATCCTTCCTGGTTGGTGATTGAATTACTCGGTGATCATCCCATGGTTAATCGTTTAGAACAGGCGCCTCTGTTACCCCAATCGGTGGCGTTCAGCGTGAATCATGAAGCCACAAACGGCTGGCAGCGCAGCGTCTTGCTCTATAGTTCCGAAAACAGCTGGAATGAAACTACGCTAGAAACAAATTCCTCACGATTAGATGATGATGAACAACGTGGGCCTTTGGCGGTAGGTTGGCTGTTAGAGCGTCCTTACGAAGAGCGCACACAATACATCGTGATTTTAGGTGATAGCGACAGTTTTCAAGCCCAATATCGAGGACTCGCCGGTAACAGGGCATTCCATGAACAGCTGTTTTCTGCGCTATTACCAAAAACGCTCGCACAACAAAGCACACTGCCCCCCTTATCTGATCAATTCATCACTTTGAGCCAACGCTATCTCTATATTATCGCTGGTCTGTTGCTATTTGCTCTGCCAGCTATTGGCACAATAGCTTATGTGTTTTATCGCCGGAGGATGCGTTGTCGCTATCATCACGCTGGCTAGTCGTGTGGTTTATTATCACCTTAATTTTAGGCTCAATCCTTTTTTGGCAATACCGACAGGCACAGCCAGGTTTTCCACGCGTTGTTGATTCATTGTCAATCAATGGTTTGCAATTAAAAAATAACCAGCAACGCTGGCAGGCTGCTTCTGCTGAAATCAGTGATGCCCAGCAGCAACTGATCAATACCTGGTTGCACGATTTACGCCAAGGTTGTCAGAAGCTCGCCACAAGCGAACAAATAGCTGATGATACGCTGCAGTTAACTTTTGCATTAAACCAACGTAATTATGCCTTTGGTGGCTATAACCCACTACTTAATGCACACTATCTTTATTACGATGGGCAGACTTATCTCTGCCAAGCCGGACTTAAACCCCGCTTAGAAAACGCCAACACACTTTGGATAACCCCCGATGCCTGAATTACCTGAGGTTGAAACTACCCGCCGTGGATTAATGCCCTTGCTCAACCAGCGCCGGATTAAAGCGATAGCCGTACGTCATACCGCGTTACGTCACCCTATCGACGAACCTGCCTTGCACGGCTTAGAAGGTTTATCTTTTTGCGAAATTGAACGTCGCGCTAAATATCTAATCATCCATACCACGGATAAAACGCGTAGTCTGCTGATCCATCTTGGTATGTCGGGGAGTTTACGGGTGAATCCCCTGGATGCACCGCTAAAAAAGCATGATCATATTATTATTGAGTTAGATAACGCGCATAGCTTGCGTTATCACGACCCTAGACGCTTTGGACAATTTAGCCTGATTAACCCCGAAAACCCACCTGCTTATCTTGAGCGCCTGGGTGTTGAACCTTTAGATGAGGCGTTTAACGCCGAGTATTTGTTTACACAATGTCAGCGCCGGCGTATCGCCATTAAAGCGTTAATCATGGATCAAAAAGTGGTCGTTGGCGTAGGCAATATCTATGCTAATGAAGCGCTCTTTTTCAGCAAAATACACCCGGCAAACCCTGCCCGATCTCTATCTAAACAGGCTATTGCGCGATTGTGTGCAGAGATCAAGCAGGTATTACTTGCCGCGATTGCCCAAGGCGGTACCACGTTACGTGATTTTTTACACAGCGATGGGCGTGGTGGCTATTTTCAACAAACCTTGGCAGTCTATGGCAAGCATGGCCAGCCTTGCCCGAACTGTCAACGCACACTTGAACATGCGGTTATTGGCGGGCGTAGCAGCTTCTTTTGTCTACACTGCCAACCAAAGTTATAACAACCGCAATATTGATTAAATAAGGCATTTTCTATCACGAGGAAATCTGACTTTTACACGTTTATTACTAAGCTCAGCTTATCAATAAAACCACCCCTTTTACTGGTTTTTGCGTATAATTATTAACTTTTTGCAAGGGGAAAACCATGCTTGAAAAGCTCTTCGGTCTGCGTGCGCACGGCACAACGCTGAAAACCGAACTCATCGCCGGCTTTACCACATTCCTAACCATGGCCTACATCATTTTCGTCAATCCTGACATCTTAAGCCAGGCAGGGATGGACTTTGGTGCGGTGTTTGTTGCGACGTGTCTCGCAGCAGCCATTGGTTGTTTCATTATGGGTTTTTATGCAAATTTACCGATAGCACTCGCGCCTGGCATGGGCTTGAATGCCTTTTTCACCTACTCTGTGGTGCTTGGCATGGGGCACACTTGGCAAGTGGCGCTTGGCTGCGTTTTTCTTTCCGGTGTAGCGTTTTTACTCATCAGTATTTTCAAAATCCGCGAATGGTTGATTAACGCGATCCCCCATACCTTAAAGAAAGCCATAGCGGCTGGTATTGGTGCATTCCTCGCCTTAATCGCTTTAAAAAATGCTGGAGTAATTGTCGCCAACCCAGCCACATTCGTTGCCCTTGGTGATATTGTGAGCTATGGGCCTGCAATGATGATCTTGTGCTTTTTCTTGATCATTGGTTTTGAGCGGCATCGCCTGCCCGGTGGTGTTATGCTCGCTATTTTGCTGGTTTCTCTCCTTGGTTTGCTCACTGGACACAGCGAATTCCATGGTGTGGTGTCTGCGCCACCATCCGTGATGCCCACTTTGATGCAACTTGATATTCTGGGCGCATTCGACGCAGCGATGATCAGTGTGATTTTCGCCTTTTTCTTTGTCGATTTGTTCGACACCACCGGTACCATTATTGGGGTAACCGAAAAAGCGGGCTTGAGTAAAGAAGGGAAAATTCCCAACCTCAAACAAGCTTTACTCGCCGATAGTGGCGCCACGTTAATTGGTGCAGGCTTAGGGACTTCTAATACCACCAGTTATATCGAAAGCACTTCTGGAGTTGCTGCTGGTGGACGTACCGGTCTCACCGCAGTCGTCGTTGGTGTGCTCTTTATTTTGTGTATCTTCTTTTCACCACTTGCCGGCATGGTGCCAGCCTACGCAACTGCTGGAGCGATTTTCTACGTCGCTATTTTGATGATGTATACCTTAGCCGACATTCACTGGGATGATTTAAGTGAAGCAGCACCTGTTGCGGTCACCTTTTTGATGATGCCGCTGACCTTTTCGATCGCTGAAGGAATTACGCTCGGCTTTATTACCTTTACGATTGCGAAATTAGTCACCGGCCGGTGGCGCGAACTCAATATCGCTGTGTGGGTATTGACCATTGTATTGCTTGCTCGGTTGGTGTTGATCTAGGCAAAACGTTATAATCAAGGCATGATTGTTACACTGCCTGATTTACCATGTCGTTAGCGAGTATCTATTCACGCGCACCGTTATCGCTTGATGCGCCATTGGTGCGTGTGGAAGTCCATCTTGCTAATGGCTTACCGCAGTTGGCATTAGTTGGCCTGCCGGAGAAAGCGGTCAAAGAAAGTAAAGACCGCGTACGCGCAGCGATCATCAACAGCGGTTTCGAATTTCCACAAAAACGCATCACCATATCGCTTGCCCCTGCTGATTTACCCAAAGACGGCGCCCGCTATGATTTAGCGATTGCTCTAGGTATTCTTGCCGCCTCAGGGCAAATCCCAACCGCAAATTTAGAGCACTATGAATGGCATGGGGAATTAGCCTTATCAGGCGCGTTGCGCAGTGTGCGGGGTGTCTTGCCTTGCGCACTAGCTGCTTATGATGCTCAGCGTTTGATTGTTGTACCAAAAGCTAATGCCCATGAAGCAGCACTGGTTGCCGAAGATCAGGTACGACCGGCACACAGCTTAGCGCATATCGCCGCCATTTTGCATGGTCAACAAGACTGGTTAAGTCAACCACAGCGCGGCCTCGAGGCGACAACACCTTATCCTGATTTCAGTGATGTTATTGGCCAGCAACAAGCCAAACGCGCGTTACTCATTGCTGCAGCCGGTGCGCATCATGTGTTACTTAGTGGTCCGCCCGGTACCGGTAAATCAATGCTTGCTCAACGCTTTCCCGGTATTTTACCAACCATGACGCGCGAAGAAGCGATCACCAGTGCAGCGATTCGTTCGATTTCTCAACAAGGTTTTGATGCTTCATGCTGGCAATTACGCCCCTATCGTGCGCCGCATCATAGCAGCTCGGCAACCGCGCTGGTTGGTGGCGGCAGTATGCCACAGCCAGGGGAAATTTCTTTAGCGCACAATGGGGTGTTATTTCTCGATGAGCTGCCGGAGTTTGAGCGTCGCGTATTAGAAATGCTACGCGAACCGCTGGAAAATGGACATATCACGATTTCACGTGCGTTGATGAAAAGCGATTTTCCCGCGCGTTTTCAGCTGATCGCCGCGATGAACCCCTGCCCTTGTGGCTATTATGGCGATCATGAACGCGCCTGCAGCGACACACCGGATCAAGTCGTGCGCTACCGCCAGCGCATTTCGGGGCCTCTGCTTGATCGTATTGATTTATTGATCCATGTTGCGCGCTACACCCCGGAACAGCTGCGTGCTGATACCGCGCCGCAGCAAAATAGCGCAACATTACGCACACAGGCTGAAGCAGCGCGAATGCGACAAATCGCGCGTCAAGGCTGCACCAATGCTCAGCTGACCGGCAAGGCGCTTGATGCACATTTACACGCCGCCCCCGCAGTCTTTAGTTTGATGGATCGGGCAGCCGCACAAATGCAGCTATCGATGCGCGCTTATCATCGCTTGCTCAAAGTCGCGCGCACGATTGCCGATTTAGAAGGATCAGCGCTTATCGCGCCAACTCACGCAGCAGAAGCGCTACAATATCGCGGTTGGAATGGATCTGCATGAGCCGAATTGACTCGTTGAAGATTGAAGGGTTGCGCAACCTTCGCCAAACAGAACTCACCGCTCATCCGCATATTAATCATATCTATGGGGATAATGGCGCGGGCAAAACAGCCTTACTCGAAGCTTTATATATTCTCGGGCGTGGTAAATCTTTTCGCAGCACACAAACGCGGCACTTAATCACCCACGATCATGAGTATTATCGCTTAATTGCGCGCCTGATCCGTGGTGAAGACAGCCATCTTTTGGGGATTGAAAAAGCGGCTAAATCGCACAGAATTCGCTTGGACGGTGAAGACGTACGCACCTTGAGTGCTCTTGCCAACCTGGTGCCGATTCAGATTGTGAACAGCGATCATTTTGCATTAATTGATCAAGGACCAGAATTTCGCCGACGTTTCCTGGATTTTGGGTTATTTTATGATGACGAAGCATTTTTACCAACCTGGCAACGCTACCAACACGCGCTAAAAAACCGTAACGCCGCGTTGCGCGATGACTGGGATGATACGCATATCCTGCCGTGGCATGGCCTGCTTGCCCAAGCGGCAGAAGCCATTGACATACAACGGAGCAATTATTTGCAGCGTTTAGAAGAAGCGCTCAATCTCTTTCACCAACAACTTGGTGGCTTGCAAACCATCCACATGACCTACCACCGTGGCTGGCATGCACAAACGCCACTAAAAACGTTATTAGATACCCATCTCATTCGAGACAGAATGCTCAAGCATACCCGAGATGGCATTCATCGCGCGGATATTCGCTTTTTTTGTGATGGTCATGATGTGGCGCATCATTTTTCGCGCGGGCAGCAGAAAACGCTGATCTGCGCACTCATTTTAGCGCAGGCAAAATTAATTGCTGAACGTGGCGGCACGCACCCAATTATGTTAATTGATGATATAGCAGCCGAACTCGATGAGCAGCGTCAACAATTGCTGCTAAGCTTTTTAATCGATAGTGGCGCGCAATTATTT
This sequence comes from Suttonella sp. R2A3, assembly GCF_021513215.1. Classification (NCBI taxonomy): domain Bacteria; kingdom Pseudomonadati; phylum Pseudomonadota; class Gammaproteobacteria; order Cardiobacteriales; family Cardiobacteriaceae; genus Suttonella; species Suttonella sp. R2A3. The sequence goes on along the minus strand of NZ_CP090975.1, from coordinate 296,367 downwards.
ATTACCTCAATCAACAATGAACCCATCTTTACGGATCATGATCACGCGCGTTTTCAACTGTGTGACGGTCAGATTATCACACAAGATTAATCCGCAGAATCTGCTGCGTTAATTAGTTGTGCACACGCGTGTGGCGCCTCCAACGGTAATAAATGACCAAAGTGTGGGTCAACGGTCCATTGATTGGGGAGCACAAATTGACCCCACCGCTTCCTCACTTTGTCGCTTAAAAACATCGACGGTTTGCCGCTGATAATATGATACGGCACGGTGAGGCTTTTTAAAGCGGATTCAATACACGGTGTGCCATGATAATTCGCAACCTCTTGCTCGGGTGGGAAACGCAGTGTGAAGCCGTCTTGAGTGGCGCACAACGAAGCATGGGCAAAATGGGCCAAATCTTCATCATTAAAGCGCCGGAAAGCGCGGTGGCTGCGTAGCTCTTTTTGATACGCTTCGATGCTTGGCCAAATGCTTTGCTTAGCCAGCGCCCCTTTAAACGGTTCAAAATGATTTTTAAACCAAACCGGTAGTGCTGGGATCCAGCGAGCCTGCCACGGAGTAAAACTCACCGGTTCAATGAGGATCAAGCGACTAAATAGGTCAGGACGTTGACTTGCGGCGATCACTGTCGCACTCGCACCTTGTGAATGCCCCATGCCCACTACCGGTTGATCAGTGGTTTGCTCTAAAAATGCGATCAATAACTCGGCATCTTCTTTTCTGGTAAATGCTCGCTTTGGCACTGGCGGCTTTGACCACAAACCTCGCATCGCCAAACTGATAAAATGATAATCGTGCTGTAAGGCATGAATTAACGGTAGATAAGCGGCAAAAAGAAAACCATTTCCACCATAGAAATGCGCTTTCTCGCCACTGCTGCCCCAGCTATGATAATGTGCTGATTGTGACTCAAGCGTGATTTGATGGGTGTGCAATTAGTGTCCCTCAATAGCCTCTTGCGTATTGCGTAATAACCGCGCACTTTCTTGTATTGCCTGGCGCTCTGTATCAGACAAGTCGGGGGTGACCGTATGTACGATACCATCTTCGCCTAACACACGTGGCAACGACAAACACACGCCATATTCGCTCGGGCCGCTCAGCGTGTATACCCCACGCCCATCACGCAATATACCATCAACAATCTTCATCACTGCCGCGCCAATACCATAATACGTCGCTTTTTTACCAGCGATGATCATTGCCGCTGCACTGCGCACTTTGTCCTCAATCACGCCGCGTTGTTGATGATTCCAGCTGACGCCCAGTGTTTTCATAAACTCAGCAATATTGGTTCCGGCTATTCGTGCACTATCCCAGCACAGCACCGAAGAATCGCCATGTTCACCAAGCACATTGGCGTGAATATAACGCGCGGCAACCCCGCATTCTCGTCCAATCAACTCACGCATTCGTGCGGTATCAAGCAGTGTACCTGTGCCCAAAACACGTTCTGGGTGAGGATGCAGATTACGCGTAATATCCGTCATGATATCGACAGGATTGGTCGCCACCACAACCACCGCCTGTGGCGCCACCCGGACAATCTCTGGCACAACGCGGGCAAAGATCGCCGCATTACGGGCAAGCAGCGCTAAACGCGATTCTCCCGGCTGCTGATTAACCCCTGCGGCAATCACCACCACTTTAGCGCCGCGCAAACCATCGTAATCACCAGAGCGAACCCGTGTTGTGCCGCTAAGCGCAGCAGCATGCGCGATATCAGCGGTTTCAGCGCGCGCACGCTCAGTATGAGCGTCAATCAGCAATAATTCATTACATATTCCCTGCAATGCTATAGCATAAGCAGAAGTCGCACCGACAAAGCCCGTACCAACAATACCTACTTCCGTCATTATTGCACGTCAATCTCGCCATTGGCACGCGATAAAATCAGCACATCAGCGGCTTGCCGGGCAAAAATACCATTGGTTACTACTCCAGCGATATTATTAATCTCAGCTTCTAAAGCATAAGGGTCACTAATACGCAGGTGATGCACATCGATAATCCAGTTGCCATTATCAGTGACCACCCCTTCACGCCAACGCGGTTCCCCACCAAGAGCAAGTAACGCACGACCCACTAAGCTCCGCGCCATCGGGATCACTTCCACTGGCAACGGAAAGCGCCCCAATACATCCACCGCTTTAGATTCATCAGCAATACAGATAAATTTTTTCGCCGCAGCGGCAACAATTTTCTCGCGGGTGAGCGCTGCGCCACCGCCTTTAATCATGTATTTATTGCCATCGATCTCATCGCAACCATCAACGTACACATCAACTGCGTCACAGGCGTTTAAATCGCGCACCTGATACCCTGCTGCCTTGAGCGCGGCCGTAGTTTCTTCAGAAGACGACACCACATCTTTAAATTGCAAACTGCTCTTGCCGAGTGCGGCGACAAATTTTAATACCGTTGAGCCGCTACCCACACCAAGCGTGATACCATCTTCTATCATTTCGAGTGCTTTATCGGCCGCTTTTTGTTTTAATAGATCCTGATTCATGTTTAAACTCCAACAACTTATGACGCAACAGTATATCGAGAAAATCCTTACCGCGCCTGTCTATGATGTGGCCATTGAAACGCCCTTAGATAACATGCCCCGCCTTTCCAAGCGTTTAGGGCAGCGAATTTTATGCAAACGTGAAGACTTACAGCCGGTATTTTCGTTTAAATGTCGTGGTGCGTACAATAAAATGTATCACTTAAACAGCGAAGAACGTGCACGCGGTGTGATCTGCTCTTCTGCCGGCAACCATGCCCAAGGCGTGGCGCTCTCGGCGAGTAAACTCGGAATTATGGCAACGATTGTTATGCCAGGAACCACGCCGGCGATTAAGGTTGATGCGGTACGTCGCTTAGGCGGGCAGTGGGTTAATGTCGTTCTGCACGGTGATTTTTACGACGAAGCCTCACAACACGCGCAAAACCTGCAAAAAGAAGGCGGGCTCACCTATATCCACCCATTTGATGACCCGGATACGATCGCCGGTCAGGGAACGATTGGCCTAGAGCTATTACGCCAATATCCACGTCCGATCGATGCCATTTTTGCGCCTATTGGTGGCGGTGGATTAATGGCGGGTATGGCGCTGTTAATCAAAGCACTGCGTCCGGATATTAAGCTCATTGGCGTTGAACCCGATGACGCCGCTTCTATGACCCACGCTGTACGCCATGGTGAGCGCACAACGCTGGATCATGTCGGCATTTTTGCTGACGGTGTCGCGGTCAAACAGCCGGGGGAGCATACCTACGAGATTATTCGTGAATTGGTTGATGATTTTGTTACCGTGAGCACCGATGAAACATGCGCGGCGATGAAAGACCTGTTCGATGATACCCGTGCAATCGCCGAACCTTCAGGCGCGCTGGCTACCGCAGGCTTAAAAAAATGGGCAGCCCAACAAGACAAAAAAGACCTGACTTTGATCAGCGTGGTATCGGGTGCGAATGTCAATTTTGATCGTCTGCGTTATGTAGCAGAACGTGCTGAAATTGGTGAGCAGCGTGAGGCCCTGCTCGCAGTTACCATCCCTGAACGCCCAGGGACATTTCTTAAATTCTGCCAACTGATTGGCGATTTACCGGTCACTGAATTTAATTATCGCTATCAGGATGCACAGCAGGCACAAATTTTTGTTGGTATTCAATTAAATGAAGGCAAACAACAACTCAACAGTATCTTAGAAACCTTGAGCGCTAATGGCTATGAGGCAGAAAACCTCACCGACAACGAACTCGCCAAATTACATTTACGCTATATGATTGGTGGTGCAGGCAATGGCATCGATAACGAACGTTTATTCCGCTTTGGCTTCCCAGAGCGTCCTGGCGCCCTGCTTTATTTCCTGCAAACACTCGGCGCACACTTTAATATCAGCCTGTTTCACTACCGCAATCACGGCTCAGATTATGGTCGTGTGCTGTGCGGGATTCAAAGTGACGATGCGGCTTCCTTAGAGCAGCATCTTGAGCGGATTGGTTATGAGTACGAGGAAGAAACGCAAAATCCTGCCTATCGCCGTTTTTTACAACCAAGCAGGTAATCAATCTCGGTGATTACTGTGACTCGTGAATCCTATTAATCCACGAGTCACAGGAGTTACCTAGAGCATCGGTTTGAGAAACTCTCCGGTATAGCTGTTTTTATTTTTAGCGACAGTTTCTGGTGTGCCGGTGGCAATGATGTGTCCACCGCCACTGCCACCTTCCGGGCCTAGATCCACTAGCCAGTCAGCGGTTTTAATCACATCGAGATTATGCTCAATCACGACAATCGTATTGCCATGATCACGCAGTCGGTGCAGAACAGCGAGTAGCTGCTTCACGTCATGAAAATGCAGCCCCGTCGTTGGTTCATCAAGAATATAAAGGGTTCGACCAGTATCGCGTTTTGACAGCTCGCGTGCTAATTTTACCCGCTGTGCCTCACCGCCTGATAATGTGACCGCATTTTGTCCAAGCTGAATATAACTTAAACCCACATCAAGCAACGTATGAAGCTTGCGCTCAACCGCTGGAATATGGATGAAGAATTCATGCGCTTCTTCAATGCTCATCGACAGCACTTCGTGGATATTTTTGCCTTTATAGGTAATATCCAAGGTTTCGCGGTTATAGCGTTTGCCCTGACAGACATCACAGGCAACAAACACATCCGGCAGGAAGTGCATTTCGACTTTGATCACCCCATCACCCTGACATGCCTCACAGCGTCCACCTTTGACGTTAAACGAAAAACGTCCTGGCTTATAACCGCGTGCGCGCGCTTCTTGGGTGCCGGCAAAGAGTTCGCGAACGCCGGTAAAAATGCCGGTATAAGTGGCGGGATTAGAGCGCGGTGTCCGCCCAATTGGGCTTTGATCAATATTGACCACTTTATCGAAATGATCGAGCCCGGTAACCTGATCAAAAGGCGCCGGATCATCGGTTGCCCGATTAAGCTGTTTAGCAATGACTTTATAAAACGTTTCGTTGATCAAGGTCGATTTACCCGATCCTGATACGCCGGTCACACACGTCAATAAGCCAACCGGCACAGATAAATTCACGTGCTGTAAATTGTGCCCATGCGCACCTTGGATTTCTACCCAACGATCGTCTGGCTGATGCCGCTCCTTAGGAACAGCTATCGATTCGCGACCTGATAGATAATTACCGGTAAGGGATTGTTTGTTGCGTTCGACCTGTTTTGGCGTGCCTTGGGCGATAATTTCCCCGCCATGCATACCCGCACCCGGACCAATATCGACCACATAATCCGCTGCACGAATTGCATCTTCATCATGCTCGACGACAATAATCGTGTTGCCCAAATCGCGCAACCGTAACAGCGAGCCTAATAAACGCTCGTTGTCGCGTTGATGCAACCCAATCGACGGTTCATCAAGTACATACATAACCCCAACTAACCCAGCTCCGATCTGTGAGGCCAATCGAATACGCTGCGCTTCACCACCAGACAGTGTTTCCGCACTGCGAGCCAGGGTGAGATAATTCAAGCCAACATTAACTAAAAAGCCCAGGCGCTCACGGATTTCTTTAAGGATTTTTTCAGCGATTTCACCTTTTGCACCATCCAAACTTAGTGCCGACGACCAATCAGCAGCCTCACCAATCGACCATTGATTGATCTCTGGCAAAGTCACTCCTGCGATAAATACATGACTCGCTGCACGGTTTAATCGTCCACCCTGACAGCTTGGACAGACGCGGTTATTTAAAAAACTACTGATTTCATCGCGCACACGTTCACGCTCAGTTTCATGATAGCGGCGTGTCATGGTGGTAATCACACCTTCAAACGTGCTCAAGCGCCAGCGTTTTTTACCGTAGCGTCCGATACTCGGCAAGTTGATTTTTTCTTTACCCGAACCATAGAGCAAAATATCTTGAATATTCTGCGGCAACTCCTCAAAAGGTGTCTCTTCTAGATCAAACTCATAATGGGCCGCCAGCGCTTCCATTTGGGGGAAGAAATAAGGCGTTTTCCGATCCCAGCCACGAATCGCACCGCTGGCAATCGGTAAATACGGATGCATCACCACCCGCTTGGGATCAATAAAGACATTCACCCCCAGACCGTCACAGTCTGGACACGCACCATGGGGGTTATTAAATGAGAACATCCTTGGCGCTAACTCTTTCAGCGAGTAACCACATTCCGGACAGGCATATTGCGCTGAAAAGAGCGTATCAGGCAGGCTGCCATCCATTGAGACTAACTGTGCAACGCCATCGCTGAGTTCAAGCACCGTTTCGAGCGATTCGGCTAAACGTTGTGCAATATCTTCGCGCACAACAAAACGATCGACCACAATCCCAATATCATGTTTACGTTTCGGATCAATCGTCGGTAATTCATCAAAATCATATACCTCACCGTCAATACGCACGCGCACAAAGCCTTGCTGCTGCATATCGGCAAGCAGTTTGACGTGCTCACCTTTGCGCCCCATCACCAACGGCGCGACCAACATCATTTTGCTCCCTTCAGGTAACGCCATAATTTGATCGACCATTTGCGTAATCGTTTGCGCGTTTAGTTCAATATCATGATCTGGGCAATGCGGGGTTCCGACGCGGGCAAAGAGCAAGCGTAGATAGTCATGGATTTCGGTAATTGTGCCGACAGTCGAACGCGGGTTATGGCTGGTCGATTTTTGTTCGATCGAAATCGCCGGTGATAGGCCTTCGATATGATCAACATCCGGCTTATCCATCATCGACAAGAACTGCCGTGCATACGCCGACAACGACTCAACATAGCGACGCTGACCTTCAGCATAAATCGTATCAAAGGCTAATGAGGATTTACCTGAACCCGATAGGCCGGTCACTACAATGAGCTTATCGCGTGGCAAATCTAAATCGATATTTTTTAAATTGTGCGTACGTGCACCGCGAATGGCGATTGTATCCATAACACCCTAAAGAAGAAGAGAAACACGCTATTTTAACGCATCACAGTTATTAATGTGTGACACATCACAGATTGGCGTCGTTAAGACAGTTTTATGCATGAATAAGGTCTATATCAAAGCTGATCATTTCGCCCATTTTTTCATTTTGTAGTCAAACGGAACAAAACGAATGAATGAATTTTCACCTGATGTAAAATCAATATTAATACAAATAACAACTGGCGTTTTATATTAAATTAACTTTTTAAATCAGTAGCTTAATATTTGATATCCAGTGCAGATTCACCAAACCAACTGTTGAGTTGGCGGAGATCATTAGTCGATAAATGATAAGTCCCAGGAATACGGATAATCCCAGAAGCTTTAGCATCTTCAGCGCTAAAAAAGAGGCTGATTCCGGGGCCGTTCGATGCTTCTTGATTACGCCGCTCTAAGAGAAACTGGGTAAAAGCCCCCACGCGCCAAACTCTTCATCGCAATCAATACGAATATGACGGATCAGCGCAATTTTAGCGTCTTCTATACGCCAGATTTTTTGTGCAGCAATTCGCCATTCATCACGATAAGAGACAAATTCTGCCTTAGCGTCGATAATCAAAATTTCATCGTCACTTAACTGATCTTTATGCTGGCTAAGAACATCGCCAAACACACCCACTTCACGGCGACCAGAGCGGTCATCTAGAGTGATAAAGGCCATCGGATGCCCTTTCTTGCTCACGAGATGGCGTGCTTCACAAACCAACCCGCCAATACGAATTGGAATGCCTTCATCACGACGTGTTGGTTTAATCCAATTTTCCATCGCTTCATCAAGCTCGGCGAGGTTATGACTGCATAGCTTTTGTAAGGTATCACGTTCGCTATTGACCGGATGATCGCTGAGAAACAAGCCGAGGGTCTGTTTTTCATATTCAAGTTGCTCGCGTGGTTCCCAGGCATCCTCAATTCGAATCGATAAGGTATCCTGAGAATTTGTAGCACCCGGAGCAGCGAATAATCCAAACATATCATTTTGCTGGTGTTTTTGATCGCGATGGTGTTGTTCGGCGAGTCGTATAGCCTGTGGCAAAGCGGCTAATAACCCCCCTCGATTAGGCTCAATAAAGTCAAACGCACCCGCACAAATCAGCGTTTCCAGCGTACGTTTATTGAGTTTCTTTAAATCGAGCCGGCGACATAAATCCAGTAAAGAGCTAAATGGGCCATTTTTTTGACGCTCATTAATGAGTAAATTGATCGCCCCTTCACCAACGCCTTTAACCGCGCCCAAACCATAGATCACCGCATCGTCTTCGCTAACGGTAAACGCGTAGCTAGAGCGGTTAATACACGGTGGTAAAACTCGCAAGCCCATCGCCTGACACTCATCGATCATCTGCACGATTTTATCGGTGTGATCAATATCAGAGGTCAGCACGGCGGCCATGAATTGTGCAGGGTAATGTGCTTTCAGCCAGCCAGTATGGTACGACAATAAGGCATAAGCAGCCGAATGCGACTTGTTAAAGCCATATTCAGCAAATTTGGCCATCATGTCAAAGATGTTGGTCGCGGTGAGCTCTTCAACGCCGCTTTCAACCGCGCGGGAAACGAAAATCTCCCGCTGCTCGGCCATAACCTCAGCTTTCTTTTTACCCATCGCGCGGCGCAGAATATCGGCTTCACCTAAACTATAGTTCGCGAGCGTTTGCGCCACCTGCATGACTTGTTCTTGATAGACCATTACTCCATAGGTCGTATCCAAAATAGGCTCGAGTGCAGGATGCGGATAATCCACTTCAGCCAGCCCGTGCTTACGGTTAACAAAATCATCGACCATGCCGGATTTCAAAGGTCCTGGTCGATAGAGCGCCACCAGAGCGATAATTTCTTCAAAATTATCAGGTCTAAGCTTGCCAATCAGATCTTTCATCCCGCGCGATTCGAGCTGGAAAACAGCTGTCGTGCGACAGGTATTGAGTAAACGATAAGTCTCTGGGTCATCAAGCGGCAGGTTATTCATCACTAACGGCTGTTCACCAAGCTGCTCGCGCTTCTTATTAACAAACGCCACCGCCCAATCGATAACCGTGAGTGTGCGTAGGCCTAAAAAGTCAAACTTCACCAACCCAGCGGCTTCAATATCGTCTTTATCGAATTGTGAGGAAATATTACCGCCAGCTTGTTCAGCGTACAGCGCGGAAAAATCGGTAATTTTGGTTGGTGCAATAACCACTCCACCGGCATGCTTACCGACATTTCGCGCAATCCCTTCGAGCTGCAACGCCATCGTGAGTAAGGTATCGGTATCTTCGTTTTGCGCGCGCTGCTCAATAAGATCAGGAGAAAGCATTTTCAACCGTTTTTCTTTACTTTCTGCATCTTCGTTGGGATTGATCGGTTTCAAACCCAACACATCGGGTAAGGTAATCCCTAACACATTAGGAATGAGCTTAGAGATATTATCAACAAAAGGATACGGCAGACCCAGCACGCGCCCAACATCACGTACCACAGCTTTAGCCGCCATTGTCCCGTGAGTCGCGATTTGGGAGACTTTTTCACGCCCGTATTTCTCAGCCACATAGTCAATCACCGCATCGCGCTTGTCCATGCAAAAATCGACGTCAAAATCGGGCATCGATACCCGTTCTGGATTTAAAAATCGCTCAAACAGTAAATCATAAGCCAGCGGATCAAGATCGGTAATACTTAAAGCATAAGCCACTAACGAACCGGCACCAGAACCTCGTCCTGGGCCCACCGGAATATCATGGTCTTTTGCCCATTGGATAAAATCAGCAACGATTAGAAAGTAGCCAGGAAAGCCCATCGAGCACACGACATCAAGCTCAGTATCAAGTCGTGCTTTATATTGCGCTGTAGCGGCTTGTCGCTCACTCTCTTCAGGAAACAGCTGGACCAAGCGATTATCCAAACCAAGATGTGATTGTTCGCGTAAATACGTGTCGATTTCCTGCCCATCGGGGAGTGGAAAATCGGGTAACACATTTTTACCGAGATCCAATTCTAAGTTACAACGCTGAGCAACACTATTTGCGTTTGTCAGCAACTCAGGCGCATCAGCGAATGCTCCGTGCATCGTCTGGGTACTTTTGAAATAATGTTGGTCGGTAAAGAAGCGCTCACGACGCGGATCATCCATTAACCGACCCGTACTGATACACACCCGAGCCTCGTGGACTTCATATTCTTCTGGTTTGCTGAAGCACGCTAAGTTACTCGCTACAGCAGCAACACCTAACTCAGTACCCAGAGCACGACAAGCCTGCTCATAACGCGCTTCACTGTCTTTACCATGACGGGCAATTTGTAAATAAAAGCGATCAGCAAAAATGCGTTGCCAATGGACACAACGCGCTCTAGCAGCCGGCAAATCACCGCGTTCAATCGCTGCGGCAATATCACCTTGCACACCGCCACTTAAGGCGATTAGATCACTGCATTGGGCGAGTGTTAGACGCGCTTCATCCACCGCGACAATACCTTGTGCTTGGTCATGCTGGTAAGCGAAGCTGATTAACTCACACAGTTGCACAAAGCCTTGGCGATTTTGTGCAAGCAACACCAGTTGATGAACCGCACCACTGTCATCACGCACCGATAAATCGCAACCAATAATCGGTTTAATCCCAGCCGCTCGTGCTTTGGTATAAAACTTGATCGCCGCATAAAGGTTGTTACGATCGGTAAGCGCGACAGAGTTCATCCCTTGTTTGCTGGCTAAAGAGACAATCTGCCCGATACGTAACATACTGTCGTTTAAGGAATATTCGCTATGAACGTGCAGATGAGAAAAATCAGGCATAATTATTGAGGCTGCGTTGAACGGGCCCATAGCTTAACCGATGCAGCGCGCAAATACCATGTTCGCACAAGGCGGTGATATGGGTTTTTGTCGGGTAGGCTTTATGGCCAGCAAAGCCGTATTGTGGATAGAGCGAATCGAGCAAAATCAGCTGCCGATCACGAATGACTTTGGCGATAATCGATGCTGCAGCGATTGCTGGTTCGCTGGCATCGCCGCCAACGATTGCTCGCGTTGGATAAGCGCATTGCGGGGCAAATTTACCATCGATGCGTACTTCATCCACCGCTGGTAATCCACCAATCGCGCGTTGCATCGCTAATAAACTCGCATGATGGATATTGAGCCGATCGATTTCGACCGGAGAGGCTTGCGCCCAACGCACGCTGACTGCTTGTGCAATAATCGCGTCAAACAATCGTGCGCGTTGCTTAGCGCTTAATTTTTTGCTGTCGGTTAATTGGGGTAAATCATAAGTATTTGGCAAAATAACAGCCGCAGCCACCACATTGCCAGCCAGCGCCCCACGTCCAGCTTCGTCAACTCCGGCTATCATTGCGGCCATAAATGGGTTGCAATCGCTTGTGCCGCATGTTGCGACACATTGCGTGGTAAAGCTTCGCTAATAGCCTTAAAGCCTGAAAGTTGCGCATCGCGTGCCGCATCATCGGTCAACAAAGGCGATAAGGCTTGTGCGAGCATTGGTGCACGACAGTCATGCTGAATACATTCGGGCACTAAATCGTGCTGACTAAGCAGATTAGGTAGTGAAAAACGCTCAATCTTGAGCAAGCGTTTCGCGATCATCGCGGTTAGCGCATTAACCCGATAAGCCACTACCATTGGTCGTGCCAGTAATGCCGCTTCAAGGGTAATCGTGCCGCTAGTCAACAACAAAACATCACACGCCGACATCAGATCATCACTAGCTGCTTCAGAAATACTGATGCGTGGATACTCGGCAATGATTGCTTCGATCATTCCTCGATGTTGCGCGTTGTGACACGATACCACCGCCTGCCAGTCGGGATATTGCGTGGCTAACAATCCCCAAGTACGCGCATAAATCGGCATTAATCGCTCAATCTCGCCCTGTCTTGAGCCGGGAAAAATGCCTAGTCTAGTTGCCTCGGAAAGCCCTAAGCGTTGTTCTACATCAGCTTTATCTTTCGGTTGCAAGCGATCACGCAGCGGATGACCAACACAAGCTGCTTGCACCCCGTGCTCTTCATAAATAGCGGTTTCAAAAGGAAAGAGACACAGCATCAAGTCGATTGTTCCTTTAATCTTCTCGATTCGTTTCGCTTTCCACGCCCACAGCGATGGACTAACGTAATGTACGGTTTTTACCCCTTGTTGATGAAGTTCTCTAGCAATACGCAAATTAAAATCCGGCGCATCGACGCCAATAAAAATATCCGGTGGATCCGCGCGCCAATGCGACAATAAATCGCGTTTTAAGCGCATAAGATCAGGTAAATGGCGCAATACTTCAAAAAGTCCCATCACTGATAGGCGCGACATATCGGCTAGCGAAGTAAATCCTTCACGCTGCATCGCAGCGCCTCCAATCCCACTAAAACGCGCATTAGGAAAACGCCGACGTAGTGCAGAAATGAGCGGAGCAGCAAGCAAATCGCCGGAGGCTTCCCCGGCGATAATGGCGATATGTGGCGCGTTATCCATTAGCGAATTAGGCCACGTTTACCCGTCTCGGCTAAAAACGCAGCGATGGGTTGAACCACCGCTTCTTCTTCAGCCAGCGCTTGAATGCGCGTACGCGCTTCGCTGAGCAATAATCCTTCACGGTATAAAAGCTTATGCGCCTGTTTGATCGCTGACACTTCGTGAGCGCTAAAGCCATGGCGTCGCAGTCCTTCAAGATTGAGTCCAGCGGCTTTAGCCGGCATACCAGCAACCATCGCATACGGTGGCACATTTTGCTTCACACCAGCAGAAAATGCACAAATCGCGTGTCGGCCAATATGGGTAAATTGGTACACCAAGGCGAATCCGCCAAGCATCACGTAGTCATCGATATGCACATGACCGGCAAGTGAGGCATTGTTAGCAAAAATGGTATGGTTTCCGATCACACAATCATGGGCGATATGCACATACGCCATAATCCAATTGTGCGAACCCAACACCGTTTGCCCATTGTCTTGGACTGTACCGCGGTTAAAGGTACAAAATTCACGAATCGTATTGTGATCGCCGATAATCAGCTCAGTTGGTTCGCCACCATATTTTTTATCCTGTGGCGCCGCACCCAATGAAGCATATTGGTAAATAGTGTTGTGTTTGCCAATCCGTGTTGGCCCTTCGATCACCACATGCGGCCCAACGCTAGTTCCCTCATCGATACTGACATCAGCACCGATGACGCTATAAGCACCGATAGAAACAGAGTCTGCGATCTCGGCTTTAGGATCGATAATCGCCGTGGGATGAATCATTACGCATCCCCTTTACCAGCGGACGTACACATGATTTCTGCATTACACACCACTTTATCGTCAACTGAGGCAGTAGCAGAAAACGTCCAAATCCCACGACGTGATTTAATTAGCGACACATCGAAAATTAATTGATCACCTGGGCAGACGGTTTTACGAAAGCGCGCTTTATCAATCCCGACAAAAAAGTAAATACCATCGGCTTCTGGTTCATCCGGTAAGCCCATTTCTTTTTTGGCTGATTTTACGCCCAAGATCCCAGCAGCCTGTGCCATTGCTTCAATGACTAAAACGCCTGGCATGACTGGTTTGCGAGGAAAATGTCCTTGGAAAAAAGGTTCGTTCATTGTGACATTTTTCAGCGCTTTAATGTGGCTGCCCGCTTCTGCCTCCAGCACACGATCGATTAATAAAAATGGATAACGATGCGGCAAATAGCGCATGATATCTTCTATATCCATAGTGGTTATTGTGTTATCAGTCATTTTTCTTTTCCAAAAATTTTTAATTTTGCGACAAAACGTTTCCATTGGCGAATTGGCATTACCGTCAGCGCTGAGCAATAAACCCCAGACTTGGTGATCGATTTGCTTACCGATGAATGACCGGTAAACTGGCAACCATCAGCAATTTGGATATGGCCAGCAAACACACTTGCGCCACCGACCACACAATGCGTACCAAACCGTACCGAACCGGCAATCACACACGCACCAGCAATAATGGTATGCGCGCCAATATGCACATTATGACCAATTTGAATCAGGTTATCGAGTTTGACGCCATCCTCAAGCACCGTATCTTCAATCGCCCCACGGTCGATCGTGGTATTCGCGCCAATATCAACATCATCGCCAATACGCACCCCTCCGAGTTGGGCAATAGCGTGCCAATGGCCGTTTTCTAGCGCATAGCCAAAGCCGCGTGAACCAATCACTGCGCCGCTATCGATAAAAACACGGGCGCCAATCTGTGTGCCAGCTAAAATGCGTGCTCCGGCTATAATCGTTCCATCTCGGCCAATGCTTACCCCAGGTTCGATCACTACACCAGAGCCAATCACACAACTTGCGCCTATTTTTGCTCCTGAACCGATGACCGCACCAGCAGCAATACTCACGTTTTCAGCAACCTCAGCGTCCTCAGCAATCACCGCTCTCGCATCGATGCCGCTAGCTACAGGAGCTGTACTAAATAAATCAGCAACCGTCCGCCAAGCCGCTTTGACATCGTCAACCACGATCTGTGCGGGTACGATATCATCAAAAGGCGCTTGTACTAACACAGCGCCAAGCTGGCAGTCGTCAATATAGCGCTGGTATTGTCTTTCGGCCAAAAAGCCAACCTGTTGTTGCTGGCCATGTTCTAACGTACCGGCACCAGTAATTTGGCGTTTTTCGTCGCCTATAACGTGTGCGCCAAGGGCCTGTGCAATGTCATGCACAGATAATAATTTTTTTTGACTCATTGTGTATCGGCTATTTTTTGTAAACGACTAATCACTTTATCTGTTAAATCAACCTCATTACTGGCAAATATCACACTATTCTCATTGAGAATAAATTGATAAGAGTCATCTTTGGCGAGTTCCACGATTTGATCAACGACAAGTTGTTGTAATTTCGCTAATTCTTCATTGCGTCGCACGCTGTAGGCATCGCGAAATGACGCTTCAGCACGAGAAAAATCACGTCGCAGGGCAATAATTTGCTCTTCCAGGGCAGAGTATTCCTCACCCCGTGGCAGACCGGAAAGCCGTTTTTCCATCTCTGCCAAATCATTACTTTGGGTTTGTAATGCTTCTTGCTGAGCAGCAAATTCACCATCTAGGCGTGAACGGATACTCATCAGCTGAGGGGCAGAACCCATAACGCGGCGCAGATTAACAAACCCTAAATGCTGAGAATCAGGTAATGGACCATTACTTGGCACGCTTAGGACTTCTGGTGATGATGTGGGCTTTGGACTGACAACGGACTCTGCAACCGGATTATTCTCAGCTTGCACCAATTCACGCCCATCTTCTGCCCACAAAGCACCATCATCGAGCATCGCAGATTCCTCAACTGCGCCACTTTGTGCAAAGCTAAGCTGTGATGCTAATACCAAACCGATTATCGCAACATTGAATACTCTCATTCATTAGAACCCTCTACCAAGCGTGAACTGGAAGGATTCAGTTTTATCACCATCCTTCTTATTAAGCGGTCTTGCCCAGCTTAAATTCAGCGGACCAACCGGTGACATCCATTGTAGGAATACCCCAGCTGAGTAGCGTAGGTCATCAGCATCAAAATCACTGACGCTAGAATACGCGCTACCGGCATCAACGAACAGGCCCATACGATAGGCACTATTAGGATCACCGAATCCACGCGGGAAGATCAAATCAGCACCGCCATTGATCCGGAAGTCGCCACCAGCATTATCGCCATTGCTATAACGTGGACCAATAGTGCCATATTTATAACCTCGAACGGTCGATATCCCACCGGCGTAGTAATGGCGGAAAAATGGCAGGTCGCTGCTATCGCCATAACCGTCACCATAGGCTACGTTGCCACGTAAGCCGAGTACCATCGAATCTTCACCAAAACTAAAGTAAGAATTGTTGCGGTAGTTCAAACGATAATAGGTTTCTGAGCTGCCAGGAATGGTTACTTCACCCCCTAAGCTGTTATAGGTTCCTTTTGTAGGCATAAATGGATCATCCAAGGTATCACGCGTCCAAGAAAGCGTCGCCACCCCTTCGTGGAAGCTATCACCGCGATCATCGATAAAGCGCTTAATCTCTGGCGCGACGTTATAGCCCAAATTAATATCCAAACCGCGATAGCCACCACCAAAATATACGGTTTGGTATTCGCTTAATGGGTAACCAAAAGTCACCAATGCCTGGCGCTCATCTGCAGCCCAGTTGGATAGATCTTCTTCCTCAAAATCATATTTAGCGTACAGTAGGCTATAGTTGGCTGAAATACCATCTGCTGTGAAATACGGATCGGTAAAGTCAAAGGTGTATTTTTCGGTTGATTTACTCTTACCAAAGCCAATGTTTAAGCGGTTGCCTGTGCCGAAAAAGTTGTTATCCCCATACTCAACATTAAACAGCGCACCACTGCCTTCACCATAGCCAACACCCCCTGGATGTAGCTGGTGCTTTGTTCGGTTAATTCGTATTCAATATCAACCAAATCGGTTTGTCCCGGGACAGGCACGATATTTTGTTTAATCGTTGCCACCTGTGGCAGACGACGTAAGCGCTCTTGCGAACGGTCTAAATCTGATTGCGAATACACAGCCGCTTCTTGTTGGCGTAATTCACGACGAAGAACGCGATCGTAGGTTTTATCGTTACCGGTAAAACCAATTTCACGAATATAGGTCACAGGACCGGGTACAACCATAAAATTCAAGCTGACTTCTTGAGTTAGGGGGTCAACATCTCTCACCGGTTCAATTTGTACCTGGGCATGACCCTCATCAGCGATGCGTTTACGCAATTCGTCTAACGTTTTTTGCACCTTACTATGGTCGTACACCGATGGCACTTCAAAGGCAACCAATTGATCAAGTTCTTCTGGCGAGAGCACTGTATCGCCAGTGATTTGGTAATCGGTGATGGTATAAGACTGACCTTCATCGATATTGATCGTCCAGTACAGCGTCTTACGGTCTGGTGATAGCGCAATATCTGAGCTGTTAATACGGAAGTTCAAAAAGCCCCGATTGAGGTAGAAATCTTCTAACGCCCTTAAATCTTTTTGAATTTTTTCTTCATTATATTGGTCCGAAGCGGTGATGAAAGAGTTCCACTTACCCGTATTGGTGTTGAACAAATCCACCAATAAATCATCATCATAAACCTTATTGCCGACGATTTCGATGTCGCGAATTCGCGCTGAGCGCCCTTCAGAAATAGCCAAATCAATCGCCACACGGTTACGTGGTAACTGACGCACATTGGGCGTGATATCCACGGAATATTTACTGCGCTGTTGATATTGATTGGCCAACTCGTTAACCAATTGATTGATTACTGCCGGATTAAAACTCTGCCCCTCGCTAAAGCCAATTTCTGCAAACGCACTGCGCACATCAGTAGTTTTAATCGCTTTATTGCCTTCAATATTAATCTGCGCAATGGTTGGAAACTCTTCTACCTGAACCACTAAAGTCTGTCCGTCACGCGCTAAGCGAACATCGGAAAAGAGATTAGACGCATAAAGTGCACGAATCGCATCATCGCTATTATTAACGTCAAAGCTGTCACCGCTTTGCACCGGCAAATAAGAAAAAACGGTGCCCGCAGAAATACGCTGCAAGCCTTCAACGCGAATGTCATCAACGCGAAAAGCCTCCGCAAAAGCGGATGTACTCACCGCGAGACTGATTGCGCTAACCAACGCGGTTTTTCGAAGCGAAGTAAACATAGTTTTTTCCGGCAAAAATAAAGTTCGATATTAGCAAAAAAACGGCATTTCGCCAATGGCGACTAACACTTTCTTAGTTTTATTTGCAGGCAACTATCGAGTACCATAACGCGATATTTTTAGCCATTTACTACATGAAATATCTCTGGTTCATTGCGGGTGTGATCGCGTTTATCCTTGGGCTTGTCGGGGTATTTTTACCCGTTTTCCCGACCGTTCCGTTTATTATTGCTGCGGCATTTTGTTTTGCCCGCAGCTCGCCGCGATTCCATCAGTATTTACTCACCCACCCAGTTTTTGGTCCATCTATCGTTGCCTGGGAAGAACGCCGCGCCATCCCACGTACCGGAAAATGGGCGGCAACAATCATGTTAAGTATTTCATTGCCGATTTCTTCTTGGCTGCTCGGTGCACAGCTCTGGTGGGCTAGCGCCTTGGTCATTGTGGTCTGCATCTTAGTCATGTGGTGGATTTGGCTGCGACCCGATTCTTGAGCCCTGACTTATTCCTGCAACATTCCCTCCATACACTCAAAACCCAAC
This sequence comes from Suttonella sp. R2A3, assembly GCF_021513215.1. Taxonomy (NCBI): domain Bacteria; kingdom Pseudomonadati; phylum Pseudomonadota; class Gammaproteobacteria; order Cardiobacteriales; family Cardiobacteriaceae; genus Suttonella; species Suttonella sp. R2A3. Next base: position 278,184 of record NZ_CP090975.1, on the reverse strand, counting down.
CTGATTAAGGAGTGTATGCGATGCGAATTAGTTTCTACGGCTGTGGTTATGTTGGCTTGGTCAGCGCCGCTTTGCTCGCTGATAGTGGCAATAATGTCTTGGCGATGGATATTGATGCGAACCGCGTCGCACAGCTGAGTAATGGCCAAATCCCAATTTATGAGCCAGGACTTGAAGCGATTGTGCAGCGCAATATCGAGCAAGGTCGGCTATGGTTCACCACTGACGTACAAGAGACCGTTCGTTTTGGCGAAATTCAGTTTATTGCCGTTGGCACGCCGAATGATGCCGATGGCAATACAGATTTAAGCGCCTTACTTTCTGTCGCGGAATCGATTGGTCGCTTTTTAGAACATGAGGCAATCATCGTCAATAAATCCACCGCACCCATTGGTACAGCGCATCGTGTTAAAGCACTGATCAGCGAAGCGATTACTAAGCGCAACAGTAAGATAGAATTTGATATGGTTGTTAATCCGGAATTTCTGAAAGAAGGTGCTGCGGTTGCTGATTTTATGCGCCCTGATCGCATTATTATTGGTGCTGATAATGACAGACCACTGGCAAAAATGCGAGCGCTCTACAGCCCATTTAACCGCAATCATAATCGAATTATGACGATGGATATTCATTCAGCAGAGCTGACTAAGTATGCTGCTAACGCCATGCTTGCCACACGCATCAGCTTTATCAATGAAATGGCGGCGATTGCTGAACAAACCGGTGCTGATATCGACCAAGTACGCTTGGGTATTGGTGCTGACCCTCGAATTGGTTACGATTTTCTCTACGCCGGCTGTGGTTTTGGTGGTTCGTGTTTTCCTAAAGACTTACGGGCGCTCAATGCTACGGCACGTGCGCAAGCGATTGACGCGCCGATGCTTGAGGCAACCATGCGCATCAATGAGCAGCAAAAATTGCGCCTGTTTAGAATGGTTGAGCATTGCTATCCTGAACTAGGAGATAAGCAAACGTTTGCCATTTGGGGCGGTGCATTTAAGGCCAATACCGACGACATTCGTGAAACCCCTGCCATTCCCCTAATCAAAAGTTTATTGGCTAAAGGCTGTCACATCCGCTTACACGACCCGCAAGCGATGAAGGCTTTAGCAGCGGTATTTACGAGTGCTGAGAACCTGACATTTCACGACACCCCGATGCAGGCCATCAGCGACGCTGATGCGCTAATTATCGTCACCGATTGGCGCGCTTTCCAAAGCCCAGACTTTATAGCGTTAAAAGAAACGTTGAGAGACCGGTTGATCATTGATGGTCGGAATTTATACGATCCAGCCTTGGTCGCAAGTTATGGACTGCGTTATTATGGCATCGGTCGAGGTTTACCTACGCTCAATCATGCCACCAAAGCCAAGCCATCTTTATGAGTTTCCTGATCCACGCGCCGCGAATGAAGATGGATTACTCGCCATCGGTGGCGATTTAGAACCCGCACGTGTGTTTAGCGCGCATTGTCAGGGGATTTTTCCTTGGTTTAGTGATGCACAACCCATTTTATGGTGGTCGCCACCGGTGCGTGCGGTGATTCCTTGTCACAACGTTCACATCAGTCGCAGTTTAAAGCGTTTTGTGCGCCAGAATGATGTTCGCCTCAGCTTTGATCAAGCATTTGCCCGTGTGATGGGTTACTGCCGCGAGGTGCATGGCGAAAGCTGGATTGATGAGAAGATGGTCTTTAGCTATAGCGAGTTACATCGACAAGGTCGCGCGCACAGTATTGAAGTTTGGCAAGATGACACCCTGATTGGTGGGCTTTATGGCGTAGCGCTCAATCGCATTTTTTGCGGCGAATCGATGTTTAGTTTGCATCAAAATGCGTCAAAAATCGCTTTGGTTTCCCTATGTTTGACCCTAAGTCAAAACCATATTGACTATCTTGACTGTCAATTTCTTACCGAACACTTAGCGAGCATGGGGGCGATCAATATTTCTCGCGAAGATTACCTTTCTTTACTCACTGGCGACCCGGATCGTTTGCGCGGTTCTTGGCAGGATAAAACCATCATACCAATCTAGTGTCAATCGTTACGCTTAGCCTGCGCGTCTAGTTGACGTAATTGTGCCAACTTATCGGCGAGTTTAATTTCAAAGCCACGACGATTCGGTTCATAAAACGTCATTTCTGCCAATTCAGGCGGTAAGTACACTTGCCCAGCCGCATAAGCCTGCGGTTCATCATGCGCGTAACGATAATGTTTACCGTAGCCTTCGCTTTTGTGTAACTTGGTGGGCGCATTACGTAGATGATTGGGCACATCGTAGGCCGGATGGTCTTTGACAATCGCAAAGGCGCGGTTCATCGCCGCGTAACTGGCGTTACTTTTTGGCGCCATCGCTAAATAAGTCACCGCTTGGGCTAAAGCGAGATGTCCTTCCGGACTGCCCAAGCGCTCATAGGTCATATACGCATTGAGCGCAACGTTTAACGCCTGCGGATCGGCATTACCGATATCTTCACTGGCCACACACAGCATTCGCCGTGCAATAGTCAGCGGATCCGCACCCCCATCAACCATCCGCGCGAACCAATACATCGCTCCATCAGCGCTTGATCCACGCAGTGATTTATGAAAAGCCGATAGCAGTTCGTAAAACCAATCGCCTTGTTTATCAAACGCCTTTGGTTGATCCGCAAGCACTTGATTAAGCGTTTGTTCAGCCTCTCCTCCTTGGGTGAGTAAAAAAGCCCAGGCTTCCAGCCAGTTAATCGCTTTACGTGCATCACCGTCGGCATGATAGGCAATCTGGGTTAAAAAGTGATCGTCAATATCTTTGAGCGCTAATGCCTCAAGGCCTTGACGCAAGGTTTGCACCAACTCTTCTTCACTTAAGCGCGATAGATGAAACACGCGCAGTCTTGAGAGCAGCGCATTATTAAGGTGAAACGATGGATTTTCAGTGGTTGCGCCAATCAGGGTGAGCGTGCCATCTTCGACATAGGGTAAAAATGCATCTTGCTGTGCTTTATTAAAACGGTGTATTTCATCGATAAAGAGCACAGTGCGTTGCCCGAGAGAAGCATGTTGCTGGGCTTTGGTAACCGCTTCACGCACATCTTTAACCCCTGAAAATACGGCAGATAAGCGAATAAACTGGGCGTGCATATAATCAGCGCACAACAACGCCAAAGTAGTTTTACCACAGCCGGGCGGCCCCCAGAGCAGCATCGAAACGGGTTCGCCTTTAGCCAGGGCAACTGCTAGCGGCCGCCCTTCATCTAAAATATGGCGTTGGCCAATATACGCTTCGAGTGTTTTCGGGCGTAAGCGTTCAGCGAGCGGCTTATACGCACCAGATTGATCGAACAACCCTTGCTGCGAAGCCATGTTAGCCGCCTATCACATCAACCCCTTCGGGCGCCTTAAAGCGAAATTGACTATCAGCAATCGCAGCGTTGCGCGTGACATTTTGCAAAGAAATCAGGCTTTGTTGTCCGACGCCGGTATCAATATAAATCACCGATAACGCGCCATTTTGCATCACCACCCAGACTTGATCGATATCTTCATTACTGTTTAATGGCTCAAGTTTGAAGTATTGCAATCCTTGATCATTAAATTGTATGAGCACAGGTGCATTGTTTGGCGTTTGCTGCTTAACATGGAATGACTCAGAGAGCTTCTTATCGCCAACCAATAAATTCATCGCCACATCACCACTTAATTCTTCACGGTTGGTGATGCTCACTTGCGCTAAATCAATATCATAATGAGTAACTTTTTGCCCATCGCTAATGATTTTCTGTGCGTATGGGGTTTGATAATCCCAGAAAAATTTTCCCGGACGTTTGAGCCAGAATTGGCCTCCTGAGCGTTCTTCGCCACGATCGCTATAAACCACTTGCACAAAATTGCCAGTGAGCGTGTTGGTTTGATCGATATAGTTCGCTAGAGAACTGACTGCTTGATCCGTTTGTTCGCTGGCAGTGACTGCCTGCTCTTCACTTGGTGCAACTTGGACTGCTTCTTGTTCAACCGTTTTATCAAAGAGTTGCGCGCTAGCGAGTAGCGGCAGGCCCAGGAATACACCAATAAAGGGACGCAAAATTGCTTTCATGTGTCAGTCCTTATAAAAGTTCAAAAATCTAGCCTAACGCATTGAGCGGCAATCGATATGACAATGTCCTCATCAAAAATCATCTTTAGGCTTACTGATTAACACTTTACGCGTTCCATTACCGCCTGGTGCTGAAACAACCCCAGCGCGTTCCATCGCCTCAACAATCCGAGCAGATCGGTTATAACCAATACCCAGACGTCGTTGCAACCATGAGATGGACACTGTGCCATGCTCAGCAGCGAGTGCTACCGCTTCGTCATAATTCGGATCTTGTTCAGGGTCATTGCTTTTTTCGCTCGCGCCAAAAGCACCAAGATCTTCAGCCGCCACTGGACTGACAATCGCTTCCTCATAATCAGGTGTGCCTTGTGATTTAATAAAGGTTGTTAATTCATCAACTTCATGGTCATTGATAAACGCACCATGCACACGCTGTGGTGCCGCGCTACCCGGCGGCACAAAGAGCATATCGCCATTACCGAGCAGGCTTTCAGCGCCCTGTTGGTCGATAATCGTTCGTGAATCAATTTTCGACGATACCTGGAATGAAATACGTGTCGGTACATTGGCCTTAATCAAACCGGTAATCACATCCACTGACGGACGCTGGGTGGCTAAAATGAGATGAATTCCAGCCGCACGTGCTTTTTGTGCAATCCGCGCAATCAGTTCTTCCACTTTTTTACCGACCGCCATCATCATATCGGCCAACTCATCAATCACAATGACGATAAACGGGAGTTTTTCCAGCTTCGGTGGACGATGGGCAATGCCTAAATAGTCTTCAGCACGCCACAATGGATCATCAAGGCGTTCACCTTGGGCTTCTTTTTCAGCGATCAGTTCATTGAACCCGGCAATGCTACGCACTTTCATCGCTGCCATCAGTTGATAGCGGCGTTCCATTTCGGCAACCGCCCAACGCAATGCATTTTCTGCGTCGTTCATGTCAGTCACCACTGGCGTGAGCAGATGTGGAATGTCTTCATACATCGACATTTCAAGCATCTTTGGATCAACCAAAATCAACTTCAATTCATCCGGTTTTGCTTTATACAGCATACTGGCGAGCATGACATTAATCGCCACTGACTTACCCGAACCGGTCGTACCAGCGACCAGTAAATGCGGCATTTTGCCTAAATTTGCCACCACTGGCTGCCCGGCAATATCACCACCAAGCACCAAGGTTAATGGTGAGTTTTGCGCGCGATACGCGCTAGACTCTAATACGCTGCGCAAATGCACGGTTTCCCGTTTGCGGTTCGGGATTTCTAAACCAATATACGGTTTACCGGGAATCACATCCACAACCCGTACGCTAGGTACTGATAACGATCGCGCCAAATCTTTATCTAAATTAGATACCTGGTTGACTTTGATGCCTGGAGCGAGGTCGAGTTCTAGGCGTGTGACCACTGGGCCAACCGCAACATTAGCCACCTGAACATCTAAGCGATAATTACGCAATGCTTCTTCAACCTGCGTTTTCATCGCTTCAATTTCATCGCCGCTATAGAGGTTCTCTCTAGGTGGCGGCGTGGATAAAAGCGATAATGGCGGGAGTTGATAAACGCCCTCTTGCTGTTGGCCGGTCGTTTTGGGCATCGGCGATTGGCTGCCCTGTGGCATACGCACTCGCATTTGTCCTGAAGTCACACTTGCCGCTGGGCGTTCTTCAACCTCATCAACTAAATTATCAAAGCCATCATCAATAGGAGCTGGCGGTTCTTGTGCTGTTACTTCTGGCCAAACGGGCTCTGCTTCAGCACTGTCAGATTCCTCTATAACAAGCTCACCATCATCGCCCCATAAAGATGGTTCCATCGGCGCGTCTTCAACCTCTGGCTGAGTACCAAAGCTTGATAATCGTGGTTCTTGATCTTGAGGTTCTGTACTTAAATATTCACCGAACTCTTCAGATTGATAATCCTGCCAACTTAATGCCGCATCATCCTCGTCTTCAAGGGAAAGCAAGGGCTCTAAACGTTGCTTAATATCCAAGCGGCGTTGGTCAGCTTCAGCTTGGCTGCTTGGTGGTTCTGAGGCATCAACGCCACGTTTTTTACCCATTAAGCCAAACCAGGCAATAATCGCAGCGCCTGCCAAAAACACCATTGAACCAATTTTTTCTAACACCGTACCCCAACGAATGCTGAGTAAGATGGTTAAACCAAAAAGGACAATCACACTATAGATTGCCATCACGAGCGGTAATTGCAGACGACTTAAGAGTTCAATATTAAGTATCTGCCCTAAAAATCCTCCGCCAGTCACCGCGATGCTGTTTATTGGCTTGTCCCAGTGCAAGGTTAAAATCCCACATAGCGCAATGGTGACCGCGACAAAGCTGAGCACGCTAAACCCTAAGCGCTCCATACTGAGTTGTGCCGTTTTAGCACTCTGCCAGCCGACTAATATCAGACCGATCGGGATAAAATAAGCGCCATAACCCAATAGAGATAGCAGCGCATCAGCAAGATAAGCGCCTATTGCACCAAACCAGTGCTGCGCTTCACCGCCACCAGACGTACTCCAGCCGGGGTCGCCTGCGTGATAACCGAGCAAAACCAATAATAAACCGATCCCGAGCGTGATCGAGAGCAAAAACCATAAATCGGTGAACCCGCGGCGCAATTGCACCAACCAGTTGTCATGAGAATGGGATGAGGTCATTGAGAAACTCAAAAATCAAAACAATCATTGTAAGAAAAAACCGCCACTATTGCACCTCTCTCATAGAAATCACTTTAGAATAAGAATATTGTGCAACATAAACTTCTCCCTATTGATCAAACTAATGCCTAATAAACGCCTGCAATGGGCTTGATCAACGAGCATAGAAAAAGATACGTCCTCGCTATAATCAGAGATTTACCACATCGCAACACAATATGCTGCAGTAAAGGTCGGATTTGTCTATACTATGCGCCTTTTACCGATAACCGCTTTATAACGCTTTATTATGCAGAATATTCGTAACTTCTCCATCATTGCCCACATCGATCACGGCAAATCAACGCTCTCTGACCGCTTTATCCAGGTTTGTGGTGGCCTGACCGAGCGCGAAATGGCGGCCCAAGTCTTAGATTCGATGGACTTGGAACGTGAGCGTGGGATTACCATCAAAGCGCAAAGTGTCTCATTAAATTATCAGGCCAAAAATGGACAAACCTATCAGCTGAATTTTATCGACACCCCAGGACACGTTGACTTCTCTTACGAAGTCTCGCGTTCTCTTTATGCGTGTGAAGGGGCTTTGTTAGTCGTTGACGCAGCGCAAGGCGTTGAAGCGCAAAGTGTCGCAAATTGCTACACCGCGATTGAGCAAGACTTAGAGGTCTTACCAGTGCTCAACAAAATCGACCTCCCTTCTGCCGAGCCTATTCGTGTGATGGAGGAAATTGAAGATATTATCGGCCTAGATACTGAAGACACCTTACAAGTCAGTGCGAAAACCGGTATTGGTATTGAAGAACTGCTTGAGCAATTGATTGAGAAAATCCCGCCACCGAAAGGTGAACCCGAAGCGCCAGCGAAGGCGCTAATTATTGATTCATGGTTTGATCCGTATGTTGGGGTTGTGTCTCTAGTGCGTGTTTTTGACGGTGCGTTAAAGGTCAAACAAAAAATGCGTGTGATGAGCACAGGCGATGAGTTTTTAATTACTAAACTCGGGATTTTTACCCCAAAACCCCTTGAACGCGATGCGCTTAAGGCGGGGGAAGTTGGGTTTGTGATTGCTGGGATTAAAGATATTAACGGCGCGCCGGTTGGCGATACATTAACGGACGCCGCCAACCCGACCGAAAAACGCTTACCCGGTTTTCGTCAGGTGCAACCACGGGTTTTTGCCGGTTTATTCCCGGTTGAGTCAGATGACTACGAGGATTTACGCGAAGCCTTATCTAAATTATGCCTCAATGATGCGTCGTTGTTTTACGAGCCAGAGACCTCTCAAGCGCTTGGCTTTGGCTTCCGCTGTGGTTTTCTTGGTATGTTACATATGGAAATCATCCAAGAACGGCTGGAACGTGAATATGATCTCGATTTGATCACCACCGCACCAACAGTGGTCTATGAAGTTCAAACCACCGATGGTGAGATCCTGCCGATCGATAACCCAAGCAAACTTCCACCACCCAATGAAATCGCTGAAATTCGCGAACCAATCATTGCCGCCAATATTCTCGTCCCGCAAGACTATTTAGGTGCTGTGATAGGCTTGTGTATTGAAAAACGCGGCGTGCAAAAAGACATGCAATACGCTGGTGGGCAGGTGCAGCTCAAGTTTGAGATGCCGATGAGTGAAGTGGTCTTGGACTTCTTTGACCGTTTAAAATCAGTCAGTCGTGGTTTTGCTTCATTTGACTATGAATTTCTCCGCTTTGAGCCGGCAAAACTGGTCTGCTTGGATGTCCTCATTAATGGCGATAAAGTCGACTCCTTGTCGGTGATTGTCCATAAGGAGCAGGCACAGCCTCGCGGCCGTGAATTGGTTGAACGGATGAAAGAGCTCATTCCTCGGCAAATGTTTGAAGTTGCTATTCAGGCTGCTATTGGCACACATATCATTGCGCGCTCTACGGTTAAAGCGATGCGTAAAAACGTATTGGCGAAATGCTACGGTGGTGATGTGTCGCGTAAACGTAAATTATTAGAAAAGCAGAAAGCGGGTAAAAAACGCATGAAGCAAGTCGGCAGCGTAGAAATTCCGCAGGAAGCGTTTCTTGCCGTACTTAAAGTCGATAACAACAGTAATTAGGAGCCACAATGCAAGCCTTTATGGAGCATTTTGAACTCATACTCACCCTCGCTGTGGTGGTGTGTTTTATCTTTTATATCATTGATGGCATGAGCTATCGCAAAGAGCGTAAACGCTTGCAGCGCGTGTTTAAAAATCGTGCTGAAGATGCAACCGATCGCCACGATTATAGCGAACGCTTAAATGCGCTCAATTTTTCTCGACTGAAGAAAAAGCACAAAGCACTTTATGAACATATTGCGCATAAATTAGAACAAAAACAACCGCTAGCAGGAAATGAACTACTTTGGCTCAAACGCCCTTGCTACCCGCAGGAAAAGTTTATTGAGTTTTTTAGTGGGCTATTCTGGATTTTATTCATCGTCTGGTTTGTGCGCTCATTTTTATACGAACCCTTCCAGATCCCTTCAGCATCGATGGAACCGAACTTACAAGCCGGCGATTTTATCCTCACCAGCAAATTTGCCTATGGTGTACGCCTGCCGGTCATCCATACCAAAATCATCGAAGTTGGCAATGTCGAACGTGGTGATGTGATGGTCTTTCGCTATCCCAATGATCCTGCGGTCAATTATATCAAGCGCGTGATCGGCTTGCCTGGCGATAAAATTCGCTTTGCTGATGGTATTGTTAGCATTAATGATGAGAAACAAACCTTAACCTTAGTGGAAGAGCAAGGATTGTTTGATTGGTATCGCGAAGAATTAGATGGTCGTCCACACATCATGCAACTCGCGCACGATGAGCGTGCGCGTAACCGCTCTCAAGGAGAATTTGTCGTTCCAGAAGGACAGTTTTTTGTGATGGGCGATAATCGCGATAACTCGCGTGATGGGCGGATGTGGAATAATAATAATCCGCTGTCAAAAACCCCATGGGGCTTTGTCCCGGAAGACAATATTGTCGGTAAAGCGTTGTTTATCTGGATGAATAGCGACTGCGTGTTGGGTGAAGGTGAATGTGGTCGTATCGGGAATTCCATTGAATAAAGCGAGCGACTGGCAGCGCCTCGAATCGCAGCTACCACACACCTTCGAAAACGCTGCGCTCCTCAAACAGGCGCTCACCCATCGTAGTCACAGCGCTGAGCATAATGAGCGCTTTGAATTCCTTGGTGATGCCCTGTTAGAAACCATCATCAGCGCCGAATTATTTGTTCGCCTGCCGTATGAGCCTGAGGGTAATCTGACTCGGGTGCGCGCAAGCATTGTTAACCGCAACCAACTGGCCAAACTCGCTAAATCGCTCAATATTGGCGCTTATTTATTACTGGGTTCTGGGGAAATGAAAAGCGGCGGCGCACGTCGTGAATCAACTTTGGCGGATGCCATCGAAGCGATTATAGCCGCGGTTTATCTTGATAGCGATTTTGCCACCTGTCGTGGATTTACCTTAGCGCTATTTGCCGAAGTGCTTGAACATTTACCATCCGCAGAAAGCTTAAAAGACGCCAAAACGCGTTTGCAGGAATATTTACAAGGTCGTGGGCTGCCACTACCAAGCTACGAAGTCACCGACGAGCGAGGGCCTGAACACGCGCGCGAATTTGAAGTGTCGGTGAGCAGCGAACAGTTCACTCTGTCTGCACGCGGCAGCAGCCGCAAAAAAGCGGAACAGCAAGCCGCTGAAAACCTACTCAACCATTACCTAAACCGCTCATGAATACTCCTTTAACCCGTGCTGGCTATATCGCCGTTGTTGGTCGCCCAAATGTGGGCAAATCAACCCTGATCAATCATTTAATCGGCCAGAAAATCGCCATCACCTCGAATAAGCCGCAAACCACACGCCACGCCCTGCTCGGCATCTATACACGCGGTGAGACGCAAATTGTTTTTGTCGATACCCCCGGGATTCACGACGAACGCAAAAAAGCAATCAATCGCCAGATGAACCGTGCGGCCTGGCAATCGATGGAATACGTTGATGCGATTATTCATGTTAGCGAATTTGCGCGTTGGACGGCAGAAGATACGCATATCGCTGAAAGCATCAACGCGCTCAAGCTACCAAAAATCCATGTACTGAATAAAATTGACCGTTGTAAAGATAAAAGCACCCTCTTTAGCGCGTTAAGTGAGATCCAAGAACGCGCTGATTGGCAAGAAATCGTGCCTGTGTCAGCACAGCACGAGCATAATCTTGACGCGCTTGAAAACAGTTTAGCGCAGTATATGCCTGAGCAGCCGTGGTTGTTCCCAGAAGAGCAAATCACCACCGCCGGCATGCGCTTTATGGCTGCAGAAATCATTCGTGAAAAACTCTTTCGCTACCTTCACCAGGAATTGCCCTATGAGTTAGGCGTCATTATTGAGCGCTACAGCGAAGAAGATTCGATGATTCAGATCGATGCGACGATTTTGGTTGAGCGCGCCAGTCAAAAAGGGATGGTGATTGGTAAAGGTGGTAAAACGCTTAAACTTGTTGGACAGCGTGCACGTGGCGATCTGGAAACTTTAGTGGATAAAAAAGTCATGTTGCGCACCTGGGTTAAAGTGCGTGAGAATTGGCGCGACGATGATCAAATCATCCAAAGCATGGGGTATGGCAGCGGCGAATAACCTGTGGTGCAATTTATTTGCCTGTCCCGTACTTATCGTTATAATGAATTTTTCATCGTTAACACTTAAGCGTAGGCAATATTCATGACTCGACAAGCCAGTATTTCTCGCCAAACCAACGAAACCCAAATCGACGTATCACTACAGCTTGATGGTACAGGTAACGCCGATTTAAACACCGGCATCGGCTTTTTTGATCATATGCTCGAGCAGATTGCTCGTCATGGCTTGTTTGATCTTAATATTCAATGCCGCGGCGATTTACATGTCGACTGTCATCACAGCGTTGAAGATTGCGGTATTGCCCTTGGTCAAGCAATGGCTCAAGCCTTAGGTGATAAACGTGGGATCAGCCGCTATGGACACAGCTATGTCCCGCTCGATGAGGCGCTCTCAAGAGTGGTCATTGATTTTTCTGGCCGCCCAGGACTGCATTTCCACGCCCATTTTAGTCGCGATAAGATCGGCGATGTCGATAGTGAAACCTTTTTTGAATTTTTCCAAGGATTTGCCAATCACGCCGGTGCAACCATCCATATCGATAACCTGCGCGGCATCAATAATCACCATATCATCGAAACGATTTTTAAAGCGTTTGGACGTGCCCTACGCATGGCATGTAGCCTGGATGAGCGCGCCAGTGGGCAAATGCCTTCGACTAAAGGCTGTCTATGACGCGCATTGCGGTAATTGATTATGGTATGGGGAATTTACACAGCGTCTGTAAAGCATTGGCGCATGTCGCCCCTCAGGCTGATATATTCTTAACCACTGAGGCTAGTGGCATCAGCAAGGCTGATCGTATTTTACTGCCTGGACAAGGCGCGATTGCCGCGTGTATGGCACAGTTACAAACACTCGATTTGATTGATCCACTGCTGCTTGCGGCACAAGAAAAACCGTTTTTAGGCATTTGTATTGGTCCGCAGCTAATGATGCAACATAGTGAGGAAAATGGTGGCGTTGACGGCTTAGGCTTATTTGACGGTCAAGTGGTGCGCTTTGACACCGAACTCACAGACCAACAGCAGCCGATTAAAATCCCGCATATGGGCTGGAACACGATTAGTCAAACCGCTAAGCACCCGCTTTGGTCAGGGATTGCCGATCACAGCCACTTTTACTATGTGCACAGCTACCATCTGCATGACAGCGAACACACCATTGGCGAAACCACTTACGGCTGCACGTTTCCAGCGGCCATCGCCCGCGATAATATTGCCGGCTTACAAGCGCATCCGGAAAAATCCAGCGACGCTGGATTACGCTTTCTCGCCAATTTCGTTGATTGGCAGCCTTGACGCGTTTTTTTACCCTAACGATTTAATTTAGAAAACTTCCGGGCTGTGCTTAACACAAGGACGCGCGCAAAATATTAGCGGATTTTCCTATATTCCGGGAAGACAAGCAGTGCATTGCCATATTCGTCTGCTCAGCGCTTGCATAAAAACGCACATCCTATCGCATGAGTGCAGCATCATCATCTGCTTATCGCAACTTTTTGTCCATCTGAATAGAATCATCTAAAAACAACCATACCGCCCGATCTTTTTAACCGGGCGATATATTGTCAGCTTGATGGCCCTAAAAATGTATTTTTACCCCTGTGCTAAGCGAACGTCCCGGCAATGGTGATAGATATTTGAGTGGTGAATTGTACGCACGAGCACTAGCGTTAGTGAGATTACGTCCGTCCAGATACCATTCCCATTTTATGTCATTTTTGTCAAGACTGTAGCTCACATAAGCATCTAATGTATTGTAGGAACCCAGTGGCGTTTCGGTATTTAAGATTTTACCCAAATGCTTGGCCTCGGTGAATCGGGTCAGACTGGTAGATACGCGCCAGCCATCTTTTTGCCAATTTAACCCTACTCCATAGCGGTTAGTCGGTAATCCAGGCATGTAATCACCTTCATTACGCACGCGGTAGCCATTGTCGTCGTTACGTATGGGCATATTCTTGACCCAATCAGCAAATAATCGTCCTTGCCACTGTCCCCATTGTTCGCTGTCAAAACTGTAGTTCAGCTCGGTTTCAAACCCACGGATGGCAGTATCTCCCTGACGCCATTCTTTATAAGGCATGTTATAGCGTTCCGTACCCGTCGCCGCCAGGTAGAGGTAATCCCGAAAATCGGTACGATAATGGGTTATAGTCAGCCCTAAATCATGCCATTTTAGCCCACTGGAAAACTCCCAATTATTCATACGTTCTTTGTTGAGTGTGCTATTGCCGTGTTCATTGGTGAAGATGGCGAAATGACGATTGTTGCTGAATAATTCGTTGATATCAGGTGCGCGCTCACCATAATTATACTGCACCTGTGCAAACCAGATATCGCTAGGCTGCCATTTAAAGCTAAGCTGGTAGTCGTGCAAAGTGAATTCACGCTGTGGTTTTTCGATAACCATGTTACGGCCACGGCTGGGCTTATAACCTTCAGTAGCATGTAAATTTCGCTGCGCTTTGCCAACACGGTAACCAAAACCGGCAGTTAAACCACGCCACTGTGCTTTTTCGGCAATGAAAAATGCATAATCGCGACTACTGGTATCGCCAATATAGCGGTCAGCACCGCCACCATCTGTGCGACGGTAACGCCAATCGGCGCCGACAACGCCGTCAATGTATACTGCGGCTGGTATATTGTGGTAAAACTCAGTGCGTGCCTGTTGCGTGCGCGCATTAAGGCTACCGGCAAACACATCACCCAAATATTCTTGATTATCGGCACGGGTATCGGCCAGGCGCAGGCGTATGCTGTCAGCCCACACCACCTGCGGACGGTATTCGCCTTGAATTTCCCAGCGTGTCTGCTCAGCACGCACGTTGGCTGGCAACAGACCATCAGCAGAGTTCCCCGTCCATGTGTCGCGTGAAGCAAACCCGGGAACCCCGTAGCCAGTTAGATAACGACTGACACCAATGCCTACAGAAGCATGTTCACCGACATAACTGATACCGGCTGAAGCGTTTTTGCTTTCAAAATGGCTGTTGGGGATTTCACCCACCTTCTGCGGCACTACGTCGACGATGATAGCTTTATCAATATTCGGTAAATAAGGAAGTTGGGTACCAGGAACATAATCCTTATTCGGAACAAAGCCACGACCGCGTCTTTTACTGTATATGCTCTCACCGTTCGGAAGATGATTCACATAAGCAAAATAGGCCTTATTAACAATCCAATCATGGAAATCTCTTTGCGTCTGACACAACCAAGTCAGCTCGTAGCGCAAACCGACAGAAAATTTATCGTAACAAATATCCGCTTTAGCATTACCTGGAATACGATAGCGTGAGATTTTGCGTATACCGCCATCAACATGCCAGGCCACACGCTCGTTAATTTTACCGTCAAGTGAAAATTGACCGCTATTGGGCGCATTAAACCCTTTGCTAATATCTACTGTGCCACCGATGGCTTTATCAGGCAGCTGAGAGGGGATAAAACGCGTGCGTACATCCACCGCACCACCCACCGCATTACCCCCATACAGCACCGAGGCAGACGATTTATACACATCAATCTCTTCAGCTAGCGAAACATCCAAAGGCACCGCCAGATTGCCACTAATAGCAGACATATCGGAAACATCCAGACCGTTTTGCAGCAGGCGCACACGATTACCACTAAGGCTACGGATTTGTGGCAAACCGTTATTTGGTCCCATATTCTGGTTGTGCACGCCACTTTGTTTTTCCAGCGTCTGCCCAAGAGATACTGCACGCACTGCACGCAAAGTGCTGGCGTCCACTTTATCAACATTACCCGTCCATATTTGCGAGGCCTCGATTATTGGCTTATCGCCAACAATCTCGATATCTGTTAGTTGTGCAGAATTTTCCGCCTGGGCAAACATAGGCAGTAACAATGCAAACGGGAGTAACGAGGTGACTCTATAGTTCAAATAACAACTTGATGTCATTGTGATCCTTTTTTTAGTTTAAAGTTAAGATTAGCCACCAACAACCAAACGCATCATCTCACCTGTGAGATAAGCACCAATAGTACCCACGGCGTAGCCTAAAATCGCGAGTAATACACCAACTGGCGCTAGTGATGGATGGAACGCAGCAGCCACAACTGGCGCTGAGGCTGCCCCACCGATGTTCGCTTTCGAGCCAACCGCTAAGAAAAACAGCGGTGCACGAATCAGTTTAGCGACGATAAACAGCAACGTAATGTGGAACAGAATCCACACAAACCCAACCAACACCAACTGCCAGTGGGTTAAGATTTTTGTCAAATCCATGTGCATACCAATAGCCGCCACAAGGATATAGATAAACGCTGAACCGATTTTCGAAGCGCCGGCGTGTTCGTAATCACGAAGCCGGGTAAACGACAAGCCAATCCCGCCAATAGTCGCGGTTAAAACCAACCATAGGAACGCACTTGATAGGCTATATTCTTTCGCCCAAGAGAACTGCGCAAAATACCCACCGATCACATCACCAGCAAGGTGACCCAGCCCGACAATAAAAAACGCGATCCCTAAAATTATCATCACGTCATTCAAACTTGGCAGGCGCGCATTTTCTGTCTGATATTTTTCTACGGTGTATTTTAAGTCATCAATGCTTGTGGTATCAGCATTTAACCAGCGATCAATGCCTTCTGATTTCTTCGCCATGAACAGTAAAGCAATCAGCCAAAATTCAGCAACGATTACATCAACCACCGCCATGGTGCCGAATAAGGTATCGTTGACTTGGTGCAGTTCTTTCATCGAGGCCATATTCGCACCACCACCGATCCAGCTACCGGCAAGGGTTGATAACCCTTTCCAAAGATCACCAGCCACCCAATCAGGGGCGATGGTGTGGAATAGCCACACCGCAAAAGGACCACCGAGCATAATCCCGATCGTCGCGGTAAAAAACATCGCGATCGCTTTCCAGCCTAAGCCAATGATTTTATTCAAATCAACACTTAAAGTGAGCAAAACCAAACTTGCTGGCAGTAAGAAGCGTGAAGCGATGTAATAAATCTTATCGCCGCTGTCATGACTTAAAATGCCGGTAGTGGTTAATAAGCCAGGCAAGAAATAACACAGTAATAAGGCCGGAATATGATGATAAAACTTTGCCCAAAAGCCGGAGGTTTTTGCTGAAGTGTAAAAAATCAAACCCAAAACGGCCATAATGACGCCA
This sequence comes from Suttonella sp. R2A3, assembly GCF_021513215.1. Classification (NCBI taxonomy): domain Bacteria; kingdom Pseudomonadati; phylum Pseudomonadota; class Gammaproteobacteria; order Cardiobacteriales; family Cardiobacteriaceae; genus Suttonella; species Suttonella sp. R2A3. The sequence continues at coordinate 261,620 of NZ_CP090975.1, read as the reverse complement.
AAGCTGAGTCCGGGATTGGTGATAAGTGCTTGATCTACGTTCATAAAGTTTCCCCTAAAATATCGCGAATAATAGATTTGCGAAAGATTGTGTGTCATTAGAATAATCATTTATCACCATGATTAATCCTGATGGGCGCGCAGTATAGTGCATTGCTTGCATCGTGTAAAAAATTCGGCATAATAATTTGCTTATTCAGCCTAAGGACTCTTCATGCTCCCTATTCCAGCAATTGATTTAAAGGATGGTCAGTGTGTGCGCTTAAAACAAGGACGCATGCAAGATGCCACCGTATTCTCAGATGACCCTGTTGAGATGGCAGCACATTGGGTAGCACAAGGCGCAACCCGTCTTCATCTCGTCGATCTGAATGGTGCCTTTGCTGGTAGTCCACGAAATGCTGATGTGGTTCGCGCGATTGCAGCACGCTTTCCTGACTTACCTTTGCAAATTGGTGGTGGAATTCGTGATGAAGAAACCGCGAAACACTACTGGGATTTAGGTGTGCGCTATTGCATCATTGGCTCAAAAGCCGCATCCGATCCTCAAGCAGTCGCTGATTTAGCTGATCGTTATCCGGGAAAAATCATTTTAGGGCTCGATGCCAAAGATGGCTTTGTCGCAACCGACGGCTGGGCAAGCGTTTCTAGCCTAAAAGCCACCGATTTAGCGCAGCAGTTTAGCCGGGAAACGATTGCCGCCATTATTTATACCGATATTGCCAAAGATGGCATGATGGGCGGGGTTAATCTAGAGCAAACGACCCATTTAGCCAGTACAACCGATATTCCAGTGATTGCCTCCGGAGGCGTTTCATCTCTATCCGATATCGCCGCATTACGTGATGCAGAGCCAGCGGTTGCCGGGGTTATCGTTGGTCGTGCTATTTATGATGGCGCATTCACTCTTGCCCAAGCGTATGAAACAGCCGGAATTAACGCTTGATCAGCGCCGCGAGTAGCGGATTCTTCCTAGGACTTTCGCTGATTTTTGCGATAGGTGCGCAAAATGTGATGGTGCTTCGCCAAGGCCTATTACACCAACACGTATTTCTGGTGTGTCTGATTTGCGCAATCTCTGACGCCTTACTCATCCATGTTGGGGTTTTTGGGATGAGTGCGATTGCCGAGTTTGCCCCGTCACTGGCCACTCTAATGCGCTATTTTGGTGCGATTTTTTTATTGCTTTATGCACTGTTACGATTTCGCGCTGCCTGGCTCGGTGGAGAAGCTTTGCTGGTTAGTGGTAAAACCTCCTCAAAAAAACGAATAATACTTATCGCACTGGCGCTAACTTGGCTTAATCCGCATGTGTATTTAGACACCGTGTTATTGCTTGGCAGCGTGGCTAATCAATTCAGTGATCAGCGCATGGCGTTTGCCTTAGGTGCAACACTCGCTTCTTTTGTCTTTTTCTTTTCATTAGGCTATGGTGCACGCCTGTTACGCCCTCTGCTTGCACAACCACGGACTTGGCGTATAATTGAAGTGATTATCGGCTTGTTTATGTTATATATTGCGTTCTCTTTATTAGTCAATAATTTTTAGCATAGAAGGCGATGTGTCTGTGATTACGCGGACTATCATGAATGTTTGGGTTTATGTAGAGCCCAGATTTGTGCACTAACCCATCATCAGAACCTAATTATCCTTAAAACAATGGAAGTGGACGGATTTTATGCGTAAAGGTACGATTTCTCATTGGAATGATCCTAAAGGATATGGCTTTATTCATCCTGCTGATGGCGGTCAAGACGTCTTTTTCCATATCAGCAAATGGGATTTGCCGAGTCGGCCACGCGAAGGCATGATGGTCTCTTTTGACACCCAAATCGAAGGCAATTACAAAATTACTGCCACTTGGGTGGGACGTAAAGATGATGTCCGTTCACGCCATACATCCCATAGTCCTATGACCATGAATACAGGCACAGGCTGGCTGAGCAAACTGTTTAAGCTACTGATTGTTCTTGCACTTGCCGCGGTTCTTTACAGTTTCTGGCCACAGATTGAACAACAATTCGATCGTTTGCTGGGTAATGAGGTTACCAGCGAGACAGCGCTTGAAAACAGTGGCATCATCACCCATGATGCTGAGATCAACCTCACCGTGGCAAAGATCAAACAAGGCGGGCCATTTCCTTATCCCGGTCGTGATGGCAGCACCTTCCAAAACCGTGAAGGCTTACTGCCAGAAAAGCCTAATGGCTATTATCGAGAATATACCGTACCAACCCCTGGCGCTTCTGATCGTGGTGCACGGCGCATTGTGACCGGTGGCAACCCACCTGAAATTTTCTATTATACGGCCGATCATTACCGCAGTTTCCAACGAATAGAGGTCGATTAATCATGGCTGTTGTTCACTATATTAGTTCGGATGAACAAGCTCCAGCACAGGCCAAAAAGCTTGCTATTAACACTGAAGTAACTAAATATGGCTTACTCAAAGCATTAGCAGAGTCTTGCCAATTTCCTGGTTATTTTGGTCACAACTGGGACGCAGCGTGGGATATGCTTAGCGATTACGCCTGCGACGATCTATTATTAGATTTACGCCCTGCTTCTGAGATCAATGAGACCGAACTTTATGCGTTTATTGATCTGATCGCAGATGCATGTGAGCTCAACGGCAAACCGCAGCTCTGGATCATCAAGCGTGATCAAATCAGCTAATTAAAAAAGCGGCTCGTCAAAATTAAAGGTGAAATCTTCAATCGGGCCAACCATACCATCGCCCTGCAGGTACTGTAAATCATACGGCCAGACATGCGACAGCTGCGCAGGTGATTCCATATGATCAACGATGATCATCGCCCCGGCTTTTTCTGCCCAGGTTTTAACCGCCTGCATAAAGCGCTCTTCTTCTTCGTCTTCAAAGGTATCTATCTCGCGCATATCAAGCTTAATCACTTGCGGTTTAACATGCTGGAGCAACTCCAACACCTCATCATCGAGTCGCGCAATATTACTCAGCGCAATACGTGCACCCGCTTTAACCATCTTCTTAGTAAAGATTAAAGAGCCGCTGAACGCATTAACGGCAGCATCTAAACTGATTTCAAAAACCATCTGTTCTGGACTAATGCCGGTTTGCTTAAGCTGACTTAATATCCAGCTAGCAAACTCAGTATCCGCTAAAGACGCTGCGCTCAACCCGATAAACGCATTAACCGCTTTTTGATCACCTTCATAGGACAGCAAGTCTTGCAAGAACGTATTGATTTTCATGCGATCAATTTGATCACTCAAGCTATAGCGCTCTGCAATACTTAATACACTTTCTATCTCAGTTTCTTCATCATCCTCAGCGCTGTACGCTAAGGCGAGCCGATCAGCAAAACGTATTACCCCATCCGGCTCCAGTGCGGTAATTGGTTGATAATGCAGCAAAATACGTTGATCATCGATGATTTTTTGCACCATAGCCACCCGACGCTCATCTTTACGTGTACGTTCTCCCGTGCTGCCTTCAGCAATCTTAGTCGTACTTTGGGTCATCGATAATGAGCGCGCACCGCGAAAAGCACGAGTCAGCAAGGTTTGATAAGCGGTATCGCTGTAAATGGTTTCTAAACCCGCATAGAGCACAGGGTGAACCAAGCGACCGATACCTTCTGGGACAATCTTAGAAAGCTCTTGGATTAACATTTCTAGGCGTGGAAGCGTTTCATGACTATCATTGCGTGCCCACATAATCAGCGCGTCATCACCATGGCGAATCGTCATCGTATTGGCGGGTAAAAATCGGTTGATGCCTTCAACCACCGAACTCAAAAGGATTTCAGCCGCTTCAAAGCCATCTTTTTGCCAGACTTCACGATAATTATCGACGAGTAAATGAATCCAACAGCCTAATTCTGAGCGACCACCCTGTTTTTGTTCATTACGCAACACTTGTACGAGGGCCGATAAACCGAGCAGGTTGGTGGTCGGATCGGTCGCTGACCCACCACCGCTTGCATCCATAGCGCGAAAATGAAGTTGCACAGTCGGCTGATCGAAATAATCCACTTTTAACGTTCGACAGCGTAATTCAAAATTTGTCCCTTCACGATCAGTCATTAACAGCGTTTCTACGGGAACATGATTTTTTTCATGCGCTTGTTTAAGCAATTCACGAACTTTACCTTCAGACTTTGGCGCAACCAAGTTGAGCAAGGTCAGCGCTTCAAGCTCGGAAAAATCGCGGTATTTAAAGGTATTAAGGAAAGATGTATTAGCATCAATGAACAAACCATCTTGTACATAACAAATGGGATCTGGGGAGTGCGAATAGATATTCTTATACAGCTTTTCAACCGCTAGACATTTGCTATCTGTTTCGAGATATTGTGATTGCTGTGTGTTATAACGCATCAGCGTTTGCGTATAGCGTACTGCGGTGAGTAGATCCTGATGACCGATCGCAAAGTTAACCCCACTTTGCATTATCACATCTAAATGCTCATCCTCGCCCACCACGCCAATGACGGGAATACTGGGTTTATAAGATTTCAATATTGGGCGCAGCGCATCCATTTTAGGTAGCTCCGCTCCTTGCAGCAAAAGAATCACATCCGGCTTTTGCTCTTTGAGCATCGCTTCAATGGGCCACAGCCGATGCGTATGGCGTTCTTCAACAATATAGTAGCGCTGTAGCGCTTTGGTATAGGCGTGCATCCATTCCATGTCCGAACCAATCATCAGCACATGACACGTTTGATCTTGTGGTTGCTCACTCACAGCCTAATCTCCTTAACTTAAGAATCACCAGGGCGCTCAATCGAGACGACCCGATCACGCATAAAATACAATAATACCAGAGATGGGATGACCATCAGCGCGGTGATGATAAAAAATAACACCCAGCTATCATTCAGCCAGTGTTCCTTAACATAGCCACTCGATGAGGCCAGTAGCATGCGCGAAAAACTCGCTAACGAGGCGAGTAACGCGTATTGTGTGCCGGTAAAACGCCGATCCGTGCACAACGTTGAGATAAACACCACAAAAGCAACGGTGGCAAATGCGGTGGTGATTTGATCAGCAACCACACTAAAAGCTAAAAACCACGTTTTGGGCCCTATCCAAGCAAGCACAGCAAACAACACATTCGTTGCCGCCATAGCGATCCCGCCAAACATTAATGCCTTCCAGCTCCCCATCCGAGCAGCAATCACCCCGCTAAACATCGACAGCACCATCATCACCACCCAGCCGATGATCTTGCCATAGCGGCTAATTTCGCTGTCGCTAAAGCCAATATCTTTATAAAATACAATCGCTGTGCGCCCTAAAAATGCTTCGCCTAATTTGAATAAAAATACAAACAGCAGCAACATCAAGGCAAATTGAACCCCATGACTGGAAAATAGCGCTTTAAATGGGCGAAGGAAGACCGACTGGAACCACTGTTTTATATCGGCAAATTGCTCGGTTTGCGGATCAACACCAAACTCATCTGATGCCTGTTTTGATGGGCGATAAAGCCGCCAAGATAGGATCATCGCTAAAACAAAAAAGCCGCTCATATATAGATAGACTTGACGCCAAGCAAGCTCAACCGGCACCGCTTGTTGCTTTAACGCATCGACAATCTCAAGACCTAATGCACCGCCAAGACTAAAACCGGTATACCAGCCAGCGGTTGCAAACCCCGCCCCCATGGACAGTAAATCGTTACGGTCTTTCGGAGTGAGCTCGATTCGCAGCGCATCAATAGCGACATCTTGCAGCGCCGAACAAAAGGTCAATATCAGGGTTGCGACAACCAAGGCCCACAATGCCGCTTGTGCATTAACCATCGCTGCCACCAAACACGCAAGCAACATGATCGCTTGCATACTGATCAACCAAAAACGTCTACGGTCTAACCCTAGCGCACGATAGCGATCAAGTAGTGGCGCAAGCGTCCAGTTAAAAGCATAAAATAAGCTGATTGCGCCAAATGCTGTGATGGCGCTCAATGAATACCCAGCGTCTTTAAGCCAGACAGCAACTAAAGAAAAAACAAAAATTTGCGGATAGCCACTCATCATTCCGAGCAAAAAAATCCGCCCCATTAACGGCCACTGTGTGCGAAACAGCGCTACAGAACTTTGCTGCATTCGCGCTCCCATTCGATTGATCAAAAACTCTATTATCGTTGTTCAACACGCTAATGCCAAGTAGCAATTCAATATCTAAGCAGATCCATCTTTTATCCTCTTGTTACGCGTTCATGGCTAGCCGCATTGCCCATCAATCGTTATAATGCATTGTATATATGAGTAGGATAGTGTGATCAGGACTATGAATAACCCTTTAATGGAACAACTCGCGCTTAAAAGCCCATTATGGCAAGCGCCGCTACCGTTTGATTTAATTAATGCCCATGCTGCTGGTCACATTAGCGCAGCAGGTGCGCTAGGTATGATCCCGCTAGGCCCACAGAGCACATTCGATAGCCTCGATGCAGCACTTGATGCGTACCAGGAAAACCATCAGGCACCAGCTTTTTGCTTTACCCATGCGCTTCCTGAAACCACCTCTGTAGAGATCAACGAAGACGCTGCACGACACATTTATGACCAGCTTGGTGTGTCTTATTCTCCAATTCCTGAAGGTGCGGCATTTCAGGATTTGCTTGAATTAGCCATCGATTATAAGCCACGTGCGATTGGTTTCGCTCGCGGGGTTCCTGAACGCGAAACCCTGCAAACGATTCATCAAGCAGGCATTAACACCTTTGCGATCTGCCACAGCGTCAGTGAAGCGATTGTCGCGCAAGATTTTGGCATTCATACCATTGTCCTACAAGGCACCGAAGCCGGTGGCATCCATTACCGCTTTAACAACGCATTATCAGAACCAGCACAACCTGCGCTCACCTTACTTAGTCAGGTGCGTCAGTATATCCATCGACCAATCGTCGTTTGGGGCGATTTTCCGCAAGCGCAAGATGTGGTTGCGGCGCTCATTGCGGGCGCACAAGGGGTAATGATCGATCGACCCTGGCTCGCTTGCACTGATGCTGGGCTATCGGATGAGCAACGTGCACACATTATTCGCACCCCTGAAACAAACTCACAGCGCAGTAATCATTTTTCGGCTTTACCCATGCGCCATCTACCGACACCACTTTATCACAACCTGCGTAGCGACTATCGTGAACGCGATGTGGTATTACATCATCTGTTTGAAAGGCATCCTGATTGGCGGGTATTGAGTGTGTCTGCCAGCACAGTCAATGAACAAGCCAGTATCGCTGATCTAGTACAGGCCTACGCAGAAAGTATTCAAGATTATATAGCCTGATGGCGCTGTTAGAGTACGCCAACATTCATTGGCGCAATGGGTCTCCTTATAGTGAGAGATTCGACGATATTTTTTATCAGCCAGATGACGGATGGGCAGAAAGCACCCATACCTTTATTCACGCAAATAATCTGTGCGAACGCTTTGCCGCTTGGCAGAAGCAAAACCCTTTTGTGATTGGCGAAATTGGTTTTGGCAGTGGTCTCAACCTCTTTAACACTGCTGCGCATTTTTTGTCTCATGCGCCTACCTCAGCACGCTTGCATTATGTCAGCTTTGAAAAGCATCCTTGGTGTTTAGAAGACCTTAAAGCCGTACAGCAGGAATGGGATTTAGCCGAGTGCCGTGCCGCTTTATACGCACAATACCCACACAATCATCCGGGCTGGCATCAAATCCGCCTGCACCCACGCATCACCCTCACCTTAATCCTCGGCGATGTAAAAGAAACGTTACCGGAACTGCACGCACAAATTGATGCGTGGTTTTTAGATGGTTTTGCCCCCAGTCGTAACCCTGACTGCTGGTCGCAAAACTTATGTAACGAACTTTCTCGCTGTAGCCATACACAAACCACCTTTGCAACCTTTAGTGCGGCAAGAGTGGTACGTGAGGCTTTACAAGCCGCAGGGTTTACGATCGAAAAAGCCCGTGGATTTGCCCGTAAGCGCGATATGTTGCGTGGCTCATGTAATGCACCAAAGTGCGCACCGCCGCACTGGACAGATATGCCTGCAGATTATGCAGATAAACAGGTCGCTGTTATTGGCGCTGGGATTGCAGGCGCGACCACCGCCCAAGCGCTCGCTCGAGCAGGTATTCCCGTAACCGTATTTGCTGATAACACACTGCACCCGTCTGCCAGTGATGTACCACTTGCGGTACCCTACCTGCAACCAGGACGTGAAGACACCCCACAACGCCGCTACCAACTCACTGCCTGGCATACGGCGATGCGCTATTATCAGCAATTTGCGCATCAGGATAAATCTGTTTATCAACCGCTACCCATCGTGCGTACGGCCACCAACGACCACGAACGGCGCAAACATCAAAACTTAATCGCCCAGCAATTATTAAATAGGGACGAATGGCATAGCGATGCGTGTGATAACCTCGTGTTTTCACGCGGCGGCACCATTGATCTACCACAGCTGTGTGAAGCGTTACTCGACCACCCTTTGATTACCCAAAAAAATCACGCAGTGAACGCGTTAAACCGCGATGTTGATGCTTGGGTCATCGATAATATGCGCTTCACGCACGTGGTTTTATGCACCGGCTGGCAGAAAACACTCTTTCCTGAGCCAGCAGTTGCTGAGGGCATCAGAGCGATTCGTGGTCAAGGGACACTTTATCAGAGTGCTAACAGCCCATCGTTTATTCATTGCAGTCATAAAACGATTATTCCTGATGCGAAAAACGGGCGCGTGTATTGTGGGGCGAGCTTTGGCGTGTATGACATTGATCATCAGCCTCGCGATGCGGATGATGCGGCCAATCGTGCGTTTTTAGAAAGCACATGGTCTGATGTTGCGAGCGAGCAAATCGGCAATTTTGTTGGTGTACGTGGCGGAACACGTGATTATCTCCCACTGGTTGGGCCAATCGCAACCAGCGCTAGCGCGGAATATCATTATGACGGCTGGCGTTGGGATGCTGGAAAAAAGATTGAGCGCTCATTAACCTACCACCCTAATCTATTGATTCATGCCGGGCTTGGGTCTAAGGGATGCACCTACGCATTTCTTAATGCCGAACTGATCAGCGCCCTACTGACCAACGCCCCATTGCCTGTGCCACGATCGCTGCTTGCCTACCTGTTCCCCAGCCGGTTTATCCTACGCGCCATCATCCGCAACCAAGAGCATTAACAGCACAACTCAGTGTAACGCGCTTTAATGCTCTATTGAATTGAATTACTCGCTAAATCAATATGCAGGCGTACGAAGGCGGCCTCTGGGGTTAAATAATCCCCACTTTCAACACCCAATGAAGCAGCGCCGGCTGCATAAGTATCCTGTTCAACGCGACCACCCAGGCATTGGGTGACGTTGATAATACGCACGCCGCGCGCTACGGCATTGCTTAACGCTTGCTGAAGGTCTGTACGTTCAGGAACGTTACCGCTACCAAAGCTCACCAAAACCAGCGCCTTTATCGTAGGGTCGGTCAAAACCGGCATAAACACCGATTGTGGCATATCTGGAGTAATCCAGAGCATCGCTACCGATTGAGACTGAAAGCCTTGCCAATGCCTTTGCAGGTACGCACTCATTGATCGTGCTCCACCTAGGTTCTCCAACCAGTGTAATTGCCCATCGCACCAATGCGCCCAATCTTCGCTATTGACACTACAAAAAGCCTGCGGCGATTGCGCATGAACTTTGCGCACACTTTTTCCGTCCATCAGTCGATCATAGAAAAACACCCCTACCGTTGAGCGAGAATCCTGCGCCGCAGCTAGCGCGCCACGCATATTATTCAGCGCATCACTCTCTGGTGTACCCAAAGGATATTGACTGCCAGTGAGCACCACGGGTTTGCCAAATCCTTCAAGCATGTTTGCCATTGCGGCAGCAGAATAAGCAAGCGTATCGGTACCATGGATAATCACAAAACCATCATACGCCGCTTGATGTTCGCACACCGTATCGGCTAATTGCTGCCATTGCTCAGGGGTTGCTGAAGCGCTATCAATCAATGGTGATAGGGAAATCACCGCTAGTTCAGGGGCAGATAAAGCGGCGCGTAGCCGATCGGGAAACCCCGCATCAGGTTGTAATCCTTGTGCAGAAGGCAACATACCCATCGTACCCCCGCTATAAATACAGGCAATTTTTTTGCTCATTGTCGAACCATCATCTGAGTTTTTGTTATCATAGGCCAATCATAGTACCGTAAGGAAACTTATCATGCTCAATACTCTGCTCAACTGGATTCGCCCACACCCTAAAGCAGTGATTGAACGTGTCCCGATTGCCGGGTTGCAATACTACCGCGCACACGATATTGCGCAATTTATGGAGCGTGGTGATGCGCTGGATTTAGTGGTTGAGCCCAACAACGCTCATGATCCTCGAGCGATTATGGTGTATTGGCAAAATAATAAAATTGGCTACATTCCCAGCGAAGACGCCAACGCCGTACATACGCTATTCAAGCGCCACAAAAAACTCAGTGCCAAAATCACCGAAATTGACCCAAAATCAGGGGAACATCGTTGGGTAAAACTCAATATTTATCCGTGTTCTGCGGCACATTGCCCATAAACCCATAGAATTTTGTGCGTTTTTAGGTGGTTAGTAAAGTCATTATTCTTGACACAAAACGGACACATTTTCTCCCTACACTTATCTCCGAGCTTTAATTCACTCATAACACTTGGAGCATATGATGAAAAAAATCGTTCTCTCTAGCGCTGTTTTAGCACTCGCTGTGTCAACTGGCGCTCAGGCACAATCAAGCCGTGATTACATCAGCATTGTGGGTTCTTCAACCGTTTACCCATTTGCCTCGTTGGTCGCTGAACATTTTGGTAAAACCAGCGATTTTAAGGCCCCTAAAATTGAATCTACTGGTTCAGGTGGTGGCTTGAAATTATTCTGTGCGGGTCTTGGCCCAAGCCATCCGGATATCACCAACGCGTCACGCGCTATCAAACAAAGCGAAATTGACACGTGTGCAGCAAATGGCATCGAGAGCATCACCGAAGTTAAAGTCGGTTATGATGGGATTGTGATTGCTAACAGCAAAGATGCTGAGCAATACAACCTCAACGAACAGCAACTCTACCTTGCTTTAGGTAAAAAAGTCCCTAACCCTGATGGTAGCGATAGCCTGGTTGATAACCCATATCAAAAATGGTCAGACATCGATGAGAGCTTACCAAACCAGAATATTGAAGTTCTTGGTCCACCACCAAGCTCTGGTACCCGTGATGCCTTTGCTGAGTTAGCACTTGAAGGCGGTTGTGATACGTTTGAGTTCATCAAAGCGATGGAAAAAGACGATCATAAAGCGGTTTGTCATGGCATTCGTGAAGATGGTGCCTATATCGAAGCTGGTGAAAACGACAATTTGATCGTTAACAAACTGGTCGCTAACCCTGCTGCCTTAGGTATTTTCGGCTATAGCTTCTTAGAAGAAAATACCGACAAAGTGCAAGGCAGTAGCATTGATGGCGTAGCGCCAACGTTTGATGCGATTGCTAGCGGTGAATACCCGTTATCACGCCCATTATTCTTCTACATCAAGAATGATCACGTTGGGGTTATTCCTGGGGTTAAAGAATATGCTGAAGCCTTCCTCACTGAAGATGCCAGCGGCAGCAATGGCTATCTCAAACAAGCGGGCTTAGTACCACTGTCTGGTGATGAATTGGCAGAAATTCGCGCTAAAGTAGAAGCGTTATAATTCTGACCATCATAGGATCATTAAGGCGCTGCACACTGTGGCGCCTTAATGCGTCAAACCGAATGATCTTAAATCGGGGAAACGATGAATTTATCTAACCTTCAACTGTTGGGTTTAGCCTTTATAGTGGGTTTGTTGATGTATTGGGTTGCTCGCACTCGTGCAATCGCCTTGCGCAACACACAAACCCTACATTCAATGCCACAATACCATGGTAGCTATGCCTTCCTATGGATTTTCCTACCTGTTTTGCTGTTTATTTTTGCCTACTTGCCGTTCATGAACGTCACCTTAAAAAACGCCATGAATGGGTTAATGCTTGATGCAGGAATAAATAACGAAGGCATGCAAGCGCTAGCGGCTAATGCGGTTGGCAATTATCTGTCCGGTGCAACCAACAGCATTGCTGACAAATTCAAACCCATTGCTGAGCAATATGAAGCGGTTAAATCGAATCTAAGTACTTATCGCACGGTTATCGCCGTCATTATTATGATTCTTGGTGCGCTTTGGGCATTAACCCGCTTAAAAGCCGATTATCGTGCACGCAACCAAGTTGAAAAATATGTTCGCTGGGTAATGATTGCTTGCGCTGGTTTGGCGATACTTACCACATTTGGCATCATTTTGTCGGTGCTGTTTGAATCGGTACGCTTCTTCGGCAAAGTCTCGCCGATGGATTTCTTCTTCAACACCCATTGGAGCCCTCAAACAGCCATGCGTGAAGGACAAGTTGGTGGTTCTGGCTCGTTTGGTGTCATTCCCCTGCTCGTCGGCACATTATTGATTTCGGTTATTGCGCTGATTGTTGCTGTCCCTATTGGCTTACTCTCAGCGGTGTATTTATCTGAGTATGCCTCTAATACGGTACGCGCTTGGGCAAAACCGATGCTGGAAATTCTTGCTGGTATTCCAACCGTGGTGTACGGCTTCTTCGCAGCATTGACTGTTGCGCCGCTCATCCGCTCCCTCGGTGAAACGATTGGCTTGGGTGTGGCTTCAGAAAGCGCGTTAGCAGCAGGGCTGGTGATGGGCATTATGATTATTCCGTTTATTTCCTCGCTCTCAGATGATGTGATTAATGCCGTACCGCAGAGTCTGCGTGAAGGCTCTTACGGACTGGGCGCGACACGTTCTGAAACGATTAAAAAAGTCTTACTGCCTGCTGCCCTTCCCGGAATTGTTAGTGCGGTGATTCTCGCAGCCTCACGCGCGATTGGCGAAACGATGATTGTGGTTATGGCTGCTGGTCTGTCAGCAAACTTAACGATTAATCCGTTTGAAGCCGTGACCACCGTAACCGTACAAATCGTCACCCTGCTTACCGGCGACCAGGAATTTGATTCGGCGAAAACGCTATCGGCGTTCGCACTTGGCTTAACCCTGTTTATCATCACATTCTTGCTCAATATTTATGCTTTGCACATTGTGAAGAAATATCGCGAGCAATACGACTAAAGGTAACCCATGTCTGATTCTACACTACTTAAAAAACGCCACTCAGCGGAAAATCGGTTTAAGATTTACGGGATTGCCTCATTGCTTATCGCGCTGTTTTTCTTAGTCAGCTTTGTCTATTCGATTGTCAGAGACGCGATTCCGGCATTCACACAAACCGAAATCCAGCTTGAGGTCAACTTTGATCCGTCTGTCATTGATCTCAGCGCAGCCAGTAATGATGAAGGCCGCCTGCGCGCTATTCGTGGCGCCAACTACAATATGATCATTGGTGAGGCGTTAAAAAACGCCTTACCTGATAGCGAAGAAGATGGCTATCAACTCACTAATTCACTGGTCAGTAGTTCTGCGCAATACCGTTTAATGGCTCAGGTTGAACAAGATCCAGGTATTGTTGGCAGCACACAAAACGTCTGGTTACCATCTAGTGGCGCGGTCGATAGCGCATTTAAAGGCTATGTTGATCAAAACAAAGCCGAGGGCGATCGTGAGGTCAAAGATGCTGAGATTGCCTTTGTTAACACCCTCGATCAGCAAGGCCGGCTACGCTCAAGTTTCAATGAAACGATGTTTAGCAATGGTGATTCACGCAGTCCACAAGACGCGGGGATTAAAGGCGCTTTAATTGGTTCATTTTATACCCTGCTGGTGACTTTATTGCTCTCTTTCCCGATTGCGGTACTTGCCGCGGTGTATTTAGAGGAATTCGCCAGTAAGAATAAATTTACCGAGTTCTTGGAAGCAAATATCAATAACCTCGCGGCTGTGCCTTCGATTGTCTTTGGCTTGCTTGGTTTGGCGGTATTTATCAGCTTTTTCGGTATTCCGCGCTCCACACCTTTAGTCGGCGGCTTGGTCTTAACCTTAATGACCTTGCCAACGATCATTATCTCCTCTCGTGCGGCGTTAAAATCGGTACCTCCTTCGATTCGTGATGCTGCCCTTGGCTTGGGCGCGTCAAAGATGCAAGTGGTCTTTCACCATGTCTTACCATTAGCCCTTCCAGGGATGCTTACTGGTACGATTATCGGTATGGCACAAGCACTTGGTGAAACCGCACCACTACTGATGATTGGTATGGTCGCCTTTATCGTTGACCCCGCAAACGGTATTCTCGATCCGTCAACCGTTATGCCGGTACAGATTTATATCTGGTCCGATCTACCCGATCGTGCCTTTGTTGCACGCACCTCATTTGCCATCATCATTCTTCTTTGCTTTTTGATTGTGATGAATGCCCTTGCTGTGCTGCTGCGCAAAAAATTCGAACGAAAATGGTGATTTATGCTCGTAAATAGCGATAATAACTTTAGTGAACAGGAACTCAATATGACCGACAACGCCCCACAGAATATTGACCTTGATAGTATCGAAACCATCGGTACCCCATTTGTGGATAACCCAAAAATCACCACCCGTGGCGTGGATGTCTTCTACGGCGATAAACAAGCCATTCATGATGTGCATTTAGATGTGGGCAATAATGAAGTACTGGCGATGATCGGCCCTTCAGGATGTGGTAAATCAACCTTTTTACGCGCATTAAACCGCATGAACGATACCATTGATATTTGTCGCGTGACTGGCGAGATTTGCATTGATGATCAAAATATTTACGATCGCAAACTCGATGTGGTGAACCTGCGTCGTAATGTGGGTATGGTATTTCAAAAACCCAACCCATTCCCAAAATCGATTTTTGAAAATATTGCTTATGGGCCACGCATCCATGGTTTGGCGCGTGCAAAAGCTGATATGGATGAAATTGTTGAAACCTCTTTGCGTAAAGCCGGCATTTGGGAAGAAGTTAAAGACCGATTAGATAAACCAGGGACTGGACTCTCTGGAGGTCAGCAGCAACGTTTGTGTATTGCACGCGCGATTGCGGTGAAGCCTTCAGTGATACTCATGGATGAGCCTTGTTCTGCGCTTGACCCGATTGCCACCGGTAAAATCGAGGAGTTGATTGATGAATTACGCGAGAATTATTGCATTGCAATTGTGACACACTCGATGCAGCAAGCGGCGCGCGTGTCACAGCGCACTGCATACTTCCACCTCGGTAAATTAGTCGAGATTGGCAAAACCGATCAGATTTTCACCAATCCACAGCATAAACTGACCGAAGATTACATCACTGGTCGATTCGGTTAAGGAGCATAATATGGACAGACATTTAAGTAAACGCTTTGATGAAGATCTCTTAAACCTGCAAAATATGATTGCAGAAATGGGCAAACTCACCGAACGTCAATTTACCCTGGTGCACGATTTTCTACGCGGCAAAACATCGATAGAAACCTTGGAATCTATTGATGAGATTGATATCAAGGTGAATCAATTCCACAAGGATATCAATAAAGAGTGTGTCCGTCTGACGGCAACTCGCGCGCCGGTTGCTAATGACCTGCGTTTTTTAAGCGCCACAGACCGTATTGCGACCGACTTCGAGCGCATTGGTGATGAAGTGGTTAAAATTGGCCGTTTTTTACGCGAAGACGGAATCGATACGCACAGCAAGCTGTGGCAAGAAATCTTATCCACCGCGCGCTTTGCCCACAGCATTCTAAGCCGTACCATCAATATCATCGCACGCATCGACATCAACGAAGCCATTAAGTTGCTTGCCGATGATCGTGAATTAGATGCCAATTACGCCAGCGTTACCCGCCAATTGATCACCTATATGATGGAAGATCCGCGCTACATCAGCCAGGCGGTGAATGTGCTCTTTGCCGCCAAAGCGTTGGAACGTGTTGGTGATCACAGCATCAATATTGCTGAGGCGATTATTTTCTATGATAAAGGCCATGATGTGCGCCATAAATCACCAGAAGAGATCGCCGCACTATTTAGCTAATTACGCATAGCCCATTAACCTCGCAGAATATTTCCTTTAAACTTAGGCGATGATTTTGCGAGGTTTTCTTGGTATTTACGCACTTTTCAGTTACACTGTTCGCCATTATCACCTTGTAAGTCATAGTTTTAATGAATAAAGTGCTTGGTTTATGCGTGCTCACCTGCATGATTAGCGCGGCTTATGCTGATAGCGTGAGTAGTTTGCGCTATAGCAAAATCAACGAAGCCATCAGCTTTGACAGCTTAATCAAAGACCCGACAGAAAACCGACAGCAGAGCATACGTGAAGACCTCGTCACAGAGGCGCGTAAGTTGATAGGTGTTCCTTATCTCTATGGAGGTACAACCCGCAAAGGTTTTGACTGTAGTGGTCTGGTGCAGTTTGTCTTTAAAGGCCAAGGCCTTGATCTACCAAGAATCAGCGCCGATCAATTCCGCGCTTTTGATCCTGTTGCCGAACCCAAACTGGGCGATTTATTGTTTTTCGGACGCCCCGGTCGCGTGCAACACGTCGGGATTTTTGTCGGCGAGGGCAAAATGCTCCACGCCCCTTCTTCTGGTAAACATGTCACCATCGATACCTACACTGATGGTTACTGGGGCAATCGCTATCTCGGCGCAAGCAGCCCTATTGAGGCTAATGTTCGTGATCCACGTCAGTTAGCACAAATTGTGCAAATTGAAGCGTCTGCGGACACCATTCAGAAATAAACAGTACGCTTAGCGCTGCAAACTAACACCTAAATGTTCAATGACATCGCTGGCTAACAGCGATTGTGGGTGCATGGTTTTTATCGCTCGATCAGCAGCCTTACCATGCCAATACACACCGACCGCTGCTGCTTGTTCTGCGCTTAATCCCTGGGCTAATAACGCGGCTATAATGCCGGTTAACACATCCCCACTACCGCCTTTGGCCAGTCCACTATTACCACTACTATTAACCCACACCCGCCCGTCAGCGGCTGCAATCACGCTATAACGCCCTTTAAGTACAACCGTGCATCGCCAACGTTTGGCATAAGCACTGGCTTGTGCGATACGATCATCATCTTGTGGGATCCCTTCTCCCGTCAATCGGGCGAATTCACCCGGATGCGGGGTTAGAACCGTTTGTGGTGGCAGTGCTTCTAACCAGCCAGGATGGTGGGCTAAAATATTGAGTGCATCCGCGTCAATGACCCTTGCACGCGCAGGTAGCACCAATAACTGTGCCAATTGTTGATCGCGCCCTTTTGTTTTTCCCCAGCCAGGACCAATTGCCAGGATATCCGCCTCTTTAGGCAGCTCAGCCTCGTACATCGCTTCAGGAATGGCTGTGTGTAACGCTTGTGCCGCAAGCGGCATGTCACAATGTACGCGCAATAAACCAACCCCTGCACGCAAACCAGCTTTAGCGCTTAACACCGCTGCACCAATCATCCCTCCACTGCCAGCACATAACGAAACACGTCCGTGTGTGCCTTTGTGGGCAAAATGGTTACGGCGCACTCGCGCACGCTGAAACCACGACTCAGTCAGCCATTGTGGCTGATCAATATAAGTGCTTAACGTGTCACGCGCGCTGGGTAGTGGGATAAGATGGAGATTACCCACTGCGCGATCATGGTATGAAAACAGTTGGCTATGCTTAATCGTGCATAAACTCAGCGTATGGGTTGCTTGTACGACGCCACTGCTCTCTTCAAGTAGCGTATCACCTAAGCCTGAAGGCGTATCAATCGCTATCACGTCATTGGGTACTGCATTAATCTTCTCAACGTAGGTTTTATAGGACGAACGTAGCGCACCACGGATACCAACGCCAAATAAGGCATCAATCACCACAGCATCGTGTTCTATCGAGAGTTCGGCCAGTGGCTTGATTGGGAGTAACGCCTGAGTGCGTACGAACTGCTGGTGTTGCAAGGTTCCTTTATCAGCTTGATCGGCATAAACATTGACATTAAAACCAGCCATCATCAATCGTCTTGCGATCGCAAGACCATCACCACCATTATTACCTGGCCCACAGCAGACAACGATTGGCTGGTATTTAGACACGTTTTCATCAATCCAAACACTGCACGCCCTTGCTGCTTCTTCCATCAGTGCTTGATGGCTCATCGATTGATCGCGAAGAATGGCTTGATCGATCGAAGCAATCATCTTACCTTCAACAATAGGAAAAGTCAGCATGCTCACCACAAACCCCCTTCAGGGATTGCTGTTGTCGGTAGCACAAAGTGCTGATCATAGTGCGCTTTAACAAAATAAAGCCCCGCAGCGGGCGCGGTAATCCCTGCTTGCTTGCGATCGCGGCTTTCCAGTACTTCTTTGACCCATTCACAAGGTTGTCGGCCGTCGCCAACGGCTAATAGTGTACCGACGATATTGCGTACCATATGGTGTAAAAAAGCATTTCCACACACATCGACCCATAGCCAATCGTCATCACCACCTACCGTGATCGACTCGATAAAGCGCATTGGCGTTTTTGCCTGGCATTCAGCAGCGCGAAAAGCACTAAAATCGTGCTCACCAATTAACGCTTGTGCCGCAGCGTGCATATCCTCAGGTGCTAAAGGATAACGATGCCAGTGACAGCGGGCTCGCCATAAAGCTGAGGGTTGAGACCGTCGACAAATAAGGTAGCGATAATAACGCTTTATGGCGCTATAACGCGCATGGAAGGACTCATCGACCGGGATTAACCAACGCAGGCGTATATCATCAGGTAAATAACGATTGGTGCCCGCCAACCATGAAAAATCACTACGCGCAGCATCTGTGTCGAAATGAATCACTTGCGCTAAAGCATGCACCCCGGCATCAGTGCGGCCACTACAGGTCGTGATAATCGCTTGATTAGCAACCTGACTTAAAGCATGCTCAATATGCTCTTGAATGGTGTGCGCAAACGAAGGCTGACGTTGCCAGCCTGAATAGCGTGTCCCATCGTATTCAACCGCTGCAGCGTAACGCATCAACCTGATTTGATTTCGTTCAATAATTCATGCGCACGTGATTTTTGCTCTTCTGTGCCATAAATCAATACATCATCCAACCATTTTTTCGCTTTTTCGGCGTTACCGGTAATGATAAACGAGCTGGCGAGATCAAGGTTGATTTCCATTTCCTCGATAATATGATCAGCCACCAGTTCAGGTGCGGTTGATTTGGCTTGCTCAGGCTCAGGCTTAAGCTCAGCTTCCTCAGATGGCGTTTTCTGGGGCTCATCAAATTCCATGAACCAATTATCTTCTCCCTCTTCAGCAGGCTTGTCCGTCGCTTGCTCTGGTTCAGAGGTCGCAGAATCTACAGGTTCTTCAGTCGTTGACCAACCCATTAAGAAGTCATCAACATCTTCAGGTTTCGAGGACGTTGAAGGCGCATCTTCAAAAGGTTGTGGTCCAGACGGTTTTTCCTCATTGAAACCATCTAACCAACCCTTATCACTAAATTCCTTAAGCAAGGGTTTAGTTTCTTGCGGTTCAGATTCAAGTTCTGGCGCTGGGTCTGCTAAATCTTCAGCGTGATGATCGTCATCTTTATTCGCTAATTTCGGTTTGGTGTCCTCGATATGGTCAATGTCTTCTTCATATTGTTGATCGAGCGCTGCGAGTTCAGCATCGGAAATACCAAAGGAACCATCAAATTCATCAGGATAATCATTTGAATTATCAGGGTATTGTGATGAATTATCCGCCACAACTATTGAGTCATCACCTTCCTCAAAACTTTTGATTTGCGCAATGAGCGCTTTCATTTCATCAGATTCCAGATCAAAGGTTTCTTCATCACCAGCTTGTTGCTTATTCATTCGTCCTTTAAATAACCAGGCAATCAACCCTAATAATAAGGCGCCGAGAATCGCTAACCACTGCCAGTTCGGTAATAAAACAAACACCTGGTTCAAGAATGATGGCTCATTTGTCTCTGTGGTTGGCCTCGGTTGCTCATTAGTAACCGCCGCTGGCTCTTGTGGTGCAACAGCAGTGGCAACCTCAGCAGAGGCTTTATCATCAGGCTCGGACGTAGTTTCACCAACTTGAGATTCTTGACTTTGTAAATCATCGTTAGTGCTGTTACTTTCCTCAGAACTCTCAAGCGGCGGTGTCTCAACTGCTTCATCACCCATTTCTTGCTCATCAGCATGTGGGGATTGTTCAGCCTCAATCTGTTCTGAGATTTCCTCTGTCACTTCTGGTGATTCATCCACCGATTCAGTGACTTCTTCGCTTTCGCTGTCCGATGGTAACGGCTCAGATTCCACTGGTGGTTCACTCGATTCAGCCTCGCCGACACCTTCTTCAACAACCTGAGTTTCTGGTGTATCTACCGCTTCTTGATTATTTTCGATCGCCTCAGCAACTGAAGCAACCATCGCTTCTGCTTTATCGGCTAATTCTGGATTCTGCGCAGCACCTGACTTGACAACTGCCTTCGCTTCTTCAGCATCCACTTTAGCGGAAGTATCTGCCGGGTTAGCAGATTGATCATTTTGTTGGCTATCAGCTGCGCGCTCAGCAAACTGTGGTGGTTGTTTAGCAGTTGGCTGTGGTGCAGCAGGATTTGCTGGTTCAGGTGTGACAGTTACCGTTGAAGCGCCAGTAAAATTCGGAATATTGAGCACATAACCCGACATCAAGCTGCTTAACGAATTGGATGAAAATGCCGATTTATTAGCGTTATAGATTTGTCGCATCGCAGAATTATTGCTATAACCGGCAGGCATGACCGTATTAGCAATCGAATACAACGTTTCACCTGGTTTAACCGGTCCATAAGTATTCCCGGTATAGGCAGGTTTAGCAGGTTCAGGTTGTGGTGCTTCATTGCCCTGCCAACCAATAATCTGCGCATCCGCTGAAGTACTCACCCATAAACGATGTTTTTCCTTCGGTTTTTCCGCAGGTGGCGCTGGTTCTGCTTTTTTTGCAACCACAGGGGCTGGTTTTTCTGGCTCAGCTGGTGGTACCTTTTTAACCGGCGCTTCGGCAGGTTTGTTCTCGCTTGGCTTGCTCGTATCCACGCTGGCTTGAGGCTCCTTGACAGGTGCAGGTGCAACCGTTGGAGCTGATTTAGGGCCAAGTCCTGCTGCGGCGCCCAAATCTGGGTTTAAAAACACCGCGTATTCACGCGTCACGCTGTCACCCTGGCTATCAACAGTCAGTAAAAAGTTAATAAAGGGTTCGCGCACATTGCTGGTTGTAGTGACACGTATCGCATAAGCCGATCCCTGTGGCACCAAGGAGAATGCCATCTGCTCATGACCGGGTAATTTCTTCATCCCTCGCGATTGATAAGCGGAAGCATCAGCTAATGCAATACTGATTTGCTTAGCTTGGGCCTTATCCAGACCGGAAATCGTGATTTGGGCATTTAAAGGCTGCCCAATACTCGAATGGACTTCAATCGGGCCTAAGCTAAATGCGCTAGCCAATTGACTTAGACTCATCCCTGATGCTAGCAAGATCGCTGCACGCATTTTATGAATTAATCTCATTCTTATTCCTTGTCCTGATGCCTAACCTTACAATCCTTCCATTATAACAGCGCAATAATCTGCTTAAAGTAAAATTTAACGTTAATATCGAAACCTTATTAAGCCAACAAACCAACGATGGCGTCACCAATCTCATTAGTGGTTTTAAAAGGCTCATCTTTGCCGGATAAATCCGCACTACGCCAACCCTCACTTAATAGCTGTGCCACCGCCTGTTCAACTTTTTTAGCATACGCTTCTTCGCCTAGTGAATGACGCAGTAATAAGGCAAGCGATAGGATCATCGCAATCGGGTTAGCGCGATCAAGACCCGCAATATCTGGTGCCGAACCATGAATCGGTTCATACAGTCCCACACCATCGGCACGGATTGATGCCGAAGGAAGTAAACCAATAGAGCCAGTGAGCATAGAGGCTTGATCAGAGAGAATATCACCAAACAAGTTACTGGTCAGGATCACATCAAATTGCTTTGGCTCACGCACCAGCTGCATCGCTGCATTATCGACCAACATATGCGACACACTCACCTCAGGATACTCAGCTGCGACTTCTTCAACCACATCACGCCATAATTGCGAGGCTTCAAGCACATTCATTTTATCCACCGAACAGACGCGTTTGTCACGCCCTTGGGCTGCGCGAAAAGCAACATGTGCAATTCGGCGTACTTCTTCCTCGTTATAATGCAGGGTATTAAAACCTTCGCGCAGACCATCAACCTCACGAAGTCCGCGTGGTTGACCAAAATAAATCCCGCCAGTGAGTTCACGAACAATCAGTAAGTCCAAGTCTTCAACAATCGATTGTTTCAAACTCGAGCGATCAGCGAGCTCGGGAAAGACCCGCACCGGGCGCAAATTAGCATACAGCCCTAGATCTTTTCGAATTGCCAGTAAACCACTTTCCGGGCGCAAGTGTCGTGGCAACGTATCCCATTTTGGACCACCCACTGAACCTAACAACACAGCATCAGCATTTTGTACCGCCTGCTGGGTTGATTCAGGATAAGGCGCCCCTTCGGCGTCTACCGCACATCCGCCGAGGTTGGCCTGTTGTGTTGTCACCGCTAACCCATCCGCTTGCAGCTGACTTAACACCTTTTCTGCTTGCGCCATAATTTCTGGGCCAATACCATCACCGGCCAACAACACAAGTTTTTTCATAACGATCCTCTTTCATCAAAAATCCATGGGAAGGCCTGGCGATGACGCGTTTCAAATGCCGCAATCTCATCAGCATGAGTCAACGTTTGTCCAATCTCATCAAGGCCTTGCAGCAGCGCCTGTCGGCGAAATTCATCGAGTTCAAACGGCCAAACCGCATCGCCCACGCGGACTGCTTTCACCTCTAAATCCACCTCGATAGATAGCGTGTCGTTTTCTGCGCACAGTTGCGCCAAACGTGCAATAGCCTCTTTAGACAAACTAACCGGTAACACGCCGTTTTTAAAGCAATTATTATAAAAGATATCGGCAAAAGAAGGCGCAATCACCGCACGAAAACCATAATCAGCCAGTGCCCACACGGCGTGTTCACGTGATGAACCGCAGCCAAAATTTGCCCCGCTGAGTAAAAAACTTGCGTTAGCAAAGCGCGGTTCATTCAGCACAAAATCGGGATTAGGTTCACGGTTAGATAAATAACGCCAATCATCGAATAAATACACCCCAAAACCCGTACGGCTAATGAGCTTCAAATATTGCTTGGGTAAAATGGCATCAGTGTCGATGTTATCGCGCATCAAAGGCATTAATACGCCGGTTTCTTTGACAAAAGGGTTCATGAAAGCACCTCACGCACATCGACAAAATGCCCGGCAACAGCCGCCGCCGCGGCCATCGCTGGGCTGACTAAATGTGTTCGTCCACCTTGTCCCTGTCGTCCTTCAAAATTACGGTTTGACGTTGAAGCGCAGCGCATGCCAGGCGATAATTTATCGGCATTCATCGCAAGACACATCGAGCATCCTGGCGAGCGCCATTCAAAACCCGCATCGATAAATATCTGATCTAGCCCCTCTTCCTCTGCCTGCCGTTTGACTAATCCTGAACCCGGTACCACAATCGCTAATTCAAGCGCTGGATCAATCTTTTTGCCGTTTAAAATATTGGCTGCCACACGCAGATCTTCAATCCGCGCATTGGTGCACGAGCCAATAAAAATCGCATCGAGGCTAATCTCAGTAACCGCTGTTCCTGCCTCTAGCGCCATATAGTCCAGCGCCCGCTTGTGATTCGTATCTTGAGCCGCATCTTGAGGGATAGAATCGGTTACCGCACACACCATTTCCGGCGACGTACCCCAGCTAACTTGCGGCGCGATAGCTCCCGCATCCAGCCACACTTCAGCATCGAAAACCGCATCTTCATCGCTGACCAAGCTGCGCCAATACGTCTCGGCTTGATCCCATAGGTCCCCTTGCGCAACATTCGGGCGACCGCGCAAATACGCAATCGTTTTCTCATCAACAGCAATCAATCCCGCGCGTGCACCTGCTTCAATCGCCATATTACACATCGTCATGCGGCCTTCCATCGACAACGCTCGGATCGCTTCGCCGGCAAATTCCAAGGTATAACCCGTACCACCTGCTGTGCCAATATGACCAATCACCGCCAGCATCATATCCTTGGCATAAACCCCTTTATCAAGTTGCCCATCGATCGTGATACGCATCGCTTTGGTTTTTTTCTGTGGCAAGGTTTGTGTCGCCATCACGTGTTCCACTTCCGATGTCCCAATGCCAAAAGCGAGCGCTGCAAACGCACCATGGGTTGCGGTATGAGAATCACCACAGACTAAAGTCATCCCCGGTAAGGTTAAGCCTTGTTCGGGCCCAATCACATGGACAATCCCTTGTCTAGGGTCACCTAAATCAAACAAACGCACACCAAAATCACGACAATTCTGTTGCAAGGTTTCAACTTGTAGCCGTGAAACTGGATCGCTAATGCCTTGTTCAGGATGTAACGTCGGCACATTATGATCAGGCACCGCCTGCATCGATTGGGTTCGCCAAGGCTTACGGCCGGCTAAGCTCAAGCCGGCAAAAGCTTGTGCGGAAGTTACTTCATGTACTAGATGCCGATCGATATAAAGCAAGGTTTGCCCGGCGTCTTCGCGGACGCTATGGGCAGCCCATATTTTGTCGTACAGCGTTTGTCCACTCATGATAAATAATCAATCTCTTGTGCCCACAATTCAGCCACATCCTGGCGGCGACGAATCAGCCGTGCCGCACCATCTTCAATCAGTACTTCCGCAGCCTTAGGGCGTGAATTATAATCACCACTCATCGCCATACCATACGCGCCAACGCCAGCCATAGCCAGCACATCGCCGGCTTGCGCACTCATCGGATAGGCTCGGGCAAAAGTATCGCCAGTCTCACACACTGGCCCTACCATCTCGCTGCGTCTTTCCACCCCTTGGTTGTGGCTGAGATTACGAAACGCCGGACGCACCTGATAGAGCGCAGGACGGATATAATCGTTCATCCCAGCATCGAGCATAATAAAATGGTGCCCCGATTGATCTTTAACGCCGACCACACTGCTTAATAAATACCCAGCATTACCGACTAAAGAACGGCCTGGTTCAAGATGCAGCGCATAAGGGGTTGCCGATAGGCGATCGAGTAACGCTGCACTCAAATCGCTGGGCTGCGGGATTTGTGTTTGCTCAGGCGTGACAATACCCAGTCCACCACCCATATCGATATGGGTCAGCGTAATACCAGCTTCTTCTAAAGTTGCTGCTAAATCGAGCATATTATCGAGCGCATCAAGAAACGGTTGTAAGGTCGTGATTTGTGAGCCAATATGCCCACTCATCCCCAACACACGCAGCGCCGGATGGCCTGCCGCATATTGATAGAGCGCTAAGGCATCATCCATTGACACGCCGAATTTATTTTCTTTTAAGCCAGTAGAGATATAGGGATGGGTTTGCGGATCGACA
Organism: Suttonella sp. R2A3; assembly: GCF_021513215.1. Classification (NCBI taxonomy): domain Bacteria; kingdom Pseudomonadati; phylum Pseudomonadota; class Gammaproteobacteria; order Cardiobacteriales; family Cardiobacteriaceae; genus Suttonella; species Suttonella sp. R2A3. Next base: position 236,156 of record NZ_CP090975.1, on the reverse strand, counting down.
TCAGGATTCACCCGAATGGCAATTGGCGCAACAACCCCTTCTTCTTCACTAATCGCTGCAATCCGCTCTAGTTCAAAACGTGATTCAGCATTAAAGCAGCCAATCCCTGCTCGCAACGCTGCACGCAATTCCGCATCGCTTTTCGCCACCCCTGAAAACACAATCTGTTTAGGATCGCCACCGGCTTCTAAAACACGCGCCAACTCACCACCAGAGACAATATCAAACCCGGCCCCAGCACGCGCTAAAAGTTGTAAAATCGATAAGTTACTGTTGGCTTTAACCGCATAATGTAGCGCAACCGAGGCCTCACGACCGTGCTCATGATAGGCGTGATATTGCGCTAAAATATGCGCGGCACTATAGACATAAAGCGGCGTTCCATAGCGCTCAGCTAAAGGTAAAAGCGCGACACCATCAAAATAGCTGGTCTCTTCTTGTTGCGAAAACTGCGCCCAAACACCGGCGTTATCCATGATCAGCTGACTCCTGCGGCGCATCTTTTGGTAGATACAGCGGACCTTTTTGCCCACAGCCCCACAGGATAAACACACTACACGCCACTATGATTAATCTTTTTTTCATTTACACTATTCTTCATTGATGCCACAGAGTAAGGAAGAAATTATGACACAGCTTGAACAAATCATCCATCCAGCAAAAGAGCCTGCAACACAAACCATCATCTGGTTACACGGTTTGGGCGCTGATGGAAATGATTTTCTCCCGATTGCCCCGTTGCTTAATTTACGCGCCAACACACAAATCATTTTCCCTCACGCACCAGTGCGACCGATTACGATTAACGGCGGTATGGCGATGCGTGGCTGGTATGACATCAGCGATGTGTCGCTTCGTGGTCACGACACTCAGGGTATAGCAGGTAGTCGCGCAGCAATCACAGCTATTTATGACGCTGAAATCGCGCGAGGGGTTCTTGCCGAACGCATCCTTTTTGCTGGATTTTCACAAGGTGGCGCGATGGCACTGCATTGTGGTTTAGAACTACCATGCGCTGGCATACTCGCCATGTCGTGTTATTTGCTCAACCCCGAACACGCCCCTGTTGCAGAACAACCGGCCCGACCGATTGCGTTGATGCATGGTACAAATGATCCGATTGTCCCCTACGGTTTAGGGGAAGCAGCTTATCAGCGTCTTTCTCAACTGGGTTATACACCACGCTGGTATGACTACCCAATGGGTCATGAAGTCTGTATGCCGCAAATCCAAGATATCGCCAGCTGGTTAAACGCCCAAGAATTTTAAGCATAAAAAACCCGATCATTGGATCGGGTTGTTGGTTACGCTCAAACGATTAATAGAGCGTATTCATTTGACTACCAATCAGGCCACCAATGGCTGCACCGGTCACCGTCCCTTCAGTATCTTGGCCCCAAGCCTGGCCAATGGCTGCACCAAAAGCTGCACCGACCGCAGCGTTACGTAATTGATGGGGTTTACCATAAACCTGACCTACCCCATTACTAGGCGCAGTCATTGACGCTTGCTGGTAACTTTGGTAGTTTTGCTGACTATTAAGCCCTTGTTGCGCCTGTAACGGTGTATTGGTTTGTGGTGGTTGTGTGGCACAGGCACCGAGTAACGCAGCACAAGGCAGTATCCATAATTTATTCATTGTTCACCTCTTTTTCAGGAACCAATCTCTATTCTAGCGGTTCTGTTGCCAACAACGATGTCACTTTAGCAAGGTTTACAATCGTTTTATGCCCCTAAAGAGCGGATACCAATCGCTTCACGCACCGCTGCAATACGCCCGCGCGCTTCATCACGGGCTTTCTCCGCACCGCGCTGCAAAATCATCTCCACTTCCTGAGGGTTACTCATCAACGCTTCGTAGCGCTCACGAAATGGGCCAATTTCAGCATTAATCAATTCAAACAACGCTTGTTTTGCCTCACCCCAGGCTATGCCATCAGCGTAACGCTGGCGCATTTCGTTGCTTTGTTCTTTACTGGCAAACGCGCGATAAATATCAAACACCGTTGAATCATCAGGATCTTTCGGCTCACCCGGCTGCTGCGAATTAGTGACGATTTTCATAATCGCTTTGCGTAATTTTTTCTCACTATCAAACAAAGGAATCGTATTACCGTAGCTTTTACTCATCTTACGACCATCAAGCCCGGTGAGTAAGGCGGTTTGTTCATCAACCACCGCTTCAGGGAATACAAAAATATCACGATAGCGATGATTAAAACGCCCTGCGATATCACGCGCCATCTCGACATGTTGAATCTGGTCGCGGCCAACCGGTATATGGGTGGCGTTAAACAGCAAAATATCAGCGGCCATCAATATTGGATAGCTGAATAGGCCCATGGAAACCCCATGGTCAGGATCTGTATTACCCTCAGCGTTATTCGCGTCCACCGCAGCCTTATACGCGTGTGCGCGATTCATCAAGCCCTTAGCACAAGCGCAATGAAAAACCCAAGTCAGCTCAGGAATTTCAGGAATATCCGACTGCCGATAAAACGTGACCCGTTCTGGGTCCAAGCCACACGCCAGCCAGGTTGCTGCAATTGCCAACGTAGATTCATGAATTTGCTCAGGATCATGACATTTAATAATCCCATGGTAATCGGCCAAAAAGAAATAGGCATCGTCGCTATTACCTTCGGTTGATTGCACAGCCGGGCGAATCGCACCCACGTAATTACCTAAATGGGGAATGCCGGTGGTCGTAATGCCGGTGAGTACCCGCTTATTCATAATTCTATCCTTTACTTGATAAGTGCCGACGCATCGCCCGCACCTTGGCGTATGATTTGCGGCGGCATTTCAGTTAAATCTAACACGGTCGATGGATGGTTGGCCAACTCTCCGACATCAATAATAATATCAACCTGGTTGACGATGTTATCAGGCAGATCATACACACTCACGCGTGGGTGATCCTCATCAAACAACGATACCGACATCAACGCTTCATCACCTGCGTTAATCACCGCCAAAATCACTGCATAATCAGGCACACGCAAACCAATGGTTTTGCGTTTATCATTTTGTACCCGACGTGGTACTTCTCGACTCGCCGGTAACACACAGGTAAATGCACCCGGAAACAGCGTTTTCAACAAACGAAATTGGACATTATCGACTTTGGCATAATGCGCTAGATGTGACAAGTCGCTACACAACAACGTAAACGGGTGTTCGTGCGATAAATCACGTGCCAGGCGAATACGTTCAGCCGCTTTCTTCTCATCCAAACCACAAATCAACGAATAACCGCTGTCTGTCGGCAATATTGCCACCCCACCTTCACGAATCACATCAGCGACTTGGCTAATATGGCGTGGATTTATCCGCTCGGGGTGCATATCAATCCATTGAGTCATAATCATCCATCCATTGTTGTAGTAGCGCCTGATCAATCACTTGCACACCAAGTTTTTGCGCTTTGGTTAGTTTGCTGCCCGCAGCATCTCCTGCCAAAAGATAATCCGTTTTTCCCGAGACACTGCCGCTGACTTTTGCTCCTAAGCGTTCGAGCATGGCTTTAGCTTCATCTCTGGTCAAGCTGGGCAGCGTTCCGGTGAGCACCACAGTTTTCCCTGCTAATGGTAAGGGTTGATTATCATTGACTTCAGGCATGGCTGGCCAGTGAATACCCGCATCGAGTAACGCGTTAATCACCGTAATATTTTCCTGATCGGTGAAGAAATGGGCAATATAACTCGCCATGACCGGCCCAATGCCGTCAACATTTTGCAGTATCGTCTCATCAGCTGCAAGTAATGCATCAAGGCTGTGGAAATGATTGGCGAGCAATTTAGCACTGACAATCCCAACCTCTCGAATACCTAAGGCATATATAAAACGCGGTAACGTCGTCTGCTTGGCCTCAGATAAGGCATCGATGACATTTTGCGCAGATTTTTCAGCCATTCGAGGCAATGACGCCCAATCATCAACGCTCAAAGTAAATAAATCGGCTGGACTATGAACCCAATCTCGCGACACTACCGCTTCAATGAGTTTATCGCCCAAACCTTGAATATCAAGCGCTTGGCGAGAAGCAAAATGAATAATCGCCTGCACGCGTTGTGCCGAACAATGCAAGCCCCCGCTACAACGCGCTACAGCTTCTCCTTCAGGCTTAATCACTTCAGCCTCACACACCGGACAAGCTGAAGGCATGACAAAAGGCTGTGTACCATCCGGACGCGCCTCAAGCACGACTTTCACCACCTCTGGAATCACATCACCAGCACGGCGTACAAATACCGTATCACCAGCACGAACGTCTTTACGCGCCACTTCATCGGCATTATGCAGGGTGGCATTGGTTACAGTCACCCCGCCAACTTCGACCGCTTGTAAACGCGCAACCGGAGTAATGGCACCCGTGCGTCCAACTTGTACGTCGATTGCTTCAACGACGGTCGTTTTCTCAACCGCTGGAAATTTCCAAGCGATTGCCCAGCGTGGCGCACGCGAGACAAAGCCAGCTTGAGCCTGCTGATCGTAGCGGTTTAACTTAAACACCACCCCATCGATATCATAGGGCAGCATTGCACGCTGCTCGCCCAGTTTTGCATAATAATCTTGTGCAGCTTGTAGGCCATCGATTGGTGTTTGTAGTGGGCAAACCGGTATCCCCCATTCGCGATAACGTTCAAGCCATTCGCTATAGGTTGCCGGTAAATCAACCCCCTGTAGTTCACCATGACCGTAAGCAAAAAATGCCAATTGCCGCTTTGCTGTGACCGACGGATCAAGCTGACGTAAGCTACCGGCAGCCGCGTTACGCGGATTGGCAAAGGTTTTTTGATCATTAGCCAGCGCATGATCATTCAAGGCTTCAAATGCGGCATGCGGCATATAAATTTCACCGCGTACTTCCAGAACTTCCGGCGCATCACCGCGCAAACGTAACGGAATCGCACTAATCGTACGCACATTCGCAGTCACGTCTTCGCCTTCTGATCCATCGCCACGCGTCGCGGCGCTGACTAATACACCTCGCTCATAGCGTAGGCTCATTGCCAAACCATCAAATTTAGGTTCCGCGGACAGCGCTAAAGTCTCATTTTGATTCAGGCGATTCTGTAGGCGTTGGTAAAACTCACGAAATGCTTCTTCGCTAAACACGTTATCGAGCGAGAGCATCGGCACTGTATGGGTAATGCTGGCAAATGCACCATCGGCTTTACCGCCAACGCGTTGGGTGGGTGAATCAACAGGAATCGGCTCAGAACTTTGCGCTTCACGTCGGCGCAATTCGTTCATTAATGCGTCGTATTCAACATCCGCGATACTCGGCTCATCGAGCACATAGTAGCGGTAATCATGCGCACGAATTTGCTCACGCAGTTCGTTGAGCGTTGGTTCAGCGGCTGTGTTCATCGATTATCGTTGTTGTTGTAACCACTGTGTATATTGGGCGTCGAATTGCTCAGCCGCTTTGCGGTATTTGAGCAAATCCTGATCACCAATCGGTCGACGGGTGTGATCACAGAGGCGACCATCAAGCATTTCACTGATTTCGTGCGCCATCGCGGTAAACATTTCCCATGATTTGACTGCATCATCACCAACTGGCAATTGCATCACCAGCATCAACCCATCAACCTGCGACAGGCTCGATAGATCTTTAGGAAACACACCGGGTTTACGGACATTGAGCACACTAAAAACCACTTCGCTGCCATCTTCACCAATTAACTCAAAGGCATCATTCGGTGAGCGAGTCAGACCAAAAGTCTTGACCATATCTGCGATCGCTTTACCGGTAAAGTGTTTACCAAAACGCGCCATCACGGTATAAGGCAAGGTCATCGAAGGTTGCCCTACCGGTTTAGTGTATTGCTTCAGCGGCATTTCCGGCTTAGGCTTTTTAAGCGGTTTCGCTGATTTTGGAAGCTTGAGCGGTTTTGACGGTTTAGTCGCTGTTGCTGGTTTGTTAGTATCTACCTCAGCAAAAAGCTCAGGATTGAGTTGCTCGGTTTTCTGTTGTACGGCCACCTTGCCGATTTCAAAATTCTCGGGTGTATCAGCTTCTAATGCCACATCCCCATCAAGAGCGGAACTGCGGTATTTTGGATGATCAAAATCACGTCCAGCAAACTGTTTCGCGCGCCAAATACTAAATAGCACCAAGCCGATAATAATCAACACCAGTACCACAGCCACCACACGAATCACAAAAATCAGGCTGCTTTCATTCATCTCCTAACCGCTCCCTAAAATATCTTCCAACCGAAACAATAAATGATCATCGATCGCATGTCCATCTTCTTCAGATAATGCGAAATGACAAACGCTTCGTCCACCGCGGTGGACCGTTTGCCGATCACCGCTAATTAAATAATGCCAACGTGGTAACGGTTTACCTTCATGGCGCAGGCGATACGCACAACTCGGCGGCAACCAACCAAAATCTTTACGCGGCAGATCACGCAAATTTAAGCAATCAGGCACTTTCTCTGCACGATGTGCATAATCGCTGCAACGCGCTGCCTCAATATCAAGCAATGGACAAGCAACACGGGAGAAGTAAACTTCTCCCGTATCAATGTCTTCCATTTTGTTTAAGCAGCACAAGCCACATCCATCACAAAGCGCTTCCCATTCTTGATCAGTTAAATCATCAAGCGCTTTGTGCCACCAAGGCGTCTCACTCAAGATTAATTCAAACCTTGGATATAGTAAGCAACCGCTTCAATTTGTTTTGGCGTCATTTGCGAAGCAATATCACGCATCATCGCATTAGGATCATTAGCGCGAACAGCTGACGGCACTGGGGCATCTGTTGCTTGGTCAGAGGAACCTGACGCCGCTTTAAAGGCATCTAGCTGTATTCGGGTGTATTTTGCATGCTGAGCAGAAAGTTGTGGGAAAGCAGCAACGCTAATCCCTGCACCGGTTGGACCATGACACGCCGAACATGCTGGAATGCCTTTTTCCATATCGCCACCGCGATACAGCGCTTCACCTAAAGCCAGCATTTCCTCAGGATTTTCTCCTGCGCCTTTGGTTTTTGCTTTAGGTGCTTCTTGTGAAGCATAATAAGCGGCAAGATTCGCCATATCTTCATCACTAAGCATCGCCGCTTGAGGCGCCATCACCGCATTCACACGGTCGCCATTTTTAAAATCATGCAACTGTTTAATAAGGTATTTTTCGCCCTGACCAGCAAGGCTTGGCCACTCTGGGTTCGCGCTCACCCCACCAGGTCCATGACATGCCATACAAACCGCTGCTTTTTGTTCGCCTGCAGCGGCGTCTCCAGCTGCCATTACTGATGCGCTGAGCGTTAGCACAGCTACTGCCAAAATACCTTTTTTCATGATGAGCTCCATTGTCGGATTCTTATGGTTTATCATACTGCACTATTATACAGTCTTATCAGCTAAAAATTTTATCATAATATGCATAGATCTTACCAGCAATCCATGTTTGCCTTTTCTGCAAACAGCCTTAATCAACTACCCGAGAATAGCGAAGTTGAAGTCGCTTTTGCCGGGCGGTCAAATGCGGGCAAATCGAGCGCACTGAATGCGCTAACCAATCAAAAAGCGCTTGCGCGGGTATCAAAAACGCCTGGGCGTACGCAGTTAATCAATTATTTCACCCTGCCAAAGCCTGATTGTTATCTCGTCGATTTACCTGGCTATGGCTATGCCAACGTCCCTCCTGCAGTTCGTGCGCACTGGGAGAAATTACTCGGTGATTATCTGCTCACCCGTGAACCACTTCGTGGGGTGGTGATTTTAATGGATATCCGTCATCCGCTAAAAAACCTCGATATCACCATGCTTGAATGCTGCGCCTCACGTGGCCTGCCCGCACACATTGTCCTCACCAAAGCCGATAAATTAAAAAAAGGTGCGCAACAAAAGCAACTCCTTTCTGTGGAACGCGAACTGGCGGATTTCCCTTCGCCACTCACCATCCAAACCTTTTCAAGCCTGAAAAAACAAGGGGTGGATAAACTGACCCACCAACTCGATCAATGGACCGGGTTAAATGTTTACAAGCATGAGTTATGAGCTGATTCTTATCCTACTGCTACTCACCGGCATCTTTGCCGGTTTTGTCGACACCATTGCTGGTGGTGGTGGGATGATTACCTTACCGGCGTTATTGATGAGCGGACTACCACCAGATGCCGCACTAGCGACCAATAAACTGCAAGGCAGCTTTGGTACGGTTTCCGCAAGTGTTTATTTTATTCGCCGTGGCGAACTCGACTGGCGGAAAATCTTACCCGGCTTAATTGCTACGATTATCGGTGCTGGCGCAGGCACACTCACCGTCCAATTTTTACCCAATCAATGGCTGCAAACCGTCATCCCAATCTTATTACTCGTCGTTGCCTTCATATTCTTGTTTATGCCGAGTGTTGGTGAGTTTGATCGTGATGCACGCATGGCTTTGCCCCTGTTTGCCGTCTCAGCGGCTCTTCCGATTGGCTTTTATGATGGCTTTTTAGGCCCTGGTACAGGAAGTTTCTTCCTACTTGCCTTAATCACCTTACGCGGCAAAAACTTACGCAACGCGACCATTGAAGCCAAAGCCTATAATGCAGCAACCAATGTGACATCTTTAGTGCTATTTATGATCGGCGGCAGTATCGTTTGGTTATCAGGGCTCGCGATGGCAGCTGGTCAACTGGTCGGTGCGCGTATCGCCTCAAACCTGATTATTGATAAAGGGAATGCACTGATCCGGCCAATGGTGATTATTGTCTCGATCATTATGAGCGCGATATTGGCTTATCGCTACTGGTTATAAGCCCTGAAAATGGTGTCCTCGGCAGAAATCAAACTATATATTTAACCATTTGTTTATATTGAGTTTATTATTGTGGGTAAAATTATTTACCCACTTTTTTACCCACATTTTGCAATTCAGCAAACAATTAAAAGCCGATTTACCATCGCTAAGACATTGCAACAATTCACCACTTACCGCATAAAATGTACTGATAATGATTACTATTAACTGGTAAAAACTGGATTAGCGATTGCTTTGTTATCTGTGTTTCGGTCTTCAGGGTGAAGCGCCCGAACATTTACCCCCTAGTGTTCGGTTAGGTGTTCAGGTTGCGCGTATGTATGTTGTAAGTTATTGATAACTAACATTATTTACATTTGCGGGTGTTCGGTTTTGGTTTCCGTTAACGCTCTAATCTCTCGCTTAATATCGGCTAAGCGGTCTTCAATGTTCCATAGCGCATCGGCGACTATCTCCGCTGATAGCTGTTCGAAATTGTTATCAGCTGACAAGCAAACGATAGCGGCTTGCGCTTGTGATGTGAATCTGTCTAGGTTGTCGATTGTGTCATTAATGTTTTTCATTTTAAGTTCTCCTTGTAAATGATTGCATGGGGTAAGTTTTAAATCGCTGATTGTATTTATAACGCAAAAATAGGTAGTAACGGTAGTAACGGTAGTAACGGTAGTAACGGTAGTAACGGTAGTAACCGCATTGATTTATAAGCGGTTTTTCTTTGCCGTGGTAGTAACCCTAGTAGTAACCGCATTGGTAACCATCAATTTTAATAGATATAGTTACTACCCAGTTACTACCAAGTTACTACCTAAGTTACCACCTAAAACCCAGTGTTTACTAGGGTGTTACTACTGTTACTACCTTTTTCTTGATTTCTTCATAAATAGGCATATACTCAAGTAAAGAGCACGTTTCATAATAATCTCCATTTTCTATGTACTTGTGCTCGCGAGTGGTCGCTCCTTCGGTCGCTCGTTTTTTTAGCTGATAAAAAAACCACCGCATCGGGTGGGCTTGTTTGTGTCCTGATGGTTTATTACTCAGGTGGAGCTATCCCTCGAAAGCGATATACCTTTATTGATTCGCCATTGAATCTACGTACATGTTGCCAGCCCTTGCCTTTCGGCTTGTTTAACCATCCCATATCGTTACCCAGTACTTGGGTAGCTCGATTCATCGCAGCGGCATTGTCACCTAAAGCAAAGTACTTTTTGAACATGGCAGGCAATACATCATAGATTTTCCCCTCGCCATCATCAGCGACAAAACCAACATAATCACCACTGAATACATGGTTTGTGCCTTCTGCAATTATGCTCACAAATTGCGGCTGCAGTGTCGGCATGGTATCAATCGCGTTTTCTTTAATGCGCTCATCTTCATACAGTCCTTGTGGCTGCTTCTCTAGCCAATCAATCAAGCAAGCATTAACACCTTCTCGCGCATCGCTTTCATCGATACCGATAATGCCGTATTGCTTCGCCATGATTAAACCAACATAAGCAGCTGCAAATAATCTTGCCGCCCTGCTTTGCTGCTTACCCATGGCATGATTGCTTATTAGCTCATCAAGAAAGCGCTGGTATAGCTCTTTAGCGCGCTCTTTAGCTGCTGCCTTATCTTTAACAATCTCAGCGATAAATACGCGCCCTGCTTCGCCATAATAGCGAGTAACTGCATCATTGATATGGTCGGTAAACGCTTTCATGCTCTCAAATCCATGCGCAGCTTCAAGCTCATGACTGATTGAAGGGCAACGCACCAACTGGCCAGCCATAGCTTGTTTGCCATGCCGCGCTAAGTGCTCATCCAAGGTTATCTCGCCTGATGATACCCCCAAGACACAAAAGCGCAATTCGGGACGATTACCACCATCTTTAGCGCCTTGTATCTTGCCTTTGCCGTTGCTGATGCTGTATGTACATTGAGTAGCAGCATTGCCTCGCTCATCCTGTCCAATCTCATCAAGAGATAGCAGGCCGTTGTTCCTGGCTGCTGCTGTATTGGTCAACGCATAACCTGTGCCATTCCAAGTTTCACAAGAATGTATGCCATGCCCCCATACCGATTGTGCTAATCGTTGAGCGGTGGTTTTGCCGCCTGAGCTGCTTCCATACAAATGTAAAATGCCACCCTCGATACCAAACCATTCAATCATTGGGGCAGCAAACGCTGCGCCCATCATCAAACAAAAACGGCTATTACCTACGATATAGCGCCCAAGGTGCTGCTGCCAATCCTCAAGAGTACCAGCGACACCATACGCGCTGATTTTTTGCGGCCTCTGAAATAAAACGCCATCCGCTTCACCAATGATTTCACCGCTCGGCAAAATATAAGCATCACCATGCCAACCTGCTGTATCAGTCAACGCCCACCGCTTTAATATATCGCGTGTTTGTATAAACTCCACCAGCTTATTTTTGCGCCTTGTATCGGGTGGTATGCCACGAATAACACCGCGCATCACTTTCCATCCTTGGTTATCGCCCAAATCAGCCCAAGCCAAAGCAAACAGCTTATTATCGGCTTTCAATATGTAATAACGCACGCCATTATCATCAATAGCATCACCTTCAACGGTGAAGTAATCGCAAATCTTCTCTGAGCTGCTGCCATTGTGAAAAATGCCTTCATCGGTAACGGTGAATTGTTGATTAGTTACTTCGGTAAGATTAATCCCTAGCTTTTCCAATGCTTCAATTTCACTCATTGTCACCACCTCGCAATACATCAAGCCAATCAGCGCCTGATTGCTCAGGTATAGCTATTTCGCAGCTCATGCCCTGCTTGATAGCACGCGCTTTTAATCGCTCACTGGCTTGTATGCCTGCATCATCATTATCAGCAAAGATACATAGCTTCTTAATTGGTGGCAGTATGATTTTTTCCATGCCGCCTGCGCTCAAGCAAGCCCACACTGGCAAGCCTGTTATCTGTCGCACTGCTAATGCTGTTTCTATGCCTTCAGCAATTGCTAGATATTCGCTTGGTTTATATAGCTGTACTGCTGCACCACTAATCGCGCCTGAATAGCGAGTACGCATTTTCTTTGCAGGGTAGCCTTGCAGCTTGCGGCCTCCACTAAGATAAGTTAAGTGCAACCCACGCAATTCAGCGCCCATAGTTATCGGTGCGACCATACAATCAAATCGCCCGACCATCCGCCCATCATGCCAATAATCAAGCTCAGCAGCTCGCAAAATCGCAGGCGGTGACAAATCCAAGCCCCTGTTATACAGATAGCTTGCTATAAAACGCACTGTATCGCCAAATGAAGCGGTTTTACCAAGTATGCGCTGAATGGTAGCTATATCGTCTTTAATCAGCTCTGGTGGCTTTCTACGCTGTTTTGCTATTGGTGCGCTGGCCGATGAGTAACCATTTTCACGCGCTAACTTGATTAGATACCCATCAGGGACGATACCATCAGTAATGCTATTCCAAGCGCTGCGCACATCCTTCACGCTCTCAAAATTGGCGGCTGGTTCACACCAAGCCACCACATCATCAAACGCAATCCCAGCAGTTTTACATGCTGCCAAAACGCCAACCCAATCATTCCTCGGCATGTTCGGATCAATAAAGCTTAGCGCATCAGAATAGATACTCATGCTGCACCGCCTTCACGCAATATTAAGCGCGCTTGATAAACTGCTTCAATCCATTTTTCACGCTCTTCAGTAGAAAGCTTGTAAAGCTCACTAGGTATCAACCGATAACGGCCATAGCTTGCAGTGCGCCCATCAGCACATGGCGCTGTTTCATCCAATGTTTCAATATCCCAGCCATAGGTATGCCGTAACTCATAGATATAAGCACTTAAGCGTGTAGTACTCAGAATCTTAGTAGCATCATGCTGGCTTAATGTTTGACCTTCTAGCAATCGCGCCAACAATTCAGCTATAACTGACTGAAGTTTTTTTGGTAAGATATACCCTGAAGCAGTTGGGCGGCTATCTTGTATTGGGGTAGCTGCCTTTTTCATTACGCAACCCCCATGCTTTCATCAAGCCAAGCAAACAATTCACCTGCAGTCCAAAACATCCCACGTGTATGTGGGTAGCTTCTCGGTTTTGGGAATTTATCCGCTTTCATCAGCCTGCGAATGGTCGCCTCTGAAAGGCTGGTTAAAATCACCACATCACGCATGCGCAAATTGGCGTTATCAGGTAATCCGCGATAATTAATATCTTGCGGTTTTTTCGGTGTAGACATATTAAGTCCTCTATTAACTAACGAAGCAGCCACTATGTGCTAAGGGGTATCGTAGGGTTAATAGATTAAGTAAAGCCTAATTAGGTTTTGGGTTTCCTAATTAGGTTTTTCTTCTGTCCAACACATCACCAATTTGTTTTAAGTATTTCCTGATTGTATCTTCGCTCATATCTATGCCCAGTTGTTGTAGCTCAATTCTGACACCTTTTGCCCTGCCTCGCTCTGATGGGTTAAAAGGATTCATCTTACAAACTGCCGCAAGGATTAGTAATAAGGACGCTTCTTCGCGAGGGTGTATATCTGTATTTTCTTTCTTTGTTGAATACGATGCTAAAAAACTTTCGATTGATTCAATCGTACATACATAGCTTGCATACTCCATACTATCAATTCCAGAAGCTGGTATATCTTCTCCATTAAGTTTCTCTTTAACAGACAATATCTTTTGTCCATCTTTTATAAAAAAACCATCAATATTTATATACTCAGGGGACTGGATTTTTACTTCCTGATAAAAAGAGTTTTCTATATCCAATCTCTCATTACCAATCATTGCTAAATAATACGGTCGGCCAGCTTCCAATAATGAGCGACCCACTGGTTTATACAAAGCATCTTCTGTCGGTAAAATTGTAAAAGCCAAATCAGATTCTATTAATTTTTCAAATAGAGACTTATCGTCTTTAGGCGTGTGTTTATTAACAATCTCCTTATACACCTGAAAAATCTCATCTGCTTGTTTTTCATAAACTATACAACCCACTGTTGTTGATGTAGTAATGAAAGATAAATTTAACCTTTTATTAAAGGCCAAGTGATATATATCCCCGATACTTATATCTTGCTTAAGCTCTCGCGACAATATAGATGCCGCTTCATTTAGAGTTACCCATTCTTTAGCTTTTGAAATAATATCCATAATCGCCCCCACAGCGAAACCCTAAAAAGATGATTATGCCAATGGATAGGGTGTCCACTTTCGCCCCGTCAGGCTAGGCATAACCAAAATCATTAATCAACTTAACTGTGCTTTTCTGCTTCTTTCGCTTGCGCTAACAATCCATCAAGGTAATCAGCCCATTCCTGCATCATCTCGCGCCTTGGCTCAAGGTATCGTGCTTTATTGTAAACAGCACGTGTGCCTCCGCTCACATGCGCCAACTGCATCTCGATATGGTCAGCATTGTAGCCTTGCTCATTAAGCAAAGTACTTGCTGTGTGTCGCCATCCATGCCACGTGATTACATCGTGCAATCCATTCCTGATTTTCAAGCGGTGCGCAGCGCCTTCACTGATGGGCTTCCCAGTCCTTGTGTTAGCTAATACATATTCACAATGCCCAGTGTGCTGCTTCATCTCTTCAATAATCGCTAATGCTTGCTTGGGTAATGGCACAAGATGTTCACGCCTTGTTTTCATAGCATCAGCGGATTTCTGCAGCAGCGCTTCTTCTAAGTTCAATTCATCCCAGCGCATCGTGCGAAGCTCTGATGGCCTAGTGAATAACATAGGCTGCAACTTAATAAACGCTCTTACCGCTGGTAGTGTGGTTTCTGCACGCTCAAGCGCAAGCAACACTCGACCTATTCCATCAGGGGTTATCTCATGCCGCATATTTTCAGCATCATGCTTAGATAGCACACCATGCAAGCCTACTGCTGGATTGCTTTCTCTGATGCCAAGCACTACCGCATAAGTTAAGATGCGAGTAACGGTTCTAAGGCATTTACGCGCTGTTTCATGCTTGCCTTGCTTCTCAAGTCCTTGTGCGAATCTCACAATCTCAGGCGCATAAATTTCCCGAATATCTGAAGCACCAAAGGCAGGCAAGATATAGAGATTTAAAAATCCATTTATTATTTTGATATGTTTCTTACTCCACCCCTTTGTTTCACTGGTGACAGCCACCCAATCAAGCGCGAATTTATCAAAAGCGGCTTTTTCTTCAATCTCTTTTTCTTTCTTCGCCTGCTTCTTCTCGGCCATCGGGTCAATACCATCGGCCAGCTTAAGTTTAAGTGCTGCATGCGCTGCCCTAGCTTCTACTAAGCTAACTTGTGGGTAAACGCCATATGATGCAGTTTTAGCCTTTCCATCAAAGCGATACCGCCCCTGCCAATACTTGCCCGATTTTGTCACACGAAAAGACAAACCCCCACCATCGGCATACTTGCCAAGCTCAGCAACGGTTTTGCAAAATCTATCTGAAAGCTTACCTGCCATATTAACGCCTCATGCAAACAATTCTTGTGGTGAGTTTTTGTACTCTATAAAAAAGGGGTTATTTAAATTTACCCACATTTTTACCCACACATTTAATGTAATTGCATCATACCCCAAGAAGGGACAAGAAGGCTAGAAGCTTACTAATAAGCTGATTTTAATAAATAATAAAGGGGTTCTGAAAGATAAAGAAAATAATATATGGTGTCCTCGGCAGGAATTGAACCTGCAACCTTTCCCTTAGGAGGGGAACGCTCTATCCAATTGAGCTACGAGGACAGTTGAGTTCGCCGATAAGCCGGGTTCTGTCGTGGACAATCATTCATCTGCGATAGCAGTTACCTGCTACCTCTAGCAACCTACCCGGAATCACGACGGGCCGCCGCATCGATTCCCTATTTGGTCTTGCTCTAAGTGGGGTTTACCCTGCCACTTGTGTTACCACAAGCGCGGTGCGCTCTTACCGCACCATTTCACCCTTACCCTTGCAGGCGGTATATTTTCTGTGGCACTTTCCATCAGCTCTCGCTGCCCGGGTGTTACCCGGCACTTCGCCCTATAGAGCCCGGACTTTCCTCCAATGCTTAACGCATCAGCGATTGCCTGGCGAACTCGGCGGCGATTGTATGCGAAAAATCAACAAAACCCAAGCGTTAATAGCGTGATAAAATGCGCTTGCTGCATTCAATACCATTAACAGGAGAAGTTATGGACGCTTTGTGGGTCAAAGTAAGTTTTGGTATTATAGTATTGATTATATTGGTGTTTATCGCCATTTATAACAGCCTCATTCGTCAACGTAATGATGTCAATAATGCTTTTTCGCAAATCGATGTGCAATTGACGCGTCGTCACGACCTGATCCCTAATTTGGTAGAAGTAGCCAAAAAGTACATGCAACACGAACAGGAAACATTAACCAGTGTCATTGCTGCACGTAACCACGCCTCAGACGTATTAAAAAATCCAGGTGAAACAGGTGGTCTACCGGATATAGCCAAGCTTGCTGGTGCGGAACAACTGCTTGGGAAAAACATGGGCGCGTTTTACGCCACTTTTGAAAATTACCCTGATTTGAAAGCCGATGAACGCGTTGCCGAGTTACATGAAGAGCTAAACTCCACTGAAAACCGTATTGCTTTTGCTCGCCAGCATTTCAACGACAATGTCACCCAATACAACACGTATTCACAAACCTTCCCCAACAATATTGCCGCTAAACTATTTGGTTTCAAAGCGCACCAATGGCTCGAATTTGACGATATTGAATATAAACACCAGCCCATTAAGGTTGATTTTGGATAATGTTTAAGCGCAATGCCATCTTCCACACTATTTCAGCTTCATCACCAGGAAGCACTGCGTACCAGTAAACGACTTAACCGCTATTTCTGGTTTGGTGCCATGATAAGCGGCCTATTCTACGCCGTGATCAGCTTTTGGTTGATACAAACTATCTTTGGCAGTAACCATTGGCTGGTGGATTTAACTAACCCCAAAATATGGCTACCCAGTGCCGCGTTTACCACCACCGTTCTGATAACATTACTCTATGGCTATTACGAAGCACGTCGCCGTTACAGCGAACGATCCGCGATTGAACATCTTGCGGCTCTAGGTGGTGAATTGGTACGTGCTGTCATCAACCCCCGTGATCGGCAGTTAATTAATGTTGTTGAAGAAATGGCGATTGCTGCCGGTGTTTTACCACCAACCACCATGGTATTGCGTCGTGATTTAAGCATCAATGCGCTGGTCATGGGCGGCGCAAATAACAGCATTGCTCTAGCTGTCTCACAAGGCGCGTTAAATTATCTCACCCGCGATGAATTACAAGCCCTAGTAGCACATGAAATTGGGCACATCGTCAACGAAGATATTGCCATTTATAGCAAGCTATCTGCCATGCTATACGGCTATTATTTACTCAGTGAATTCCGCCACCGCAAAGATGAACACGTCCACACCGCGCCGGAGAAATTTTGGCATTTAGGCGATATACGCGGGGTATCAAATGTTAGCATCGTGATTAGTGAACTCATTGGCTTTAGCGGAATCATCATGATGCTATACGGACGATTTATGCAAGCAAAATTCGCGCGCGAGCGCGAATGGATGGCCGATGCTCGATCAGTTCAATTCACCCGCCATAGCGAAGCATTAGTCATGACCTTAAAAAAAGCGCTGGCACTTAAAATACACAATGGTCAGCTCATTCACCCAGCACGCGCACAACAGCATTTTCTTTTTTTGCTTTATCACGAAGCCCCATCACTATTTGCTACACACCCACCACTGGAAGAACGCATCAGCCGCTATGGTACTGTTGCCAAAAAAGAGGAGCTTGAGGCCATCGTTTTTAAAATGCGCCAGCAAATGAGTAAAAGTGATACGGATAAACCACAAATACAACATAAAGCATTATTTACCGCAAGTATTATCTATCCGTTGTTAATCGCGCAAGAACAAGAATCTCAACCGCTCACGCCCTTGGATACACCCACCACGGAACACCGTGAGGCGGCAATTCTGTCATTTTTTATCTACCACAGCACACAAACTCTGTTTGAACTGCGTTTTAATAACATCATTGATCAGCACCGTGAAGCTCATTGCGCACGCTACCTTAAGCACCTAAGTGAGGTTCATCCATTAGCGCAATTACCATTATTCACCCATTACCTACACGATAGTAGCCCCGAAGAACATAGAGCAATTCATGCCTTACGCCAACAAATCAAATTACTCATTCAACTAGATCATGAATTTAGTTTTTTTGAATGGTGTTACTACCTTATATTACGTAATTTTTTATCTTCCTCAAGCGAACAAACGTTAGATTATCGCGCCGTGCAAGTACATATTGAGCAAGTACTTGCGCTGTGTGCCAGCCTCAGCAGCGAAAACGAAGCCAAACAAAATGCGTATTATCTCGAACTCTGCACACAGTGCCTGCCGCTATCCCCACAGCCTTATACCGCACCACTCACAACGCCTCAAAGTCGTATCAATAGTAGCAAGGCTGTATTGATGCTGCGCCAACTTAAACCAATTTACCGCCAGCAACTACGCTACTCTCTCAACACATTTTGGGAAAATCAAGAACGTCTTACGCTACCAGCACTTTATTTGCGTTACACACTCAATCAATGCTTACAGTAAGGCCAACTTCGTCAAAGTGATAAAGCCTCATAAAGTGAATGGGCCGTTTATACGCACCTATATGCGCGAAAATAAAACAAAATGCTGCATGTATACAGCATTTATTGTCAGAAACACCGAAACGCAGTAAATATTACTTTTTATGGCGCCTTTTTTGGAAATTATGCAAAATCGCACCGATTTCCAGTATGAGCGCCCACAAACATAACCACGCACCAAACAGTGCTCGCCCCCAGATCCACACCACGCCACCAAAAAATAGATAGATGGGTGCCAACAGCGCAAGCGCGGCAAAGGCTCTGGGTTGTTTGATGATTGCTCGAGGAGTATAGAGCAGCAATGGCAGGAGCGTCATTGACGCACCAAGAATCATCTGCATCGGGCTTTCGCTACGGAAAAACCATACGGCGGTTGCATAACTTAATAATAACGCTACCGCCGAAATGACAGTAAGCCAGTATCCCCATTGTTGTCGCGTCATTGAGACACCTCTTTGTGTGAACCTTTGCCCCATAGACGCTTAACAAACTGTGCCAAATCATCCATAAAAGTATAAAACGTCGGGATAACGATCAAACTGAGCATGGTTGAGGTAATCAGTCCACCGAATACGGCAATCGCCATCGGGCGGCGGAAACTGCTATCAACCTCACCCCAGCCAAAAATTAACGGCAACATCCCTGCGCCCATCGCTATAGTGGTCATAATAATCGGCCGAGCACGTTTACGACACGCATCCAGCAAGGCTTCACGTCGCACCTTGCCTTTTTGTTCGGCAATAATCGCGTAATCAACCAACAAAATAGAGTTTTTGGTGGCAATGCCCATCAGCATCACCAAGCCAATCAATGACGGCATCGACAGCCCTGCGCCACTGAGTAACAGCCCAACAAACGCCCCGCCGACCGACAAAGGCAGCGCCATAAGGATCGTAAACGGATGCAGAATGCGGTGAAATAAGAGTACCAGCACGCCAAAAATACACAGCACCCCAACCATCATCGCGATTTTGAACCCGTTAAAGAGTTCTGCCATATCGCCAGCTTGACCCAGATCGGTTGTCTTCACCCCAGCCGGTAATTGCTGCATCGTTGGCGTATTCTTAACCGCTTTAACCAATGCACCCAACTCACCTTCGTTATTCTCTACTTGAATGGAAATTTCACGCGAGCGTTCAAAGCGGTTGATCGCCGATGGGCTTGAACCAAAATGCAGACGCGCGACATCACCGAGACGCACCGGGCCTTGGTTGGTGCGAACAAGTAAGTTTTCTAACGTCGCGATGTCGCCACGGTATTCTGGCGCCAAGCGCAATAGGATCGGAATGCGACGTTTATCGACGTTGAGTTTCGAGAGTAACTGCGCATAATCACCCATGGTTGCCACGCGAATGGTTTGCGCCAATGCCGCTGTGCTCACGCCATGCGCGGCCATCGCAGTCGTATCCGGGATGATTTGCAATTCTTCACGGGCAATCCCTTCATTGCTGCGTACATTGCTCACCCCTGGAATGTCGCGTATCTCATTCATCAACTGTCGTGCAGTACGGCGCAACAATGGCCAATCCTCCCCAGTCAGCGACACTTTATAGCCACTTTCCCCACCGTTATTCAACCCAACCTTAAACCGCGCCCCGGGAATGGATTGTAATCGCTCACGGATTTTGGCTTCTATCGCCGTCTTATTGATCCGTTCACTACGCGGACTCAACACCAGATTCAGCGCAGCTTTACGTGTCGAACCATGCGCACCGGCATTGCTCGGTCCATCCATACCCGCTTGCATGTGGCCAACGGATGAATACACCGATTCAATACCGTCTATATCCATTACCGCACGACGCGTCCATTCGCTCACTTCTAAGGTTTCTTCAATCGTTGCCCCAGGTGCTAGTTCGATTTCCACCCGAGATTGGGAAAGATCATCAGCAGGTAGGAAATCACTAGGTAAAAGCCGCGCAAGCGCTAATGAGCCCACAAATAGCACAATCGTTAAAGCAAGCGTTAACCAACGCCAGCGTATCGCCCAATCAGCAAGCCTCAAATAGGCGCCCATCAACGCGCTTTCTTTATATTCACGAGGTTTTTCTGGCTTAATTAAATACGCAGCCATCATCGGTGTGAGCAGGCGCGCAACCAATAAAGAGGCAAAAATAGCAATTGAGGCTGTCCAACCAAACTGTTTAAAAAACTGACCAACTACCCCACTCATAAACGCGGTTGGTAAAAACACCGCAATCAGGGTGAAGGTTGTCGCAATAACCGCCAAACCGATTTCATCTGCGGCTTGCATCGCCGCGTCATAAGGCGTTTTACCCATTCGCAAATGACGCATAATATTTTCGATCTCAACAATTGCATCATCAACTAGAATCCCGACCACTAACGACAGTGCGAGTAAAGAAATCAAATTCAGACTGAAGCCTAACAGATACATGCCAATAAAAGTGGGGATAATCGACAGCGGCAAAGCAACCGCAGCAATCAGTGTTGCGCGAATATTACGCAGGAATAAAAAGACCACGACAACTGCAAGCAACCCACCTTCAATGAGCATTTTTAGCGATGCCTGATAATCTTGTTCAACTGGTGTTGCCAGATCATAAACACGCTCAAAACTAAGATGCAGCTGCATTTGCATTAGATCAGCTAATGCTTCATCCACCCTTTTCGCAACCTCAACCTCACTCGATCCGCGACTGCGCGTGATTTCAAAAGCGACCACCGGTTCACCATCGAGCATGGCAATCGAAGATTGTTCCGCATAAGCATCGCTCACCTCAGCAATACTCGATAAGCGTACATTCGCGCCTTGACCGATCGGCAAATATAAATTGGCTAAATCATCAACATTCGTGACCCCACCTAACGCGCGAATCGGTTGCTTATTCTCCCCGATACTTGCCTCGCCACCAGGGGCGTCTTGTTGTACATAATTGAGCTGATTAGACACATCATTAATGCTTGCACCAGCAGCTGAAAGCGCGAGCGGATCAACATCCACATGAATTTCACGCTCCAAGCCGCCCACACGCACGATACTGCCTACGCCGTTGATCCCTGATAACAATTTGCTGATTTCATCATCAACATACCAGGAAAGCTCACCAATGCTTAAGCTATCGCTGGCAATCGTGTAGGTGACAATCGGAAAGCCACTGGTACCGACTTTTGAAATGATCGGTTCTTCGGCGTCAGCGGGCAAGTCACCACGAATCTCATTAACTGAGGAGCGGACTTCATCAAGCACTGTTTGAATGTCATAACCCAGGCGAAATTCTATCACCAGCGTCACCGCACCATTTTGTACCGTGGTATAGATGCGTTTTATTCCTTCGATGCCGCTGACCTGGTCTTCAATAACCTTGGCAACATCGGTTTCGAGCTGTTCTGGTGAAGTACCCGGCATAATCACGGTAACCACGACAACCGGAAAATCCATATCCGGGAACTGTTGGACTTTCATTCGCTCAAAGCCGAGCCAACCCCCAACGGTTAGCAGTACAAATAAAACAATCGCAACTAACGGATTGCGGATTGAATACGCTGAAAAATTCATGAGTCTTGACTCGGTGTGCTCACCACGCGAACCTCATCGCCTTCGTTTAAAAAACCGCCACCGCGCACGATTACTCGATCGTTTTCTTCTAACCCTTTTTGTACCACCCATTGGTCATCGAGTCGATCACCTAATTCAATGCGTATACGCTGGGCTTTATCTTGATCATTCACGCGCCAGACGTAGGCAAACCCATCTTCACGCTGCACGCTGCTCGCCGGAATCAGCAACTGCTCACTTTCGCCCACAGCAAACGAGCCATTGACCAGCATCCCCGCGCGTAAAGCAGGATCTTCTTCGAGCAACACAAAAACGCGCACTTCGCGACTTTGGGGATCAACCGTTGGCGCAATATTATAGACTTCGCCAGTAATATTATTACCATCATCTAAGCGAACCGTGGCAGGACTGCCGATCTCGATCCCTGACACTTTGTCTTGACTCACTTTTGCCTGCCAGGCCAAACGACCATCAACAATCAAACTAAACAACGGTTGGCCAATTGCAGAAGTTGAGCCTAACACAGCTTGTTTATCGCTAATAACACCAGCGACTGGCGCACGTACCGTCGCATAATCTAAGCGTAATTCTTGCGCGGCCAATTGTGCTTTTGCGCCACTGAGTTGTGCGCTTGCATCATCGTTTGAGGTGAGTAAACGCTCGCCTTCCACGCGACTAATCGCATTGGATTTCAATAGACGTTGTGCACGTGCTGCATTATTGCGCGCTTGGCTTAGCCCCGCCTCTGCTTGGCGCATTTGTGCTTTGGCTTGAATCAGCTCCTGTTCGATCATCGACTGATCATAACGCGCAAGCACTTGCCCTTTCTCAACCCGATCACCAATATCCACCAGAATTTCTTCAAGCGTTGCCCCATTTAAGCGCGCATTAACCACCGCCTGTTCTTTGGCTTGTAGGTAGCCGATAGCGTTAATTTTTTCAGTCACCAAACCCCTCTGCGGAGAAATCACTTCAACGGTCAAAGCGCTTTGCGCCAAGAGGATAGGGGTGGCGGCCAATATAAACAGCGTGATAAAAAAGTGCGTCAAACGGTACATATTAATCCTTGTGTTGCGCTTTAAGCGCCCATTGCGCTAATCGCTTACCCTGAGCTCGTGCTAAGCGACGTTCTTCTTCGCTAAGTGTTGCGCTATCACCGACATGGGTTACGCCATAAGGTGTCCCTCCACTGCGGGTTGCGTGCAAATCGCCTTCACTATAAGGAATACCGCAAAGCACAGCGCCATGATGCAGTAGCGGAATCATCATATTGAGCAAAATAGCCTCTTGTCCACCGTGCATACTTCCACCGCTGGCAAAAACGGTTGCTGGTTTGTCGATCAGGGCACCGGATAGCCACAGGCCGATATGCTTGGCAAAAAAATGCTGTAATGGGGCAGCGAGCTGTCCAAAATGAACTGGCGAGCCGAGCGCGAGTGCCGCACAATCACGTATATCTTCAGGTTGTACGTAAAGTGCACCTTGCTCAGGGACGCTCTTGCTGTCAACACAAGCACCATCAACAATCGTGGGCACTGTGCGCAGCACAGCCTCCACACCGGCAACCGCTTCCACACCCTGTAATATTTCATCAGCCAAAGCCATGGTTGCGCCACCATCGGAATAATACAGAATCAGTACTTTGCTCATCGCACAACTCCCAATCACTTCTTTGCACCTCAACTAAGGATAGTCGATACTGTCAATTCAGCCTAGCGTTCTAAAACAGGCAATACTAGAAAACTTATCACTCGTGCTATGATAGGCACAGTTATTAGGCGCTCTTAGCCATACATTCAGCTAACACAGCAGAGTATCATAAAGGGTATGAACAAAAATCACACAGTTTTTTTAATCATCAGTAGTAGCGCAGCATTGCTTCTCACCGCTTGCGTGAGTCATCCTTCTGCATTCCAACAAATCAGCGATGCACAAGCCGCCTTAACCAGCGCACAAGACCGATACCAAGACATCACTTGCGAACAAACAAAAGCACCTCAGCCAATTTGTGCCGAACTAGCACAAAGTAAAACCGATTTACGCGCCGCACGCCAGGCGCTTAAATCTGGCGATGAAGCCTATGCTAAAGCAAAAGCCGAAAGTGTGCTTAAGCGCGCGCAGCAGCTGATTCGTCGAGGCACAGATGTCACAAATTGAAGTCACCATCAGCGCTGTTGACGATCAGTGGGTTAGCGTGATGCCGTCGAATGAAATCGAAGATTGTCCAAAATGCCAAGCGGGTGAAGGTTGTGGCGGGAGACCGTGGTTTCGTGGTTTTTTTCGTCAGCGTCATGCCATACGTCTTGCCCAAACCACACCACCGCTTAATATTGGCGACCATGCCCTGCTCGAATTACCGAGCACAGCGCTCAACCGCGCAAGTTTTTTAACTTATGGCTTACCGCTTGTGTTGTTCATTCTCAGTATCGCGGCTACCCAATCACTCGTGAGTGAGGGACTGCAAGTGTTAATCGCTACAACCCTATTAGGTCTGAGTGGTTTTGTTGGTTATGCGATTAATCATCACAGGCTTCGCCAACAGCTCTTTCTCAAACCGCTAACACCACAAAAACACCCTACTATTCACCACCCATAATAGACGCAGGCTTATTCCTACAGCTTGAGATAATTAACCTTGACAAGCTTTATCCTATCCTTAACAATAAATGCGGTGCCATAGTGTTATGGCTTGCCTCAAAGGTCTGAATATAAGGAATCCTATAATGAACAAAATCTTGTGCACTTTAGCGCTTGCGACAATGAGTACGTCAGTGTTTGCCGCTGATGCCCCACAAATAAAAGAATGTATTGCCCCCGCTGATCCAGGTGGTGGCTGGGATTTCACCTGTCGTAGCGTGAGCAAATTACTACGTGAAGAAGGCTATGTTAATCAGAACATCCAAACCGTGAATATGGCGGGGGCTGGCGGCGGTGTTGCCTTTGCCCATGTGGTGTCAAAGCGTGCTGATGATAACGGGCTCTTCATCGCTGCTTCTACGGCAACCACAAGCCGTTTGGCACAAAAACAATTCCGCGGCATGGATGCGGGCATGGTGAAATGGGTTGGTTCATTAGGCGCTGATTATGGCGTTATTGCTGTCGGTAAAGACTCACCATACAACTCACTCAATGATCTTATGGACGCGGTTAAAGCGAATCCTCGCGACGTTAAATTTTCTGGCGGCAGCGCACGTGGTGGCTGGGATCATTTGAAAGTTTTATTAACCGCTAGTGATGCTGGGGTTGAAGATTTGGTTAGCATCCCATATCTGTCGTTCAATAACGGTGCAGAAGCGATCACCCAGGTGATCGGTGGCCACTTAGATGGTTTTAGTGGTGATGTTTCAGAAATTAAAGGGTTTATTGATTCTGGCGATTTAAAAATATTGGCCGTTCTTTCCGAAGAACGCCTCGAAGCACCCTTTGATCAGATCCCTACCGCAGCTGAACAAGGCATTGACACCATCGCCCCTAACTGGCGCGGGTTCTACTTACCCGGTAATGTCGATCAAGCCACCTACGACTGGTGGGTGAACACGCTGGACGAACTTAGTGAAACCGATGCTTGGCACGAAGTCATGCAGCAAAACGGCTTGATGACGTTCACCAAAACCGGTGCTGAATTTGATGCGTATGTCAGCAAACAAATCCAAGATATTCACGATATCTCAGTTGATTTAGGGATCATCAAAGAATAAACACGCTCTTGATCCTCTTAAAACGGCATAATACGTAACGACTGTGCCGTTTTAAGAGCCGCCGCATTTTGCCATGGTCTGACATGGCGTCTAAAACTGGAACGATTATGACTGAAGAAACCTCAGCTCATACCATTGCCGATCGCATCTTAGGGATTGCGGTGGTGGTATTAGCCATAGCTTATGGTTATGGTGCGCAACAATTTGAAGAACCCTTTGGACTGGCAGAAGTCATTGGTTCTGAAACCTTTCCCACAATTCTTAGCATCATTTTAGGGCTATCCGGCCTCACACTCATTGTCAAACCGCAGCAAGGACAAATCTGGCCTAAAGGCAAAACCTGGCTTGAACTCATTGTTATTGTTATTGCGCTGATCGCGTTTGCATTGCTGCTTGAAGAAGCTGGATTTATCTTATCTTCAATCGCTTTTTGCTGGTTTGTCAGCTTCATGATGGGCGCACAACCTCTACGCGCCTTAGTGATTTCTGTGAGTTACAGCGTTGCACTATATGTCTTGTTTAACTATGGTCTAGAGCTTGCCCTGCCAGCGGGTTGGTTGGGAGCGATTTTATGAACAGTTTTAGCTTATTGATGGATGGCTTTGTTAACGCACTGACCTGGCAAACGCTCTTATTCGCACTCATTGGCTGTATTTTAGGGACTTTGATTGGTGCCCTACCGGGCTTAGGCCCAGCAAACGGGGTCGCGATCCTCATCCCGTTGGTGTTTAGTCTTGGCCTGAATCCGGCAGAGTCTCTTGTGTTATTAACCTCCGTTTATGCCGGTGCGATGTATGGCGGGCGTATTTCGAGTATCTTGCTCAACATTCCCGGCGACGAGCCGGCGCTCATGACCACACTCGATGGTTACCCAATGGCCAAACAGGGCAAGGCAGCAGAAGCACTGATGCTTTCTGCGGTCGCCTCATTTATTGGCAGTTTAATTGCTACCATCGGGTTGGTTATGCTCGCCCCACTGCTGGCAAAAGCCGCGCTACAGTTTGGCTCTCCTGAGTATGTCGCGCTTTATGTATTGGCGTTTGCTGCCCTAGGCGGGATTACCAGCCAAAGCTTGGCCAAGACTTTGATCGCCACAGCGCTTGGGTTGATGATTGCAACCATTGGTATCGATAAAAACACCAGCACACCACGCTATACTTTTGATATTCTTGAGCTTTATGAAGGGATTGATTTTATTGTCGTGTTGGTTGGAATGTTTGCGATCAGTGAATTATTGATGTTCATCGAAGCGCATAACAACAGCAGCAAAGACATGATCAAGGTCAATAAATTACGCTTCTCTTTTAAAGAAGTGGTTCATATTTTGCCCACCTCGTTACGCGGCTCATTCCTCGGCTTTTTGGCCGGTGTATTACCGGGCGCTGGTGCGTCCTTAGGGAGCTTCATCAGTTACACCTTAGAGAAAAAGGTATTGGGCAAAAAAGGTCATTTTGGTACCGGCGATCCTCGTGGAGTTGCCGCCCCAGAGGCTGGTAATAACGCTGCCGCTAACGGCGCTTTAGTGCCGATGCTGACTCTTGGCGTACCTGGCAGTGGAACAACCGCTGTATTACTCGCAATGCTGGTTTCTCTCAACATCACCCCAGGACCGATGCTATTCCAGCAAAATGCTGATTTAGTATGGACAATCATCGCCGCGTTATTTATCGGTAACGTGATGCTGCTTGTACTCAACATCCCGATGATCGGATTTTTTGTTAAAATCCTCAGCATTCCGCCGCGCTATTTGATGCCGCTCGTCACCATCATTGCGATCCTTGGGATCTATTCGATCAGTCATAGTCTGATGGATATTTATTTGATGATCGGTTTTGGTGTCTTTGGCTATTTTATGCGCAAGCTGGGTGTCCCCGTGGTACCGATTATTTTAGGCATGTTGCTTGGCCCAGATTTAGAAACCTCGCTGCGCCATTCATTGATGATCTCTGATGGCAATTGGCTGATTCTCTGGCAGAGTCCACTCGCGATTGGTTTGTGGATTGTCGCGATTGCCGGCTTGATCCTACCGATGATTATTGGCCCAATTTTGCGGACTAAGATGAAGCAAGCAACCTTTCGTGATGATATAAGTGATTAACAGACAGGCATGAAAAAACAACACATTCAGAAGTTACTTGATAGCAACGAAGCTTGGGCGAAGCGATTCGCCCAAGACAACCCAGGAATCTTTGAACAACTCAGCACTCAGCAAGCCCCACAATACTTGTGGATCGGCTGTTCTGATAGCCGTATCCCGGCCAATGAAGTGATGGGATTATTACCGGGTGAGGTTTTTGTTCACCGCAATATCGGCAACCTGGTCCATTCGATGGATATTAACTGCCAGAGCGTTATTCAATTTGCGGTTGAGCAGCTGAAAGTTAAGGATATTATCGTCGGAGGTCATTATGATTGTGGTGCGATTAAAGCGGCATTATCGATGGAAGATTTCGGGATGATGAATAACTGGTTGAGCGCGATCAAAGATACCTATGTCGAATCGTCACGCGAATTTCATTTAATGGATAAACAACAAGAAATTGACCGCCTGTGCGAACTCAATGTGATGAAGCAAGTGCTTAATGTGTGTAAATCGAACACCGTCCAGCGCGCATGGTCGCAGGGACAAACTCTGTTTATCCACGGTTTGATTTATGGGGTACATAATGGGCGTTTGGTCGATTTGGACGTCTCGATCGACAACAACAATACGCTCAATCAAATTTATTGCTTAAACGTCGCCAATTAACCTCAATTTATGGCCTATTGTCAGCGAATCAAACGTGCTGTCAGCGCAGAAATCACTGTTAAAGGCAGTAAATTCATCGCCTATGCAGAGCCTGTTGGCTCTGTAGCGGCGATTGAGGCACACATTGAGGCGCTACGCCAAGAGCATCATAAAGCGCGCCACCATTGTTATGCCTGGCGCCTGGGCCCGGAAGGTGAGGAATACCGCGCTAATGATGATGGCGAGCCTTCAGGAACTGCCGGACTACCGATCTATAATCAATTGTTGAGCTTTGATGTGAGTGATTGCTTAATCGTGGTGGTTCGCTATTTTGGCGGCACATTACTTGGCGCACCCGGTTTGATTCGGGCTTATAAACAAGCCAGTCTTGAAGCGCTAGAACAAGCGTACCTCAGCCAAATCATCCCAAAAACAACCTTTAGCGTTAGTCTCCCCTACCAAGCCGTTAATGAATTAATGCAGAGCGTTGAACACTGGCAGATGCGCATCATTGACCAGAAAATGGATATGCCTTGCCGCTATATCCTTGAATGCCGCCGTGATGATTATGAGTTAATTATTGATCAGTTTACCCGTACAGAGATTACGCTGATCGCTGATTAAGCTAAGCGTCGCTGATATAGCGAACAATTCTTCTTCGAGGGTTTGCAATCGCAGCAATTTACCCTAGACTAAGCATCTTTAAGCTTAAAATAGATCATGACCATTCCCAATCATAACGAACTCAGCAATCTCAATATTGCTGAACAAAGCCGTCTTTTAAGTCCTTTGGATTTAATTCGCCGTCACCCGGTAACAGAGGCTGCAAAAGCCACGATTCTTCAAGGCCGCGAAACGGTTAAAAATATCTTAGACCGTAAAGACCCACGTAAACTCGTGGTTGTTGGTCCTTGCTCGATTCATGATGTGGATGCAGCTATCGACTACGCGCAGCAATTAAAAACCTTAGCGGACGCTGTTGCTGATCAGCTCTATATCGTCATGCGGGTGTATTTTGAAAAACCCCGTACCACTGTTGGCTGGAAAGGCTTAATCAATGACCCGGATTTGAACGATACGTTTGACATCGAAAAAGGCTTACATATTGCACGCGAGCTAATGATCAAAATCAACGAAATAGGGTTACCGATTGGTACAGAAGCGCTTGATCCGGTTTCCCCACAATACCTTGGTGATTTAGTCAGTTGGACGGCTATTGGTGCACGCACAGCTGAATCGCAAACCCACCGTGAGATGTCGAGCGGCCTATCCACCCCGGTGGGCTTTAAAAACAGCACCGATGGCTCGCTGGATGTGGCGATTAACGCGATCCAATCCGCTGCGCAACCTCATAGTTTCTTAGGGATTGACGCTGAAGGTGTTACCGCAATCACTCGCAGTAAAGGCAATGCTTATGGGCATGTGGTGCTGCGTGGCGGACGCAGTGGGCCCAATTATGATACGGTGAATGTGGCCATCTGCACCGAGCGCTTGAAAGAACACAACATCGCCACCAACTTAATGATCGATTGTTCGCATGCGAACTCAAGCAAAGATCCGCAGCGCCAACCCTTAGTGTTTAAAGATTGCATTTATCAAATCATAGAAGGTAACGATGACATCATCGGCATGATGCTGGAAAGCCACATAAACGCCGGCAGCCAGAGTCTGGGTAAAGATCTCTCAGCCCTGCGCTATGGCGTGTCGATTACCGATGGCTGTATTGACTTTGCAACCACCGATAGCTTATTGCGCCAATCATGCACCATGCTAAAAGAAAAACGGTAAACCTCATGAGTAAACAACGTCAACACAACCATAGCGTACGGATCATTGCCGGCAAACATCGTGGGCGAAAGATTCCTGTCTTAGATCGCCCTGGTTTACGGCCGTCACCGGATCGAGTCCGCGAAACCACCTTTAACTGGCTACAATTTGATTTACCGGGCGCGCACGTGCTTGACGCATTTGCCGGCAGTGGCGCAATGGGCTTAGAGAGCTTATCGCGCGGAGCCGCGAGTGCGGTCTTTGTCGATAAGGACGCTGAGAACATCACGCAAATTAACGAATTACTGCAAAGCTGGCATGAATCCCATGCGCGAGCACAAACTGCTGATGTATTGACGCTTGCTCAGCCTCGCACACCCTATGATGTGATTTTTATTGACCCTCCTTTTGCTGATAACCTGCACCAACAAGCACTGAACCAATTCAGTCATCCGGCGTGGTTGAAACCTCATGGCATGATCTACATCGAGCTGCCTGAACGCCCTGATTCTCTCGATTTACCCCAAGGCTTTAACTGGCATAGAAAGCAGCGTGCGGGCTCACTGTATTTTGGCTTAATTAAACGCACGGATAACGCTGATGATTGAACGTATTGCGATCTACCCCGGCACTTTTGACCCAATCACAGTCGGTCATCAAGACATCATTCGTCGCGCGACGCGTTTATGTGATGTGCTCTATGTCTGTGTGGCAACTGGGCATCATAAAAAAACGCTATTTAACCTCGATGAACGTACCGATATGGCAAAAAACGTTATCAACAGCTTAGCGCTTGATGCTGATGTACGGGTGATGGCTTTTTCTGGGTTACTGATTGAAACATGTCGCGAAGTCGGTGCGAAGATGATTATTCGCGGTTTGCGTGCGGTCTCAGATTATGAATACGAGATGCAATTAGCCGCGATGAATCGTCATCTTGCAGCGGATATTGAAACCATTTTCTTGACCCCTTCTGAGCACTTATCGTTTATCTCATCAACCATGGTGCGCGAGGTAGCAAGACTCGGCGGCGATTTGGGTGGACTAGTCGCCCCCTATGTTCATGACAAATTCGTCACCGATTTGCAACGTGACTCAAAAAGCGTGTAGAATCGATGTTGATTTCCCCAACAACGAACTGATTAAGGAGTATCGCATGAAGAAATCATTCAAAATCATTGCTGTTTCTGCAGCTGCCCTGACTTTTGCTGGCTGTGCTAGCTCTGGCGCGTCTAGCTCTGACATCGCTGATCTTAAAGTTGCTGTTGAAGAAGCACGTGCAGCAGCTGTTCAAGCAGATCAAAATGCTCAAGCAGCTTATGAGTTGGCTTCTCAGAACGCTGAGAAAATCAACCGCGCATTCCGCACTTCACAGCTCAAATAAGTCTCAGCCCTTAATTGAGTTAACAGAAAACCAAATTTCTGTAAAAAAGCGTCTTCGGGCGCTTTTTTATTGCCTGAATGATCCTAGTCATCACCAGCTGATGAAAGACAATCCTGACGCACTTTGCTAGACTTAATCCCGATAACACCCATTTTTTAGGAGACCTATGATGACAACGGCCGTTATTCACTACACCGGCAATCTGCACACCGATATGACCCATCTGCAAAGTGATACCACGATCAGTACCGATGCACCGACTGATAATGGTGGTCAAGGTGCGGCGTTTTCGCCAACCGATTTAGTTGCCAGCGCCCTAGGCGGCTGTATGCTGACCATTATGGGACTAAAAGCAGCGTCGATGGGGATCGAGTTTAGCGACGTTCGCGCTGAAGTCACCAAAACCATGTCGGCTAACCCACGACGAATCAGCGCCGTTGATATTGCCTTTTATATTAATCACGATTATCCAGAGGCCACCCGTAAGCGATTAGAAGCGGTAGCGCACGCCTGCCCAGTTGCGCAAAGCCTTCATCCGGACATTGCGCAGAACCTGAGCTTTCATTATGCCTAAGTTATCAAGCCACTATCTGCTTGAAAGCTCATTTTTTAAGGATGGTTGCAAATCGCTGGTTGTTTGATATCCAGGTTTTGCACAATGCGCGTGGCTTCTTCTGATGCAGCCTTAACAGTTGCCTCATTCGAACCAGCAGCGAGTTTTTTGGCATAAGCCAGCGAAACATAACCACCACATGAGGGGGTTGGGTAAAAGACTTGGCTGTTGACTTCATAAGATGGTGTCGCTTCATCTGGGGCAAAAATCCAAGCCACTTCTATGCTTTGCTGCGCCTGGTTGATCGACACATCAGAAGAAACCAACCCTTTTGGTTTTTGTGCAGCTAATGCCTGCTTGAGTCGCTCAAGAGGAGGCGTCTCGGTATTAGCAAACACAGCGACTGTGATGGTCAATAACTCTGACCATTGATCAACCGTTTCATTATTGGCAGTATATTCAACGAATACCTGATCCTGATCAGGCAGATGCATCACTAAATTATCCTTCTCAGGGGCGGGATTACCAGTTAAATCTCGGCCGCTGTTTTGAATCACGAGGGAGGAATTCGCATACGCATGCATAAATTTTTTCCCTTCAACGCTTACTTGCGCAGGAAACGTCACAACACTATCGCCTGTTTGTGTGAGATAGGCATTACCAGCCCCGCCACAAGCCACCAATAACCCCGATAATGCAGCCAAGCTCATTTTTGTCATGTTCAATTTCATGATTATTACCCCAACTGTTTTAAGAACTGGTTAATAAGCGCACGGATAATCATTCTGTAATGCACTGGCTTTTTCTAACACAGCCTGTTTCATTTCATCTTGATACGCACACATGCGTTTTTGCAGTTCATCATTACTGACCCCTAAGATACGCAGTGCCAACAAACCCGCATTTTTCGCCCCGTCGAGTGCCACAGTTGCCACCGGCACACCACCAGGCATTTGTAAAATAGAGAGTACAGAATCCCAACCATCGATCGAATTACTCGAGTGAATCGGCACCCCAATCACTGGCAGTGGGGTTAGGGAAGCGAGCATGCCTGGCAAATGCGCAGCGCCTCCAGCCCCTGCTATGATCACAGATAGGCCACGTTCAGCAGCACTGCGTCCATAATCGAGTAAGCGCTCAGGAGTACGGTGTGCTGAGACGATTGTCACTTCATAATCTACGCCAAATTGCCGACAAACCGTCACCGCCTCATCCATGACCCGTAGATCACTATCACTCCCCATCACAATGCCAATTTTAGCCACGAGCAATCACCTCTGCATACTGTTTTACTTTATCAATTTTGCGGTTAAGCGCCTCATCAGAAGCGGCAAGAATGGTTACGTGCCCCATTTTTCGCCCAGGGCGCGTCACTGATTTGCCATACCAATGCACAGAAACCTCATCGAGTGCGAGCAACTTTTCTAAATGCGGCAATACCGCCTCACCTTCATGTCCTTCAGCGCCGATCAAATTCACCATCGCCGCCGGACGGTATAACTGCACTGTTCCTAGTGGTTGTTTGGCTAAGATGCGCCACATCTGATCAAACTGTGAGCTTGGACACGCTTCAATGGTTAAATGCGCGCTGTTGTGCACTCGTGGGGCAATTTCATTAATCAACACCTCACCCTCTTGATCGACAAACAGCTCAACAGCAAAAATCCCCGCTGAGGCCATCGCAAGCACCGCATCTTCGGCAAGTGCGACCGCATGCGCCTCAACTGAAGACGATAATCTTGCCGGCGTTTTCACCACATCGACTAAATTGAGTTCAGGATTAAACACCATCTCAAGGATCGGATAACACACCAAATCACCAGAGCCGTCCGTAGCAACCAGCACCGCAATTTCTTTCGCTATCGGACACATCGCTTCAATTACTGAGGGCTCATCCCACAGATTATCTAATTCCTGTTCATCACGGATCACTTGCACACCACGACCATCGTAGCCGCCGGTACGGAGCTTTTGTACAAAAGGCAGAGCGATTTTCTCTAAATCAACTTCATCGCGCCCTTTGATCAGATAAAAATCGGTTGTGGCGAGCTTATGATCAGCATAAAACTGTTTTTGTTTGCCTTTATCTTGAATCATCTCAAGAACACGTGGTTCAGGAATCACCCTTTTACCGGCTTCTCTGAGTTGTTTCAGTGCGGCCACGCTCACGTGCTCAATCTCGATGCCGATAACGTCTTGCTCTTCGCCGAAAGCAAGCACCGTCGCTTCATCATTAAAATCGCCGCAATAAAAATCATCGGTTAACGCAGCTGCGGGCGCATCCAGCGTTGGATCAAGAATCGCCACCGAATGTGGGTAATTTGCGGCTTCTTGCAAGAACATTCGCCCAAGCTGGCCGCCGCCAAGAATACCAATTTTCATAACCACTCCATTTCATTGTTTTATCTTAATGGTTGTTCAGGTAACGCTCAAGCACCACCTAAACATCCTGAAATTTGTTCTTTAATGCATCAACAATACCGCTTATACGCGCTACTTATTAACACCCAAACCGCTAATCACGCAGCACAGAACCACTACGCCAATCGATAATTCGACTGGGCCGCGCCTCACCACCAAGCGGTCCGTCCACCACCAAAATATCCGGGAAAAGTGCTTGCACAGCTTGCGCATTCATAAGCGCCGGTTCTCCCGGTAAATTCGCTGATGTCGCGATCAATGGTCGACCCAGCTCAGCGCATAACGCTTTAACCAGCGGATGGCGCGATTGGCGAATCGCAATCCCCCTTCACGATGCATCAGTTTTGTAGGCACACGCACTGAAGGTGGCAAAATAAACGTGGTCGCGCGTTGCTGGCTGGCAATCTGCATTGTCTGCCAAGCCTGATCGTCAATCCCCGAAACCCACTCCGCGGCTTGTTGCCAATGACCCACCACGAGCACAACGCCCTTACCCGGATCACGCCCTTTTTTTAGCCGTAAAACCCCATCAATGACCTTAGCATTTGCCGCATCACCACCAAGCCCATAAACCGCCTCGGTCGGATACGCAATGACGGACCCAATTCGCAGCGCAGCAACAATCTCCGCCTGCGCTTCTGGCCAAGGTTTTATAGTGGACATTCAAATAACTGCGCCTGATAAAGCATTGCGCGGTCGACCACTTTATCGGTCACACTCAGCAGCCAGGGTTTACCAATAAATGAGGCTTGTTCGAACCCGCCCAAGCCTTCGTGATAGGCTAAATATTGATTGCGCACATCATTAAGCGGTACGCCATTACGCGCAACATTTTGATGGGCATACCAGCCGATAAAATCAACTGAATCGTCAAAACGCTCACGTGAGCTGTTTGCCCGCCCACGTTTATCTTCATACCACTGCCATGTCCCATCCTTAGCCTGCGGCAGGCCATAGGCGCGCGAGCTACTCATCGCAGTAGGATTGAAACGCGATTCCTGATGCATAAACGCCAGCACATACCAAGGTTCAATCTGCCAATTTTGCTGCGCGGTTCTTAGCGCTTCGCGCCAGTGCGGACGGGCTTCGAGTAGCGCACAGGCATCGGCTTGTAAAGCTTGCGCAGGCTGAGTTTCATTGGCAAAACGGTCATCACCTTGGGCAAAATGTCCCGGTGCAGCGGTTTGTGTTACCCCACCGCCACCACAGCCGGCAATCAGCAATACGCCAAACACGCCAATTCCCATCATTTGCCGCATAATGTGTCCTCTTAAAATCTGCTAGAATAGCCCATTTTAGCATTGGCACAGAGAAGAAACACCATGAGCGAAACTCCGGCAGCGGCAAACTTTATTAAAAACATCATTACCGAAGACGTCGCCAACGGCAAAAACAGTGGCAACGTGATTACGCGTTTTCCTCCAGAACCAAATGGTTACCTGCATTTAGGACACGTTAAATCGATTTGCCTGAACTTTGGTATGGCAGAAACTTTCAACGGATATTGCAACCTGCGTTTTGATGACACCAACCCCGAAAAAGAAGACGCAGAATATATGGATGCGATCAAGCAAGATGTTAAATGGCTTGGCTTTACGTGGAAAGATGCACACCATGCCTCAGACTATTTTCCGCAGCTACTCGATTTTGCGTATCAGCTAATTGATAAAGGTTTAGCTTATGTGGATTCTCAAGACGGTGAAACCATTCGTGAACAACGCGGCACCTTAACCGAACCTGGCATTAATAGCCCGTATCGTGAGCGCAGTGTCACGGAGAATCGTGAGATTTTTGACGCTATGGTTGCCGGTGACTACGATGATGGAGCGCATGTTTTGCGCGCCAAAATCGATATGACTTCGCCAAATATCAACCTGCGTGATCCGGTGATTTATCGTATTCGTCACCATGCGCATTTCCATGCTGGTGATCAATGGAAAGTCTATCCGATGTACGACTATACCCATTGTCTATCCGATATGATCGAAGGCATCACTCATTCCTTGTGTACCCTGGAGTTTGAAAACAACCGCCCACTCTATGATTGGGTGTTAGACGCTTTAGAAACGCCCTGTCACCCGCAGCAAATCGAATTTTCACGTCTGAACCTTGAATACACGGTGCTTTCTAAACGCCGCCTGATTCAGTTGGTTCAAGAAGGACACGTTGATGGCTGGGATGATCCGCGTATGCCAACGATTGTCGGTATGCGTCGTCGCGGCATCACCCCGCGCGCACTGCGTGAGTTCTGTCGTAGCATCGGGATCAGTAAATCCGATGGAACAGTGGCAATGAGCCATTTTGAGAGCATTATTCGTGATGATCTTAACCAACACGCCACACGACGCATGGCGGTGTTGCAGCCACTAAAAGTCACCATCACCACCTTAGATCCGTCGTACGAACAAACCTTAAGCTTACCCAATCATCCGCAAAACCCGAATTTAGGTACACGTGAGGTGCCGTTTGGCAACACCCTTTATATTGAGCAAGACGATTACAGCGACGAGCCACCGCGCAAGTGGAAACGCTTAGCCCAAGGTCAGGCGGTGCGTTTACGTGGCAGTTATGTGATTACCTGTGATGAGGTAATCCGTGATGATCAAGGCAAGGTAATCGAGCTCAAATGTAGCCATGATCCCGACACCTTAGGTAAAAACCCAGAAGGTTATAAACCCAATGGCGTCATTCATTGGGTCAGTGCGGCGCACGCACTAGACGCTGAAATCCGTCAATACGGTTTGTTGTTCAATCAAGCCAACCCGATGGCTGCCGAACACTTTATCGATACCTTAAACACCGACTCTTTAGAGACGTTGCATTCAGCAAAAGTTGAGCCGGCAGCGCGTGAGGAAGTGGGCACCGTTTATCAGTTTGAACGTCAAGGTTATTATGCGATCGACCCCGATAGTGATACTTCACATCTGGTATTTAACCGTACCGTTGCCCTGCGCGATAGCTGGAAATAAATTAACAACGCCCTCACATCTTGAGGGCGTTCACTTTGTTGGCTTTAACGCCTTACTCACATAATGAAACGGCAGCAATAAACCATTACGTTCGCGCACATCCGCGCCATCATCAGAAAAGCCATAACGTAAAAATAGCGGAAATGACGCCAAAGATGCTCGCGCGCGCACTTCATCAGCGCCAATACGTGCCGCTTCATCCAACATATGCGCTAGCATCATTCCACCAATCCCCTGACCTTGCGCCTTAGGATGGACATAAAGAAAATCGATATACGACCCTGAGACATTTAGTGCACAAAATCCCAATAAGTTCTCAGCCGTTTTCGCTAGCCATACATACTGCGCATTCAGTCTATCCGCCCACTCTTCAGGCGTGGCGCGACTCGCCCACGCCTCTTTTTGTGCTAAGGGATAAAGCGCCTCATCCACAGCTAAAACCGCCGCGCGAAACAACGCGATCACATCTTTAGCATCTTCTGCTTGATAAGCAAGCAGTGAATAAGGCACATCCTGCTTCATTTATAAACGACTGATTTTTTCTTGCTGTGCGCGCAGTTCTTTCATCTCATTTTGCTGCTCAGTAACCTGTTCTTGAGATTTAGCCACCAGTTCAGCTGGCGCATTGTTCACGAACTTTTCGTTACTGAGCTGACCATTTAGGCGATCAATGCTTTGTTGTAATTTAGCTATCGCCTTATCTAAGCGAGCAAGTTCGGCATCTTTATCAATCAAGCCTGCCAATGGAATATGCAGCTTCATCTCACCAATCAGCGCGATCGCTGATTCAGGCGCCTCACCTTCAAGCACCTCAAAGCCCTCTAATTTACCAAGCTTTTTGATCATCGCGCTAAATTCAGCCAAATACTGTTGGTCCTGAACGCTCGCATGCTCAACCAACACAGGAATCGGTTTGCTTGGTGCAATATCCATTTCGCTGCGGATTTTACGTACCCCACTGAGTACTGCACACACCCATTCGGTCGCGATCACTGCATCCTGCTGGCTATGGTTTTCAGGTTGCGGATAATCAGCAATCATAATGCTCGGCGTATCGATCACTAATTTACCCTTAATCGTCTGCCAGATTTCTTCACTGATAAACGGCATAAACGGATGAATTAAGCGCAGCGATTTTTCGAGCACGGATAACAAGGTGCGCTGTGTGCCAGCGATTTGTGCCGGATCATCGCCGTTTAAGATTGGTTTAGTGAGTTCTAAATACCAGTCACAATACTCATTCCAGATAAATTCATAAATGGCTTTTGCTGCGATATCAAAGCGATAACTGTCAATTGCCTGGTTGACTTTACGCGCAGCTTCATCAAATTGCGCCTCGATCCAACCATCAAATGCGCTATAAGTTACTTCGCTACCGTGTTGGTAATCTTCGGTTTTCATCAACACAAAGCGTGCTGCATTCCAGATTTTGTTACAGAAATTGCGATAACCTTCTAAACGGTGCATATCCCAGTTAATGTCGCGCCCAGTGGAGGCGAGTGCAGCCAGGGTAAAACGCAACGCATCTGTACCATGTGGGGCAATCCCTTCAGGGAAGGTTTCGCGGGTGTTTTTCTCGATTTGCGCGGCAATCTTCGGGTTCATCATATTCGCAGTGCGTTTCGCGACCAGACTTTCCAAATCAATACCATCGATCATATCGAGCGGATCGAGCACATTACCTTTGGATTTTGACATTTTCGCGCCGTGTTCGTCACGAATCAGCCCGGTGACATACACATCCTTAAACGGCACTTGCGGCGTTTCATCTTCATCTTTAACAAAGTGCAGGGTGAGCATGATCATCCGCGCGACCCAGAAGAAAATGATGTCAAAACCGGTCACCAGGGTGGAGGTTGGATGGAAGGTTTTAAGCTCTGGGGTTTGTTCTGGCCAACCGAGGGTTGAGAACGTCCACAGCGCCGAGCTAAACCACGTATCGAGTACATCATCATCCTGACGCAGGACGATGGCATCATCAAGCTGATGCTCACGGCGCACTTCCGCCTCATCACGACCGACATAAACGGCACCCGACTCGTCATACCACGCCGGAATTCGGTGCCCCCACCATAACTGGCGCGAGATACACCAATCTTGAATATCGCGCATCCAGGCAAAATACATATTTTCGTATTGTTTGGGCACAAAACGGATGTCGCCATTTTCTACCGCTTCTATCGCGGGCTTGGCCAACACATTCGCACGCACATACCATTGATCGGTGAGATACGGTTCAATCACGCTGCCGCTACGATCGCCATACGGACGCACCAAGGTATGATCTTCAATTTTTTCTAAATAGCCGTGTTCTTTTAAATCAGCGACAATCGCTTTGCGTGCATCAAAGCGATCCATCCCTCGATAACGCTCTGGGGCGTTGTCATTCATGCTCGCGTCATCATGAAACAGATTGATGATTTCGATGTCCTGACGCTGCCCTACTTGGTAATCGTTAAAATCGTGCGCCGGGGTGATTTTTACACAGCCCGTACCAAATTCAGGATCTGGATAAGGGTCAGTAACCACCGGAATAACACGATCGGTCATCGGCACATGAACCAATTTGCCGATCACCTCTTTATAGCGCTCATCGTCTGGGTGCACTGCCAAACAACCATCAGCGAGAATCGTTTCCGGACGTGTGGTCGCGATATGCATATAACCGCCACCAAAATCCACATCCTTATCAACAAACGGATAGCGCACATGGTACATATGTCCGCGCTCTTCTTTGTTCTCAACTTCCAAGTCAGAAATCGCCGTTTTTAATACCGGATCCCAATTCACCAAGCGTTTACCACGATAAATCAAATCTTCTTTATACAGGCGAACGAAGACTTCTTTAACCGCCTCTGAAAGACCATCATCCATGGTAAAGCGTTCGCGCGACCAATCGGCAGAAGCACCTAAGCGACGTAATTGATTACTGATATTACCGCCGGATTCTGCTTTCCAGTCCCAAATTTTATCGATAAATGCGTCACGGCCGTAATCGTGTTTATTTTTCCCCTCTTCAGCGGCCACTTTACGTTCAACCAGCATTTGTGTCGCGATCCCCGCATGGTCTGTGCCTGGTTGCCATAGCGTATTGTCGCCCTTCATACGGTGATAACGGATCAAACAATCCATAATCGTATCTTGAAAAGCATGGCCCATATGCAGCGAGCCGGTCACATTAGGTGGTGGAATGGCGATACTAAAATGCGCTGCAGTATTATCACCATTTGGCGCAAAATACCCCGCATTTTCCCATTGTTTATACCATTTTTGTTCAATATCGCTCGGGCTATAAACCTTCGCCATCTCTTCGCTCATTGCCTGCTCTCTAAATCAAGAAAATTAAACGCACGATTTTATCATAAATACGCAGCCATACCTGCCCGAAGCGACGATTTAACAGCGCCTGATTGATAAATACCTTGACTTGATAGCAAGCAACGCTTAAATTAACAAGGTTACCATACTCAAACGGAGAGTATCCCCATGAAAAAAAATATTAAAACCATCCTCATTTGCTTTTTTGGCGTCGCCATTCTCACCGGTTGTATTGCTACCGGTACACGCATGGATTATTCACAAGTCAACCAGATTCAGCGTGGCGTAACCACAGAACAACAAATTCGTATGTTATTTGGTGAACCGGTTACAGTGAGTGTCAACCAAAAAGCCGGTATTCGCAAACTTACTTATGGCTACCGTAATAGCGATCAAATCAAAAAGAGCGCAGCAGGTATTGGTGGCGCTGCCGCTGGTGGTTTACTTGGCAGCCAGATCGGTGGTGGTAGCGGACAAGTGATCGCTGGTTCAGTCGGCGCGATAGCTGGTGGTCTGCTTGCTGATAATATGGTCACTGCGCGTCAAGAAGAACAGTATTTAGAAGTACTGATCTCTTTAGCAACGGGTCGTGTGGTTGATTATAACTACATTGAAAACAAAGGCCGTTCACAATCTTGGAGTGTCAACTCAGGGGTTGGCACCTTATAAGCGACCATTCAAGTGGCAAAAAGGCTTCGCATCGCGAAGCCTTTTTTATTGGGTAAATGCTTAAAATTGCAAGCTAATGACCTAGATGTAATAGTTTTATTTATTGGCCAGCTAGCCTATAATGCC
The DNA here is from genome assembly GCF_021513215.1 of Suttonella sp. R2A3. Lineage (NCBI taxonomy): Bacteria > Pseudomonadati > Pseudomonadota > Gammaproteobacteria > Cardiobacteriales > Cardiobacteriaceae > Suttonella > Suttonella sp. R2A3. Next base: position 194,596 of record NZ_CP090975.1, on the reverse strand, counting down.
GGCATTCTAAAGACTATATAAATAGACATGAGTATGTGGCAAAGCATCCGAAAATGGGGGCATCAATGGGCAAGCCCTGCAGGGTTTGATCGTTTAAGTGGTTATTTTTTACCGTGGTTGACACCGTTAGCATGGATTCTTCTTGCAGTAGGCGTCATCTGGGGTTTAACCATTGCCCCTGCTGACTACCAACAAGGTAATAGCTACCGGATTATTTTTATTCACGTCCCTTCTGCAGCGCTCTCTATGAGTATTTATGTGATGATGGCGCTGACTTCATTAGTCTTCTTTATTTGGCGTGTTCGCACAGCAGCCATTTTTGCGCGTGCTGCGGCACCCTATGGGGCATTGGTTACCGCCCTTGCGCTCATCTCAGGCATGTTATGGGGCAAGCCCACTTGGGGTACGTATTGGACATGGGATGCGCGTCTCACCTCTGAGCTGATTCTATTATTTTTATATATCGCCTATATGATGCTGCAAGAAAGCATCGAAGACCGCGCACAAGCGGATCGCTTAAGCGCCATCTTGGCGATTGTCGGGGTAATTAATATCCCGATTATTCATTACTCGGTTGACTGGTGGAATTCCCTACATCAAGGAGCAACCATCTTAAAACTTGGTGCACCATCGATGTCGCTATCGATGCTACTACCATTATTAATTACCCTTAGCGCGTTTTATCTGCTGTTTTTTTCCTACATTTTAAAAAGCATGCAAAACGCCATTCTCTCTCATCGGATTGAACGCTTACTCGTGCGTTCGTAAAGCATTTAAGGATCGTCATGTTTTTTGATTCTGTTTCTGATTTTCTGGCCATGGGTGGTCACGCGCCGTTTGTTTGGTCTGCGTACGCCATCACATTATTTGCAATCATTGGCTTTCATATTCATAGCCGCCTGCGTCACCGCCATTTGCAGCGCATGCTTAAAAACCTAAAGGATAAGCCATGAAGCCGGTGAAGAAAAAACGTCTTAAGCTGATTGTTTTGATTTTTGTTGTTGCTAGTCTCGCGATTACCTTATTGCTTTTTGCGATGCGAGAAAATTTGAACCACTATTATTCTTTAGAGGCAGTGAGTAAAGGGACTGTACCGGTTGAACAACCAGGAATTCGCGTTGGTGGTATGGTGCAAAGCGGCTCGATTGTTCGTACACCTGACTCACTCGATGTTACTTTCCGCATCACCGACTTTAAAAATACCCCACTGACCATGCACTACAGCGGTATTCTCCCGGATTTATTTCGTGATAACCAAGGCGTTATTGCACGTGGTAAGCTGGGGAAAAATGGCGCATTCTATGCCGATGAAATTTTAGCCAAACATGATGAGAATTACATGCCACCAGAAGTCGCCCAAGATATGGAGCGCAGTGGCTATGATCACCAACAAGGTGACACGCCATGACGGGCGAATTAGGTCACCTCACGTTATTACTCGCTGGTGGTTTGGCTCTTTTGCAATGTTTATTGCCGGTATTCAGCGCGCATAATGCACGCGCGCAAAGCATTGTGCTGGCTTGTGCTAAAGGGCAATTTTATTTACTTAGCGTCTCGATGTTGGCTTTAGGTTATGCCTTTTATGCCAATGACTTTACGCTCTATTATGTCGCTAATCACAGCAACAGCCTCTTGCCCTGGTATTACCGCCTATCGGCGATCTGGGGCGGCCATGAAGGCTCCTTATTGCTGTGGATTTATATTTTAAGTATTTGGAGTGCTGCGGTTGCCTGGCGTAGCGCTAGTTTGCCAGCGCTTTTTCGTACGCGCGTACTCGCAGTGCTTGGCTACATCAGCGTCGGATTTGTCGCCTTTATCGTTTTAACATCAAACCCCTTTGCCCGCCAATTCCCATTTCCGTTTGATGGCCACGACCTCAACCCACTCCTGCAAGACCCTGGCCTTATATTCCATCCGCCGCTACTCTATGCCGGCTACGTTGGCTTTGCAGTTGCATTTGCTTTTGTGGTTGCCGGCCTGTGGCAAGGACGACTCGATAGCTTATGGCTGAAACGTGCGCGACCTTGGACACTTGCTGCCTGGCTGACCCTTACCCTCGGCATCACCCTCGGTAGTTACTGGGCTTATTACGAACTCGGCTGGGGTGGCTGGTGGTTCTGGGATCCAGTCGAAAATGCCTCACTCATGCCTTGGTTGATTGGCACAGCGCTCATCCACTCACTCTCAGCCAGTGATCGCCGTGGTGCCTTTATGATTTGGACCTCACTATTAGCGATTCTGGCTTTTGCGCTTAGCTTGATCGGGACTTTCCTCGTTCGCTCTGGTGTCCTGACCTCAGTGCATGCCTTTGCTTCAGATCCCACGCGCGGTATTTTTATTCTCGCGCTATTGGTCGCGATCACCCTGCCTGCCTTAGTGTTACTCATCCTGCGTAGCGCCCAGCTTTCGCGCAGCGTATCTTACGGACTCCTGTCACGTGAAACCGGGCTACTGGCCAACAACTGGTTGATGACAGGCGCGTGTGTGGTGGTTTTTATCGGCACACTTTATCCACTGGTTGCCGACATTTTAAACCTTGGCAAAATCTCTGTCGGCGCGCCCTATTTTAACCGCTTGATTGTACCACTGGCTTTAATTAGCCTATTGTTATTAGGATTCATGCCGCTACTGCGTTGGCATCGCGACCGCGCGTCACGCCTGAAAAACGCCCTGATTTTTATAACCGTCTTTGCACTGATATTCACACTCGGTATTGGTTGGTGGTTATTGCCAGACATGAATATGATGACCTATTTAGCGCTGTTTGTGTCAGGTCTTGCATTCGCGGCAGTGTGTGCTGATACGGCTAAACATCTGCGTCGTGGGACACGTACATTTTCACGTAGTCTCATCGGTATGCTCAGCGCGCATTTAGGCTACATTATTATGGCGCTGGCGATTACAGCAACCGGCACTTACAGTAACGAGCAAGACATTAGCATTCGTGCGGGTGATGAGGTTGGTATTGCCGACTACCGTATTTCATTACTCAGCCTTCGTGAAGAAAAAGGCCCAAACTACCAGGCCACTCAAGGATTATTCCGAATCAGCAAGAACGATGATGATGATTTTTTCACCGTACTCACCCCTGCTAAGCGGCAATATTTCTCATCGACCATGCCAATGACAGAATCTTCGCGCCTGGTTACTCCAACGCACGACCTTTATCTTGCCATGGGTGAGGAAATAGGCCCGGGTAACTGGGCAGTACGTCTGCAGTACAAACCTTTTATTATTTGGATTTGGTTGGGTGCACTGTTGATGGCGATTGGCGGTGGCATCGCCGCACTTGATCGGAGCTATCGTCAAGCAAGGAATGTTTATGTCTAAAACCCCGATATTATTAGGTGGCGCGATCGCGGTCGTATTTATTGTCTTGATTGGCTTTTTCTTTTTTGGCCTCAGTCATGACCCACGACAATTAGACAGCGTGCGTGAAGGTACAACGATTGGTCAGGATAGTGATCAAGGCGCTATATCATTTAGCCTTCCTGCCTTGCTCGAAGACCGCATGATCAATGATAGCGATTTGCCAGAAGGCTATTTCTTACTCAATGTCTGGGGCAGCTGGTGCCCGGCATGTCATCAAGAACATCCTTATTTGATGGAGCTTGGGCAAACCATCCCCATTGTCGGACTGAACTGGCCGGCAGATAACCCGAACGAAGACGCAGACGCCAAACGGTTTTTACGCGATAAAGGCAACCCATATTCATTAATCGCGGTAGACGAAGCAGGATCACTGATCATTGATTTAGGGGTATACGGCGCACCAGAAACGTTCTTAATCGCGCCCGATAAAACCATTTTATACCGTCATGCTGGACCAATGAGTCCTGGCGTCTGGCAAAGCAAATTTGCGCCCCTGATTAAAACCCAAGAGGATTCATGAGCACCCCAACCATCGAATTAATCAGCAAACATCGCTCTATTCGTGAATTTAGCGAACAGCCGCTTGATAACCAAACTATCACTCAACTCATTAATGCCGCACAGATGGCTTCAACATCAAACTATAAGCAAGCCTATAGCATTATCGGGATCACCGATCCTGCGCTAAAAGAGGCGCTCTCTGAAGTGGCCGGGCAAAAGCACGTCCGCGACAATGGGCTCTTATTGGTGTTTGTCGCCGATTATTATCGCCATGATCTGATCTGTCGCAGCAAAGGCTACGAAACCAGCGAGAGTTTCGAAACCACCGAAGGCTATAGTGTTGCCGCAATTGACGCCGCACTTGCAGCACAAAACCTCGTACTCGCTGCAGAATCTTTGGGCTTAGGCGCCTGCTACGTTGGATCACTACGTAATGACCCACAGCGCATTATCGAATTACTTGAGCTACCGCGCTATACATTACCGCTGTTTGGGGTGGTGCTCGGCTATCCGGCCGCTCAAGGCAGCCAAAAGCCGCGCCTACCAAGCAAAGCAATCTACCATGAGAACCGCTACCAGCATGACCCTGCGTTTATTCATTCGGCACTTGATACTTATGATCAAACGATTAACGCCTATTACGATACGCGTGGCGCAGGCACGCGCAGCGAAAACTGGCGTGATTTAATGGTTAAAGCATTTCACCCGGTTAAGCGCCAAGAACTTCATCAAATCGCTCAAGGGCAAGGATTTTTACAGCAATGAGAGTATGGATTTCTGCCTTAGTGACCCTGTGCTTCACCGCTTTGAGTTGGGCAAGTATTGACGCCGCGCCAGAATTTTCCACCCCTGCGCAAGAAGAGCAATACTACGAACTGATTAAAGATATTCGCTGTCCAACCTGTCAAAACAACAACGTCGCCGAATCTAATGCCCCGCTTGCTCGCCAACTACGTGGCCTAATCGCGACCCAAATTGAAGCCGGTAAAGGCAATAGCGAGATTAATGCCTACCTTGTCGACCGCTACGGGGACTTCATTACCTATAAACCACCGTTTAATCCTCGCACATGGTTGTTGTGGCTAGCACCAAGCCTGGTGATGCTTATTGCTTTTCTCTGGTGGTTCGTACGCCGTGGCAAAGCAACGACTGCTGCAACGCTCAGCGCAGAGCAACGAGAAGAGCTTCAAACCTGGCTCGATGAGTATCGGAGTCGATCATGAGTTTTGCCATTATTATAACCACCTTAATGGTTGTGTTGGGGTATTTACTCCTCGCCAGCCGTAAAGTCTTACCCACTTTTGATCGTGATCATGAAGCGCGCCGTTTGGTTGCGCTCTATGATCAGCGTGCACACGATGGTGCACAGCAAAACGAGCGCGACTATCGCCTCTATCAAGAACTCAAACACCTGCGAGAAAGCACTCAAACAACCCTACGTAAACAGCTGTCAATTTGGCTATTACTGCTGTTGGTCGTTGTATTGGGTGCTTCTACGTTTGCCTGGTATCGCTTAGGTGGTGAGAACGCATTACAATGGCAAAGTTATGAAACCATGCTCGATAAGCCACTGATTAGTAGTCAGTACTTAGGTATGGAAACGCCTAATCTGCCGGTGCAAGACTTAAATACCTATTGTCAATTATTACAAACCCGCGTTGAACGCCAAGATACCAATCAGCTCAGCGCATTGGCACGCTGCTACCTAAGCTATAATAATTTTCCCGCAGCTGCTGATGTTTATGAAGCCATGTACCGCTTACAACCTGATGACGATGGTATTGCGATGGACTATGCAGAAATTCGCTTAATGGGTGCGCGTAATCGACCGATGGAACGCGAAGTTGAACGGATATTGATCTCTTTAAAAGGCAACCCGGAGCATACCACGCGGGCCACTTTAATGCTTGCCGCAGGCTACTTACAGTCAGGCGACACCCTAAAAGCAAAACCATTATGGCAGGCGTTGGCGGATGAGACCCCTAAGGAGCATCCTTTATATCCGGTAATCGAACAAACCTTGGCTTCCTTTGACGACGATGAATCATCTACCTTATCAGCGGATGAATTAACGTTGTCGGTACGGATTGATATTGATGCCAGTCGTTTAGCAAACCTACCAGAACAAGCGGCGTTATTTGTCAGCGTCAGCCCGCAAGACAGCCGCATACCACTCCTTGCGCAGCGTTTACCAATCAAGGAGACACAAAATGTCATCCTCGATGAGCGCAGCAGTATGAATGGTGTGCGCTTAGAAGCTGAGCAGAACGTGATTGTTCGCGCTAAATTGAGTGAAACAGGCGATGTCAGCAGCGCCACCTTGGGCGAAAGCGAACAGCGCATTACCTTACCCTATTCAAATCAGATCCAGCTTCAGCTATGAGTTTGATCACTGCCGACAACCTGACCCTAATGCGCGGACACACCCCTATCCTGCGCCATATCAGTATCCGTGTTGCCCGTGGTGAAGCGATCCATTTAACCGGGGATAACGGCAGTGGCAAAACCACATTACTGCAAGCGCTTGCCGGATTATTTACCGTTCATGGTGGTCATATCGAGCGTCATAGCAATTTATTGTATCTCGGCCATCGCCCGGGGGTTAAAGCTGGGTTGAGCGTGAAAGAGAATTTACAGCTTGCTGCCCGACTCTATCATCAAATGACCCACCCTCAATTACACAATCAGGTTGAAGAGGCTATTGAGCAAGTTGGGCTGCTTAAGCAACGCGATCGTCAGACGCGGTTTTTATCAGCCGGCCAACAACGCCGCTGCCAACTCGCCCGGCTTTGGCTCAACACCCCGCCGTTATGGCTGCTTGATGAGCCGCTGACCGCGTTAGATACCCACGGGGTTAAACGCTTGGCTGAACGCTGCGCTGAACACTGCGATAACGGCGGTGGACTGATCATCACCTCACACCAGCCATTTTATATCCCCTCACACACGCTTAATACGTATTCACTATCCGATTATGCTTAAACTGCTTATCCAACGAGAATTACACACCGCTTGGCGTAATCCACAACGTCTTTTACAGCCGTTATTGTTTTTTATATTAACCCTGTGTTTGTTCCCAATAGCTCTTGGCATTGATGAAGCAACCTTACGCGCAAGTGCCCCAGCCGCATTATGGTTGGCGCTATTATTGGCTGCTCTGCTCGCTGGAGAACAGCTTTTTTATGAAGATTATCATGATGGTACGCTAAGCCAGGACCGCGTACACTTGGAAGATTTATGGTTACTGCCGCTGGCGAAGCTCATCGCTGCCTGGCTGCGCTTCACCCTGCCACTGCTCCTATGTTTACCGCTTATGGCGATGCTACTGCATATCAAAGTGGACACGCTGCCCGCACTTGGCGCACTGATCGCCCTTGGTAGTTTGAGTTTATTACTGATCGCGATGCTTGGTGCGGCTTTGACCGTCAGTCAGGCGCAAAGTACTTTTTTATTGTTTTTAATCGTTGTGCCGTTATATATACCGGTACTCATTTTAGGCGTCAGTGCAGCTAACAGCATCACGATTGGCCTGCCATTTATGGGCTTATTCGCGCTACTCGGGGCATTCGCGTTATTTGCAGCACTGGTAATGATCCCATTTGCCACGCTCGCGCTAAAAACACAGAATTTATAAGCTTAGCTGGCGCTTGGAAAACCTTTTGCTAAATCCTGGCAAATATCTTGGGCGTCTTCCAAGCCCACAGATAAACGAATCGTTGCGCCACTGATCCCCATTTTCGCTTTATCTTCATCTGAGACACGCGCATGGGTGGTTGTATCCGGGTGGGTAATGATGGTGCGCGCGTCACCGAGATTGCCCGAGATACTCAACCAGTCACAACGATCAATGAGCGCCCATGCTGCTTTTTGTCCACCACGAACATCAAAGCTCACCATACCGCCAAAACCCTCCGGCATATAACGTTTTGCCAGCGCGTGTTGTGGGTGATTTTCCAGCCCTGGATAATACACGCGTTCAATCCCTGGTTGTTTAACCAGCCATTGAGCCACGTACAGTGCATTTTCGCTATGACAGCGCATACGCAACGCTAGCGTTTCCAAACTTTTAAGAAAAATCCACGCATCAAACGCACTCATCGTTGTCCCAATCGTGCGCAACAGGCGATAAAGCATGTCCCCATCTTCTGCATCCCGACAGATAAGCGCGCCACCCATTGCTCGACCTTGACCGTCAATGTACTTGGTCGCTGAGTGAATCACGATATCCGCGCCATGCTCAATCGGTCGCTGCAAATAAGGCGTGGCAAAGCAATTATCCACCACAAGTTTAGCGCCACTATCACGCGCAATCTCAGCCAACGCATCCAAATCAGCAATATCCAATAAAGGGTTCGCTGGTGTTTCAACGAACAGCAACTTGGTTTTTGCTGTACACGCCTCACGCCATTGCTCAAGATCATTGAGATCGACAATACTCACGCTCACACCAAATTTGGCGATAATTTGCCGGAATAATACCAAGGTCGAGCCAAAGCAATTGCGCGCGCACACCACATGATCGCCTTGCTCTAGAAAAGCCATACACAATGCAGTGATCGCGCTCATCCCGGTTGAAGCCGCCACACAGCGCGCACCACCTTCCAAATGATTTAAGCGCTCTTCAAACATCGCAACCGTCGGATTACCAAAACGGCTATAGCTGAACGCTTTCTTACGTTCAGCAAACACATCAGCCGCTTCTTCGGCGCTATTAAACGTGTAAGAAGACGTTAAAAATAACGCCTGTGAATGCTCATTGGCTGAAGATTGCCACCAATGCTCACGAATGGCGCGGGTTGAGAAGGCTTTATCAGACATCGTTACTGTATGGACTCCAAGATTAATGCAGGCGGCTCTGGGGTTTCAATCGAAGGTTCGTTTGCCGATGAGCTGGCGCTACTTTCTGAGTTTGTCTGCGGTGACTGATGCACAGCATTTTGTACTGCCGGCTCGGCAGGTGCTGTGGGTTGTGGCACTGCTGTTACATTATTCTGCTCAGGATCATACGATTCTAATTGAATCGCTGGTTCATTCTCACTCATTTCGCTAATTGCGTTACGTGCCTCACCTTCGACCATCGTTTCCGGCCGAGTTGCTTGTTCGCCCTCAGCGTTGATGATCGCATTACGTTCAAGCTGTAACACCGCCTGACCGGGCAAGTCACCTTCTTCACCGGTATAGCGGCCCAATAGGCTGCGCACTTCATCGGGCAATTTTTGACGTCCCCAATCAGCAAGTGATGAGAACCCAGGCTGAAGCACTGATGTTTGCCACCAGCTTTGATTAACCGCTGGTGTTAAACCCAACACAAATACAGCTAATGCACCTATAATCGCGCCACGCGCTAAGCCAAAGAGCATCCCTAAAAAGCGGTCAAAGCCACCCATGCCGGTACGGCTCAACAACTGGGTAATGATTAAATTAATCAGCCCAATCGCAAACAAGGTACACAAAAATAACAAGCCAAAAGCGGCCAAATAACTGATTAACGGGTCATTGATAAATTTAACAATGTATTTTTCAGCGATCATTTCGGCAAACAAAAAGGCGATATAAGCCGCAGCAGCCCAAGCAACTAACGATAAAACTTCTTTAAGTAAGCCACGCGCTAAACCGACCAGCGCTGAAATAATAACGATTGCACCGAGGGCGGCATCTAAATAATTAAGCGTTTCCATAACTGTTCCTTAACGACTCACTTCCCGAGCCTCAATATTCAATCCTTGCAACTGTCCGAGTGTTTGATCAACAGCACTGCGTTGCAGCGGTCCAACATAAACCCGATAATAGGTTTTTCCATTGACGTTTGCCTGTTCAATATCGGTCGATAAACCTTGCCCACGCAACAATACCGCACGGTTATCGGCATTCTCACGACTACCAAAACTCCCCGCTTGTAGCCAAGCATTGGCCCTGGTTGAGTCTGGATTACTCAATACCGGTACCGGTACATCATCCTCTAAAGAGGTGAGGCTCATCTCAGGCTCAGCCGGTGTTTCGGCAGGTGTATTATTTGATTGATTGGTCGTTGTGTGAGCTGGTGGCGTGCCTCCATTAGCCGCCACATTGCCTTGGGTGTTATCATCTGATTCTAATGACAATAAACTTAAGCCTTCATTGCCTTCACTCGGATCACGTTGTGGAATCGGTTGGCCTTCGCCATCAACCACTTCCATACCGATCTCATTTTCTATCGCTTCAGGTACTTTCGGTTTCAACCAGAAATCTAAAAATAATAAGGCGACTAATGCAAGCACCAGTACACCAATTAATCGATATATCCATTTATTCATTGCTTATCCCATTCATGCAATAATTCACCTACCGTAATAAATGACCCCATCACCACAACCAAATCGTCGGCTGAGGCTTGTTCGTCCATACCCTTTTTCGCACTTGGACAATCATCATATTGATGGATAATTTGCTCATCAATGCCAGCCGATAATGCGGCTTGATAAAAATCGTCCATATGGCTCGCCCGTGGGCCGCTTAAGCGACACAATGACCACGAGTCAACGACCGGTGCTAACAGCCCAAATACGGCCTGATGGTCTTTATCGCGCAACATACCACAAATGACATGGACGCGCTGATAATGTCGCCGCTGTTCGCGTAAAAACGCTGCTAGTATTTCTGCACTATCAGCATTATGAGCCACATCAAAAAGAATGTCAGCCGTATGATGAAGCTTTTTCTTAGTTAACCGCCCAATCAGTGCAGTCTCGCGCATCACAGCCGCAAGCTTGTGCACATCTAAAACAAACCATTGCGCCAAGATCGATAACACAGCCGCAATATGTGCGCATTGATGCTTGCCGGGCAAAAGCTTCGGCAATGGCAACTGTGCCTGATAGCCAGGAACCGCAACCGTCCAATCATCACCATCAATCGAGACCGACAGTTCTTCATGTAAGCGCCATGGTGTGATCGCCAAATCTGATGCCTGTTCAAGCACAGCCTGTGGTGGGCGTTCAACCGGCAAAGCAAGCAGCTGTCCACGACGCAGAACGCCAGCTTTTTCACGGGCAATCGTTTCAACATCATCACCAAGCCAATCTTGATGATCAAGGCCAATACGCGTGATAATCGCAGCATCTGCATCGATGATGTTTGTCGCATCCAGACGCCCCCCAAGACCGACTTCTAAAATAGCTAACGCTAAAGACGCATTAGCCATCAAATAAAAGGCCGCTAAGGCGGACCACTCAAAATAGGTCAGACTAATCTCGCCACGCGCTCGGTCAATCACCTGAAAAGCATCACACAATGTAGCTTCATCGACCAACGCACCATCAAAACGAATACGCTCGCGATAGTCTTGTACATGGGGTGAGGTAAATGTCGCGACCTTGATACCATGTGCCAGGGCTATTGCTTCTGTCCAACGCACGGTTGAGCCCTTACCGTTGGTTCCAGCGACAATTAATACCCGTTCAGCAATACGTCCACAATCGAGACGTTGCCACACTTCGCTAATCCGTGCGAGCCCTAAATCCCATGCTTTAGGGTGTAAGGATTCTTGCCAATCCAGCCACTGTGATAGCTGCCAAGACGCACGCATACGCTGAGCTTGTTCTAATGCGTTACTCAATCGTTTTTAGCCTGCGGTGAATCCTCAGAAGATGAAGCTGCTTCATTCTCATCGACTAACTCACCTTCAATAGCGACTTCTTTGCTGACTTGGTCCTCATCGCCCAAAGACGCTTCTTCAGTTGCGATAACGCGTTCAGATTGTTTTAACAATAAGGCCAATAAAGCGGCTAATTCATCACGCATCTGTCGACGATCGACAATCATATCGATCGCACCCTTATCCATCAGAAATTCACTGCGCTGAAACCCTTCTGGTAGCGTCTCGCGCACCGTTTGTTCAATGACGCGTGGTCCGGCAAAACCAATCAACGCACCCGGTTCAGCGATAATAATATCGCCGAGCATCGCAAAAGACGCTGAAACACCGCCCATCGTCGGGTCCGTAAGCACTGAGATAAACGGCAATCCCGCCTCTCGCAGCTGAGTCAGCATCGCACTGGTTTTCGCCATTTGCATCAATGAAGTTAGCCCTTCTTGCATCCGTGCGCCACCACTGGCGGCAAAACACACAAATGGGGTTTGATTGGCAATCGCATGATCGACCGCTAAAGCGAAGCGCTCCCCGACCACAGAACCCATCGAGCCAGCCATATATTCAAACTCAAAGGCAGCAGCGGTTAGTGGCTTGCCATAGAGCTCACCCGCCATAGCGATGATTGCCTCGCTTTCCCCACTGCGTTTCTGCGCTTGGCTAATACGGTCTTTATAGCGCTTACTGTCTTTAAATTTTAAAAAGTCATTTGGGCGTAGATTGTTGCCAATTTCACTGGATTTACTGTCTTTATCAAACAGTAACTGCAGCCGCTCACGCGCACTAATACGCATGTGGTGATTACATTTTGGGCAAACTTGCTGATTAAACGCTAAATCTTGTGCATAAAGCACTTCATTACACGCCCCGCATTGCTTCCACAATCCATCAGGTACTTGCTGATTCTTGTTTTTGGTCTTAATGCGCGACGGCATTAAACTATCAAACCAACTCATCGTTACTCCTTATTCTTTTATCATCCAGTTATTGATCCATCGCTGCCCGAATCGGGGTGAGAAATTCGCTTGCCGCATCAGCCAGATTCGAGTTACGTTCTGCGGCATCATTAAGCGCACTTACTAACGCACTACCAATCACCACCCCATCGGCAATCTCAGCCATTGCATGGGCGGTTTCACTATCACGAATCCCAAATCCTACACACACCGGTAAATCAGTTTGTGTTTTAAGTTCTGCTAAAGCAGGCGCTATCGCCTGCGCCTGAGCCTGCTGTTTTCCGGTTACCCCACGCAGCGACACATAATAAATAAAACCACGCGCTTCACGGGTAATCATCGCCAGACGTTGCGGTTTAGTGGTTGGTGCAACCAGTAAAATCGGCAGCAAACCACTATTGCTTAACGCATCACGGTAATCTGGTAGTGCCTCAACCGGACAATCTACCAAAATTACCGCATCAACACCGGCATTAGCTAACTGCTGGGTGGCCTCAGCAAATCCATGACGTTCAAAACTGTTGAGATAGCCCATCACCACAACCGGCGTCTCTTGATCTTTGCCGCGAAATTCACCAATCATCGCCAACACATCAGAAAAGCCCACCCCACGAGCTAGCGCGCGTTCATTAGCGAGCTGAATCGTCTCGCCATCAGCGGCCGGATCAGAAAAGGGAATCCCGAGTTCCAGCACATCCGCACCAGAGGCCACTAAAGCGTGCATCACCGAAACCGTTTGATCAGGATCCGGATCACCAGCGCTAATGTAAGGAATAAGCGCCTTACGTCCGGCATGACGTAGATCAGAAAATCGTTGTTCAATTCGTTGCATAGGGCCTCACAACTCGATGCCGTCTAACTGCGCGACGGTATTAATATCTTTATCGCCACGGCCAGAGAGATTGACCACAATCCGCTGGTCTTTATCCATGGTTTTCGCAAGTTCCATGGCATAAGCCACCGCATGGGAACTTTCCAACGCAGGAATAATCCCTTCTAAGCGACAGAGCTGATGAAAGCCGTCCATCGCCTGCTGATCATCAACTGCGACATAACGCGCCCGTTCACTGTCTTTTAACCAGGCATGCTCAGGACCAACCCCAGGATAATCGAGGCCGGCTGAAATCGAATGGGTTGCAGAAATTTGTCCATCTCGATCGCTCATCACATACGTTCGATTACCATGAAGCACGCCAACCGGAGTATGTGCATCGGATAAAGGTGCGGCATGTTCACCACTGGCCAAACCATGTCCACCGGCTTCAACGCCATAAAGCGCCACATCATCCTCATAAAAAGGATAAAACAGCCCTATCGCATTCGAGCCACCGCCCACACAAGCCACTAAGGCATCGGGCAGCGCGCCAAATTGATCGTGTGCTTGGGCGCGTACTTCCTCACCAATCACTTTCTGAAAATCGCGCACCAACATCGGATAAGGGTGCGGGCCGGCAACGGTACCGATGATATAAAACGTGTCATCAACGTTGGCCACCCAATCACGCAACGCTTCGTTCATCGCATCTTTTAAAGTGCGTGATCCTGAGGTGACAGAAACCACCTTAGCGCCCAATAACTTCATGCGATAGACGTTAGGCGCCTGGCGCGCTATATCATCAGCGCCCATGTACACCACGCATTCTAGCCCCAGACGTGCAGCCACAGTTGCCGTAGCCACCCCATGCTGCCCCGCACCGGTTTCAGCAATTACCCGCGGCTTGCCTAAGCGTTGCGCGAGTAAGGCCTGGCCAATGGTGTTATTCACTTTATGCGCGCCAGTATGATTAAGGTCTTCGCGTTTTAACCAAATTTGCGCGCCACCAGCAGCTTGGGTTAGACGTTCGGCAAAATACAGCGGTGAAGGACGGCCAACATAATCGCGTAATTCCTGACGATATTGCTGCCAGAATTCCGGTTCATTCTTGGCCTGCTCATAGGCTTGCTGTAATTCCAATACAGCCTGCATTAAGGTTTCTGCGACAAATTGGCCACCATAGCGACCAAAGTAGCCACGTGCATCGGGAAATTGGGTTTGATTGGGCATAAATGCTGGTTTAATCATTGCTACAAACGCTGTATTTTAACAGAGCCTTGTGTGTTTTGTGGATGTGTTATCCATCCGTTAATCGTAAAGTTATTGTTCGTAAGCCCGCTACAGGCAATCACCACTTACTTACCGCTGAGTTCGCTAACACCGAGCAGAAACAACCATTTTAGGATTAGCCGAGGCAACCTAAAAGGTATATCTCAGCTACTCCATATATTCGATAGGCAAGCGCCTTGCTTAGTCACACAAGAAGCTGACGACTAATCCTGACGGGGTCAAAATCACGTTACAGTTTTTACCGCTGCTTTCTTGATAAACCGATTCGCACCAACTGGCCTCAATATTTTGCCCGTTAACGCTACAAGACGAACGACCATTGTGACGAAGAATACCATTGAGCTCTTGGAACCCCCCAGCCATCGTTTTCGCCCCTTGGACCTGGGTTGCTTGCTGAATATCGTCACTCACTTTAACCGGTTCATTACGCTTAACTGCGGTAAACGCTGCCTGCGCTTCACGGCGCGCCTGTTCAGCTTCTTGACGCGCCACTTCTGCTTCACGCTGGGCGCGTTCTTGCGCGGCTTTCGCCTCTGCAGCTTCACGTTTTGCACGCTCTTCCTCAATTTTAGCGGCTTCAGCATCACGTTTCGCCTTAGCCTCCTGCTGTGCACGTTCTGCCGCCAGCCTGGCCTCTAAAGCTGCTTTTTCCTGGGCAATACGTGCCGCTTGTGTTTGTTGTACACTCGATTGATTTGGCAAAATATTCACGTTATTTAATGAAGATTGCAGCTCGCTTTCACGAATTTTTTGCATACGCTGTTCATTAGCTTGTCGCTCACGTTCGGCTTCTTTTGCAGCCCGCTCAGCGGCGCGGCGCTCTTCTTCTGCCTTACGCTGCGCTTCAGCACGTGCTTTTGCTTCTTGTTCACGACGTGCCGCTTCTTGTGCGACTTGTCGCGCCTTACGTTCGGCGTCACGTTTGGCAAGCTCATCTTTATGATGTTCGTGCAGCACCATCATCAGTTGGTAGATCAACTGATCATCTAAATCAGCGTAATCTGGTGCTGGCATTTGGCGCTCTTGGCGAAAACCTTGCATCGCGCTCACCGTATTATCGCCAATAATGCCGTCTGGTGTACCCGCCTCAAAACCAATTTGATCTAACCCTTGCTGGGTTTTTTTCACCAAACGACGGTAAAAATCGGCCATCCACGCAGGATGGAATTCTCCATCAACGCTAAAGCCATATTTTTTCTGATAGGTTTTGATCGCACTGCGCGTTTGATCGCCTAAATCGCCGTCGATCACCCCAGCATCCATATCTAAATAGCGCAGCCCGGTTTGTACCAATTTAATTAATGCCTCGCTGTACTCACCTTTTTTTGCATGATTGTTGGATTCAAGCCAAGCAATCGTTTCTTCACTCCCCTGCAGGAGCGCTCGGTCATAAAGAGAGAACCCACGTACATCCTTTTGCGCGACATCACATTCTTCAGCGTAACTGCGTAGGGCTTCTACATCATCATGACGCACCAGCTCACCAAACGCGCGATCATCACACGCTTCTTGGCCAAAAACGGGGGCGCTTAGCCACATTGCCGCACTCAATGCGCTGAGTGTAAAGACAGTTTTTAGATTATTCATGTGTTATCAATCCCAGAAAATGCCGCTGCAACGCGGTCTTCTTGTTGCAATAAAAAAGCCTGTAATGCCAACATCATGGTAGCATTTTTCACCTGCCCGTCACGTAGCCAGCGATACGCGGTGCGATAAGGCACTCGGTGCACTAAAATATCTTCACCCTCTTCGAGTAACCCTGTATAGGTTGCACACTGCGAGGCGTCAACTTCCGCAAAATAAAAATGCGTTTGCGCAGGACTGCCGCCAGGGCTGGTAAAATACGTGCTCACATGGGTTAATGATTGCGCGGTGGTACCGATTTCTTCATTCAACTCACGCTGTAAGCACTCTTCTGGCGTTTCACCCGGCTTATCCATAAAACCAGCGACAATTTCGAGCTGCCAGGGATGGTGCCCAGCAACCATCGCACCAATGCGAAATTGCTCAACAAAAACAAACTCTTCTCGCTGCGGATCATAAGGCAATGCCGCAACCACAAAACCGGTACTACCAGAACATTCGCGCATCACCGCACCGCTTAAACCACCCGGAAAGAGTTCAAAATCAATCTGGTAACGACGGAGCTTAAAAAAGCCTCGATAGACTTCTTTTTCCTCTAAGACGCGAAATTGATAATCCATAATCGGCCTTAGCGCTGACTGGTACCGATAAAGCCATATGGGTTTACCGGACGCCCACCTTTACGCGTTTCAAAATGTAAGGCTGCGATGTTTTGTGGGCTAATCCCCATCGTTGCTATAGTGTCACCTTTACGAACACGCTGGCCTTCACGCACATTTGCGCTCTGTAAATAACCATAAGCGGACAGGACTTTATCGTCGTGTTTAATGATCACCATGCGCCCAAAGCCCGATAGGCCAGTACCGCTATAAGCAACTTCGCCATCACTAGCGGCAACAATCGGCTGACCTTTACCACCAGCGATTTTAATCCCTTGATGTCCAGGCTTATTAGAGGCAAATTCGCGCACCACGTTACCGGTAGTCGGCCAGACCCAGCCACTTTTCGCCGCCCGAGTCACCGCAGGTGCCACCACCTTAGCGCGCTCAACCCCTCTTGGTGGCTCTAAGCGAAGCATCGTGCCGGCAAGAATTCGGTTTGGATTACTGATGTTGTTCCAGCTAGCGAGCTCCTGCAGATCCAAACCGTGCTTCCAGGCAATACCAAATAAGGTGTCGCCTTTTTTAATCAGGTATTGCCCTTTAGCCGCTAACGCACCGCGTTCGCCATGCAGCTGATATGCAGACATTCCTGTGAAGGAGCATGCAAATAATACGCTGGCTGCAGAGATCAGCGCGATGTTTTTGATCGTTTTCATCTGTTGTCGGTTTAAGGCCATTAAATACCCTCCAGCCATTGTTGTACATCGTGCATTTGTCGATGTCGGGTTAAATCAAATTGCAGCGGCGTGACCGAAACATAGCCATTAGCCACCGCATGAAAATCCGTTTCTTCGCCACCTGCTGAAACTTTCCCTGGCGGGCCAATCCAAAAGAGCTTACGTCCACGCGGATCATGTGTTTCTATCAACGATTCCGGTGCATCACGCTGTCCGAGTACGGTGGTACGAAACCCTTTGATATCACCATATGCCCTGTCAGGAATATTGACGTTTAACAGCGTGTCCGCCGGCAAAGGGTGTTCTCGCAGATGACGGAATAGATCAACCACCACTTTCGCCGCATCAGCAAAATGCTCTGGTTTATGCGAATCACAAGAGACAGCAATAGCGGGCAGCCCTAAATGACGCCCTTCAAAAGCTGCCGCAACCGTTCCAGAATACATCACATCATCGCCCAGGTTTGCGCCACGATTGATCCCGGAAATTACCATATCCGGCTTCGCATCAAAATAGCCACCAACGCCTAAATACACACAGTCCGAAGGTGTGCCATCAACGCTATAAATGATCCCATCGTGTTCATTAACGTTCAAAGGGCGCTTTAAGGTGAGTGAATGGCTTGCCCCGCTGCAGTCACGATCTGGCGCCATAACCACCAAACGCTCAACCTCACCAAGCAAAGCATCAGCCATTAAGCGCAGACCCGGCGATAAATAACCATCATCATTCGATAACAGTAAAAACATCCTTGCTCCTTCACGGACAAACTCGAAACAGTTTAGCGCATGCGCTGCGACAAACAAACCGCTTATTGATGATTTATGCGATTTTTAGAATGATAAAATGGTAAAAAATCATCAACAACTAGAGGCTGCCTCACTAATCTGGCCACCAATTCATGAATTTTTTGCATTATTAAATGCAAAAATAACCATTATCATCATCTTGCGTTCACTCTAGCAGGCGCTACACTGAACTCACAGCCAAGCGCTGGAATTTAGTTAGCAACGAGGAACCATAATGAGCAACATCCTAACCCAACGACTCGACAAAGGACCGGTCATTTGTGCCGAAGGTTTTTTATTTGAATTAGAGCGCAGAGGCTATCTCACCGCTGGTGAGTTTGTCCCTGAAGTCGCACTCGAAGATCCGGAGGCCTTAGAAAGCCTGCATATTGATTTTCAACGCGCCGGTTCTGATATCGTTGAAGCCTTTACCTATAATGGTCACCGCGAAAAAATGCGCGTCATTGGTAAAGAAGATTTGCTTGAGCCCTTAAACCGCGCGGCGCTGCAAATCGCCCGTCGGGTAGCTGATCGTGTGCCGGGAAACCTCGTTGCTGGCAACATCTCTAACACCAATATCTGGGACCCGAACGATAAGAGCAAGCAGCAAGAAGTACGCTCGATGTTCGATGAAATGATCGGTTGGGCGGTTGATGAAGGCGCTGATATCATTGTTGGCGAAACGTTTTATTACGCGGAAGAAGCCTACGCTGCCCTTGAAGCAGCCAAAGCCTCAGGTCTTCCGGTGGTGCTTACTGTGGCGCCGATGGGAGAGAATAAAATGCGTGATGGCGTGAGCGTTGTCGATGTGTGTAAAGAGCTCGAACAGCGTGGCGCGGATGTTGTCGGTATGAACTGTTTCCGCGGACCGGAAACGATGATGCCGTATTTACGCGAAATACGCAAAGCCGTGCAATGTCATGTTGGTGCGTTGCCGATTCCATACCGCACTAATGATAAAGAACCAACCTTCTTTAATTTATCCGATCATGACAACTGCACTTGCCCTTCACCACACGGTCGCACATTCCCCACCGCACTTGATCCACTGTATTGCAACCGTTATGAAATCGGTCAATTTGCTAAAGAAGCGTATGCACTGGGTATCCATTATCTTGGGGTATGCTGCGGGGCATCACCGATGCATATTCGTGAGGTGGCTGAAGCGGTAGGACTGACTACCAAAGCCAGTCGCTACAGTGAAAACATGGCGAATCACTTTATGTACGGCAACAACGAACGCTTACCCGAACATATCAAAGCCTACGGCAATAAAGCCTAACATTACTGACACAAAAAACGCCGTGGTTAACACGGCGTTTTTTTGTGTCTAAAACAGACTAACGTAGCGGTGGCGCGTACATAATGCCACCGTTACTCCATAGGTTATTTAAACCACGTTCAATTTTAAGCTGTGAGTCTTTACCGACATTGCGCGCAAACGATTCACCGTAGTTACCCACATTAGCGACAATGCGCTGACAGAAGTCTTCACCGACGCCGAGTTTGGCCGATCCATTGGTTTCCAAGCCCAGTAAGCGACGCACATTCGGATTTTCGCTCGTAAGTTTCTCACTGATATTCGCTTGCGTAATCCCCATTTCTTCGGCGTTAACCATACAGAAGTGTGTCCAGCTCGCTAAATCTTTGAACTGCGCGTCGTCTTGACGAACCACTGGTCCTAGTGGCTCTTTCGAGATCACTTCTGGGAGAATGATATGCGCGCTTGGGTCTTGTAATTGCTCACGCTGAACATACAACCCCGACACATCAGAAGAATACACATCACAACGACCATTATCGTAGGCTGTTTTTACTTCTTCAGATTTTTCGAAAATCACCGGATTGTAGTCCATGTCATGCGATTTGAAATAATCCGACATATTGACTTCGGTGCTGGTGCCGGTATTGGTACAAATCGACGCACCAGAGAGCTCATTAACGCTACTCACGCCCAAATCTTTACGTACCATGAAGCCTTGACCATCGTAGTAGTTGGTGCCAATAAAATCAAAACCAAGATCGACATCACGCTGAGTGGTCCAAGTGGTCACCCGCGCTAGCACATCGATTTCACCGGATTGTAGCACCGAGAAACGCTCTTTAGATGAAGTCGGACGAAATGCCACTTTGTTTGGATCATCAAAAATCGCCACCGCCAACGCGCGACAATAATCCACATCCAACCCTTTCCACTGACCCTGATCATCAGCGACTGAAAAGCCCGGCAAAGCTTGCGTGACACCACAGCGCAACTCACCGCGCTTTTTAATATCATCGAGTGTACCAGCTTGTGCGCTAGCAGCGGCTAATAGCGCTAAACTTAGTAGTGTTTTCTTCATCTTTAACTCCTTGCTCGGATTAACAGTACGAATTCATTAAACTACCGTTATTTTTAGTGACATGCAAGAAATGATTAAGCGATGCCCTAGCGAGCATCGCTTCATTCAATGACCAACCAGCCATCCGAAAAGACGTTGTTCAGCGCTGTGCTTATTGCTCAGGCCACTCAATGCCTTCAAGCAGTTCAGCCAGTTCGCCGTTTTCGTGCATCTCGATGATGATGTCACAACCGCCAACCAGTTCTTTATTAATCCACAATTGCGGAAAGGTTGGCCAGTCAGCATATTTTGGCAGCTCCGAACGAATCGCTGGATCTTGCAAAATATTGACGTAGGCAAACGGTTGCCCTTCATTTTTCATACATTCCACAGCTTTCGCTGAAAAGCCACACATCGGGAAATCCGGTGTCCCTTTCATGTATAACAAAACCGGGGTTTGTTCGATTTGTTGTTTGATACGCTCGATTGTATCCATTGATTACCTCTTAGATCATATTTAATTCAATTTTGGCGCGTAGACTCATCATCTCTATGCGCCACGGTGGATCCCATTCCATCTCAACGGTGCACCTTTCCACACCATCGACCGATTCAACAGCATCACGCACCCAATCGGGCATGATACCAGCGACCGGACAGCCAGGTGCTGTCAGCGTCATCCGCACCATCGCTTCGCCTGTTTTTTTCTCGTATTGCAATTCGTAAATCAATCCGAGCTCGTAAATATCAACAGGAATCTCTGGGTCATACACTTCTTTTAACGCCAACACCATATCGCGCTCTATCGGCGATAAAGTGGGGTCATTTGCGTCTTTTTGAAAGGGGACTTCATCAAGTTCCATTATCGTTCCTTTAACTATTTACCTAAACATGTACGCGCATGCTGCTAACAAAGGCATGATTTTGTATCCTCATCGCCCTACTCTGTTTTGACGCTGTCTTCTTTATGCAATGCAGCATCCAACGTATGCCAAGCCAATGTGGCGCATTTCACTCGCGAAGGATAATCGCGTACACCGACTAAAACCGCTAATTTACCCATATCGATATCAACCGGTTCTTGTCCGGTGACAATGTCATGGAATTGATCGTAGAGCTGTTGAAATTCAGTGAGCGTTTTACCACGCGCCAACTCGGTCATCAACGAAGCTGAGGCCTTAGAGATTGCACAACCATCACCAATAAAACTCACCTCATCGATCACATCGCCCTCAAGCTGCACATACACTTTGAGGTTATCGCCACATAGTGGATTATGCCCGGTGGCGCTATGCGTGCAGGGATCAAGCGCATGAAAATGACGGGGTTTTTTACTGTGATCTAAGATCACTTCTTGATATAGGGTTTTTAAAGGATTCATAAACTCTCAATCAGGCAAATAGTGCCTGCGTCGCTTTGACGGCTTCAATTAATTGCACGACATCCCGCTCATCGTTATATGCGGCAAAAGACGCACGGATTGTGGCCGGAATACCAAAAAATTGCATGACTGGTTCAGCGCAATGATGCCCGACACGCACGGCAACGCCCATCTGATCAAATACCGTGCCTGCATCATGAGGATGCACCTCATCTAACACAAAAGACGTGACTGCCGCTTTATGCGCTGCACGTCCAATAATATGCACACCGGGCAACGCATCTAGCGCAGCTTCAGCTTGAGCGCACAGAGCCTCTTCATGGCTGGCCAAGCGCGTCACATCTTGTTGAGTTAGCCAATCAATCGCCGCGCCCATACCGATCACTTCAACAATCGGCGGTGTGCCGGCTTCGAATTTGTGTGGTGGTGGTGCGTATTGCGTCTTTTCAAACGACACCGACAAAATCATATCGCCACCGCCTTGATACGGCGGCATCGCGTCAAGCAGGTCTTTGGTTGCATAGAGCGCACCAACACCCGTCGGACCATAAAGCTTATGCGCTGAAAACACATAGGCATCACAGCCAAGCGCCTGTACGTCAACCGGCAAATGAGCCACCGCCTGCGCACCATCAACAATACTCACCACACCGGCTGCTTTTGCTTGGGCAATCAAAGGCGCAATGTCGTTAATCGTACCAAGCACATTCGAGACATGAACAATGCTGAAAATCTTCACCCCATCAAGTAGTGCGGTAAAATCTTCGGTAAGCAATTCACCGCGCTCATTCATCGGCAGCACAACCAGTTCAGCACCAAAACGTTCACAAGCCATCTGCCAAGGCACGATATTCGCATGATGCTCCATCGCACTCACCAACACTTTATCGCCAGGCTCAAGCAATAGCTGTCCTAAGCTACTTGCGAGCAGATTTAATCCGTCGGTTGTTCCTTTGGTAAAGACAATCTCTTGTGATGAGCGTGCGTTTAATAAAGACGCCACCTTATCACGCACCGCTTCATACCGTGCGGTGAGACGCTGTGAGAGTAAATGCACACCACGATGAATATTGCTGTAGTCGTTACGCAGGCAATCATCCATCGCTTGAATCACTGCGTGTGGTTTTTGTGTACTCGCCGCGCTATCTAAGTAAGCCAGTCGCTCACCATGAATGCGCTGCTTGAGCACAGGAAATTCATCACGCAGATCAATCATGCTCGGTCCTCGACCAGAGTTCGCTAATTGCGCTGTGCATCGCCTCATCGAGCGCACGGTGCTCAAGCACGACCGCTTCATGTAAAAAGCTCGCAATCAGCATATTTTCAGCAGTTGCCTTGTCGATGCCACGGCTTTGTAGGTAAAACAACGCATCCGGATCCAAAAACCGACCGTTGAGCCATGCGCACATTGTACGTCATCGGCATAAATCTCCAAACGAGGCACACTGTGTGATTTCGCGGTAGTACTTTGCAAAATATAGCGGCTATCTTGTTTAGCATCAGTTTTTTGCGCACCGTGGGCGACATAAATCATCCCATCGAAGATACCAAATGAGGCATCGTTAAGCGCACCGCGTACCACTTGTTGACTCGTGCAATGCGCAGCCATATGACGCACATTAACGTGATAATCACCAACGGACTCGCCGGTTAAGCATTGCAGGCCACCGAAGGCAAAATGCCCTTCTTCACCGTGTAAAAAGGCATTCACATCCAAGCGTGCTAACGCGCCACTGTGCATCACCGCATTGATGTGCACATTTGAGCGTGCCTGTTGGCTTACTAGCACATTCGCTAATTGCACACTTTCAGCAGCACCATTAAGCCACAATGCAACATCACATTGGCTATTCGCTGCCGCATCTATTTCGAGTAACGGACATTGCCCGCTTTGCTCGCCAACGTTCATATCTAACCACAAAGCAACTTGTGCATCTTGGGCAACGCGTACCCGAACTCGCGCACATTGCAGCACTTTTTGATACTCACTCAGATTTAGCGCGATGATTTCTTGCGAGCTAAAGCCTTCTGGAATACTGATCTCAAGCGTATCATCGAGTTGCGCAATATTAAGCGCGGCAAATGGCGCATCAGCGAGCTCAAGCCAGGCTTGATTGACGGTTCGATCAAGGTTTTCTTCAACGCCTTCCGGCACACTTAGCTGATAATCAGCGGTGCTAAAATTCCAGGCTTTACTGCGCAGCGCTTTTAACGGCGTCCAACGCCATGATTCTTCTCGGTTCAACGCCCCATAATCACGCCAGGTTTGCCAAGCTGCCGTACTGTGGTCGTGAGTAGATTTGGGTGATAATTCGGCAAAAAGTGATTGCGTCATAATGCCTCCTTAAGAACGCACCGCGCCGGTTTCTTCACCGCGGAAATCTTGGTATCCGCGTTCTTCCAAGGCAATCGCAAGATCTTTATCACCAGTTTCAACAATCTGTCCGTTGATCAGCACATGCACCACATCAGGCACAATATGGTCTAACAAACGCTGATAGTGGGTAATCACTAAAAATGAGCGATTCGGGTCACGTAAATCATTTACGCCATCAGAAACGACCTTAAGCGCATCGATATCCAACCCTGAATCAGTCTCATCAAGTACTGCTAATTTTGGCTCCAATACCGCCATTTGCAGGATTTCATTACGCTTTTTCTCACCACCAGAAAAACCAACGTTCACCGGCCGGCTTAAAAAGGATTCATTCATTTTCACCGTTTTCATGCGTTTTTGCAGCAGCTCATAGAACTCCATCGCATCAACTTCCGGCTCACCAGCATAAGCACGCTTCGCATTGAGTGCCGCTTTAAGAAAATACATATTGCTAACCCCAGGGATTTCTACCGGGTATTGGAACGCCAGGAACATCCCCGCACAGGCGCGTTCTTCAGGGTCCATCTCCAGCAGGTCGCGCCCCATATATTCGATACTGCCTTCGGTAATCACATACCCTTCACGACCCGCGATCACATTAGCGAGCGTCGATTTACCGGAACCATTCGGTCCCATAATTGCGTGCACCTCGCCAGCGCCAATCTCAAGATTGACCCCGTTTAAAATCTTATTGCCTGTTTCTTCGATTTCAACGTGTAAATTCTTAATACTTAACATTTTTATATCCTTGTGCGTGGTTTTAACCGACGCTGCCTTCTAATTTCAATTCAATCAAACGCTGTGCCTCAACGGCAAACTCCATCGGAAGCTCGTTGTACACATCTTTACAAAATCCATTGACAATCAAACTCACCGCGTCTTCTTCGCTCAAGCCGCGCTGCATACAATAGAAAATCTGATCTTCACCAATTTTTGCGGTGGTGGCTTCATGCTCAACTTGCGCAGTCGGATTCTGCGTCATCAAATATGGGAAGGTATGTGCACCACAATCCGAACCAATCAGCAAAGAGTCACATTGTGAGAAATTACGCGCGTTCTCAGCGCCTGGTTGGATGCGCACCAAACCACGATAGGCATTTTGTGCATGACCTAATGAAATCCCTTTCGAGATAATCGTCGATTTGGTGTTTTTGCCTATATGAATCATTTTTGAACCGGTATCGGCTTGCTGGTAATCGCGCGCCAACGCAACCGAATAAAACTCACCCACTGAACCATCACCGCGTAATACGCAACTGGGATATTTCCAAGTGATCGCCGAGCCGGTTTCTACTTGAGTCCAGGAAATCTTACTGCGATCTCCAGCGCATAAGCCACGTTTAGTGACAAAGTTATAAACCCCACCAACGCCGTTTTTATCACCGGGATACCAGTTCTGCACCGTTGAATATTTTACTTCTGCATCGTCATAAGCCATGATTTCCACCACCGCAGCATGCAGTTGGTTTTCATCACGTTGTGGTGCGGTGCACCCTTCGAGATACGACACATACGAACCCTTATCAGCCACAATCAGCGTTCGTTCGAATTGCCCAGTGTTCGCTGCGTTGATACGGAAATAGGTGGATAATTCCATCGGGCAACGTACACCGGGTGGAATATAGCAAAACGATCCGTCGGTAAAGACGGCTGCATTGAGCGCGGCAAAGTAGTTATCACGTGCTGAAACCACCGTGCCGAGGTATTTTTTCACCAGTTCAGGATGCTCTTGTACCGCTTCTGAGAACGAGCAAAACACAATCCCTTCTTTAGCCAAGCGTTCCTTAAAACTGGTGGCTACTGAAACCGAATCAAATACTGCATCAACCGCCACACCAGCAAGCATTTCTCGCTCTTCTAAAGGAATGCCAAGCTTTTCATAGGTGCGCAATAATTCTGGATCAACTTCATCCAAGCTTTTTGGCCCATCACCAATCGATTTTGGCTTAGAAAAATAAGACACCGCCTGGTAATCAATCGGTTCGATATTGAGGTGCGCCCAATCAGGTTCTTCCATCTTCAGCCATGCGGCATAAGCCTTCAAGCGCCATTCAAGCAGCCATTCAGGCTCTTTTTTCATCGCTGAAATATGACGAATAACGTCTTCATCAAGCCCTGGTGGCAACGTTTCCTGGTCAATTTCTGTTTCAAAACCGTATTGATACTCGGTTTCAGCAATTTGTTTTAACTGTTCATTACTCATGACAACCCAACATTTTTATTTTCCATATTTTTCATTTCTGCCAATGTGCGTCCGGCAAGCATTTGCGTAATATCGTGATTAAGCTGATGCCAAAATGGGCTAATACGACAATGTGGCGCTAGCACACAATCCACCTCACCGTTTGCACATTCCACCAGCTCTGGCTTACCCTCCATGGCATGCACTACATCCAGCGCAGAAACGCTTTGTGGATTAATCGCTAAACGATAACCGCCATAAGCACCACGCAAAGACGATAAAACCCCCTCTTTAACGAGGCGTTTAAGTACTTTGCTGGTTACCGGTATCGTGATGCCCGTTTTTTCTGCTAATGCGGTTGCTGAAAGCGTGGTATCAGGGCCTTCGAGCAAAATGCTTAGCAGCATAAAAGCATATTCTGTTTCTCTGGTAATTCGGATCATAATGCACTAAATCGAACTAAATACGTACTATATAGTTTTCGCCCCTTCCTTGCAAGTCGGCGAGCTGATTTTAGTGATATATTGGATTTATTTAAGATAATAGCCATCAAGCAACTACTCGCACCAATCAAACAGATCTGTTCGATTACAAGCGTGGCGCATTATGCCATAATCTCCATTCAACGATAAACATAAACGTCAAATGGCGTATGTTAGAATGGTGTTTTTGCTTGGATAGTTTATGAATCCTGTTTTACGTTCATTGGGTTGGTTATTATTGGCGGCCGTGATTTTCATTCCCTCATGCATTGCCATATTTAATTGATATGAAACGTTTTCTTCGTAATCTAAAATTACAGTATTTGAGCCTTCGTGGCAGCAGTTTGTTTTTGTTTCAAGCGCCTTTGTGGTTAGCTGTGCCTTTTTCGTTACTGCGTGGGCAGTTTATAAAAAGTATCGCCTTACTCGCGGTAATTGGTTGTATCAGCTATGGTGCGGTGTTAACGCGTAATTATTTCCTACAATGCCGCGATAATTTAATCAAAAACAACCGTGAAGTGGCTGATAACGATCAGCGCCAGTTGGCGATGGGCTTTGTTGCGCTCGGTGTGTTTTGCTTGGTCGTGATTATCACTCGTCGTAGCCCACTGATTGGTGTGTTTAGCGCGGCTCTGGCTGCGGTTGGTTACTACCTCAATTATATCATCGGTGCCTGGCAAGAACCCACTGAAGGCATCGCGCCTCCGCCTGAGCCTGAAACCCTTGATCACCTCACCCCAACCCAGCGCGAGATGCTCAGTAACGCACAAGATTATTTACGCCGCATGCAACGCATTGGTGAACATTTGCGTGATGACGAAAACGGCATCTATTTAGCGATGCGTTTAAAACAAATTGCCCGACGTGGCCAGCAGTTACTCACTGAAATCACCCCCAGTGCTGAAAAAATTCGCAAAGTCCGTACGCTGCTGGTGATCCATTTGCGCGAAGCAGCAACGATCGGCGAGCAGTTCACCCTGCTCGCTTCAGAAAAAAGACTGCAATCGCGACAACAATTCTCTGCGTTATTAGATACAATACTTAACGAAGTCAATCAGAAACATGATGTCCTTAGTGACGCGCAACAGCGCCGCTTAGACATTCATATGCAAGTACTACAAGACCAACTGAAAGAGTCAAAACACCATGAATGAACAAACCACGCTAGAGCCAGTTGAAACGACCACGCTCGATCAAACACGGGTCAGTGAGATCGCAAACACCATTGATCTGCACAACACACAGAGTATTCTTGAATTTGGTTTTGACGCACAAAAGCAGCTCACCGAAATTTCTGATCAAATGCTGCTTGATGTAAAAAGCAAAGACAGTGGCGCGACTGGTGAATTGCTGAATAAAATGATCGGCGTATTACGCGGGTTTCAAGGTGAAGAAACCGGCCTAAATAAAAAACCGGGCTTTTTTGCCCGTTTATTTGGCAAAACACAGGCTTCTTTTGAACGTTTTCTCAGCCGTTTTGATACCGTCAGCGATCAAATCGATCAAATCAGCAACCATCTTGAAGAACAAAAGCAAACCCTATTAGTGGATGTAAAGTCCTTAGATGCGCTTTATGACGCGAATTTAGACTATTATCGTGAGCTTTGTCACTACATTGCCGCTGGCGAAAGCGCACTTGAAAAAAGCGATACGGTTGTGCTGCCGCGTTTACGTGAAGAAGCTGAAGCCAGCGATGATATCGCCGCCGCACAACGTTTACGCGACCATCAAGAACGCCGTGATGAACTCGATCGCCGCCTACACGACCTGCGTCTTACCCGGCAAGTGGCGATGCAGGGCTTGCCAAGCATTCGCCTGTTACAAGAAAACGACAAAGGCTTGGTGAATAAAATCAACACCACCCTGATTAACACCGTCCCACTCTGGCGACAGCAGCTCGCACAAGCGATTGCGATTCACCACGCACAAGATGCCGCTGATGCGCTTAAAGCCAGCAGTGATTTGACCAACGAATTACTTGAGAAAAATGCCACCAATCTCCAGCAAGCTAACCGCAGCAGTCGTGAACAGATTGAACGTGGTGTGTTTGATATTGAAAGCATTGAGCGCGCTAATCAAAATTTGATTAACACCATAGAAGAAAGTATTTCTTTACACGATCAAGCGCGCAATCAGCGCCAGGAAGCGGTAGGTAGATTGGATGCCGCCGAACGTGCATTAAAAGACAGTTTGACTAAAGCCAGCCAAGTTTCGAGGTAAGTATGTTTACATGGAAGAATTTATTAAATGCCTTACGCGGAGAAAAGACCAACGGTCCACTCTCAAGCTTTCTTGGCGAAGAGGATTTGGCGGTTTGCCAAACCATAAACTTAAAGCGCTATGAACCGACGCTCATCGTCCCCAAAAAACAATGTGCGACGATTGACCAAGGTGCTGATAACGCCAAATTCTACCCTGCTGGGGAACACGCATTAAAAGACTTAGCGCAAGATAAAGCCAAGGTCTTATTTATCCGTGAAGGTGCTCAGTATCAAGGATCGTGGCAGCTCGATTATCAGGATCACTTCAATGAGCGCCTAGCCCTTTCCGGCGAAGGCACGCTATTGATTAGTCACTGCGACCAATTTGCCTCAAACTGTCTGGCTGACCCTGAATTTCGTGATCAGCAATCGCTACAACGCTGGCTCAGCAAGGCGATTGAGCATATTTTACGTAACCAACGTATTCCTTGCCAGGATATACACGCCAAAAACACCCGTTTTGCCCAATTTTTACGCGATACCTTAGCGATTTATTTTCGCCCCAAAGGGTTAACGCTGGAGAATCTGTCATTAGATATCCAGGCGGTGGTCGATGAGCGTGAACAAAGCGATCATGATGCGGCAAGTGAGGAAGCAGCGCCAGCATCAACCCATATGGTCATTACGCAAAAAACCACCCCTGAAAAATTGTTTTATCGCATTTTTCGTGGCCAACAACAAGGTCCACTCAGTGCGGTTGAGGTACAAGCGCTGATTGATGATGGCACCCTCCGCCGCCACGATTTGCTATGGCATAAAGGGCTTTCTGCTTGGTCTAAAGCCGAAACATTTGATGTTTTTGATTGGTCATAACCGCCCCAATCATGGTGCGTACTGTCTTATGCTGGGCTTTGCTAATCACCACAAGGCTTGCTCTAGCTGATGATGTAACAGCCGGTTTATGGCTGTGTAGTGACCCGAGCGGTGTTGATAATGTGGTCAACACCGCCAATCGCCCTACTGATCAAAACTGTCGCCCTTATAGCGCTAATGCGCTAAAAAAGCCGTCACACGCTACCACTACATCTGCGCAAAAACCAACCTCCCCCAGTGTGCCACCAAGCCCCCCAGTGCCATCAGCTACCAAGATTCAGCTGCACTATGCCGATATGACCCAGGCACTGGCTTTCGATCACCCTGCGCAGACAACCCACCCATCAACCACACCGTTATATAAAGCCGACGTACAAAAAATTTACGCCTGTGAAGTGAATGGTCAGCAGCGCATTGTGGAACGCAAACAGCTGCCTAATGAGGATTGTGTGGTAATGGGTGCTAAGGGAGGGAGTGTTGCAGCGCTTATGGCCGAGCCCAGCCAAAAGCCCCCCCAGAAACTGAACAACCGACAGCTATCACAAAGCGCAATACGCGCATCTATCTCTGCCAAGACGGTGGTACGCAAAGCCTGATTGAAGCCAGCGAAGCCCCACATGCGCAGTGCACGGATATGGGCGGCATTGGCGATAGAACACAAGCTGATCGTCAACCGTTTGCTGAGAGCTCTTCAACCAGTCAGCCTGTCAGCCTCAATAGCGCACCAAATAACACATCGGTTGAAGCAACAGACTCACCACCAGCAGATATCTACAAATGTTTTGACCATGAAAACCTACCAACCTATGTAAATGCCGCAGATCGCGCTAATTTTCACCATTGTCAGTTTTTCTCACGCTCTTTTGCCGGCGTTACCGAGCAGCTTCGCCAACAAGCGCAAAACAGCGTAGCCCCCGCTCGTCCGATTCAAGAAACTATTGGCCCACGGTTAACCTGCAGTGGCGCGGGTAGCGTGAGCTTTCGTGGGCAAGAACGTGAATTTGAGTGTGCGGATTATTCATACAATTACAGCCCAGGCTCCACGGGGGGCGATATTCAATTCGGCACACAATACGCGGCTGTAGCGGCATACGATCAGGATTATTTAGCCACTGCTGGTAGCTGTGGCGGGACAATCACTAGTGAAAACGGCCGTGTATTGCATCTTGAGCCAACAAAAGACTGTCCACCGGCGCTGATTGTCGAAGCCAGACGGATTGCACAAGCAGTCCATGATGACCTTAATATCAAAGTCAGCGGCGCGTTTTTAGCCAGACAACAAGGCTTTAGCGCACAAATCAATCAAATTGCTGCAGATGTGGGCGTTGATCCCTTCTTAGTTCATGCGGTCATTTCTGCAGAATCTGCTTATAAACAACGCGCGATTTCACACGCTGGTGCGCAAGGTTTGATGCAGTTAATGCCCGCCACTGCAGCGCGTTTTAATGTTACAGACCCCTTCCATAGCGGGCAAAATATCCGCGGCGGAACGACGTATTTAAAATGGTTACTCAAAGAATTCAACGGTAATCTTGAGCTGGCGATTGCCGGCTATAACGCTGGTGAAGGTAATGTGCGCAAATACGGGTATAAAATCCCGCCATTTATCGAGACCAAAGCGTATGTGCCCAAGGTACTGCAATACTACGGCAAATATCGCGCTAATCCAGCGCAGGTCGGTTTATGAGAATACTCACCCTATTTATCGCCTTAATTGCCTTACCCGTATTTGCCGGAGAAAGCTGTGGCAGCTATGTTAAAGATGGCAAAACCCATTTGATCCCCTGTGATTATGGAGAGAAGCTACCGACCAAACGCAGCTGCCATGCCGTCATCATCATGGTGGGTAAAAAACACATCTTCAAACAAGTCTGTGAAGAACAACAGCAGCAACAAAGAACCATCCAAGTGGTCGAACCAAGTGGCGCATTTAAAGTGCGGATGAGCCAATATAAAGCGTTGGTTAATAGCTTAAGCGCTGAACACGGCATTGATAACGCGCTGCTCCATGCCATTATCACCGTAGAATCGAGCTATCATGCTGATGCGGTCTCTGAAAAAGGCGCTATGGGGCTGATGCAATTAATGCCAGCCACCGTTGACGCGTTGGGTATTGAAGATCCCTATGATCCACAGGAAAATATCAACGGTGGCATCCAGCAAATTAAGGTCTTGTTAAAACACTACAATGACGATGTACAACTTACTTTAGCCGCTTATAATGCAGGCATCGGAGCCGTCAAGGCGTATCAAAATACGATACCGCCATACCCCGAAACCAAACATTACGTCAAAACTGTGCAAACCTACCAGCAGCGATTTTCAACTGACTGGCAAAACCATATTCAGGATGAACCATGAAAGCGATGCTTTTCTTTCTTTTATCAAGTGCCTTACCACTGCAAGCACAGGAACGCTTGCTTAGCGCTGAGCAAGCCATTGAACAAGGTGCAGCGCTCGCACAATACGATCATTTTCGCGGCCACCCACTCTATCCATACCTAGAATACCGCGCGTATCGCAAACAAGTTGACCAAGGCTTTCTTACCGATGATTTAGCAGTATCCACCTTTTTGAAAGAGCATCCGGATGCACCCTATTCAGGCTGGCTCGCGGAACACGCTTTCCCGCTATGGCTCAAGCAAGGCAACTATAATGCGATTATA
The DNA here is from genome assembly GCF_021513215.1 of Suttonella sp. R2A3. Taxonomy (NCBI): domain Bacteria; kingdom Pseudomonadati; phylum Pseudomonadota; class Gammaproteobacteria; order Cardiobacteriales; family Cardiobacteriaceae; genus Suttonella; species Suttonella sp. R2A3. Next base: position 161,842 of record NZ_CP090975.1, on the reverse strand, counting down.
AACGCGTGGCATCCGCATCTCGCTGATGAATCGATTGAGTGTGAATACCGCCTAGCCCAGCTTGCGAATGGCAACACGCAACAAGCCTACAATGGTCTCGATAGTTTATGGTTATCAGCTAAAAGCATTGACGCTGCTTGTGACCCGTTATTTGCTCGGGCAAAAAGCAGCGGCGCACTGAATAACGAAAAAATAAAAGAACGTTTTTTCCTAGCTACACGCGCAAATAACAATGCCCTGGCAACCTATCTTGCTAATGAGCTAAGTGGTTCAGAAGGTACTGCGGCCCAGCAATGGATGCGTGCGGCGAACAGTGATAGTGCAAATGCAGCGTTAGCGATTAACAATCCATTTTGGCAACAAAGCGCACTCGCCTATATTTTGAGCCGTGATGCCTTTAAATCCACCGCTAGCGCGGCAAACATGGCGTTTACCCATATTCAAAGTAGGGTTGGCGATGCAGAGCTTGAGGCGCAGCTGTTTAACCGCCTGACTCGAGCCTTAGCGCAAATTGACGACCCGCGTGCAATAAAGGCGTGGCAAAGCATTCCATCAGGCTCGCATGATGATAATACCTTCTATGATTTACTCGCGTATTTCCTGCGTCAACACGACTGGTCGAGCATTAAACAAACCTTTAACAACAATCTTAGCCCAACACTGGCGAATAAAGCAGAAGTACAGTACTGGTTAGGGAAAGCCTCTGAACGCCTCGGCCAGGACGCACAAAGCCGCGCGCATTATCAAAAAGCCGCCACCCAACGCGATTTTTTTGGTTTTCTCGCTGCGGAAAAGCTCGGTCAACCTTATGCCTTTAACGACCGCTCGATTGCGGCCAATCCTACCGTCCGTGCACGCGTGATGGCGAAACCAGAAGCCTGGCGTATGCTGAGCTTTGCGCGCATGGGTTTAGATAATCGCGCGCTAAACGAATGGCAAGGCCTGCTTAAAGGCTTAAACGAACAAGAGCGCCAACAAGCTGCAATGGTTGCCAGCGACCTTAACTGGCACATTCAGGCGATTGTGACTTTAGCTGACCTTAAATATTGGGACGCGCTAAGCACTCGTTTTCCGCTGGAATACGAAACGAAAATTCGCGCGTTAGCGACCCAACATAACCTATCGCCAGCAACGATCTACGCGATTATTCGTAAAGAAAGTATTTTCCAACCAACTATTAAGTCTCCTGCAGGTGCGCTAGGTCTGATGCAAGTGATGCCGGCAACAGCACGCGATACTGCAAGACGCTATGGTATCTCTTATAGTGGTAGCCAATCACTGATGGATGTGAACACCAATCTGACCATTGGCACACAATACTTAAGCGATCGTCTGAATGAATTTGGTCACCTTGCTTATGCGGCAGCGGCGTATAACGCCGGACCGCATCGTGCACGCCGTTGGCTCAGTGGGCACCCAGGTTTGCCACTTGATGAATGGATCGCACAAATTCCCTTTGTCGAAACCCGTGATTATGTTAAGCGCGTGCTTGAATACGAAAAAGTCTATCAATACCGCTTAGCGATCCCTTATACCACTTACAGCAGCGCACGTGTTCAGGCGTGGTAACGGAGACCGATATGTATAAAATTTCGCTATCATTACTCACTGCCGCCTTGCTTGCTGCCTGCTCGAGCGCACCTCAGCCTTCACGCATCGCGCAGGTTAGCGATCAAGCAGCGATTGCCCAACTACCCAGCGTCAATTTACCAATCAGTGCGAGCAAGTGGAGCCAGTGGCAATGTCCACGTGGTGAAACCTTACGCACCCGCTACCAGGATAGTAACGCGCAGCAGCTCATCGTCGTTCACCAGCAGCGTGAGTACGTACTCAAACGCCAGGCAAGCACTAACCCGATCATCTATAGCGATGGACAAACCGGGTTTTACAGCAATGGGTATTATGCCGCGCTAGGCAAAGCCTACAGCGATGAAGTTCGCGTTGGCGGGTGTATTCCCCCACGCTAAGTAGATCATAGGCTGAAGCTAAAAGAACCCTCAGCCTTGATGGGTGATCACAACTTTAGCCTTGATCTCTTCGATCTCGGCAATTGACGGCAGAGAGATACCCTCTTTTTCGATAAATCTTATATTATCTAAGGGTGTTATAGATATTTACCCCACGTTGTTATACATCACAACGTGGGGTAAATTTGCGGTTGATTGTTCCGTTATAACGAATACACAAATTTACCAACCGCAGAAACGCCCCGGCGGTTACCAAAACTGCCTTGGGCACCTAAATTAATAGATAAGTTCTCATTGGGTTGTAAATTAAATCCTGCGCCAATTAATCCACTGCTGCCTTTTAAGGTCGGCTCCGGCATAGCAAAACCCAAAACCTTCCCTTTGGCAGTGCCTCGGAATTCGTGTTCCCAGGCAGCATTGGCATAAACCTGGCTCTTTTCACTAATGGCATATTGATAACGTGCCCCCAATTGACTGCGTAGTGAAGTGATATTTGCAAAACTAAAGGTCGAGCCGGCAATCTTTTTATTCAGACTGCCATAATTCGTGTAAAACAAATTCACATAAGGGGTTAGTCTGTTTTTCTTATCCATGGCAAAGGTTTTGCCCACACCAATATTTGCACTAATGTAGGTGGATTTATCATCAAAGGTCGTGGGGGTTCCTGAGGCATCAACCAGATCGGCACTAAAATAATCCAGTTTGCTTTTACCAACCCGCAGACCTGCGTCAATAAACCAATCATTGTCGAATTGCTGTTTTGCCAACATGCCCAGCCCATAATATTGAGTGTCGCCACTGGCATGAACGTTGGGACGATTAGCAAAGTCGTTATAGCTGTCGTAGTTGCCTTTACCGTATTCAGCAAAGCCACTGATCATAAGGGTGCCACTGCTGTTGGCAATGCCTGTGCCGGCACCGAGTAAGAGATGGGCACTGTTGACATCAATATGCGAGCCTGTATTAGTGCGGGTCTTATCGCCACCTACAACAGCAAAAAGCTTCACTCCATCGTCTTGTGTGATTTCGATCAGGTTACTCATGCCTTTACCGTTGGCAAGATCACCCCCGCGATTAATCGTTTCAACCGCAGCTAAACGGGCTTCAAGCAAAGATTTGACTTGTGGATTAACTCCGGTAGGTGCTTTAGATAAGGTAGCAATCAAGGTTTGATCGTCTGGTTTTGTAATGGTGAAATCATATCCCACAGCAATACCCTGCATGGCAGTAACGGTATTGGGCGTATCCGCATCGGTTAATAATGTACCTGTGGCATCGCTTTTATGGATAAGCACGACTTTATCGCCTTTCTTCAGCACGGTATCACTGCCTTCAATGCCTATGCCGACTTTGCTGCCTGTGATATCGGTATCTGACGTATCACTCAGGGTTAAAAACGTGGCACCATTTGCTGTGTCTTTTTGTACATAAAAATGCAGGTTTTCAAAGTTAGCAATGTTTTTTACCTCAATACCGGTGGTGTGTAGATTCAGCGTATTGCCCTTTGTAACTTCGTTTGTGCTGTAGATATTCGAATTATACCCACCATAGAGAACAGTATTTACACCAAAAGTTGGATTGCCCGTGCTGCCTTTTTTAATGGTGATGGTATTGTCGGTGTTATCTCCATCATGAGATACCCCACCATAAACAAACTTAACATCTACCGCACCACCGGAGATAGTAACGCTGTTATTACTGGCATTGCCATTAACAGAATACCCGCCGTAAACCTTATCACCAAGATGCCCTCCACCTACCTCACCACCAGAGATAGTGACGCTGTTATTGGCAGAACCAGCAATAGAATACCCACCCCAAACAAAACCTTCTACCGCACCACCGGAGACAATGACGCTGTTATTGTTGGCGAATTCGTGAAAAGAATCCCCACCGACAACATTACCACCTACCGTACCACTAGAGACGGTGACCGTATTATCGGTGACATCGCCACGGGCATACGCGCCTAAAATACTAGCGTCTACCGTACCACCAGAGACAGTGACACTGTTTTTCACGGCTCCACCGCGTAGAGAATACCCACCGTAAGCACTTTTTTTTACCGTACCACCGGAGACAGTGACACTGTTATCGGTGGCATTACCATTGCCATCAGAATACCCGCCATAAACATGATTTTGTACCATACCACCAGAGACAGTGGCACTGTTTTTCACGGTATCATTGTCTTGAGAATACCCACCGTAAGCAATTTCATTTACCGTACCACCGGAGACAGTGACACTGTTATCACTGGCATAACCGTAAAAAGAAAACCCACCGTAAGCTCTTTTTATAATCCCACCGCTTTGTATGTCTACCACACCGCCGGTGGCGGCAGCGTTTCCGGTGTTTACTAGCACACCATAGGCAATATTACCAGTCTGGTCTGAATTAATGATAGTATCAGCTAAGGTTGTGGCGCTAAAACCCAAACAGGCCACAGCAATCGCTGAAGCCAATAAGGGCCTTCTGTATCGTAATAAATAACATTTATGACAATCAGCTATCGAAGAAAGGTATAAAATTTTACTCATCGGCTCCACTTCCATGTGTTTAAGTGTTAACGTGAATTAACACAATTGTTGCCCAATGCTTTTACAACCACTTTATCATAGTAATTGATTTAAATAAATCCAATATTTTCCAGATGTTATCTTATATGTCGTGACGGCGGTGTTCGCCTATGGTCAAGCCAGCGAAGCGAATTTGTACATGCGCCTGGCGCAACTTGGTCTTAACGCACAAATTGTGACCACACCAAGTGTTCTGTTAAGCGGCGGCGAACGTTTAAAAGGCGCCCTTGCCTGCATACTCTATGACGAGTCGCCACCGCAACTGCTGTTGTTTGACGAACCGAACAACCACCTTGATCTACCTTCCACAGAAGCATTGGAGAGCATGTTGCGCAGTTACCAGGGTACGTGACTTGTCGTGTCACACGATGACTTATTTCTTAAGAACCTCGAACTGACTAATCGTTCGCTCGCCACCGAACAAGGCTGGCGTCTGCAGGCGCTTTGCTGAATATGTCATCTTCGGCTTGCGATAAAATTCACCTTTCGCGGCGTTTTTGAACGCCAACGCGCGAAGCAAGCTGGTCCCTATAGGATCATGCTTGATGGGTGATCACAACTTTAGCCTTGATTTCTTCAATCTCGGCAATTGACGGTAAGGAAATGCCGACTTTTTTGATATTCGCCACACTGTATGAGGTTGAGGTACGGGCGATTTCTTCGAGCGTACGTCCGAACATTATCCCACGTACGATGCCCGCAACCATCGCGTCCCCTGCGCCTACAGTGCTCGCAACCTTTACTTTAGGCGGTTGCGCATGCAGCGCTTCGTCTTTGCGCACAAACCACGCACCACGCGAGCCCAACGATACAACCGCGAGCTCAACGCCTTTATCAATAAAGCGACGAGCTTCGGCAATAATGTCTGCATCGCTTTCCAACGTGCGCCCGACTAGATTTTCCAACTCGTGAATATTGGGTTTGATCACTTGCGGCAAAATATCGGCTTTCATCAGCTCATCTAAAGCTTCATCACTGGTATCAACCACCACCGCACGCGTGCGGTCATGATAGCGTTTGACCATATCTGCGTAATAGCTTTTCTCTAAATCCGGTGGTAGTGAGCCGCCATAGACTAAAATCGTTTCTTCATCGACCATCGCGTCAATGAGTTCAATCAGCAAGGTGCGCGCTGCTTCACTCACGCTGTGCCCCGGCATATTAATGTCGGTGGTTTCGCCATTACTTTCATCGACGATTTTGATATTACGTCGTACATCACCCGGCACACGAACAAACTGATCTTCCAAGCCATTTTTATTGAATTCACGGCAAAAGTGGCCATCGTTATTTTGCCCCATCCAGCCAGTAACCGTACACGGCACACCAACCATCGCCAGGTTAATCGCCACCGTCAACCCTTTACCACCCGGAGTTACATCCATCGATTGCCCACGGTTGACAACCCCACGCTGCCAACCCTTGGCATGCATGGTTAAATCAAGCGCTGGATTCGGTGTTACAGTAATAATCTTGCTCATCAAAATCCCCTAAATCATTCTTCACGGGCAAAAAAACGCAGACATTCTTCGGCAAATGCGTCGCTACGCCAGGTATTACTCGCGGTAATATGGGTAGCATAAGGCATCACCCACAATCCCGCCTTAGGGATGGTGTGATACATATCAAGCACATCGTCTAATGGCGCCACAGGATCACGATCGCCGACAATCAAAAGCGTCGGTGCGCTAATCTGTGCCAAATCGTCTAACTGGTGATTGTGGGTTGAGGTTTCAGGATCGAGTGCTTCGGAAACCCGCGCAATGACGTCTTCCCAGGCATCAACCCCACCTTGCGGTTCGTGCAGCTTCGATAACCATTTATGCAGACCAAATTGTCGCCAATAACCTGGATCAGACATATTCTGTGTTTGCGCATGGGTTGCTTGGTTTTTGCGGTAGGTGATGCGATAAATCACCAGCTTTTTAATCCGCTCGGGATAGTTGAGTGCGAGCCACAGCGCCACCGCCCCACCCATCGACGAACCACAAACATGCGCTTGCTCAATCCCAAGCTCATCGCACAGTTCAATAACCGCTTGCCCCATCATCGCAATCGTTAAGGGCTCATCCTTAAGCAATGAACGCCCATGACCGGGTAAATCGGGCACAATCACCCGATAGCGCTTAGCCAGCGCAGGTATTTGTGGCTGCCATTCTTCACCAGCCATACCGCCGCTATGTAACAACAATATCGGCTTCCCTGAGCCGTGTTCCTGATAATAAAGCATCGTTAATCCAGTTTCTTCATGATGTAACTCATCACATACGACAGCGTTTTTTCTCGACCGTGTACCGCATAATACAGCTCGCCTTCATCAACAGTGGCACGGTGAATACGCTGCACCACAATCGGTTTATGATAAGCAATTAAAATCCGATCGCCTTTTTCCAATGGCGTTGCTGCATTCGGCAGTAAAATATTTTGATCCCCTCGCTGAAGTAATAAAGGCAATGCATCTTGCAGCGTTTCTGGTTCGTGCGGATGCATCCACAGGCTTTGTAGGCGCAACAAATGACCATTATCAAGCTCTCTATAAACCGCCGGCGCATAATCATTCTCAACCCGCAAAATATAATGCGACGGGTTGTGTTTACCGGAAAGTTTAGCAATACGCTCGAGTAATTTTTTACCCCACGCTTCATCTTGATGACGAACCATCAGCAAAAACCGACTGAGCAATGGACGGGCAATCTCGGGAAAACACTTGCTGACGATCAAATCCGCTTCTTCCATCACCCGATCAAAGCCGGCAGCACTAAACAAACGGTGATCTGAACTACGGTTCTGTTTACCCACCACAAACAACGATGGATGCATCGCTTTGGCAGTCATCGCAATCGATAAATTTTCTGGATCATTGGTACGCCCGGCAACAATCGCCTGTGCCCGGTCAATTTTTGCTTCCCGCAAGGTCACCGCTTCCATCCCTGTGCCCTTAACGCGTGTTTCGCTCGGGTTAGCATCTTCATAGATGACCACATTGTCCACGCCTTCAAAATCGAGATAACGCTCGAGGGTTTTCCCTAAATTATCATAACCACAAAGCACCCAACGCCCGGCTGGTGGTTGTGGTGAAGGATCAAATGGCGCACCGGGTTCAGCATGGATCAGCTCGATCAAATGCGCAATCGATGGTCGTCGCAAACCAATCGTCAAACGTTCGGCAAAAATGGCATTAGAATTGAGCACTACATCGGTATTAAACGAGCGCGCATTAGCACTCCCTTGACGGGTAAACGTGCGGCACACCACTTTAAAGCGTGAACGATCGGTCGATAATAAACGTGCAGCTAATGCTACTTTAATATTCACCGCTTCATTATCTGTAATCGCAATCACTGCGCGACAATACGGCGAACGAATGCCGGATTTTTCTAATAATTCAACGTTTTTAGCATCCCCTGCAATCGCTAATACGCGGTGCAATGCAGGATCGAGCGCCATACGGTTAACCCGGTTTTGATCACTTTCAATCACTACACATTCGTAGTCATCGGCTAAGAACATATCAACCAAACGGCGTCCGGACTCACCAAAGCCACAAATCAACACAAAGCGTTTATTTTGCTTGGCCACCCGTCGTGCAAAGCGGTTTTCTTCCAGCGCATGCTGAAAGGTCGCATCTTGCATGAGCCCAATGATTTTCCCCGCTGCATAAAGCCACGCTGGCACGGTGTAATAGATACTAAAGGCGACCCAGATTCGCTGCCAGTCAGAAAATGGTACCGGAACCTCACCATAGCCAATCGTGGTTGCGGTATAACTCACCCAATAAAACGACTGAAAGACGCTAAGAAAGGTCATTTCGCCGTCTTCACCGACCATCGGGATCAGCGACATACCCAACACAGCAACGCTATAGGTGCCGAGCACTACCAGCGCCGGGCGGCGCACTTGGCGAAGGATGAGATAGATAATTTCGTTCACGAGTTAACCCCGTTTAACGCCGAAGCGTTGCCACCTCAATAACCACTAGAACAACAGATACCAGGTTGGCCACTAAAGCCCCCATGGTGAACGAAACAATCGTTGATAAGGTCGAGGCGTCAAGCATTCCGACGCTAAACGTCCATACGCCAATCGCGATCAAGAGCTGTACGTCGGCAACCAGCGAGGTAGCGAGCAACAACGCGCCTAAATGCGAGCGATCCCCGAATTTCAAAATGGTACAGACAATACTGACCACAAACGCGAGATAGAGCTCAATCTTGTCGTGATGCTCAGGATTATCAATCGAGCCATAGACAAAGCCCACATTCAATGTCAGCGCTAATAAAATAAAAAAGCTAAACCATACTCGCTCACTGCGCATCGTGTTCCCCTTAACCGCGTCTCAAAACAGAATCTCTATTGTAACGAAAGCGCACGCAAGATATAAGCTTTTACGTGCACAAGCCTATAATATCGAAATTTTTCAGCACATGGGCTCTGATTATGAGCCTCAAACTAGCGAATATAACGCTTATGATGCTAATTGCGACCGCTGCTTTTTAACCTGCGCACGCACTTGTTCCGGTGCTGTACCGCCAATATGGTTGCGCGCTGCCACCGAGCCCTCTAAAAGTAATGACTCGTAGACATCTTCTTCAATCAACTCACAAAGCGCCTGTAAATCGGCCAGTGGCAAATCCGCCAAATCACAGCCTCGATCAATCGCCAGCCGCACCGACTTACCGACCACTTCATGCGCATCACGAAACGCCACACCTTTACCGACCAGATAATCGGCCAAATCGGTAGCGGTTGAGAAGCCTTGTGCGGCAGCGCGCAGCATATTCTCGGCATTAGTTTCCAGCATCGGCACCATGTCAGCAAAGGCGCGCAGACAGTGGCGCAAGGTTGTGATGGTGTCAAAAACCGGTTCTTTATCTTCCTGGTTGTCTTTGTTGTACGCCAACGGCTGCCCTTTCATCAGCGTCAGCAGACTGAATAAATGTCCGTACACCCGACCCGTTTTCCCACGCACCAACTCCGGCACATCCGGGTTCTTTTTCTGCGGCATGATCGATGAACCGGTACAAAAGCGATCCGGAATATCAACAAAGGCAAAAGCACTGCTGTTCCACAAAATGAGTTCTTCACAAAAACGCGATAAATGCATCATCGTGATGCTCGCCGCGGCGCAAAATTCAATCGTAAAATCACGGTCAGAAACTGCATCGAGCGAGTTTTGACACACCCCATCAAAGCCAAGTAGTTGCGCGCTATACTCGCGATCAATCGGATAGGTGGTGCCGGCGAGCGCAGCCGCGCCTAAAGGCGATTGATTGAGGCGCTTACGACAATCCTGTAAGCGCTCAAAATCGCGCTTGAGCATTTCAAACCACGCCAATAAATGGTGACCAAAGGTAATCGGTTGGGCGACTTGTAAATGGGTAAAGCCTGGCATGATTGTGGTCGCTTCACGTTCAGCAACGTCTAACAACCCCTGCTGCAAGCGAACCAGTTCGGCGCTGATTTCATCAATCTGCGAACGTAAGAATAAACGTAGATCGGTGGCAACCTGATCATTGCGTGAACGACCGGTATGGAGTTTTTTACCGGTTATACCAATGAGTGCGGTTAAACGCTGTTCGATGTTCATGTGCACATCTTCTAGCGCTACCGACCAGGCAAACGTTCCAGCAGCAATTTCAGAACGAACTTGTTCTAAGCCGCTACGAATCTGCGCACCTTCTTCTTCGCTCAATATGCCTTGTTTCACCAACATCGCCGCATGGGCTAATGAACCATCGATATCTTCTTGCGCCATTTGCTGGTCGAAATCAACCGAGGCAGTAAACGCGGCAACAAACGCATCGGTGGATTCTTGAAAACGCCCACCCCAGGCACTATTGGTTGTGTGTTCAGACATTGTGATACTCAGTAAAAAAATAAAAAAAGCCTCACAGCCCGTAAGCTATGAGGCATGGTGTGACACCTTACAACAAGCTGCGTTTCATGTCACTTAACAGTTGACCGAGCAACACGGTCATCCGTGCAGCCAGTGCGCCATCAATCACGCGGTGGTCATAAGACAGTGATAACGGCAGCATCAGGCGTGGTTCAAACTCTTTACCATTCCACACCGGTTGCATGGTTGAGCGTGAGACGCCCAAAATCGCCACTTCTGGTGCGTTAACAATCGGCGTGAAGTACGTACCTCCAATTCCGCCAAGGCTGGAAATAGTCATCGATGCACCTTGCATATCGCTAGGGCTCAATTTACCGTCTCGTGCTTTTTTGCTCATCGCCATCAAGTCTTCGGAGAGTTCATAAATCCCTTTTTTATCGACATCACGAACCACCGGCACAACCAGACCATTGGGTGTATCAACCGCAATCCCTAAATGAATATATTTTTTCATGATTAGCGACTGTTTGTCTGGCGATAAGGATGCGTTAAAGCGCGGCAGTTCTTGTAACGCTTTCGCCAGCGCTTTCATCAAAAACGCCAACATTGTCACGCGTACGCCCTTTTTCTCGGCTTCAGATTTCAACGCTTTACGGAACGCTTCCAAATCGGTGATATCAGCCAAATCATGCTGGGTGACATGCGGTATATTCAACCAGCAACGCGTCATCGCCTCACCAGTGAGCACATTAATGCGTGACAGCTTCTGCTCTTCAACCTCACCAAATTTGGCAAAATCCACCGCAGGAATCGCTGGAATACCACTACCTTGCGCAACCTTCGCACCACCACCGGCTAAGGCTTGCTTGATAAAGTCTTTCACATCTTGCTCAACAATCCGTCCTTTACGGCCACTGCCTTTAATTGCGCCCAAATCAGCGCCTAGCTCACGCGCAAAGCGACGCACTGAAGGACTGGCATGCGCTTTAGAAAACGCTTGTTCATCAACTTTTTGCGCTTTAGCTTGTGCTGGTTGTGGTGTTTCGGGCTTACTTGGCGCAGGTTGTGCTTGTTGCGTTGATTCGCTCTGTGTAGGTTTGGTCGATTGTTTAGCAGGTGCTTGAGCTTGAGCATCCGCACTCGCGGCACCTTTAATCTTACCAATCACATCCCCACTAGAAACCTTATCGCCAACCTTAACGCTTAGCTCAATAATTTCACCAGCTTGCGGTGCTGGCACATCCATAGAAGCCTTTTCAGACTCCAAGGTAATCAGACCTTGCTCCGCCTCAACCTGATCCCCAACAGACACGTTGATTTCAATCACATCAACCGCATCTTCACCAATATCCGGGATGACCAGATCGTGCGATTGACCACCTGATGCAGATTTGGCCGCTGGTTTATCAGCAGCATCTTGCGCAGGTTTGTTTTCTTTAGCGTTTGAACCAGCTTCATCGATTTCAGCGATCACATCACCGGTGCGCACTTGATCGCCAACTTTGACCAAAAGCTTGGTAATTGTCCCAGCAGCTTCCGCCGGAACATCCATCGATGCTTTTTCAGACTCTAAGGTTAATAACGATTGATCAACGCTAATCGACTCCCCTTCGCTGACCAACACCTCAATGACATCAACCGCATCTTCACCAATATCTGGCACACAAATTTGTTTACTCATCATTTAATCCCCTTTAGCGAACGGTTGGCATCGCCAAATCGGTTTCGATGCCATATTGTTCGATCGCTTTTTTGACCACTTCTGCTTCAATCGTGCCTTCTTCAGCTAACGTACTTAAGGCAGCAACCACCACGTGATGGCGATCAACCTCAAAGAACGAACGCAAAGCTTTACGGGTATCAGAACGGCCGTAGCCATCAGTTCCAAGCACCGTCATCGCTTTACCTTTAGGCAGATAAGCCCGTACTTGCTCGGCAAAAGCACGCATATAATCGGTTGCTGCAACCACAGGACCCTCGCGGTCTTTAAGTAAGCTGGTGAAGTAGGCATCTTTCGCTTCTTCTACAGGGTGCAGACGGTTATACCGTTCCACTTCCATCCCTTCACGAGCGAGCAAAGTAAACGATGGTGCGCTCCAGATATCTGAACCAACGCCCCAATCTTGCGCCAATAATTTAGCGCCTTCAATCACTTCCATCAAAATAGAGCCTGAACCCATCAGCTGGACATGGCCTTTTTTACCTTTATGTTCGCTGAAGTGGTACATCCCTTTGAGAATACCTTCTTCGCTGCCTTGTGGTAATTCTGGCATCGCATAATTTTCATTGAGCAGCGTGATATAGTAATACACATCTTCCTGATCTTGATACATACGGCGCATACCATCGCGCACAATGACCGCCACTTCATAAGCAAAGGTTGGATCATAAGGCACACAGTTTGGAATCGTGGCCGCATACATATGGCTATGACCATCTTCATGTTGCAAGCCTTCACCGTTCAGTGTGGTACGCCCTGCTGTACCACCGAGTAAGAACCCGCGTGCACGCTGATCACCTGCTGCCCAGGCTAAATCACCAAAGCGCTGGAAACCAAACATCGAATAATAAATAAAGAATGGGATCATCGGCACGCCATGTACTGAATACGAGGTTGCCGCGGCGATCCAATCGCTCATGCCGCCCGCTTCGTTAATCCCTTCTTGAAGAATCTGTCCGTTTTTAGACTCTTTATAGAACATCAATTGCTCAGCATCGGCCGGCGTATATTGCTGGCCATGCGGGTTCCAGATTCCGTATTGACGGAACATCCCTTCCATACCAAAGGTGCGTGATTCATCAGGTACAATCGGCACAATATGCTTACCAAGCGTTTTGTCCTTAAGCAAAGTGGCTAAAATACGCACGAAGGCCATGGTTGTTGAGATTTCGCGGCCTTCTTTGGTCGCCACCGTCACTGCGCTAAATTCTTGTAAATCTGGAATCGGCAAACTGGCCGATTTCGTGCGACGAGACGGAATGAACCCTTCTAGAGCCTTACGCTGTCCCATCAGATACTCATAGGCTTTAGAGTCCTTATCGAGCTTTAAATACTCAACATTTTCTACTTGCTCATCGCTCAATGGCAATTGGAAACGGTCACGGAAGCGTTTGAGCTGTGCCAAATCCATTTTTTTCGCCTGGTGAGCGATATTTTGCGCCTCAGCCGTACCGCCCATCCCGTAGCCTTTGATGGTTTTGGCTAAAATCAGCGTTGGCTTATCACTTTCCATCGCTTCTTTATACGCTGCGAAGATCTTCGCCGGATCATGGCCACCACGATTGAGTTCCCAGATATCCTGATCCGACATATCGGCAACCATCGCACGCAGTTCTGGGGTATTAAAGAAGAACTCACGCACATAGGCGCCGTCTTTAGACTTAAATGTTTGATAATCGCCGTCTAAGCATTCCATCATCCGTTTACGCAGCAAGCCTTCTGTGTCGCGAGCTAACAGCGCATCCCAGCGATGACCCCAAATCACTTTGATCACATTCCAGCCAGCGCCGCGGAATTCAGATTCTAATTCCTGGATGATTTTGCCGTTACCACGCACTGGACCATCTAAACGCTGTAAGTTACAGTTGATCACGAACACCAGGTTATTAAGGTCCTCACGTCCGGCTAAGCCAATCGCACCACGCGATTCCAGCTCGTCCATCTCCCCATCACCACAAAATGCCCACACTTTACGGTCGGTTTTCTCGATCAAACCTCGGCTTTGTAGATAACGCATAAAGCGCGCTTGATAAATCGCCATCAACGGCCCCAAGCCCATCGATACGGTTGGGAACTGCCAGAAATCCGGCATCAACCATGGATGTGGGTACGAAGACAAGCCTTTACCGCTCGCCTCCTGACGATAATTATCGAGCTGTTCTTCGCTTAAGCGCCCTTCAAGAAACGCGCGTGCATAAAAACCAGGTGCCGAATGGCCTTGGAAGAAGATCAAGTCGCCGCCATTCTCACCATCCTGGCCGCGCCAGAAGTGATTCTGTCCGACTTCATAAAGGGTTGCCGAAGACGCAAAACTGGCAATATGGCCACCAACGTTGGTGTTCTTGCCGGCCTTAACTACCATAGCAATCGCATTCCAACGAATATAAGAGCGGATTTTATGCTCTAAACCGGTATCTCCAGGATACGGCGATTGATGCGATAGAGGAATGGTATTAACATAAGGTGTGGTCGCGCTATAAGGCAAATCCATACCCGCAAAACTGGCGCGTTCAACCAGCGTTTCGAGCAAATAATGCGCCCGTTCGTTGCCATCCGCCTCTAGCACGCCCTCTAATGCGGCCAGCCACTCTTTAGTTTCTTGTGGATCAATATCATTGTACTCATTTTGTGCCATGACAGTTATCTCTCCTAATTAATCATCGGTATCGCCGCAAGCGGCTTTTTTCAGTCGCAGATTGTATCATGAATAGCGTATTCAGACGTTGCCAAGCTGTAGCAAAAAACGCTTGATTTGCGTGACGACGCTTACCTTAAACGCACAACGCAAAAGTTTATTATTTTCAAACTGATCGTTTATTCATACAATCATTATGGGCATAAAAAAAGGCCCCTGCGATACAGGGACTTTATGCAAAGATAAAATACTAAGGTAGGCGATAGCGCAAAATATGCGCCTCATTTTCTGAAAGCGCCACTTGTTTTGCTTTAAAGTCGAGGTAAGAATCGGCAATTTTCTTCGCCATATCACTTTGTGCCGCGTATTCAGTTAAGTATTCTTCGGTGATACTCTTGAACTTAGCCACGACATCATCCGGGAAGAATTTGAGCTCAACACCTTCGTTTTCTACCAAGTTCTTCAATGAAGACGCGTTATTTAGACGGAATTGGCTAAGCATTTTCTGGTTTAAGGCATCAGAAACAATCTCAACCTGTGCTTGAATGTCTTCAGGTAACTTATTCCACGCTTCTTCATTAAATAATAAGTCAATCGAAGAGCCTG
Organism: Suttonella sp. R2A3; assembly: GCF_021513215.1. Classification (NCBI taxonomy): domain Bacteria; kingdom Pseudomonadati; phylum Pseudomonadota; class Gammaproteobacteria; order Cardiobacteriales; family Cardiobacteriaceae; genus Suttonella; species Suttonella sp. R2A3. The sequence continues at coordinate 146,499 of NZ_CP090975.1, read as the reverse complement.
GCTCCTGCCAGCCACCATAGTAATATTTAGCCGCTTTATACAAGCCAAACGCCTGATCGTTCCATGGCCCGACCCAATCTGCGGCATCAACCACACCGCTTTGCATTGAGGTAAAGATCTCACCACCTGGCATAGAGACAACGGTTGCGCCCGCGCGTTTAAAGACTTCGCCACCAATCCCCGGCATACGAATCTTCAACCCTTGTAAATCTTCTAATGAATTAATCTCTTTATTAAACCAGCCGCCCATTTGATAGTCTGAGTTACCACCAAGCAGTGGTTTAACCCCAAACGGTTTATAAAGTTCTGTCAGTAAATCCTGACCATCACCTTCGCTAAACCACGCATTGTATTCAACCGGGGTTAGGCCAAACGGAACCGAGGTAAATAGCTCTGCCTCAGGAATCTTACCTTTCCAGTAATACGCCGCACCGTGCCCCATTTCCGCTGTACCGTCGCTTACCGCGTTAAACACCTCAAACGCCGGCACCAATTCGCCTGCGCCATAAATGGTGATATTCAAGCGACCATTGGTGACCCGCTTAATTTGTTCGACAAACCAATCCATTTCTGTGGCCAAGCCAGGAAATTTCTTTGGCCAGGACATCACCAACTTCCAATTAAATACTTCCTCTTCCGCACGTACTGCAGAAGAAGCACCCAATGCCAACGCACCAGCCCCACCGGCTTTAATTAAATGACGTCTTTTCATGATTGCTCCTTTTTTAGTCGAACTAATTAATACTGCCATATTATTATCGTCACGTCACGTTATTTTCTAATAGCCAACGCTTTTGCTAAATATGTTATGCTCAACCCGTTACATTTTACTCTGATGTCATTCATGCGCATTTATCTCTCTAGTTTTGCTTTAGTTTTGCTGAGTTTTGTCCACGCCCAAGACCTCGCGCCGACGGCTGATGAACCTTTAGAGCCAATCTCCGCTGCAGAAGAAGCGGCTGGTGATATTGCCTATGGCGCAGCCAATAATTTAATCACCCTCACCTCACTTGAGGGGTCAGAAAACAATAATAGTGATATCCCTTTTCAATCGTTACGCACCTTTGTTGATGTTTTTGACAACATCAAAAAACACTATGTCAAAGACGTCAGCAACGAACAGCTGGTTGAATACGCTATCTATGGCATGTTATCGCGCCTCGACCCACACTCGCAGTATCTTAATAAAGATCAGTACCACAACTTTGAGCACCAAACTGATGGCAACTATGCCGGTATTGGGATTGTGATCGATGTAAAAGATGGCGTGATAGAAGTGGTTGCGGCGATTAAAAACAGTCCTGCTGCTGAAGCGGGGATCACTAACGGTGATGTGATTACCACCATTGGCGGCCAGTCAGTCTTTGAACTCGGTCTGCAAGAGGCGATGAATCGCTTAGAAGGTGGCGTTGGCACGCAAATCACCCTCGGCGTGCTGCGTGATAAAAAGAATCTCTCATTTACCCTCACCCGGCGTCTGATTCATACCAATAGTATTGCCAGTCAATGGTTAGAAAAAGGCATGCTCTATCTCAGTATCTCTCAATTCCAAGAAGATACCACCGAGAGTTTACAGAGCGCCTTAGAAGAGCGCCGTGCTGAACAAGCCATTGATGGCCTATTAATCGATTTACGCGACAACCCTGGCGGTTATTTATTCAGTGCAGTCGATAGCGCGGATCTGTTTTTAGAAAAAGGTGTGATCCTAACCGTGCGTGATCGCAACGATATGGAACAGCAACGCTATGAGGCGAAAGCTGGTGATGTGTTAGACGGTCAACCGATCATCATCCTGATCAACCGTGGCACCGCATCGAGTGCAGAAATTCTCGCAGCGGCCTTACAGGAAAATCAACGCGCAATGGTCGTTGGTGAGGCATCTTATGGTAAAGGGAGCGTACAGACGCTGTTTCCGCTCTATCACGGTGGCGCGATTAAGCTCACCACAGGCCATTATTTCACCCCGGATAACAAACTATTACAAGACCGTGGTATCGCTCCTGATGTTTCACTAAGCCCGTTAAGAAATACCACCGATAACCCATCGCCTGACAAATCGAGTGAGCGCGACAGCGTACTCACTCAAGCGAAGAATTTATTGAAAATTCTGCTGATTAACGCCCAGAACCAAACTGAAACCACTAAGCGCGCACCTTAACCAAGGGGTTTTAAGAAGTCGCTGACGGTCAATGGTGGGTTCGTATATGATCGGCGAGTGCATTAGCCCAAAGTCGATAAGCCGCCGCATTAGGATGAAAGCCATCTTCAGCCATATAATGCTGCGCGTCAGACGAAGAACCGGTTAAATCGGGCAGCGGCACAAAATAACAATCCGCATAATCCGCAAGCAATGCACGACTCGCTTTATTCAATCGAGTCGCTTCACGGCCCAAATACCAACGCAAAGGCTGGGGAAGCGCGGGAAAATGCGCCATCGGCGGGATTTCTGAGAGAATAATCAGCTTCGCTCGACAGCGCTGCTTAATTAAGGCAACGATTTTTTTCAGTCGATCTTGCCACAGCGAGACATCAATCATCGCTGTGACATCGTTAACCCCAATTACGACAACCACCACATCAATCTCCGCCGGTTCGAGTTTGTGTAATCGCTTAAGTAAACTGCGGCTATCACTACCGGTACGCGCGATCACCTGCCAATTGACTTGATAGTGCTCTGCGAGTAACGAGCCAAGTTGCCCAGACAAGGCTTCTTCCTGTCTACTGACACCAACCCCAACTGCTGATGAGTCACCAACAATTAACACCGACAGCGGCTCACCACTGCCGCTTTGCCCCTCTCGCGCACCAGAAGCTTCAGCGAGCTGCGGTGTGACGCGGCGTACGTATTTCCCTTGCAGGTATAAGATGGGTGCGAGCAAAAGAAACCATGGTGTGATCTTCATCGGCGTACGACCTTCCTTGTAAAACCGGTGACAACGCTAATCTAGCAACTGTACCGATTGTATCTCTTTTGCCTCCAAGGCAAGCATCAACAATCGATCGACACCAAGCGCCACCCCAGCACAATCGGGCAACCCTTGGTCAAGCGCGTGTAATAACGCCTCATCAATCGGCATCTCCGCTAAACCTTTAGCTTTGCGCTCGGCGTTATCCGCGATAAAGCGTGCGCGCTGCTCGTCCGCATCGCTTAACTCCCAATAGCCATTACACAGCTCCAAACTTTCAGCGTAGAGCTCAAAACGCGCCGCGACTACTTGTCCATCTTTGCGGGTAATGATTCTTGCTAATGCCGCTTGGCTCGGTGGATAATCGACCACAAATTGCCAGCAATCCTTGCCTAACTGTGGCTCGATCAGGTGCGTAAAAAGCAAGTCCAGGTAGCCATCACGCTCGAGTTGCCACTGCGTGCACCCAGCAACCACTCGCTCAGCCGCGGCTGTTAAATCCGCATCACCCACAATCAATGGGTCAAACCCCACGTGCTCGCGAAACAGCACATCATAAGCGCTAATCACTAACGGCAAAGCCTTACGCTGTGGCACGAGTTCACGCACTAAAGCGTCCACTTCCTTGATTAAATCCTCATGCGTCATCTGTTCACGATACCATTCAAGCATCATGAATTCGGGTAAATGGCGTCTACCTTGCTCTTCACCACGAAACACATGCGCGAGTTGGTAAATGTCCCCACTGCCTGCTGCAAGCAGGCGCTTCATGGCAAACTCAGGTGAGGTGTTCAAAAAACAGTCATTGCTCACCTGAAAACTGTGCAAATGCACATCCGTGCTTGCCGCATGTGATAAATGTGGGGTATCGACTTCAAGCACCTGACGTTCGGCAAAAAAACGGCGGATAGCAGCAAAAAACGCCGCACGCTTGGCCACATGCTCGCGAAAATCAGTCCTCACGACTACCAGGCAATACTAACGTAATCAGAATACTTAAATAGCAAAAAAAGGCGTAAGGTAAATAGCTCAGCACGCTAATCTCAAGCTGGTTGGCAATAAATACGCCACATACACTCCAAGGCACCAAGGGGTTAATCACCGTTCCGGCATCTTCTAGCGTACGCGAGAGCTGCTTGCGCGCCAACCCCAGGCGATCGTAAATCGGTTTAAACGTTTCGCCCGATAATAAAATACTCAAGTATTGCTCACCGATTAACACATTCACGCCCACGCTGGTCATCGCCACCGCTGCAGTGGCGCGTAAACGCCCAGTCAACCAGGCAGCAATAGCGGCGAGCAAACGCGGCACAACGCCAAGTGCAAACAATAACCCCCCATACTCACCGCAAGTATCACGATAGTCAGGGTGAAAAACATATTCTGCAGGCCGCCACGACTAAACATCCGCACAATATCAGGTGCCCAAGCCGTATCTGGTTGGAAACCAGCAAAGAAAATCGTGCCGTACTGTTGCCAGTCGCTGTAGGTGAAAAACTGGGCAATAATAATCGCCAGCACCGAGGTATAAATCATCGCCATCACCGCTGGCACACGCAGCAGCGCTAATACCACCAACAGGACAAATGGTAGAAAAGAAACTGGATGAATAAGGCCTGTGTCTAATAGTGCAGCGCGAAATTCATTAATCCTCGCCGCATCGCCAATCTGGTTATCGCCTGTCAGTGATAATACGCCATACAAGATACAACAGATCACAAACGCAGGTACGGCGGTATAGAGCATATTTCGGATATGACTGAACAAATCAATACCCACCGTTGCCGCGGCGATCGTTGTCGTATCAGATAGCGGCGACATTTTATCGCCCAAAAAAGCACCAGAGACTACGGCACCCGCTGTGATCGCGGCATTCGCCCCAAAAGCTTCACCAATGCCCATAAAAGCCACACCTAATGTTGCGGCTGTGGTCAAACTGCTGCCTAACGCGACCCCAATAATGCCAGTAATCACAAACACCGACACATAAAATACTTTGGCGTGCATCAACTCTGTACCATAGTAAATCAAGCTGGGAATCGCCCCACTGATCAATAAAGCACTAACCAGAATACCAATAAAGAAGAAGAGGTACAGTGCGCCAACGCTCGCTAGCAAAGACGATGCCATCGCTTTTTGCATCGCTGCATAATCAACCGCGCGCACTCGCCCATATACCAATAAGCAGATCATCACCACCACAATCCCAATATGTGGTGCCCAGCCAGTGCCAATAATGAGCAAGGAAAGTGTGGTTACGGTAAAGAGTGCGACAAGCGCTGCCTCAGTAAGTGAGGGTTGATGAAGTCGAGTGGTGGATTCGCGCATTTTTATTTCCCAATGCAAAATGATGAAAAAATAACGCCGAGCAAATCATCAGCGCTAACCGTACCGGTAATTTCGCCAAGGGCGTCATGAGCGAGACGCAAATCTTCAGCAATCAACTCCGCTAAGCGCGCACCACGCGTTTGTGCGTAGGCGTGTTGGTAGTATTCCTGGGTTCGCTGTAAGGCGCGTACGTGACGCTCACGGGCTATAAACAGCGTTTCTTCACGCTGATTTTTCCCCACTAATTGTGCGACACGTCGGGTAAAATCATTGAGCCCATCACCGGTTTTGGCTGCTAGATACAGACGCTCAGTATGTTCGCTTTGCTGCGCGCCATCTAATAAGTCCATTTTGTTATACACATCGAGCACCGGAATATGCGCCGGTTTATCGGCAAGCGCTTGTTCACGCGCGGCTTCATCGAGCGCTGTCGCGTCGCTAATCCACACCACAATATCGGCTTGGGCCATCGCTTGATGCGAACGACGAATGCCTTCTTGCTCAATCGCATCATCGCTCTCACGCAACCCTGCCGTATCGAGAATATTGACTGGAATCCCTTCAATCACCACCGTTTCACGAACAATATCGCGCGTGGTTCCGGCATGTTCGGTGACAATCGCACGTTCTTCACCAACCAAAGCGTTGAGCAAACTCGATTTACCCGCATTCGGCTTACCAAGCAATACCATATTAACGCCTTCATTGAGTAAACAACCTTGACTGGTTTGACCAATGAGTTCCTCAAGCTGCGCACCCCAGGTTTTTAGACGCCCTTCGATATCGCCTTCAGTCAAAAAATCGATTTCTTCTTCTGGAAAATCGAGCGCCGCTTCAATATAAACACGCAGCGCGAGTAATTCTTCAGCGAGTGCTTCAACCTTTTGCGAAAAAACGCCTTGCAGGGATTGGGAGGCCGCACGCGCTGCCGCTTGTGAACGCGCGCTGACCAAATCAGCAATGGCTTCGGCTTGTGCTAAATCGATTTTATCGTTTAAGAACGCACGTTTAGAAAACTCACCAGCCTCAGCCAAACGCGCCCCAGCGTTAATACATTCTTGCAACAGGCTTTGGGTGACCGCAACCCCACCATGACCTTGCAGCTCAACCACATCTTCACCAGTAAACGAATGGGGTGCGCGAAAATACAGCACTAAGCCCTGATCAATCACTGCGCCATCAGCAGCTTGAAAATTGCTGAATACTGCGTAGCGAGGTTCTGGAGTTTTTCCTGTGATCGCTTTGGCAATGGCTAAAGCTTCTGTACCACTTAAGCGTAAAACAGCGACGCCGCCCTGTCCAGGCGGCGTAGCGAGTGCAACGATAGTATCTTCGTTGGTCATGCTTTCTTCTTGACCGGTTCACCGTAGCGCTTGTTCATAATGTACTGCTGCACAATCGAGAACGCATTACTCACGGTCCAGTACAATACCAAACCTGACGGGAACCACATGAACATAAAACCAAACACCAACGGCAACATCATCATGATTTTTGCCTGTAATGGATCCGGTGGCGTTGGGTTGAGTTTTTGCTGTAAAAACATCAACGAGGCGTTCAATACCGGCAGAATAAACAGCGGATCTTTCGCCGAGAGATCTTGAATCCACATCATCCATGGCGCTTGACGCAATTCAACCGACTCAACCAACACCCAATAAAAGGCGATAAAGAACGGAATCTGTAACAGCATTGGTAAACAGCCGCTTGCAGGATTCACCTTCTCATCACGATAGAGCTTCATCATCGCCTGGCTCATCGCTTGACGGTCATCACCATAGCGTTCTTTGAGGCGGGTCATGTGTGGCTGCAGGCGACGCATTTTCGCCATAGATTTATACGCCCATGCTGACGGCATAAAGAACATCAGCTTAATCAACAGCGTCATGACGATAATCGCCCAACCCCAGTTGCCAATGATGCCATGAATAAAGTTCAGCACATAGAACATCGGCTGCGCGATCATAAACAAGAAGCCATAATCGACTGTTTTATCGAGTGCCGGCGCGACTTCTTGTAAACGGCTTTGGATTTTCGGACCAATATAGAGACGGCTCTCCATCAGCGTTTCTTCACCTGGCGCAACACTGTGATTTTGCCCAGAAATACCAATGATATGGTTGTTATTGTAATAACGGGTGTAGAAATTACTGTTATTACCTTCCGGTGGAATCAGCGCACCTAGGAAGTAATGCTGGATCATCGCAACCCAGCCATCTTTGCTGCTAACTTCGGTATTGCTTTTACGAATATCATCGAGATCGATTTTGCGGTAACGATCATCAGAAGTCGACATCACCCCGCCGGTAAAGGTATAGACCTGGCCAATGCCACCACGTGGTGGGGCAGTACCAAAATCAAGCTGCTGATATGGATAGCCCTGCCAAGCGCTGTCACTGCCATTCTCAACCTTTTGCTCTAAGCCAACTTCGTATTTTCCACGCTGGAAGATAAAGGTTTTGGTGACTGTAATGCCTTGCTCATTGACCCACTGGAACGGCACACGCAGCTCGTCTTGACCATCGCTTAAAGTGTATGTTTTTTGCTGGGCGCTAAAGAGTGCATTATGAGTTGGGGCAGCACCTGAATCACTCGATGCCAGACCACTTTGCATAATAAAACGCGCTGGGTTTTCGGTACGCATCAACGCCAGTGGTTGATCGCTGTTTTTACTCGCGGGATATTCGAGCAACTCTGCACGGGTAATGGTGGCGCCTTGTAAGTTAAACGTCACATTAAGCACATCGGTTTGCACCGTGACCACTTCGTTAGAACTTACTTGCTGCTGTGGGACTTCGCCGGCATTATTAGCGGCATTAACACCACCTGAAGCTGCGCCAGGAATCGGTGCATCTTCACCACTTGCAGAAGCCGCTGCTGGTGCTGCGCTTTGCTGCGTGGTGGTTAGTGTGGCAGTTGGTTCAGGTTGATTGGCTAATTGCCATTTATTCCACAAAATAAACGCGATGCCAAAAGCCACCACATACAAAATCAATCTCAGATTATTCTTCATTCTTCCCCACAGTTTTTTTAGGTACCGGATCATATCCGCCACGATGCCAAGGGCCGCATTTTACAATCCGTTTTATCGTTAGCCAACCACCTTTTAACGCACCATGCGTTTCGATGGCTTCTTCGCCATAGCGTGAACACGTTGGCTCAAAACGACACTGCTGCCCCATGATGGGGCTTAACACCAAGCGATATAGTCGGATTAAGCGAATCAGGACCCATTTCATCGCGGCATTATATAGCGCTAATGGCCCTTGGACAAACCGACATAATGACGATTGCCAATTCCTTCAGCATTACAGCTTGATTTTGCGCCAATGGCGCTCTAATGAGGCTATTAATCGCGCATTATCCGCATCTTTCGCAGCGCTTTTAGCCAACAACACCACATCTAAAGAGCGGTCATTTTTAAAATGATGGGTGCGAAAACTCTCGCGCACAAGGCGCTTAAGACGATTCCGCTCATGGGCACGTGCAATACGGCGTTTAGCAATCGCCAAACCCAGCCGTGACATACCTTGCTCGCGACAACGCCCCAAAACAGTGAAGTAGCGATCGCTACTACGCTCTTCTGGGGCGTTAAATACAGCAGTGTAATCACTTTGCGTGAGCAGTCGCCGGTCTTTACCGAAAGACTGGTTCATCACGCGCTAAAAATTACACGGTTAAGCTATGACGGCCTTTAGCACGACGACGGTTTAGTACCTGACGGCCATTTTTGGTTGCCATACGCGCACGAAAACCGTGGGTACGCTTACGCTTGATATTACTTGGTTGATATGTTCTTTTTGTAGACATGATTCTCTCCGCTTGGGGGACGCAAAACGCGCAATCATACGGACACTACGCGCCATTGTCAACCATTCTTTAACTGAAATCATCAGACTCACTGACGAAATATGTCGAGCAAATATTGATAGACCTTTTTCTTCTTAACGCTACAGTATTTCGCCACTAACGCCGCATTGTCTTTATCGGATAATCCTGCATGGTGAAAATCATCGGCCATCGCCTGCCACTGAGCCTCTTCAACCTGTTCACCTGAACAGCCGGCAAGCAGCAACACAAACTCACCGCGACTGCGATTACTGTCTTCAGCAAGCCACGCTTCGGCTTCAGCCAAAGGCAGGCGCACGATTTGTTCAAACTGTTTGGTCAACTCTCTGGCAATCACTAATTCGCGCTGCCCGTTAAGTTGCTTAGCCAATTCAGCCAACGTTGCCGCGATACGGTGTGGCGTTTCAAACATCACTGTAGTGAGTGATGAAGCCGCAAAATCAGCGATAAAACGCTCGCGTTCGCCTTTCTTACTCGGCACAAAGCCAGCAAAGACAAACTGATCAGCCGGCAGTCCACTCACTGATAAAGCTGCCATCACACTACTTGCGCCAGGAATTGGCGAAACGCGAACCCCTTCTGCGAGTGCTGCCTGGGTGAGCCATTGCCCGGGATCACTAATCAGCGGTGTTCCAGCATCGCTGATTAATGCAACATCGCCGCCCTCTTTTAAGCGGTTAAGTAAGCCTGAAGCGGCGCTATGTTCATTATGCTGGTGTAGCGCCAATAACGGTTGGTCGATCCCATAACTCTCTAAAAGCCGTCGTGAATGCCGGGTATCTTCACAGGCAATCACATCCACTTGATGTAAAATATCGAGTGCACGCGCCGAGAAGTCTTGTAAATGACCGATGGGTGTGGCAACAATATACAACGTTCCAGACACGGACACTCCTTATGCTTTTTTCTAAAATTGCCGAGCACTTACAACGTGGTCAACACGGCGAACGACTCGCCGCAGGTTATTTACGTAAACACGGCCTGGCTATACTAGCAAACAATGTGCGCAGTCGATACGGTGAGATCGATTTGATTGCCCAAGACGGTGATACGGTGGTGTTTATTGAAGTCCGCACACGCAAGGCTGGCAATCAGGTCAGCGCTGCAGCATCCATCACGCCAACCAAGCAGCGTAAATGGCATAACAGCGCCGCAGATTATCTACAAAAACAGTTTGGCAATAACCCGCCACCGTGTCGCTTTGATGCGGTGTGTATCGAGATAGACGGCCGCAAAGCTGATATTCAATGGCTTAAAGGCGTGATGTAATCATCACTCGCGATAACTGATCACTTTTTGCCACTGCTGATCCGCGCCTTGCAGAACAATCACCTGACTTAAACCGACCGCTTGCGGACGCCCATCACACAACGCGGCGATCACTTCGCTAATCCACGGCATATGTCCAACAATAATCACGTCTTGTCCGGTTAAAGCACGCAATGCGGCCCACACATCATCCTGCGGTCCATCAGGATTTAAGCCTGATAATGTCGCACTAGGAGAGGCGTAGGTATTCGCAGTTTGTTGCGCGCGCGTGGCTTCAGAGCAAACTATCGGCAATTCATAACCTTGCTCGTGCAACCACAGCGCGCTGTCTTCAGCCTGCCGCCAACCACGCTCAGTTAACGGTCGCGCCAAATCATCACCCGCAAAGCCTGCTTCCGCGTGACGCCATAAAATCCAAGTATTCATCAATAGAGTAAACGCACGCGAATCGTGCCGTCAATCCCTCGGATCTGTTCTAAAGCAACTTCAGCATCGCTTTGATCAACATCCATCACCAAATAACCAATCTCACCTTTGGTCAGCAAGCTTTGCGCAGCAATATTGATGTTATGTACGGCAAAAAGCTGGTTAATCGCTGAAAGCACGCCCGGGCGGTTATGGTGAACATGCAATAAACGGTGCGTATCGTCACGTTTTGGCAGGGCAATTTCAGGAAAATTCACCGCACCAACAGTCGTACCCTTATCAATAAATTGCGAGAATTTCTCCGCGACTTCCAAACCAATATTGGCCTGTGCTTCCATAGTCGAGCCGCCAACATGCGGGGTTAGAATCACGTTTTCCAAGCCACATAACGGACTGTCGAGCGCCTCCGTGTTACTTTTTGGCTCGGTTGGGAACACGTCAATCGCCGCACCTGCTAAATGTTCGCTACGCAGCGCTTCCGCTAAATCATCAATCACCACACAATGGCCGCGCGCGGCATTAATCAGTACCGAGCCTTTGCGCATCAAATACAACTCGCGCGCAGTAATCAAGTCTTTAGTGCTCGGCAGTTGTGGCACATGCAGACTCACCACATCACTTTGTGCCAAAAGCTCATCTAAGCCTTCTACCTGCTTGGCATTGCCCAACGGCAGCTTGGTCACAATATCGTGATAAATCACCTTCATCCCGAGACTTTCTGCAAGCACTGAAAGCTGTGCACCGATGTTGCCATAGCCAATAATACCGAGCGTTTTACCGCGCGCTTCATACGCACCACGTGCCTGTTTTGGCCATGTACCACGATGCACCGCATTACTTTTACTCACCAAGCCACGCAATAAGGCGATGATTTCGCAAATCACTAACTCAGCAACGGAACGGGTATTCGAATACGGTGCATTAAACACCGGAATACCTAAACGCTGCGCGGTATCAACATCCACCTGATTGGTACCAATACAAAAACACCCTATCGCTTTAAGATGCGAAGCTTTTTCGAGCACAGCCTGGGTTAATTGTGTTCGCGAACGAATTCCAATCACATCGACCTCAGCAAGTTTTGCCGCCAGCGCCTCTTCTTCTAAAGCTGTATCAAGCAACTCAACATCGCTAAACCCAGATTGCTTGAGTGCGGTCACTGCGTTGGTGTGAATATTTTCCAATAACGCAATCCGTACCTGCTTATTATTCATACTGTTCCCTTTTGCTCTAAAAAGATAAAATTCGCAATCCGCCCAGATTGTGCGCTATCGCGTCGATACGAAAAATAACCCGCATCGGCATAAGTACAAGTCGTACCGCCGTGAATATGTGACGCATCAAGGCCACATTCGCGTAGTTGCCGACGCGTGATGCCAACCAAATCAGCCAAATAATGGCCAGCGCGGCTGGCTGTAAAAAAGGTGCTATTATATGGATCGAGCATGACAAAGCGCTGATAAAATGCCTCATCAATTTCATAATGCTGCTGACTGATACACGGGCCAATCCACGCAGAAAGCGAAGCAGGATCAACATTCATCTCGGTAACCGTGTTGCCAATGATTTTTTTAAATAATCCTTGCCAGCCAGCATGAATGGCTGCAACAACGCGTTGATTCGTATCCGCAAGAATAATCGGCACACAATCTGCGGTGAGCACCACCGGCATCATCATTGGATCACGGCTAATCGCTGCATCGGCTTCAATACCCGGATAATACTCATGATCGTGTATCACGGTAGCTGAATGGGTTTGTGACAGCCACATCGCCGTGCGCCCACTTGCGCCAATACATTTTAACAATGTAAGTCGATTATCACGCACTTGATCTGAGCCACAATCGGCATGCTTGGCCAGGGTGAATCCACGTGCTGCTTGTGGGTATGGTGTCTTGCTCGAACCTGCTGTAACACCAGCTAAAGACCAATCAGCTGACACATAAAATGTTGGATTTTCGTTAACTTGCATCTTCCCTAAAACCCGCTATAATGCGCCGCCTTGGTTCGGGGTGTAGCGCAGCCTGGTAGCGCACTTGCATGGGGTGCAAGGGGTCGCAGGTTCAAATCCTGTCCCCCCGACCATTTTCTACACAAATTTGCTAGCATTTTTTGTAACTACAGCTCTTCCTTAGCGCGAAAGTCGCAATCATATAGTAAAGCTAGCGAGATTCCCAGATATTTCGCAAATTATGATAAGAGCATATTTTTATCATTTTCTAATAAACATTTAATAAAAAATACGGAGAACTTGATGCGTCAACATCTTACCTTAACTATTGCTATGGCCATTGTACTGACTGCCTGCGGAGGCGGTGGATCTTCAAACATCAATGATATCCCGCAAGTAAGCAATAAACCGACAAATAAGATACAGATTACTAATGATGACTATCGCATCACATTGGATGGCGAAGTATATGAGGTTGGAAAACCCATCGATATTTCTAAACTATCACAACAAGAGGTACATAAATTCACAGATTCTGTCTTGGCAGGAAAAGAAGAAGAACTTAGAGGTACGCTGCTTATCTATAAGCAAAACTACTCTGCCATCTATGGTCTCTTGGCTGATAAAAAGATAGATCTTATAAATGGGACTACTGAATCAAGTGATGAATATCGTACTTATGGAGAGTCCAATTCATATACACCTAAAGAAAATATACCTTCAGAAGGAAAATTCAATTATCAAGGAATTGCTTTTGATGGCAGGCACAATAATGGACGCCTTAGCTATCAAGTAGATTTCAAAGAGAAAACCGGATCGGGGAAAATAGAAGGGTTAACCGATGTAGGAACAGTAGTCTTACAAGAAGGTAAAATCAATCTAAATAGCCCTTCAGACTACAGCCATCCTAAGATAAGTGGTGCCGCTTCTTTTACTGATCTTAGTGGTAGTATTGGTGATACATACTCACTTAGATTTATGGGACCCAATGCCGAAGAAATTGTCGGTTCAGCATATACCTATAAAAATACAGGGGAATATGTGGATGTCAGTTTTGCAGGGGAAACGAAGACAAAAACAACGGAATAACCTTAATTTGACCCATACCACCTTGAGTAATATCAAGGTGGTTTTTTCACCTTCTAAAGCCATATTCCTGCAATCATGAGAACGCTCCTATTACTCAATGTATTGTTGTTCAGTATGAACGGCATTGCGCAAACTACCATCCCCATCCCATCAACGCCTCATTTTCAACAAGATAACCTTTGGGCAGTTGATGATCTGCCATATCAATCCATTGCCGATTCATCACAGCAATCACCCACGCAAAACAACGCAACATCCATCAACGAGCAAGACATACGCAATAATTTACCTTTAGCCGAAGAACTGATTAACCAGGCATTACGACAACAACAATGGCCATTGCTTACTGCATTATTAGCTATCTACCCACAAATACAGGGCTATGATCCTGTTCTCCTAGATTATGCACAAGGCGCTCTGCACAGACAAGAAGGTCGGCAGAAATCAGCCATCACTGCCTACCGCCGAATTATTGCCAAAGCACCCGAATTGAGCAATGTACGCCTGGATTTAGCAATCATGCTTTATGAGGACAAACAATTTGCTGCAGCCAAAGATCAATTTCAGCGCTTGAGGGCAAATGAAATCAGCGAAGAGATGCGAGCGATTGCTAATGTGCATCTTGAGCGTATCGAACGGCAAAGTCGCTGGCAGAGCAACGTAAATATCGAATACCTGCACAATAACAACATCAATAACGCTTCTCCAGTTCGTGTTTTGAGCAATGGCGCACGTAAAAATGATGAATCCATGCCTAAAAGCGGCACAGGGCTACGTTATTTTATTGGTGCAGAACGCAATTTTAATATTGCAGGCAATCATTATGCCCACCTGAATTTAGACTTTAGTGATACGTACTACCACAAACAGGCAGATTATCGCGAACAAACCTTTCACCTATCCGCCGGCTATCAATACCAAACCATTGATCAATGGTTCAAGATTTCACCATTCATCGAGCGCAATCGCTTGGGCGGTGAATTTTACAGTACTCTAAGCGGTGCCTCTTTGGAATATGGCGCTTGGATAACACCCCACCAGCAATGGATTGGCCGTTATACATTGACACATAAGAATTACGATGATGATACGAACGCTCGCTTTGCAGGCAATAGCCAGGAACTAAGCCTCACCAGCGCGTATTTGTTCTCTGCCTCCAGCATCATCTATGGTGGCGTGGATCTTCTTTATGACGACCTACAGGCGAAAGAAGCGTCTTCCTGGCGCTATGGCGTCCGTCTTGGTTGGTCACAAGAATGGTCTGGTGGGTTAAGCACAAATGCCAATCTGCGTTATGCCCAGCGTAATTTTCTAGAAAAAACCAGACCCATTCACTGTTTTTTGGAGCGGTTACGATTTTCGGCGTCAGGATCAAGAATACCAAGCTATACTCACCGTTTGGCATCGCGCTTTGCACTGGCAAGGCATCACCCCAAAAATTAATGTGAGTTATCTAAACATAGACAGCAATATGCCAGCATTTTATAGCCGCGATCGTTGGCAAAGCTATCTTTCGTTCACGAAAACATTTTAATCATCGCGATGTATCAGAGGCCAGAAAAAGCCATATTGAACCGCGCATTTTTATTCTTCAGGCTCGTCAAAGCGATCGATTCGGTCTTGTTCGAATTCGCCCCACAGTGCGTTCAAAATGGCGAGCATCACCGCAAAACCCAAGCCTAAAATCCAGGAAAAATACCACATATCTCCTCCTAATAGGATTGATGTTCGTTTTCACGAATATACGCTTCAGTGACTTTGCCACGCATCACAGCAAACGCCCAGCCGGTATATATTGTGACAATCGGTAAAAATATTACCGTGACCACCAGCATGATCGTCAAGGTTAAATGGCTCGATGTACTATCCCAGACGGTCAGGCTCGAACCTGGGTCACTGCTCGAAGGCATAATAAATGGGAACATCGAGACACCCACTGTGCCGATAATCCCGAGCAGCCCAAACGATGAACACACAAAGCCGAGCAAGGTACGTCCGGTACGCGCTAAAAACAGCGCCGCGAGAATCCCCAAATAACCCAACAGCGGCACCGAGATGGTCAGCGGATAATGTTGATAATTATTGAGCCACGCGCCGCCGGCCCTGGTGACCGCTTTTGTGAGTGGATCAGGCGCCATTGCTGGATCAATCATCGAAGTAATCACATAGCCTTGCAGGACAAAAGCCACCCATAGACCGGCAAGCGTAAAAGCAATTAAAGTGGCTGCCGCGCTATAGACGAGAGTCTGCCGCGTACGCGCGTAGACCGCATCTTCAGTGCGATGCATCAGATAAATACCACCGTGAAACACCAGCATTGCCGCAGAAACGACACCACAGAGCAACGCAAACGGGTTGAGTAATGCCCAAAACGATCCGGTATAAAATGAGCGCAGGTCGTTATCAAAATGAAACGGGACACCGAGCAGTAAATTACCCATCGCCACGCCAAAAATCAACGCCGGTACAAACGAGCCAACAAACAGCAACCAATCCCAGGTTCGCCGCCATAAGTCATGTTGAATCATGCTGCGATACTTAAACCCTACCGGGCGGAAAAATAGCGCCCACAGCACAGCAAGCATCGCCCAATAAAAGCCGGAAAATGCGCTGGCGTAAACCAGTGGTAATGCGGCAAAAATCGCACCCCCACCGGTAATAAACCACACTTGATTGCCTTCCCAGTGTACCCCGATGCTGTTGATAATCACCCGTCGCTCACTATCGGTTTTACCAACAAACGGCAACAAACTGCCAATCCCCATATCGTGACCATCCATGATCGCAAAACCTATCAACAAGGCACCAATCAACAACCACCAAATCACTTTCATCGTCGGATAATCAAAGAATTCCATGTTCTGCTCCTTTAATGATGTGCTTCGCGGTCATAACGCCCAGTACCCAAGCTACCGGGACCTTGGCGGATAAAACGCTGCATTAGATAGATTTCAACAATCGCGAGAATCGTATAAAAACCAATAAACCCAGCCATCGAACCCCATAGTGTGGCTTCAGATAGCGATGATGCGGATAGTGGTGTCGGCAGAACGCCATAGACCGTCCACGGTTGTCGCCCATATTCAGCGACAAACCAACCACATTCAATAGCAATCCACGGTAGTGGCAAGGACCAAAGCAACGTTCGTAGCATTCGTGGACGACTGGTAAAACGCCCTTTTACCGAGTTCAAAAATGCCCAAAAAATGAGTAACAACATCACAAAGCCTAGCACGACCATAATGCGGAACGTCCAAAACATCGGCGCCACTCGTGGCACAGACTGTCTTGCTGCAAGTGCTATATCCGCGTCACTAGCCTGCGATACATCGTCAACATAGGATTTCAACAATAAACCAAAGCCAAGATCTTCTTGGTATGCAGCCAGTTGTTCCTTAGCTTGCGAATCACTGCGATCTTCGCGCAAACGATCTAAAGCCACCACCGCCTTTTGTCCATTGCGAATGCGTTGTTCATTAAACTCGATAATTTCTTTAATTCCTGGAATCGGCGTATCCAGCGAACGTGTGCCGATAATCCCCATCAACCATGGAATAGAAATAGCAAAATCATTCTTCATCTCTGCTTCATTGGGAATGGCAAACAGGTTGAATGCTGCTGGTGGCGGCTCGGTTTCCCACATCGCTTCCAGTGTGGCAATTTTGGTTTGTTGTGCTTTACCGATGCTGTAGCCTGATTCATCGCCCAGCACAATCACCGATAAAATTGAGGCCAGACCAAATGCGGCGCCTATACGAAAACTTTTCTTGGCAAACGCCACATTGCGCCGACGCAGTAAGTAATACGAGGAAACCGATAAAACGAACATCGACGCACAAACATAACCGGCCGAAACGGTGTGCACAAACTTATTTTGCGCCTCAGGGTTAAAAACCACCTCAGCAAAGCTGGTCATCTCCATACGCATGGTCTCTGGGTTAAATGCCGCACCAATCGGGTTTTGCATCCAGCCATTGGCCACCAGAATCCACACCGCCGATAAATTCGTGCCCAGAGCGACCAACATCGTGATCACTAAATGCTGGCGGCGCGACAATCTATCCCAACCAAAGAAGAACAAACCAACAAAAGTGGCTTCGAGGAAAAACGCCATCAACCCTTCGATGGCCAGTGGTGCACCGAAGATATCGCCGACATACGATGAATAATACGACCAGTTGGTGCCAAATTGAAACTCCATGGTCAGACCGGTGGTTACACCAAGGACGAAGTTAATCCCGAACAGTTTACCCCAGAACTGGGTCATGTCGCGGTAGATAACTTTGCCGGTCATTACATACACCGACTCCATAATCACCAGAATCCAGCTCAAGCCCAAAGTGAGTGGTACAAAAAGAAAATGATACAACGCGGTGAGCGCGAATTGCAGGCGCGAGAGTTCAATGAAATCCATAACCAGCCCCGATAGTGCGTAAAAAAGATGGCTCAAGGTGAGTTAATACATATTACTTTTTATATATATGAATAACAATCTTTAGTAAGACAATGATCTATTTATGGCGTAACGTTAATCATTTTCACCCCGTCACCCCAATCAAGCGGGTGATGACTAACGATCACCAAAAGTCCGTGTCGTTGATGGCTGCGGAGCTGTTCATAAACCCTCTGTCGTTGCCGAGGATCAAGTCCGGCAAAAGGTTCATCAAGCAACAGCAGTGGGTACGGTTTAAGCAGTAGCCTTGCCAACGCAATCCGTCGCGCCTGTCCACCAGAAACCGCTGCACCATATTCACCTAATGGTGTATTCAGCCCTTGAGGTTGTGCCTGCGCCCATTCAAGTAAACCTACCTGCGCTAACACGTACTCAAGCGATTGATCATCTGCATCGGCATGACCTAAGCGCAGATTTTCTGCAAGCGTGAGATCAAACACATCCCAGTACTGGGTTAAATAGCCAATTTTCCCTGTCCAATCATAGTATTCATAAGGTTGGTTATTGACGAACATCGATCCAGCGCAGCGGTCTAACTCACCAGCAAGCACCTGAAGTAAAGTCGTTTTACCAGCACCCGACGGACCTTGGATGATTAATACCTCACCTGAGTGTAACGCAACGCTGATATCATTCGGCCCACTCAGTGCTTGTGGTTGACGTGCGCTCAACTGATTCAATGTAAGGGCTAAATCTTTTGTTGGCAGCATGTAACGCTGCGGCTTCTCACTAGCGCCTGCTTTCGGCAATAGGGCATTTAAGCGCTCTCTTGCAGCCGTCGTATTGCCCAAAGCTTGCATTTTTGCACTAAGTGGCAACAATATTTCCGCCAGCCCAAAAACAGCCAGGATGAGTGCCAACAACCAAGCGACACTCAAATCATCCGTACTCAGCAGTAGTCCACCGCGATAAAGCAATATAATGAACACACTCGCCAAAGCAAACTGTTGCAACATTTGTAACGCTGATGCCCAGTGTTGTGCCCGCAGCAGTTCTTCGTTATGGCGCTGATCTTGTGTGCGGAAATGGTTTGCATATTCTTGCCAACGCCCCCACTGTAGCAAGGCAGTTAAGCAGCTCAGTGGGTTTAATAACGCCAGTCGCCGCTGTTCTGCGTACTCTGCTTGTCTGCGCGCAGAAACCATGCCTAAACTTAGACCCACTAATGGAAGGAATACCCCAGCCAGTAGCAAAGGGGGTAGCGTCCATAAAAGTAAGCTCGGTGCGACCCACAGCAGCACCACCAACCAGATCACGATAAAACACACGCCCCACAGCCACGGCAATAATAAGGCGAGTGGCCATTCATTCAGTGTATCAATATCCGTGGTCAGGCGATGCATGTGTTGCTCGCTGCGTAATACGCTAGGTTTGGTGCTACCTGCCAGGCGTGCAAACAGACCAGCGCGCAAATCAGCAAGAACAGCCAACGCCGCATTGTGTGAGGCCAGTCGTTCGCCATAACGCCCTACCGTACGCACAATCGCTAAAAATCGGATGATCGCGGCTGGAGTAAAGTAGTTAAAAGTATACGCTGTACTCAATGCAACAACTCCGGCTAATCCAGCCGCGCTGATAAACCAACCCGATAACGCGAGCAAACCGACGCTGGCAAGTAGTGCCGATAATCCTATGAGGAATGCCAGCAACCAGGCTCGCCGACGCGTGCGCCACAATCCAACTAATGAGAGTCGTCCTTGAGCGTCAAATAAGCGCTTATTCACGATCACGCTCCACAAGATGGTGTACACGATCTAACCAAGTAGCCTGTTGCGCGTCATGACTAACCAGTATGAGCGTTTTGCCCACGCTAAGCTTACCAATGAGCGCCAAGATTTGTACTGCCATTGACGGATCGAGATGGGCAGTGGGTTCATCAAGCAACCAGATTGGCGTATTACGCAACAGCAGTTGTGCCAGCGCCAAACGCTGTAATTGCCCACCCGATAAACCTTGACCACGCTCGCCTAATGGCGTCTCTATTCCTTGTGGTAAAGCCTGTACAACGCCTAACAAACCAACCTGTTCTAAGACATCGTTTAATTGTGCATCACTAGCCTGCGCTGCAGCAAGTCGTAAGTTTTCTGCGATACTTATCGGCATAATTGGCGCCTGTTGTGCTAAATAAGCGACATAGCTACGCCAATGCGTTTTATTGAGATTGGCGAGTGAATGACCGCCAATAACAATCTCCCCGCTATAAGGCGCAAAGCCGAGCAACGCTTGTAATACACTCGATTTCCCAACCCCACTCGCCCCACTTAGCGCAATTCGCTCACCAGGTTTTACCGTAAAACTGCAGGTATGTAGGCGTGTGCGACCATCTGGTGCAACCATCGACAAATTATCTACGATGATGCCAGGTGATGAGTTTAAGACGCTTTTTTCACCACCATCTTCTGCTAAATCTAGCGCTAATAAAGGGGATAATGCCTCAATCGCTGCTTCCGCCTTTGCTTTATCGTGATAATCAGCGCCTAATTGACGTAAGGGTTGGTAAAATTCTGGCGCTAATAACAAGATAAACAGCGCACCTTGATAAGCAACCGGCACATCGCCTTTTGCCCAAGGTAAAACGCCAATCAATCCTAAACCAAGATAGACCGCGACCAAGGCGATCGATAAAGCAGCAAATAATTCCAACACTGCTGAAGATAGAAACGCTAACCGCAACACCGCCATTGTGCGCTGACGATAATGCTGCGCACCCTCATTGATACTGTGTTGCACTTGCCCAACAGCCTGTAAACGCCGTAAGGTCGGCAGCCCACGCAACCAATCCAGGTATTGACCACTTAGGCGCGCCAACGCTTGAAACTGCGCACGGTTCTTATTCGCCGCAGCGCGTCCTAATAGCACCATAAATAGTGGCACTAGTGGCGCTGTTAATAAAAGCAAAACAGCCGCCAACACACTGTACCAACTCACCGCCGCAACAATCATTAATGGAACAAACACCACCAAACGCTGCTGCACATAATAGCGACTGATGTAGCCATCGAGCCCATCAACCTGATCAATCACCTGGCTCGATAACTCTCCATCGCTACCTAAATAACGCCGGGCAGGACCAAGCGTTGCCAGTGCGGCTAATAAACGTACACGTAGTGATTGACGGACTGTCAAACTCACCTGTTGCAACAAGTGCTCTTTAAGCCAAGTTAACATCGGGCGTAATAAAACACACAATGCGATAAAAGGTATGAGCGCCAAGAAGGCTGCTTGATAGGCTTGAGGTTGGCCACTGCCAGCGGAAAGCTGTAGCCAGCGCGCAAAAAGTGTTGCCAGTAGCGCATTGTTGATGATCATCACCACAGCGCTTAATAAGCCTAACCCAAGTGCTACATGCAGCTGGCGGCGCTGAGGGTGTAATAGACTGGTTAATTGTGCGCGTATCGAGGTCATGAGATCAACAAAGTCAGCAAAATATCAGTCAATGGCGGCTTAGCGTATAAAAGCAGCCATTGACCACCATAAGATAACAATGTTGCCCAGCACAGGCTAATGTCGGTTCGTTAAGAGTGACTGCCCAGATCGTCAAACTGTGCGCTGAGCATTGCAGCAAACATGAACGCACAGCCAAAGAGCATCATCATAGTAACCGCTTCATGTAAGAAAAACCAACCGAAGAGTAAGGCAAAAACAGCCTCTAATGACAAGATGATCGCTGCATGGGTTGCCAGCACACGTCGCTGGCCGACGGCTTGCAAGAAAAAGGCGATTGCTGAAGAACCAATCCCGGTAAAGACGATATCCCAAAAAGTGATGCCTAACAGTTCGCTTGAAAACAGCACGATCACCCCTTCCTGGGCGATACTGCCGAGAATGCTGAGTATAGCCACCACCAGTAACTGCATTAATGAAAAAGCCAGTACATCGCTATGGCGCACCGCAACCGCTGTCCATAGCACTTGTAGCGCCCAACACAACGTTCCGAGCAGGGTAACGCTATCACCAATATTCCAATTAAGCGCACTGCTAGCGCTACGAATATCGGCAAAGAAATAGAGTCCTACAGCGGCCAAAAGTACCGCTAGTGCGGTTGCTTTACCCGCACGCAGTCCAAACAGCAAGCCAATGATTGGCACCAGCACCACATATAGGCCGGTTAAAAACCCTGATTTACCAGCGGTGGTATGCGCCAGTCCCCATTGCTGGGCCATCATACCGGCAAACATCAACAACCCACTGACTGTGCCATAAAAGACCCAGCGGCCATAATCGCCACGTGGATTGCGACGGTGTAGCCACCACCAAAAAATACCTAAAGCAATCGTACCTAGACTAAAGCGCCAACTCATAAACCACAAAGGCGCGACATGTTGGGCAGCATGGCGTTGAAAAATAAACGCCAAACCAAAGAGCGCTGCTGTTGATAGCAGCGCCAAGTGTCCACGGTTAAAAGATTGCGTCATGGAAGTTCATCAACCGCTTCTTTTTCTTTAGGCAATAAATCGACGTGTTTCACGCCGAGACGATCGACCAGAGAACTCGCCACAAAAATCGATGAATACGTACCAAAGACGACCCCGAAAATCATTGCCGCTGAAAAACCAAATAGGGTTTCACCACCAAAAATAAGCAGCGCGACGACGGCAAGTAGCGTCGTTAAACCGGTAACAACAGTACGTGCAAGAGTTTGGTTAATCGAGAGATCAATCAACGAGCGCGGTGTTTCATTGCCATGATTGCGGAAATTCTCACGAATACGGTCATAAACCACCACCGTATCGTTGACTGAATAACCTAACACCGCGAGCAATGCAGCAAGTACTGTTAGGTCAAACGTCCATTGGGTGAGCGCAAACAACCCAGCGGTCACAATCACGTCATGCACCTGCGCAAGTACAGCGCCCACGGCGAATTTCCACTCAAAACGTAAACTCAAGTATAAAATCATCCCGATGGTGGCAAAAATAAATGCGGTAATCCCTTTTTCAATTAGCTCTGTTTTATATTGACCACCGATTTTGGATTGGCCAACCAAACGAACCTCAGGCTCAGCACTACGCAACTCAGCAACAATATCACCCATCATGTCATCGCTGCTGATCCCTTCTTTCTCGGCAAAACGGATTTGCACATCGCGCGACGAACCGTATTGCACCACACTGGCATCGGGGTGAATCTGATCCACTGTTTGACGAATTTCAGCAATATTAGCCACCTGTGGGTAATTTAACTCAATCGTCGCCCCACCAGTAAACTCTAAGCCAAAGTTAAAGCCACGCAAGAAAATCAGCACCACACAAGTCGTTGTCAGCGCCAATGAGAACCACAGCCCTTTGTTGGCGTGGTTCATAAAGTTTATAAAAGGAAGTTTCAATCTCATGGCTGCCTCACATCTTCAACTTCGGCTGCTCACGACGCAGCAAGAACCACTCAATGAGTGCACGTGTGACATAAATCGCAGAAAACATTGAGGTAAGCACCCCAACTGATAACGTCACCGCAAAGCCTTTAATTGGACCTGCACCAAAGCTAAACAGCAATATCGCGACGATTAACGTCGTTACGTTCGCATCAACAATGGTTGAAAACGCATTGTCAAAACCACTACGTACCGCCTCACGCACCGCCAGGCCACTATGAAGCTCTTCACGAATACGCTCATAAATCAGCACGTTGGCATCAACCGCCATCCCAAGGGTTAAGATAATCCCGGCAATCCCTGGCAAAGTTAGCGTTGCACCAAGTACCGACATCAGCGCAATCAACAAAATGATATTCGCGGTTAGCGCAATATCGGCGAAAACACCGAGTTTGCGGTAATAAAGGAGCATAAAGACCGCCACCAGTAACAAACCCAGAATAGAGGCTTGTGTACCTTGTTCGATATTTTGCTTACCCGCGCTCGGGCCAATTGTTCGCTCTTCAACGATATACACTGGCGTGGTTAACGAACCAGCACGCAGTGTTGCCGCAAGTTTACGTGCACGCGTGATCGGTTCCACCCCGGTAATCTGGAAATTCTTTGAGAATTGGCCACGAATGGTCGCTGAATTAACCACGAACTCGCGTTTACTCATTTGCGTGGTTGTCTCGCCATCCTCACCAGCTACCGTTTCCGGGACAAACTCAACGTACATCGTCGCCATCGGCTTATTGATATTATCGCGGGTCACGTTCGACATAATCGCGCCACCGGCAGAATCGAGCACCACATTGACTTGCGGCAACCCTTCTTGCCCGTAACTCGCACTCGCGTCAACAATATGCTCACCACTCATTATCACCCGACGCTTGAGTAGTATGGGTTGTCCGTCTTCAAAATAGGCGAGTTTGGTACCAAAAGGCGCACGGCCACTACGTACAGCTTGGTTAACATCGCCTTTTTCGTCGACTAAATAAAACTCTAGGGTTGCGGTTGAACCAAGTATCTCTTTCGCCGCAGCAACATCTTGAATCCCTGGCAACTGGATTAATACCCGATCATCGCCAACCACTTGGATCGATGGCTCTGCAACCCCTAAACTATCAACACGCCCAGACATTTGCATGCGGTTTTGTTCAGCTGCTTTACGTTTCGCCGCAGCAATCCCTTCGTCAGTGTAGCGTAGTTGTATGCCGTATTGCCCCTGTTGGGTGGTATTTAAGCGCTCAACCGTATTCGGCACAATGCTAAAAATCGCATCTTGAGCAGCATTACGTTCATCTTCACTGGCAAATAATAGCAATGCCCCACCTTGCTCACTCGCCTCAGCGCGCAGATAAGACAACCCTTGATCACTTAACGTTGACGTCGTCAGATCAATAAGCTCGGCGCTCTTACGTTCGAATAATTGCTGAGTATCGACTTGCAGCAGGAAAGATACCCCGCCGCGTAAATCCAGGCCCAGGCTCATCGGATCCAAACCGAACGATTGCATCCATTGCGGCGCATCAGAGAGTAAGTTAATCGCCACCACAGCATCAGGATAAGCTGGTGTTAATAGGTCTTTGGCGGCAATTTGCTGGTCCGTATCGGCAAACAGCAAATTCAGACTCTTATCTTTTTGTTCCCAGCGAACCGGGTTTAAATTAGCCTCAGCAAGCGCATTGTTTACTTCAGTTGCAGCGGCACTCGCCACGTCCAACGATTCAAACTGCATTTGTACAGCGGGCGATTTGCCATACCAATTCGGTAAAGCAAAAATCAGCCCCGCAGCCAATACCACCGCAATCAGGGCATATTTCCAAAGGGCAAAAGGTTTAGGCATGGGTTATTCCACAAAAATCAGGCAGGAGCAAGCTCCTACGAAATGAAGCCGCACTAAGTGCGGCAATGGCAATTATTCTTCGCTAGCTTCCGCAACTTCGCTAGTCAACGCGCCTTTCAAGCTGCCTTTAGGCAAAACCTGGGTAACAAAGTTACGCTGCAGGCGAACAACCGTATTCTTGGCAATTTCTAAATCGATTGCTTGACCGTCAAGCGCAATCACACGCCCCATCAAACCACCACCAGTAATCACTTCATCGCCTTTAGCTAAGGCTTCTACCATTTTTTTATGTTCTTTCATGCGCTTTTGCTGAGGGCGAATCATCAAAAACCAAATAATCGCAAACAGGCCAACCATTAGAACCAATTGAATCATACCGCCGCCAGCAGGTGCTGCCGCATCTTGAGCATAAGCTGATTGAATAAATAACATCGTTTCCTCCTAATCAAAATAAAGCGTGCATTATAACGCAAAATAAACCATTCTTCTGTGCTGTGACCATATATTATCTTTGCGTCGCTGCGCAAAAAAATCCACACGTCACACATCATAAAGCATTGTGTTTTCTTTCTAAAACTAAAAATCCGCCATTAAGGCGGATTTATTAGATCATTGACGTACGAGATTATTTTATACGCTTCCAGGTTTGTGTCCGTCCCAAAAGAGAAACGCCAACATAACCACGTAGATCCATCGTATTACCGTCTTCGGATAACTCGATTTTTAAGTTATACGTTTTGCCATTAGCGGGATCGAGCACTTCACCATCAGTCCATTCATTCTCGCCATCGGGTTGCAAACCCCAAATAACGGTCATCCCTTCGATAGGTTGATCTTTCTTGCTGCCCTTACATTCGACACACAGTGCACCCGGCTTTTGGTTTAGCAGCAAAATTTTGCCGGCAAGCTCACCACTTGAAAGCTCAATAATCTCCACTTCGGACTTTTTCTCACCGCTATCTTCATCAAAGGTTTGCCAAACACCAACCGGCGAAGCTGCCCAAAGTGCGGAACTCAAGAGAGAACCCAAACCTAATAACCAACGTTTTTTCATACCTATGCTCCTTTAAATAAGCCACTTGTTAGCTACCGTTTATTATAAGCATTCACTAAGAAATGTCCAACAAATGTTTGAAAGACGAATGATCTCCTATCTAACGTCTAAAAGGCTGCGGAGATCGCAGCCTTTTACTCATTATTGGGATAAATGTTCAACATCAGATAAATCCGTTTTGCCCGTAACGGACAGGTCATCTTTTAATTTATCTAAGGTTCCTTGGCCGATGCCTTTGACATTAACCAATTCATCAACAGCAGAAAAATCACCATTAGCTTCCCGATAGTCAATAATCGCCATCGCTTTAGCCTCTCCTATGCCAGATAAGGCAGAAAGTTCATCAACATTTGCGGTATTGATATTAACTTTCGCTAGTGAAGCTGCCGATAATAATAAGGCAACGAATAAGATCAACAGTTTTTTCAATTTCATAATAATCTCCTTATTTTTATGAAATGTGGCCATACCACAAGCCTATTATAAAATAATTTACTATAAATCTAATTTATACATTTTTAAATATTTCTTTTATATTAGAATAGTATATAGATATCAATCGTTGGCTTGTGAATATTTTATATAACAAATAGTGGCTAATATTCAGATAGTTAAACTCCATAAATGACACGATTCTCGCTGGATTCTTCAATTAAGAGACACACCTTATTTATGCATAAACAGCATCAGCATTAGGTTTCTTATTCTAACATTTCATTAATGTTGGTGAAAAAAACAGCAATTAAAACCTATAAATCTTTATCTCAGGCATTAAAAAAGCCCCTAGTATTGCTACTAGGGGCTTGTGTTAAACCCTGATGGTGACCTACTCTCACATGGGGAGACCCCACACTACCATCGGCGATGCTGCGTTTCACTACTGAGTTCGGCATGGATTCAGGTGGGACCACAGCTCTATGGCCATCAGGAAAACCGGTTGTCAGTACTGGATATAGAGCCTTAGCTCCGTTTTCCCATCCAGTACTCAAGAAACATTCAATATCTCTTCTAAATCGTCTTAAGATAACTTGAGCGTTGTATGATCAAGCCTCACGGTCAATTAGTATCGCTTAGCTTCATGTGTTACCACACTTCCACAGGCGACCTATCAACGTCGTCGTCTTCAACGGACCTTGAGAACGCTTATAGCGTTAGGGAGATCTTATCTTAGGAGGGGCTTCCCGCTTAGATGCTTTCAGCGGTTATCCCTTCCGAACATAGCTACCCGGCAATGCAATTGGCATCACAACCGGTACACCAGAGGTTCGTCCATTCCGGTCCTCTCGTACTAAGAACAGCTTCCTTCAAATCTCCAACGCCCACGGCAGATAGGGACCGAACTGTCTCACGACGTTCTGAACCCAGCTCGCGTACCACTTTAAATGGCGAACAGCCATACCCTTGGGACCTGCTACAGCCCCAGGATGTGATGAGCCGACATCGAGGTGCCAAACTCCTCCGTCGATATGGACTCTTGGGAGGAATCAGCCTGTTATCCCCGGAGTACCTTTTATCCGTTGAGCGATGGCCCTTCCATTCGGAACCACCGGATCACTAAGACCTACTTTCGTATCTGCTCGACTTGTATGTCTCGCAGTTAAGCGGGCTTCTGCCTTTGCACTCTTGGTGCGATTTCCGACCGCACCGAGCCCACCTTCGCACTCCTCCGTTACTCTTTAGGAGGAGACCGCCCCAGTCAAACTACCCACCAGACACTGTCTGCAATCCCGTTTCAGGACCTACGTTAGAACATCAACATTACCAGGGTGGTATTTCAAGGATGGCTCCACCAAAACTAGCGTCTCGGTTTCATAGCCTCCCACCTATCCTATACAAGTAAGGTCAATGTTCAGTGTCAAGCTGTAGTGAAGGTTCACGGGGTCTTTCCGTCTTGCCGCGGGTACACAGCATCTTCACTGCGATTTCAACTTCACTGAGTCTCGGGTAGAGACAGCGCCGCCATCGTTACGCCATTCGTGCAGGTCGGAACTTACCCGACAAGGAATTTCGCTACCTTAGGACCGTTATAGTTACGGCCGCCGTTTACCGGGGCTTCAATCAAGAGCTCTCACCCCATCATTTAACCTTCCGGCACCGGGCAGGCGTCACACCGTATACGTCCACTTACGTGTTTGCACAGTGCTGTGTTTTTGATAAACAGTCGCAGCGGCCTATTCTCTGCGACCCTCCAATGCTTACGGAGCAAGTCCTTCACATCAAAGGGCATACCTTCTCCCGAAGTTACGGTATCATTTTGCCGAGTTCCTTTACCCGAGTTCTCTCAAGCACCTTAGAATTCTCATCCCACCCACCTGTGTCGGTTTGGGGTACGGTTGTCAATAACCTGAAGCTTAGAGGCTTTTCCTGGAAGCATAGCATCAACTACTTCGTCTCCGTAGAGACTCGTCATCACGCCTCAGCCTTAAGATCCCGGATTTGCCTAAGATCTCAGCCTACACGCTTAAACACACATCC